>CALOBG010000128.1:0-10270 GCA_942490995.1 uncultured Gammaproteobacteria bacterium
ATCAGTTCTGCACGCACACCGCATGCGGGTTCATGTCCTCGAGCCCGATCTCGATATCGTCGTTGAGCAGCAACGCCGGGGCCTCGAGCGGTGTCGAATTGCTCATCGATTCGAAGGCCGCCATCTCGGCGCGTGGATCGAAGGGCATCGATTCCATTGCGTCGATAGAGTTCGCGTTATTCATCGTTACTCGGGGTCAGGTGTGACGATTTTGAGGCTCACATACTGGTCGCCAGGGGTTTTTCCAGGCAGGCCTTTGCCCTTGAGGCGGCAGCCGGCGACCGGATCTGTAATCCCGGCGGGATCGTGAGTTCGACTTTACCACCCAGGGTGGGCGTTGACCCGTGCGCCGAGCGCTGCTTCCCACGGCGCGACCGGCAGTTCGAGGTAGATGTCACGGTGGCCATCGACGACGAACAGGCGGTGCGGCTCGAACTCGATTTCGAGGAACAGATCGCCAGCTGGGCCGCCGCCGAAGCCGGCGCCGCCCTGGCCGGCGAGACGGATGCGCTGACCGGCAGTGACGCCGCGCGGGATGGTCACGTGATCGAACGCCGCACCTGGGTGACTTCGCTGCGCGGCAGTGATTTCCGGCATCAGGAACTCAAAGCCGCGCGATGCGCCCGGCCCAGGCGTCTTCGAGGCTGATCGATACGCGTACGTTGCGGTCCTCGCCGCGCATTTGAAAACCCCGTTCGCGGGCATGGCCGGCGCCCGGACGTTGCCCGAATATCGAGGAAAAAAATTCGCTGAAATCGGCCGCATCCTGGAATCCGCCGCGGCGGAAGGAAAACTCCGGATCCCAGTCGGGCGGCGGCGTGAAGTCCTCGCCCTGGCGCCAGTTGCTGCCGAGGCGGTCGTAGGCTTCGCGCTTGTGCGTGTCCTTGAGCACTTCGTAGGCTTCCTGGACTTCCTTGAAGCGTTCTTCGGCGTCGGCTTCTTCGCTCACGTCAGGATGAAACTTGCGCGCCAGCTTGCGATAGGCGCGCTTGATCTCATCGGCGCTGGCATCGCGGCCCAGTCCGAGTATGTCGTAGTAGTCTTTGTACTGCATGGCGTGCTGCCTGCGCCCTCGAATATGTAGCCGTGCGGGCCGGGCAGCGAAGGTGGTCGCCACCGGCCTTAGCGGTTAAATGGGGGCGCGACAGCGCGATTCAATAGCCGCCGGGTCGCAGCGGGGCGGAGTTTTTGAGCCAATCCGATCCGGCGGGGGACGGGTTCAGGCGCGGCCGAATGCCTCGCGTTGGGACAGGAACGCTTCGACGTTGCAGGCTTTGATCAGCATATCGTGGTAGTTACCGTCACGATCCTTGACGTAGTCTTTGAGCAGCGCCTCCGGGGTGAAGCCGAGTTCTTCGAACAGTACCCGCGCGCCCTCCTGATCGGGAGTCATGCGGGCCAGCAGGCGTTCGATGTTCAGGGCCAGGGCGAGGTTGAAGCCTTCACGGACGAGAAACCGACCAACGCCGGTGCGGCGTGCCCGTTCGCCGGTCGCGACACGGATGTCGGCAACATGGCGGGTCCACTCGAGGCGATTGAGGTGGATGGTGGAGAAGCCGACCACGCCCTCGGCGTCGCTGGCCAGCAGAGAGTAGATCACGCCGTCTTCGATATCTTCGATCCAGGAGTCGATGCCGGCCTGGCTGGTCAGATCACGACGCATGTAGAGGGTGTCGTGCGCCGGCAGATTCCGCGCGAATTCCATCAGGGCGGGGCCGTCGTCGGTGGTCATGACGCGCACGTTAAAGGTCTTGCCGCCGATTTTGACGTCGCTGGGGTACTGTGCCAGAGCTTGTTTAACCGCGTCACGTGACATAGTGAAATCCTTGCAGATGGAAAGTGTCGGCGGCTTCAGGTCGCGCGCGCGCTGAGCCATGAATCGAGTTGTGGCCAGAGCCGGAAGATCGCGTTGCCGCCCGCAACCAGCGAGACGTGGCCGCCCTTCATGACAATTTCCTGCTTGTCGGTACTCGACACCATGTTAATGAAATCTTTCGACGCCGCCGAGGGCACGATGTGGTCGTAGAGCGCGGCGACGTGCAGGAATGGTACTCGAATGCTCGAGAAGTCAGCGCGTTTGCCGCGCAGCTCGAGTTCGTTGTTGACCATCTTGTTGCCGAGGATGAAATCCTTGGCCAGCGAACTGGCAAGCTTGCCGGGGATCGGCAACTGGTCCACCGCCCAGCGGTCGAAGCGCAGGTGGGCCTTGACGAAGGCGTCGTCCTGTACGTTGTTCAACAGCTTCAACTGGTTGGCACTGCGCTGCAACGGACGCAGCGCCTGGATCGACTGGTTGATGAAGTCGCCGGGAATGTTCCCCAGCGCGTTGACGATACGGTCGATGTCAAAAGACGGCGAGGTCATCCACTTCTTGTGCAGTTCCATGCCATCGGAGTTGACCGGCGTAGTGAAGCAGGCCAGGTTCTTGACCGGTCCGTCGGGATTGAGCGAGGTATACATCGCACTCAGCATGCCGCCCATGCAGTAGCCGACCAGCGTCACTTCATCGACGCCACTGTCTTCAATGACGGCGTCGACGCAACCGCCGACCATATCGATCACGTATTCCGCGAGACCGAGCCCGGATTGTTCGCGGCGCGGGCCGGCCCAGTCGATCATGTAGACATCATGGCCCTGCAGCATGAGGTATTCGACCAGGCTCTGGCCGTGGGCCAGATCGAGGATATAGCCCTTCGCCACCGGCGACATGACGATCAGCAGCGGCACGCGGTAGATCTCGTCGAGCAATGGCGTGTAGTGGAACAGGCGTGCCGTTTCGTTGCTGTAGACGAGTTCTTTAGGCGTCGGTCCGACGTCGAGTTCGGATTCGCGCAGGGGACTGGTCAGGCCGGGGATGTTGCGCGAAATGGCGCGCTCGATAATACGGCCGACGTTGGCATCGAAATCGTTCTGCGCCGGTTTTGCGGCTATTGGTTCCATCAGATTTGGCCTCGTGGAATGACGCGACTGCACTTAGCTGGCGTCAGCTTCAGGCTTACGGGTGCGCGCCGGACGTTTGGGCGCCTCGCTGCTGCCCGTGCCACTGGCGAGCTTGGTCAGTTGCGTGCGCTGGCCGCGTAGTTCGACCTGAATATTGTTCAAGGTGTCTTCGATGTGGGCGAGGCGATCGCTCATATCGAGAATGTCGCTGCGCGAAGGAATGTTCAGATTGGCAAGGAACTGACCCATCGATTCGCCGAACATGCGGTGCGTATGCAGAGCTTCGTGCATGTAGCGGCCCATGCCGTCAGAAAAGCGCTCATCACCCATCATCTCGGTCAGCGTATCGCTCCACGCCTTCTCGGATTTGATGAACCATTCGCGCCACAGGCGAATGGGATCCATGCTGTCTTCTTTACTCATAACTTAAGCATCCTTCCAGTTATCTGGCGTGTAGGCCGAGCGGGCTGTGGCCTGGGTGTCCTGTGCGAGCCGCGCGGCAACCGCGCGGTAAACCGGGGCGCTGAAGACCATGCCGATATGCGTGCACGAAACCTCGTCATTGGTGGTCGGGTCATCGTTGATACAGCTTCGCCAGTCGGCGACGCCATCGAGGCGCGAATAAACCGCGAACTGCGGTACGTCAACCCCGCGCGGCATGCTCATATTGCGCACGAAACCGCAGGTGCAATGGCCGGTGCCGCACGACGCGTGCAGGTTGCGTCCGATCAGCCCGCCCTGGTTAATCTTGAGTTTGTCCCAGATGCCGATCACGGCGGGGTGGGCTTTAACCAATGAGCGAAACGGCGATCCCAAGGAAATAACCCGGTCGACGTAGTCCGGGGCGTCCTGCACGATACTGCGCGCCAGCATGCCGCCAAGGCTGTGTCCGACCAGGCTGATCTTGCTACCGGTTTTGTCGGCCAGCATGCGAATGCGGTGGGTAAGTTTGCCGGCCGTGCGGTTCGGGCAGTCGTTGTTCCAAGTGATACGGGACAGCGATGAACGGTAGCCGATACGTTTCAGCCAGCGATGCATTTCCAGCATCAGGATGTCGCCCGACATGAACCCCGGGATCAGCAGGACCGGCTGGCCGCGCCCGCGTGGAACACCGACCCCGTAAAAGGTCGGGCTCCAGCGCAGGCGTGCCCATTCCAACCCCCAGCGCGCTTCGCGCCACAATGGCGTCAAGGCATGTTCGATGGCATCGTCGTGTTCGAAAATTCCGCCGTTAAGGGCGTCGTACATCGCCGCGGCTGCGCCGTCGTTGTGAACCATCATCCTGTCACCGGTGTGCTTGCGCTGCTGTTCCCGAATTTGGAGTCAGATGACGCGAGTTACTTCGCTGCCTGTGCCCACATTTCGTTCATTTTTTCGAACGGCTTGGTAAACGCCTTGCTCGATTCGAACGTGCGCTCAAGCAGGCCACGCAGCTCGGCGCCGGCTTCAGCCTGTTCGCGGTAAAGGGTCTTGGCGACGTCCAGAGTGCGTTCCTGGGCGGTGCTGAACGACTCCATGACAGCTTCCATGTTTTTGCTGTAGTCGGTCGGTGCCGCGGCGACGGTGCGGGTCAGCTTGATAGCGTCACGCTGGCCGGCGATCATGGCTTCGATGAACTTGTCGGCGATACGGGCGTTACGCTCGCGAGTGGTTTCGACACCTTCGGCAAAACGCTCGTGTGATTCCGCGATACGCTCGATATAGGCAGTGGCCGAATCGGCGATTTTCTGCGGGATTTCAGTCTTGGTGGATTTTTTAGTGGCCATTTTCGGGATCTCCTGAGTTAGGCTGTTGCGCGGGTTTTCGAGCCCGCTGTAACTTTGTTGCGATGCAATATTAAGCTGCATTGAATCTAGATGCAATATGCATCTAGATAATCGGCTAAACTATTTGCGATTTCTTGAGCCTGCCAGGTAAAACGATGCCAAAACAAGAAGATAGCTCGGGCACCTCGGTCCATCCGACGGGCGAAATGCTCAACGCACACCTCCTCGCCATGCTTAAAGGCTGGTCCGCGTACGGTTATGAACTGGTCCAGCGCCTCAACGAGGCCGGTTTCGGCGAGTACAACAAGGGCTCTATTTATCGTGCACTGCGACAAATGGAAGGGCTCGGGCTGGTAACGTCGATCTGGGATACCAGTTCTGCCGGCCCCGCCCGGCGCATGTATTCACTGACGTTCGCCGGCACCTTGTTCCTGAAAAACTGGCTGGCCCTGCTCGACGTCCACCGCGATATGCTCGAACGCTTCGTCGCCGGAGGCCAGCCGCCTGCACGCAATACCGGCACCCGTGACGAACCATGAACCCGGCCTCGGCCCACCACGCCGCTTGAACACGCGTCAAAAGGTAAGGCAATGACCGTTCTGATTGAAAAAAATGTCGACGTGACGATGCGCGACGGCGTGCGCCTGCGGGCCGACGTCTATCGCCCCAGCGGCGATGGCAAGCACCCGGTCCTGTTGCAACGTACGCCGTACAACAAAGAGCTGTGGCCAATCACGGCGATGACGCTCGATCCGGTGCGCGCCGCCGCCGCCGGCTACGCTGTCGTGATCCAGGACGTGCGCGCGCGCTGGGCATCGGAGGGTGACGTCTTTTTTCCATATCGCAACGAACTTGACGACGGCTACGACAGCATCGAATGGGCGGCCGGCCAGGCCTATGCCAGCGGCCGGGTCGGTTGTTATGGCCTGTCGTACATGGGCGGCACGTCGTGGCTGGCCGCGCTGTCCGGGCACGCCGCGCTCGGCGCGATATCACCCACCACCGCGCCCAATGATTTCTGGCGGAATCATTTCTGGCGCGGCGGGGCGCTCAACATCGGCACCCTGGCGATGTGGGCCTTGCGCGCCATCGGACCCGCGGCGCTGGTGCGGGCGTGCCAGGATCCGCGTGAACTCGGTGTGCCTTTCATGCAGTTGTTCGACGACATCGACGGCTTCGCCGAGGTCGTGGCCAGCCTGCCGCTCGACCAGATGGCTGCCGCGCGCCCCGATGACGCGCGCTTCGTGCCGTTTTTCTTTGAGCTGATGCGCCACCCCGCGCCAGATGCCTGGACCGATTCGGTGCTGTTTTCCAACCGCCATGCCGAGGTCAGGGTGCCAAGTCTGAGTATCGCCGGCTGGCATGATCTGCTGCTCGCGGCGGATCTCGAACATTTCACCGGCATGCGCGAGAACGCTGCTACGCAGACCGCACGCGAGCAGAGCAAACTGATCGTCGGCCCGTGGGCGCACGGCATGTTCCAGAACGTGGTCGGCGATGTCGATTTCGGCTTTCGTGCGAATGGCATGTTCCTCGATCTCAAGGAAGATTTGACCAAGCTGCAGCTGCGCTGGTTCGACCGTTGGTTGAAAGGCGATAACAATGGCCTCGACGACGAGGCGCCGGTCAAGCTTTTTGTGCAGGGTGCCAACCGCTGGCGCGACGAGGACAGCTGGCCGCCGCCCGACGTGGTGCCGGTACCCTGGTATCTCGGCCCTGACGGCAGCTTCGGACCGAGCGCCCCGCAGCGCGAAGCGCCACCGGCAAGCTATGTTTACGATCCGCACGATCCGTGCCCGACCGCCGGCGGCAACCTGCTCCTGCCGCCGCAATATGCGGCCGGTCCGGTCGACCAGCGCGCCATCGCGGCGCGCCGCGATGTGCTGGTTTATACCTCGACGCCACTGGTCAGCGATCTCGAGATCACCGGCATCCTCACCGCCGAGCTTTTCGCCAGCACCTCCGGTCCCGATACGGACTGGATGATCAAGCTTTGTGAAGTGCATGACGACGGGCGCATGATCAACATCTGCGATGGCGTGATGCGGGCTTCGCTGCGCGATGGCCACACGCGCAGCCTGCTCGAACCGGGTGCCCTGGAGCGCTATACCATCGATCTATGGGCA
The DNA here is from genome assembly GCA_942490995.1 of uncultured Gammaproteobacteria bacterium. Lineage (GTDB taxonomy): Bacteria > Pseudomonadota > Gammaproteobacteria > UBA981. The sequence goes on from CALOBG010000128.1 coordinate 6,833, forward strand.
ACCTCGATCGTGATCCCGGCCGGGCACCGGCTTGCGGTATTGATCACGTCCAGTGACTTCCCGCGCTACGACCGCAATCCCAATACCGGCGAAATGGCCCATGAAGCCGCACGACTGGAGCCGGCCCTGCAGCGCATCTACCATGACCCCGCGCGCGCCTCGCACATCGTTCTGCCGTTGCGCGCGCGACACGGATAAAGGAGCGGAGCCTCATGCTGGTCTGGACGCTAATCATCGTCGGCGCGCTGATGCTGACCCTGGTCGCCATTTATTTCCTTGCGCCGGGGCTGGCCTTCACCGCCGCCATGGCACTGGCCCGCCGTAATGGTGGTCTGAAGCTCAAACACCTCGAGGTCGACGGGCACGACGTGCCGTACCTCGAAGGCGGCACGGGTGAGCCGCTGCTGTTATTGCATGGCTTTGCCGCCAACAAGGACCATTGGACCATGATCGCGCCGTTCCTGACGCGCCATTTCCATGTTTATGCGCCGGACCTGCCGGGTTTCGGCGACGCCTCGCGGCAAGCCGAGGCGAGCTACGGGCTCGACGCCCAGCTCAAGCGCATCGACGGCATCGCTGACGCGCTGGGCTTCGACAAGTTTCATCTCGGCGGCAATTCGATGGGCGGCTATCTCGCTGCCATGTATGCCACCCACGCGCCGGCGCGCGTCGAAAGCCTGTGGCTGCTGGCGCCCGCTGGCGCCATGAGCGCCGCAGCGAGTGAGGTGCTGACCGCGATGGAAGCCGGCGAAAACCCGCTCATCGCCGCGACCATGGAAGACTTCGATCGTCTGAGCGAACTGTGTTTCCATGTCATTCCACCGATGCCGGCGCAGTTCAAGCGACCGCTGCTTGAACGCGCTCGAAACGAAGCGCCGTTCAACGAAAAAATATTCGCCGAAATTTTTGCCGACCCGATCGCGCTGGAAGGACGCATCGACGGACTGGCCACGCGCAGCCTGGTGGTATGGGGTGACAACGATCGGATCCTGCATCACTCCGGTCTCAACATCGTCGTCGAACGTCTGGCCAACGCCGAAGCGGTGCTGATGCGCGACATGGGCCATGTGCCGATGCTCGAGCGTCCGGCCGAAACCGCTGCTGACTACCTGCGTTTTCGCGGCGCCACGAGCTGAGCACACCGCGGCGGGATTCAAGTTAAGATGCCGGGTGCCGTGTCGAAACCGGAAGCGCGATGATGTCTGACCGTAAACAGGAACTCTACGATTTGACCCTGGCGTTCCTTGACGCCTTCAACCGCAATGACCTCGATCGGGTCATGAGTTTTTTTACCGCTGCCGCGACCTACGACGAACTCGACGGCACGCGAAGCACCGGTACTGCCGCCATACGTGCCGCCTTTGAACCGCAATTCGCCGGCAAGTACGGGGCCATGAAGTTCGTCGAAGACGACACCTTCATCGACGCCGAAGCCGGCAAGGTGATGAGCAGCTGGCACCTGCATATCGAAAAGCCTGACGGCAGCGTGGTCCTGCGCGGCCTCGATCTGCTGACTTTCGAAGGGCGCCGGATCTGTCTCAAGCAGACCTACGTCAAGGCCCGCTCGGCCCTCTACGAATAGCCTTGCCGACCTGCGCGGCGAGCCACGTTTACGACAACAGCCAGCCATGAGCGACGAACAAAAGCTCAGGAACTCGCTGCGCGCGGGACATAAGCTCCACTGGTATCAGATCGAAAAAATCCTCGGCCAGGGCGGCTTCGGTATCACCTACCTGGCCTACGACACCAACCTCGATCAGCATGTCGCGATCAAGGAATACCTGCCGATGGAGCTGGCGGTCCGCGAAGGCGACTTTTCTGTTTACCCGGCTTCCACCGCGCAGGACGCGCGCTATCGCTGGGGGCTGGAACGGTTTCTGACCGAGGCGCGCACCCTGGCGCGTTTCAAACACCCGGCCATCGTCCGGGTACTGAGCGTGTTCGAGGCCAACAACACCGCCTACATGGTCATGGAATACCAGCAGGGCGTGAGCCTCCAGCAGGTTCTCGATCAGCGGCGCACTCTGCCCGAGAAAGATCTCGTGCAGATCGTGATCCCGTTGCTTGAAGGCCTGGAGACGATCCATGCGCAGGGTTTTATCCACCGCGATATCAAGCCCTCGAACGTGTTCATCCGCAGTGATGGCCACCCGGTGCTGCTCGATTTCGGCTCGGCGCGGCAGGCCCTCGGCCAGGAGACCCGCACCCTCACCAGCGTGGTTTCGCCCGGCTATGCGCCGTTCGAACAGTATTATTCGAAAAGCGATCGCCAGGGACCGTGGACCGACATCTATGGTCTGGGCGCGACCCTTTACCGGTGCCTGACCGGGCTCCAGCCGATGGCAGCCATCGATCGCAGTGAGGCGATCCTGCGCGCCGAACGCGATGTGTTTGTTTCGGCCAGTGAGATCGGCGCCGGGCAGTATTCGCCAAGTTTTCTCGCCGCGGTCGACTGCGCGTTGTTTTTTAACGAAACCAAGCGTCCGCAGAGCGTTGCCGAGTGGCGTCAGTATTTCGAGTTTTCGACTTCGACCGAAACCGCGGTACTGGAAAACCTGTACGCGCCGCCGGCCGACGACGCGCGCACCCGCTTCAGCGCCCTGGCGACAGAGCCAGTGCCGCTGCCCGGTGGCACGGTCGTCAATCCCTACGCCAGGGGTAACGCCGACAATGAGGGGCAGCGCGCGGCGACCCCGCCACGCGGTAGCGTCGCAAGTGCGCCGCCGGCGGCCAGCGGGCGGCGTGCTTCAAGCCGTCCACAGACGGCGCCGACGCCACCCGAGGACAGCGGATCGGCGCGGCCGCGAAGCGCTCCAGCATCGGAGCCGCGCAGTAATCGAAGCCAGGGCGGTAGCGCGAACGGCTATAGCCAGCAACCCACTGAACTGCTGCCGACGGCGCCGGAACGGACCTCGCATCGCCGGGCGTATATCATCGCCGCGGCGCTGTTGATCGCCGCCATGACCGGCTACGCGGCCTACACCGGCGTGCTGCCAAACTCGATGTTCGGCGCCGCCAAGGCCACGCGCCTGGTGGCCCAGGGTGACCGCGCGCTGGCCGCCGGCCAGGTTTACGAGCCGACCATGACCAGCGCGCTGGCATTCTACCGACGCGCGTACGAAATCAGCCCTGGCCACGCTGACGCCGAGCATGGTCTGCGTCTGAGCGGCGGTCGCGTGGTCGACGCGATCGCCACGGCGCTGGCCGATGGCCGGCTCGACGCCGCCGAGGACCTTGCCGATCACCTCGAGGGGTTACCTCCGGGACTGCTCGATCTGCGCGATATTCAGGCTGAGCTGGCCGCTGCGCGTGCGCGGGCCGGCGAGGCCGGCAAGCGCGAATCGCGTGTTGCGGCGTTCCTCGCCGCCGCTGCCGAAGACGTCAAGCAGGGTAATTTCGTCGGTAACGGTACCGACAACGCGCTTGCGCGCTACCGTG
>CALOBG010000129.1:0-5519 GCA_942490995.1 uncultured Gammaproteobacteria bacterium
GGTTGTCAATTTTCAGCGTGAAGGCGCATGGGAGTCGGATTGATGCGATCAGGATTACAAACATGAGTACCGTCGCAACGTCTGCGCCGTACGTCGATCGGCGTCGAGCGCTGTGGCTGACGCAACCGTTTCTACCGCTGTTACCCGCCGTCAGTTGCCTGCTCGCGGCGCGCTACGAAGCGCCGCTGCTGTACTGGCTGACCGCGATATTCTGGTTCGTGGTGATCGCCTTGCTCGATGAGCTGCTGGCCAGGGACGACAACAACCCGCCCGCCGAAGCTCTCGACGAGATTGAGCTCGATCCCTACTACGAGCGGGTTCTGTTCAGCTCTGCGCCAGCCTATCTGGTGAACTTCGTGTTGGTGTGCTGGTTCGTTGCCAATCACAGCCTGTCGCTGCTCGATTATGTCGGCATCTCGGTGTCGATGGGCATCGTTTCCGGGTTGGCGCTCGCGGTCGGGCATGAATTCGGACACAAGACCGCGCGCCGGCATCGACGCCTGGGTAAGTTTTTCCTCGGCATCGCCGGTTGCGGGCAATTCATGGTCGCGCACCAGAAGTGCCATCATGTCGACGTCGCGACGCCGAAAGACCTCGCCAGTTCGCGCATGGGCGAGTCGCTCTACCATTTCGGCGCGCGCCGCCAGCAGCCGGGATTTTTCCGCGAATCCTGGCGTCTCGAAAAAGAACGGCTTGCGCGCAAGGGGCGCGGGGTGTGGGACGCGGGCAACGAAACCCTGCAGCAGCTGCTGATCACGGTAGTTCTGTTCGGCGCGCTGACCCTGGCTTTTGGTTGGATTGTGTTACCGATGCTGCTGCTGCAGATGTACGTCTGCTGGTGGTATCTGAGCCTGATCGAATACTGCCAGCATTACGGGCTGAAGCGGGTACAGAACGCCGACGGCAGCTACCAGCGGCCGACCCCGCAGGTGTCGTGGAACACCAACATGCTGATGTCGAACAACCTGCTGGTAAACTTCGTCCGCCACTCGCCGCACCATTCGCGTTCGACGCGCTGGTACCACGCCCTGCGCGACGAAGCGCAGGCGCCGGTGCTGCCCTACTGCTACTCGCTGATGTTCCTTGCCGCCATGGTGCCGCCGCTATTCTACCGGTTGATGGACCCACGCGTGGTCGAATGGGCCGACGGTGACCTCGACAGGATCAATCTTTTCGAGCCGGCCCGCGCGCGCCTGGAGCGCCGCTACACCTGACCCCCCCCGCCCTGAGGACGACGGGAAACGGAGAATGTCCCCGATTCCTGCGCTGTGGATAACTGGAAACGGAGAATGTCCCCGTTTCCGCAGCGCTCAGCCGAGGGTGCTGCCGTAGGCCTCCTCGTTGAAGCCGACGATGACTGTTTTGCCGGTTACCAGGGTCGGCGCGCGCAGGTTGCCGGTGGGGCCGAGCATCGCCTCGACGACATCGGCGGCCGGCTTTGTACCGGGCTTGAAGGTACTGACCTTCTTGCCCTTGGCAACGATGACCGTGTTCGCTTTGGCCGCCAGTTCGGCGGCCTCAGCAGCACCGAGCTTGCGCGACGCCGGCACGGTTTCTTTGGGCTCCAGTCCGCTGGCCGCCAAAAACTTGGAGGCTCTGGTACAGCTGGTTCAGCCCTTGCGGAAGTAATACCAGTTGATTTGTTTACTCATGGTCGAGGTCCTGTGTGATTTCGCTCACTCTCGGGTCAGACGTCGAAACGGAAGGTTTTGCCGTCGCGCACGATGTGTCCGGCGACCGGGTTGGCGAAATGCGTGCCCAGCACCAGCACCGGCTGGTCGGCATAACGTTCAAGAAACGCTTTGCGAGTGGCCAGCGCCGCGTCGTTATCGGCGTCAAACGGGGTCACCCATTCGGGCCGCGCGATCTGGCAGGGATGGTGCATCATGTCGCCGGAGATGATCGCTTTCTCGTTGTTGGAATCGATGTGCACGCTGACGTGTCCGGGCGTATGTCCCGGTGTCGATTCGAAATACACCCCGTCGCCGACGACGTGGTCGGGCTCGACGAGGTCGGCCAGCCCGGCGTCGAAGATGGGCGCTACTGATTCACCGAATACTTCGCCGAACGGGTCTTCTTCCATGTCGCGCCAGAACTCGTACTCTTTGCCGACCATCACGTAGCGCGCGTTGGGGAACGTCGGCACCCACTTACCTTTGACCTTGCGCGTGTTCCAGCCGACATGATCGACATGCAGGTGCGTGCAGATCACCGTGTCGACCGAGTCCGGATCATGGCCGAGTTTTTTCAGATCTTCGATGAACGGCAACTGCAGGTTGGCCCAGCCTTCCATGTTCAGCGTCTTGTCGTTACCGATACAGGTATCGACGACCATCTTGCGGGTCGGCGTTTCGATGATCAGCATCTGGATATTGAGGATCAGATTGCCGGACGGGCTGACGAAGTGCGGCTTCAGCCACGGTATCTCCGCAAGTTTGTCCGGGGTGGCGACCGGCAGCACCGGTACGCCGCCGGTGTCATCCGACATTTCCAGCAGTTGGGTAATAGTGGTATCGCCGATTTTCCATTGCAGCATGGGCTCGTTCTCCGTGGTCCTGGCAGGGAAGGGGGATCATACCGGCTTTTCGCCCGGCGCTGAGGCGCACGCGCATCGATTCGCCGCCCGCCTGCGTATAGTCAGTAGCGAGAGAGGTCAGAGAATGGGCCGGCGCACGACCTCCGCAGTAGTTTTTCACCACCCTGTCAGAGGAGCAACGCATCAGCGATCGCAGCACATCGACGCCACCGGCCTGGCAGGCCGACGAGCAGCGCTGGGCGGCCTGGATGGCTTTGGCCCATGCTGGCGATCAGCGCGCCTATGAACAGTTGCTCGGCGAAATCGGCCAGGTGATCGAGGCCTATATCCGGGTTCGTTTCGGGCCTATCGATAGCATCGAGGACTGCGTGCAGGAATGCCTGCTCAGCGTCCACAAGGCGCGTCACACCTACGATCCGGCGCGGCCGTTCCGGCCCTGGCTGTTCACCGTGGTGCGCCATCGCACTATCGATGTGCTGCGACGCGGGCGCGGCGAACGGGCTGCGCGTGGTGTCGACGTGCACGAGTTGATCAGCGACCCGAACGAACTCCATCGTCGGCTCGATGGTGTCAAAGCCCTGGAGAATCTCAAACCCGACTATCGCGAAGCGGTCGCCCTGACCCAGTATGCCGGCTGTACCGCGGCCGAGGCGGCAGACTGGCTGGGCATATCAGAAAGCGCATTGAAGGCGCGCCTGCGGCGCGGCCTGAACGACATCCGCAAGACCCTGGAAGCGGAAGGATTACCAACATGAACAAACAACGAGAACAGCTGATCGCCGCGCTCGCCGCCGATCTCAAGCCGATCCGCGGCGCTGGTCGCATCACCACCACAACCCTGTCGTGGCTGGTTGCTGCGCTGTTGTTCAGCCTCGCAGTTCTGTTGCTGGACGGGCCGATGCGCGCCGACAGCACCGCACAGCTCCTGCGATCGCCGCGGTTCCTGCTCGAAACCGTGGTTGCCGGCGCTGCCATCATCGCGCTCGGCCTGGTTGGCATGAAGCTTACGGTGCCGGCCATGCGCGCGCCGCTCGAGGCCGCGATCCCGGCCCTGGCGCTGCTGGCGCTGTGGATCGGCTTGCTGGCCTATGGCCTGCATGCGCCGGCGCTGGAGCCGTCGATGAGCGGTAAACGCGAATTGTGCTGGTTCGACACTGCCGTGATCGGGCTGCCGGCGTTGGCCATCGGGCTTTATCTCGCACGCCGGCGCTGGCCACTGCATGGCGGCTGGACCGGCCTGCTGTTGGGTTTGGCCGCCGGCGCCATCCCAGCGCTGTTGATGCAGTTCGCGTGTATGTATATCCCACTGCATGGACTGCTGTTCCACCTTTTGCCCGGTCTCGCCCTGGGACCGCTCGGCGCGCTTGTCGGCGCGCTGCTGTTACGTCCGCGCTGAGTTCGTTCTCGCGCCAGATATTCAGGGCGCATCGAAATACCGCCTCGCTGCGTATTGGTGATTAGAGGCCGTGCTGCGCGCCGCAACACGGCCCGCGATATCAATAAACATCAAACGAGGAGGAATGTATGTCATCTGCAAATTCGTATGCGCGTCTGGTCGCGGTACTTGCACTGTTCGCCACCGCCGCAGTGCAGGCCGCCGACGTTCGCGTCACGATCACCAACAACGCACCCGCAACGGGTACCTGGCTGACGCCGCTGTGGGTCGGTTTTCACGACGGTACGTTCGAGGTGTTTGACGCCGGCAGCGGCGCCAGTGCGGCGCTGGAATCAATCGCGGAAGACGGCGATCCGACCCTGCTCGGTGGAACCCTGGCCGCGCCCGGGGTCGGCGGTGCCATCGGTGGCCTATTGGCGCCAGGCGCGAGCGCCAGTCGGGATTTCAGCATTGCCAGCGACGGCAGCAACAGCTTTCTGAGTTTCGCCGCCATGCTCCTGCCAACATCCGATTTTTTTATCGGCAACGATAATCCGCAGGCAATTGCCCTGGCCGGGATCCCGGACGGCACCTTCGCCAGTGCCAGTTTCAACGTTCTGTCGGTTTACGATGCCGGTACTGAAATCAACGATTTCGCGACTTCTGCCGGCAATCCGCTGTTCGGTATCGCCGGTGGCCAGGGTGGCCCGAACCAGGGTGCTGCCGAGGGCGGCGTGGTGAGCGCTGCCTCCGGGGCTGATTTCGCGCTGTTCCTGAACAGCGCCGGGGTCAACCTTGCGCCGCTGAACTTCAGTGCTTACGCCTCGATCGCGACCATCACCGTCGAAACCATTGCCGCGCCAGTGCCATTGCCCGCCGGTCTGCCGCTGCTGGCCTCGGCGCTGGCCGGCCTCGGAATCGTACGCCGGCGTCGTCAGTCGGCCTGATACCCTGCCACGCGCTGCAGCGCCATTCCCGCCCGCGCCAGCGGGCGGGAACCACGACCGGCGAAGTCCTTGCGGTCCTGCCATTCGCCACCTCGCCCCCGAGCGCGCTACGCGCGCGGTATTGACGACGAATTCCGAGATGCCCTAAGGAAACCTGCGATAACTCGGGTTGACGGGCATCGCCTGACAAAAAGATACTCGATGGGCCTGCGGGCCGCTGGACAACATGCTTGTTGCCAGTACTCGAGGTGAGACCTTTTATCGCAGGCCGGGAGGGTTATCGAATGTCGTTGCTGCCGGCGGACTTTTCCGCTCTCGAACGCCATGTCGAACATTGGGTGCTGCCGGATTCGTCCTGCCGTCACGCCAAAAGACTGTCGACAGACTACGCCGAAATCAAGCGCTTCTACGATGACATGTTGCAGCATGCCCCGGCCGCCCTGGCCCTGCTGAGTCAAAGAAAGCTGGGTGAACTCGACGATCCCGAACAACGCCTGCTGAAACTGCTGCTGGCGCTGGCGGAAGTAGGACCAGCCGTCGAGTGGTACCAGGGGCCGGAAGTTGTCGACGGTTTCGCGGCGGAGCGCTTCGTCCTCACCCGACAACTTTCTGATACCGCCGCCCAGGAGGTTTGACCATGTCCGCTCAAACAATGCCGCCC
>CALOBG010000130.1:0-155846 GCA_942490995.1 uncultured Gammaproteobacteria bacterium
ACCGACAAAGCGGTGATGCTGTCAGTAATCCTGATCATAATTCGTCAACTCTATGTCAATAACGCGCGTCTTTATGAACATATTTTTTTTGTCTGTTCATATCTCAGGAAAGAATGATCGGTTCCGGTGGTTGTTATCGATAACGAATTTTAGTAAATTACGTTTGTATTCAAGGTATTTAAAAAGTTTTTAATCTTATTGTCACCCCTTCCTTATCAACATCTTTAATTTTTAATAAAACAATATATAAGGAATGAGGTCATGAACTTTACCATAAAAAGAAACGCTATTCTAAATACGTTGGCAAAAGTCCAAGGTCTGGCCGGACGGAAAACCAGCCTTGCTATAACCACCAACATCCTTATCGAAGCAACGGGATCCAACATCATTATTCGGGCTACCGATCTTGAAACCGGATATGAGGGAACGTTCCCCGCCGAGGTGGAAGCAGAGGGGACCATCGCGATCAATGCCAGAAAATTGTTTGAGATTGTCCGAGATTTTCCGAGCGAGGAAATCAACATCAATGAGATTGAAAACCATTGGATCGAAATCGGCCAACAGACTGTCGAATATCACCTGGTCGGTATGAATTATGAAGATTTTCCCAAAATTCCTCGTTTTGACTCGGTCGACTTTATCACCATCGACAGTACTGCTCTTGCGGCGATGATCGATAAAACCGTTTATATTGTCGGAGCTTCAGACGACAAGCGGGCCCACATCATCGGAATATACTTTGAGACCCTGCAGCAGGACAACATTAAACAAGTGAGGATGGTGTCGACGGACGGCAGCCGGATGGCAAAAATCGATCGGAATTACGAGGATGAGTTCATGCTTCCTGCCGGAGAAGGTATCCTTGTTCCCAAAAAAGGTCTGTACGAAGTCGCCAAGTTTCTCGACGCGGACGGCTCGGTCCAGGTCGGTATAAAAGACAACAATCTTATCATAAAAAAGAAAAATGAAGTTCTCATCATTCGCCTTTTGGAAGGTGAATTTCCTGAATATCATGATATACTGAAAAAAAATGAGGATTCCGTCTCGGTTAAGTTCAGCCGTCAACTTTTCTTGATGATGCTTAAAAGGATGTCGATTCTATCCACCGAAGACTATAGAAGCGTTATTTTCAAATTCAAGGAAGACCGATTGGTAATTAACTCCACCAATCCCGATATCGGTGAATCCAAAGAAGAAATGAACATCGATTATAATCACGAACCGATCGAGGCGGCATTTAATCCGCGCTATTTCATTGAAGCTCTGAACGTCATTGAGCAGGAGAATGTGATTTTGGATCTCGTCAATGATGAAAAACCCTGCATACTTGCAGGGGAAGACGAGAACAACTTTATAACCGTCATTATGCCGATGAGAGTATGAACAAAAAAAACGATAATTTCAATTACACGGAAGACAATATTAAGATTCTGGAAGGACTTCAGGCCGTTCGCAAGCGTCCTTCCATGTATATCGGCAATGTTGACATTGCCGGTCTTCATCATCTCGTTTACGAAGTGGTCGACAACAGCATCGATGAGGCCATGGCGGGTTACTGTGACCTGATTAAAGTCATTGTCCACCATGACAACAGTGTCACCGTCGTCGACAACGGCCGCGGGATCCCGGTCGGAATCCACAAAACCGAGAAGATTCCGGCGCTCGAAGTCGTTATGACCAAATTGCATGCCGGCGGCAAGTTCGATGACCACTCCTACAAGGTATCCGGTGGATTGCACGGTGTCGGCGTATCGGTCGTCAACGCATTGTCCTCGTTTCTGGAAGTCGATATATTTTCCAACGGGAACATATACCATCAGACGTATGAAAAAGGGATTAAGTCCAGTGAATTGAAAGTCACCGGAAAAACCCGCAAGCGGGGTACCAAAGTTCACTTCATTCCCGATGCGGAAATATTTACAACAACCGATTTTTCTTATGAAATTCTTGTTCGCCGGCTCAGGGAACTGGCCTTTCTCAACAAGGGCGTCAAGATCACCATCGAGGACGAACGCGAAGAGAAAAAAGAAGAATTCTTTTTCAAGGGCGGCATCAAGGAATTCGTCGAGTATCTGAACCGGCGACACGCTCCGCTTCACAAACCGATCGTCATCGAAGGAGAACGCAGCGACGTTCAAATAGAATCGGCGATTCAATACAATGACACTTTTAATGAGACACTGCTTTCGTTTGCCAACAACATTCATACCACAGAGGGTGGCTTTCATCTGATCGGATTCAAGGCCGCTTTGACTCGGACCATCAATCAGTATGCTTCCAACGGCAATTTACCCAAGAACCTGCAGGCTAAAATCACTGGCGATGATGTGCGCGAGGGACTGACAGCCATCATCAGTATTCGGATCAAAAACCCGCAGTTCGAAGGACAGACCAAAACCAAGCTTGGCAACAGTGAGGTAAAGGGCTTGGTCGAATCGCTGTTGAATGAAAAACTCACCACATACTTCGAGGAAAACCCCACCGTTGCCAAGAAAATAATCTCAAAGGGGGTCGATGCCGCCCGTGCCCGCGATGCCGCCCGACGCGCCCGTGATATTGCCAGAAGCAAGGGATCGCTTTTGGATTCCACCTTGCCGGGCAAACTGGCGGAATGTCAAAGTCAGGAACCAAAGGAAAGGGAACTCTTTCTGGTAGAAGGTGATTCGGCCGGCGGCAGTGCCAAACAGGGGAGGGATCGCAAGTTTCAAGCCATTTTGCCGTTGAAAGGAAAAATTTTAAACGTTGAAAAGGCCCGCTTCGACAAGATACTGCGCAGCGAAGAAATCAAAAATATCATCACTGCGCTTGGAACCGGTGTCGGTGAAGAAGAATACAACATCAACAACATCAACTACCACAAGGTCATCATCATGACCGACGCCGATGTCGACGGTTCCCACATCCGCACCCTTCTGCTGACATTTTTCTATCGCCAGATGCCGGAACTGGTGGACAATGGTTATCTGTACATCGCCCAACCACCATTGCTTAAAATAGGCAAGGGTAAAAACGAAGTCTATCTCAAAGACGAAATCGAATTCAACGATTTTATACTCAAGCGGTTTTGTGAGAAAATGATCTTAAATACCGGATCCGGTGAAAAAGTGAGTGGTCACAAGCTCTACCTGCTGCTGGGAAACCTTTCCGAATATTATACCATCATGGAAAAAATGGAGCGCCAGGGAATTAATCCGAATTTTGCGGAGTTTCTCGTTAAGGAGGGAATTGAAGACAAAAAGTTTCTGGAAAGCAGGGACCGCATGGTTCTGTTGAGAGAACATCTGAAGGACGGAGGGTTCGATGCCGGCGAGGTGATATGGAGTGAAGAACGCAGTGCCTATAATATAGAAGTCAAACTTCCTCGAAAACTGAAGCATATCACCACAACGGTTGACGACCCGGCGAATGACGCTATAAAATTGATTATAGGGCGAGGCCTCATTTATTCCAAAGCTTACCAGGATCTTGTGGTTATCGGTAAGAAAATTTACAAATACGATGTGGCGCCTTTCACGATTTCGGATAAAGCAAAAGAATCTAACACGGAAGATGTCGTCATCCAGGATAAAAAACAACTTCTGATTCAAGTGCTCGAAGAAAGCAAGAAGGGGCTGGCGGTACAGCGTTACAAAGGTCTGGGTGAAATGAATCCCGATCAACTCTGGGAAACCACCATGAACCCGGCCAAACGAAACCTTCTCCAGGTCAAGGTCGAAGATGTAGTGGACACCGACGAGATTTTCACGATTTTGATGGGAGAAGAAGTCGAGCCGCGCCGGGAGTTTATCCAGACCAACGCATTGGAAGTCAGCACCTTGGATATTTGATAACAAATAAAGTATCAGAAAAATGAATTACTCTTCAATAGCTGATGGAGCCTGCCACCCGCCGATGGTTTTTTCAATGTGATTTAAAGCTGCAAGCACTATATCTTCCCTCCATGACTGAGCCGCTATTTGAATGCCAATAGGCAATCCTTTATTTGATGTGCCTGCACGAACTACCCCGGCAGGTAATCCGGTGAGGTTAAACGTCATCGTGTAGCTAAAGCTTTTTATATTATCCAATGAAGTTCCGTGTGACATTTTATGGTAAGCGTTTACCGGGGATAAAATCAAATCATAATTATTTAGGGAAGAAATAACTCTTTGGCGAAAATTGTCCCATTGTTCGATAAGGTGCAACAATTCCATAGAAGACATTCTTGAATCTGAGAGCAATAAACCAAGGGAGGATTCATTAATAGTAGTTCCCGCTCGATCCAATAGTATTCGTACTAAATCTCCACCGTCCCAGCCGAATAGAAGACCCGTAAATATATTGAAGGACTCTTCTATGCCTGATGGATGTATTTCATTTATATTAACCCCAGCTTCCGATAATACTTTTGCCGTTTTATTAAGAACTTTAATTGTTTCCTCATCAGGGGCTACTATTTTATTGTTATTTATAATAGCTGCTTTCATCCCATCTAAATTAACATCTTTATAATTATTTAAAGGCATTGGTACGATGAAGGGATCGACGCCATCCTCTCCCGTTATGATAGAAAGAATTAAAGACAGATCTTCAACATATCTGGCAATTGGTCCAAGTTGAGTAAGGGAATCTATTAACTGGCCATAGGAAATAGCATGGCCTGTTCTTGGAACTCTTCCAGAAGTGGGTTTAATTCCGGCTAAGCCACAAAAATGTGATGGAACTCGGATACTTCCTCCTGTATCGCTTCCAATTCCAATTGGTGATCCACATGCTGCTATAATGACTGCTTCACCACCGCTGCTGCCTCCCGGTGTTTGCTCTGAATTGTAAGGGTTGTTAGTGCGTCCATATATTGGGTTTTCAGTCTCATATGTCAAGGTAAATTCTGGTGTATTTGTTTTTCCAAGTAGAATGGCTCCAGCCTTTTTCATTCTTTTAACAACAGTGGCATCTTCCATTGGAATGTGATTCTTGCGACCGGGTGTTCCCCATGTGGTAATTACACCAGCAGTATCGAGCGAGTCTTTAATTGTCATGGGCACACCGTGAAGAGGACCTCTAATCTCTCCTTTAGCCAGCAATATATCCGCTTCTATGGCCTGTTGAAGTGCTTCTTCAGCTGTCAGTTGAACGATAGCATTCAAATTTGGATTAACTTTCTCTATTTGTTTTAAATAAGCACTTACCACTTCTTCAGATGATAAATTTTTAGCGTGAATCGCACTGGCTAATTGTACTGTCGAACTACAAATTATATCCATCATAATTGTCCCCCCTTACATCATATATACAGATAAGATTTGGTAATCCCCATGTAAGCGGCAAATTGATAGGTTTGGGCTATATCGGCAGAAACAAGTTTCACACACCTTAAAATTTGTCGGAGCTGCCTGTAACGACAGAATTATACGGATTTGTGGGCAGCTAATGCTTTACGCTCCCGCACTGTGACTGACACCACCCATAAATTACGCGTGAATGATTTGTAGTGTGTCTAAAATGCCTTTTGGAAAAAGAGAGGCTGGAATGGTCTCGTAAAAACACCAATCGTAACAACATAATATTTGGAGTTATATTTCACAGCCTACACTATTTATCATCATTCAACTGACTGGAGAAAAACAACCCAAGGTGGCTGAAACGAAACAGCCTGAATATACGCAACACTACTTCGGGCGATAGTGAACAAATCGTGTGATGTTGTGCAATTAATATTCTACTTCATATTCGCCTTCTTCGGTAAGCCCTTTTTCCGTGATCGTCCCTTTATAGATACCCCCTCCTTCTATATTATTAAAATTTCCGGTTCCGCCAGTAGACTTAAATTTTCCCTCATAATTCGTTTCCCAGGCACCACCTTCTTTAAAAATGGTTTTATGGGATCCCTCCCATTTATTAAATAATTTATCTCCATTTTTGAAGTTGACATCACTATAGCCCCTATGTGAACCATTTCCCTTAATGTGATCACTTTGACCATAATCCAATTGTTCTGAGGGGCCAAAATCGGGATCTGAAAAATTAACGAAGGATATACGCACGAAATTTGTTAACTGGTGTTCGGGAACGTCGCCTATGTTAGTAACCAGGTAAGAAATTTCCTGCTTCATCTCTTTTTTATACGTAACTTTTTTTTTCATATAATCCTCCCATCTGTATATAAACGTTGACGCCGGTAGGTTCTATCCGTTTGATTGGCATCACCTCCTTTAAAAAATTTAAGATTACCTTTAATCGAAAGGCTTTACTTTTTTTCATCCATCGACGTTAGCCCCTTTTGCCAGCAGAAATTGCACACTACCGATATTACCAGGCTTTAACCTCCTTTCGGCTGAATTGTTGTTGTGGCCAAAAATTTTTAATCCAATGGAGGTACTTTATCAATTCCGGATGAGTTTAAAACAGAGAAAGAGTTTGCGGCGCAATGAGGTTTTGCTCAGCACGAAGAGGTGAGAAGAGGTTTAGTGGGGTCTTAGGAAGCGAATTAGGACAAGCGAATATCGAATTAGCGTGAGAGGATAAGTAATTTAATAATTTTGCCTTTTTTTTGTACGTGCATTTTGGGTCAATTTCAATAGGGCAATATATTCATTTTAATGGGGATAATTCCTTGGTAATGGGAGTATCACCTAAATTGAATGTATGATCTGGATCATATTAGCCTTACTTCGGGTATTGCCCGAATGTCAAACCATATTACTTAAAGGAGGTCAGCCATAAAAGTGTCCAAAGCCATGACAATCTGGATCGATTACCACAATGCGCACAAAAAAAAAATACGGTACGATCATATCTGTCCGTCATTGATCGGTTCTGTCAGGATTTCGGTGATCGTGAGATTGATCAAATTACCCCAGATGAGGCCTGTTCCTTTCTGTACAGCATTGCCAACGGCAATAAGCCATGCACAAAACGAGCCCGCTATTCACGCCTGTCGGTCTTTTTCCATTGTCCGCTCGGGGAGTTTTAATGGGGATATAGGCCCATTTCATAGATTTCGTATTCGGTTTCGCCGTCGAGGAACCTCTCGATGTTGTCGCCCTCCATCTTTCTCAGCTCGCTGTTTTCCAGACATTCCATTCCTTCGTCGACCGCCAATTCGACGCCACCACCACGCGGTACGGATCCTTGACGTCCCACAGTGTCTCCGAGGAGATATAGCCCTACTGGTCCATGGCACCGTAGCACAGTTTTTTGATCATTTCGTTAATCTCATTGAAATACTTCTCCTTGAAGCGACGTTTGATCAATACATTGACAGCCATGTCGTCCTCCTTTCACATGGATAAAAAGGATAAAAAGTAAAAAGGGACGTCCGTTATATTTATATATTTATCGACTTTGTTTTTTCAGTAACTTCATTAGATATCAGATTTTTAGTATCTGTTTCTGGATTTTTCCAATCTCCGCTAGTCTGCTGCCCAGACTCACCGCCTTGCTTACCGTAACCGCACTGATGCCCGTGGCCCTTGACACATCGCTGCATCTATAGCCCAATTTACGCACCGCCATGTAACACAAAGCCCGGCGCGCTTCCACGATGCGTCGTTCTTTGCTGGCGGACTTTAGATTTTCAGGCTCTATTTTGTAGTAGTGTGCCACTTGTTCGATAAGCACCTGCAGGCTGATAACACGCCCCTGCAGGCGATATTTTTCCTCCAATTGTTCATCGGCTCGCTTCAACACCCGCTCAACAAAATCAGACGACCCCAACAGACGTTCATCGCCCTTGATGCGAACCCCGATGTTTCGAAATCCTTTAAGCGCCGACCAGCCTCCGACCGATCGTAACAAACCACCACCGACCAGCTCCGGACGCCGGCCCTGCTTCACCCCTTCAGATACAAAACTCTCATACGCCCGGCGGGCTTGCCTGGTGGAGTGACCAAATAATCCTAAAACATAGGCCGTATCCTGAAAACCGGCGTCAAACTTGCCCATAAGTGCGCCGTGACCACACCACTGATATTTCTTAAGGGCCTTTAGATCTTGCACTTGCTGTGCCCGCAGCGGATTTAAATGAATATAGCGCACCAACTCCTTGAGATACACCTCCTCTTCACACAAAAACGACTTGTAGCGATTCTGAAACAGCTGCCCATGACGCCGATGCCGCCGGTTGAATGTGACCGCGTAGCCGGTCAGCAATCGCCGCATAACCGTGGCCAAGGGGGCCATACCGGTCTTAAACAGTAAATGAACGTGATTGGTCATCAGCGCCCAGCCATAGCAGCGGGTCTGGGTTTCCGGTATGATTCGGTCGAGGCGCTCGGTAAAATTTTTACGATCAGCGCTGTCTTTAAAGATCGCTTTGCGCTCTATGCCGCGGATGATGATATGATGCAGGGCTCCGGGAGCATCTATGCGGGCTTTACGGGGCATATTGTTTAAATATCAAATTATTCATCTGATGTAAATATATAAATATAACGGACGTCCCTGTTTGCTGTTTGCCCGAAGGAGTTGCTGTCTGGGCGGCAAACATACCAAAACAGTCAAAGCTCGAAGCGTTGTATAATACTGGGGGAATCGAGAACTTGGGATGAGCACCATCGAGCTATCAAAAAAGTTGAATATATCCCAACCGACAGCGAGTCAATCCGTGGTGCGATGTCAGAAAATCGCTCATACGGAAAAGTTGGCGTTTCTGGACTGACAAAACCGACAATCCAATGGATGTCCCACAAAACCTATCAGATACATCATCTAAATATATAAATAGAACGGACGTCCCTATAGTCCTATAGTCAAAAGTTAATAGTCCCAATAGTCCGTCCCAATAGTCCAGCCGCGCTAATAGATTGTCATGTTTCCGTCGATGATAAGGTTGGGCTAACCTTGTCCTGGTTCATACAACAATGGCTTTAGATCTTTTGCCTGCCTTATTTTACGCCATACAATATCCTGTAGTGGCATGGACATTGACACACAGTTGCCGCTTCGATATATTTGCTGGCGTTAAAATAAATTCCCCATTTTAAGTATACAAATTGCTTGGATAATTTCCCACAAATTGCTACTGCTACAGACAATACTTTTTACAGAAGAGAGTACAGACCAGGGTGTATATGCTCATAGGTCGATTATTTCGAGATGCAATAAGGCAAACTTTTGAAATTGTTTGATAGCAAAATAAACAGGATAGAAGAATGAACGCACCAAAATCCGCAATGGTCGGCTTGAAAAGAGGCATGCCAATAGTTTTCAACAGGGTGACTGTGACTCTTTTGATAATTTGTTTTTCTACAACGGGTTGCTTTTTAGCAAATGTAAAAAAAGAAGTGCGCGAGTACTTGGCCTCCACCGTCCTGGTCGGGCGTATTTCTACCGCCTTTTCAGGCAATGGGCCCATTATTGTGGCTGCCTACGCCATGAATCAGGGCAAAAGAGAGGTGGTCCATTATACCGTTCTGCATGATAGGTGGGGAAACTCGGCCAGGCTCAACGTCGATGGCAGCACCATCTCGCCGATCGCGTCGAGCAGCCAGGACGCGCGCCGATACTGCGCGGCGCCGGCAAATAGCCCCGACCAGGTGGCCGATGAGCCCCGCCGCGAGGCGTGGTTCGAGCAGCACCGGCAGACTGGTGGTGGCGAGTTTTCTTGCCCCGATTTTGGCCACGGTACGACTCGGCCGCGCGCTGGCCGATTGCGTCGATGTCCTCGAAGCGGCTGGCGTCGCGCCCGCTGGTGTACCAGTAGCCGCGCTGCATCGCGCCGCCGTCGTCGACGGTGATCATGACCGCGCTGACGCCGTGGCGGGTGCCGCGGTAGGCGCCGTGGAAGCCGTGGCTGTTGGCCATCGCGCGCACACCGCGGTAGCGGTTGACGCTGGCGCCATCGGATTGCCTGAGGCGCTTGTCGCTGGCCAGTGCCGCGCGCTCCATACCGATTGCGAGCGCGATGGCCTGGTTGGCGTCGATCGCCCAGGGGTGATCGAGATCGAGATCGGGAACGTCGCTACACAGGTATTCGGCCGCGGGCAGGCCGGCATATTCGTCGCGTTCGCCGTGCTCGGCGATGAGTCGCGCCGCGTCGACGGTTTCACGCAGCGCCGGGGCGGAAAAATCCGAGGTCGTTGCGTTGCCTTTGCGGCCGTCCAGGTAGACCGTTACCGCGAGCGCCTTGTCACGTTCGTATTCGATCGTCTCACACGTGCCGCCGCGCACCGTGACACTGAACCCTTCGCCGGCCGAAACCGAAACCTCGATTTCACCGCCGCCGCGGGTACCGAGTTCGAGCGTATCCAAGGCCACGCGCTCGAGCACTTCGGGATCGTTGTAGTCAGTCGCGGTCGGGGTGTTCATGCTCGCTATGCTAACCGTTCACCGCTCACGAGGCGATCCGCCGGTCGCTTTGGACGCGAGCCGTGCACGGTTACACTAAAGGCTCGGATAAAGACCTTTCCGTTCCCCAACAGCGTAACGACGACGTCGATCAGCAGCATGCAAGAAGACCTCATTCTGAGCCCCCTGAACGCGCACCAGCGCGCGGCGGTGAGCTCCGCTGCGCCGCAGACCCTGGTCCTGGCCGGGGCCGGCAGCGGCAAAACCCGGGTCCTTGTCCACCGTATCGCCTGGGCGCTGCACACCGGCGAAGCCTCACCGCACGGTATTCTCGCCGTGACGTTCACCAACAAGGCCGCCGCCCAGATGCGGTCCCGTATCGAAACGCTGACCGGGCGCCCGATCGGCGGCATGTGGGTCGGCACGTTTCACAGCATCGCGCACCGCATCCTGCGCGCCCACTGGCGCGAGGCAGGCTTGCCGGAACATTTCCAGATCATCGATTCCGAAGATCAGTTGCGGGTCGTGCGACGCGCGATCCGCGGACTCAATCTCGACGACAACGAATGGCCGGCGAAGGAATCGCAATGGTATATCAACGCGCGCAAGGACGACGGCCAGCGGCCGGCGCATATCGATGATTACGGCGACCCGGCGCTGAAAACCATGATCGATATCTACCGCGCTTACGAAGACGCCTGCGCGCGCGCCGGGCTGGTCGATTTCGCCGAGCTGTTGCTGCGCGCGCACGAGCTGTGGCAATCGACGCCGGGTTTGCTGCGCCATTACCGCGAACGCTTCTGGCACGTGCTGGTCGACGAATTCCAGGACACCAATGCCCTGCAATACGCCTGGCTTCGGCAACTGGTCGGCGACGACGGCATGATTTTCGTGGTCGGCGACGACGACCAGTCGATCTACAGCTGGCGTGGCGCCAAGGTCGAAAACATGCAGCGTTTCCGCGATGATTTCCCGCGGCATGAAATTATCCGCCTCGAACAGAACTATCGCTCGACGGCGACCATCCTCAATGCGGCCAACGCGCTGATTGCGAACAATCCAACCCGCCTCGGCAAGGAGCTGTGGACGGACGGTGCCAAGGGTGAGGCAATCACGCTGTACGCGGCCTACAACGACCTCGACGAGGCGCGCTTCGTGGTCGATCGCATCGTGCAGTGGCGCGAGCACGGCGGGCGGCTGTCGGAATGCGCCCTGCTGTACCGCGTCAGCGCGCAGTCGCGGGTGCTGGAAGACGCGCTCGGCAGGCCGATCTGCCGTACCGGGTGTATGGTGGTTTCCGCGCTTTTACGAGCGTGCCGAAATCAAGGACGCGCTGGCCTATGTGCGGCTGGTGCACTTCGCGCATCGACGACGCCGCTTTTGAACGTATCGTCAACGTGCCGACGCGCGGGATTGGACAGCGCAGTCTCGAAGAAGTGCGGGCGGTAGCGCGACGCGAGCGCATCACCTTGTGGGAAGCCGCGCGCCAACTGATCGAAACACGAGAACTTACCGCGCGTGCACTCGGTGCGCTACAGCGGTTCATGGATCTCATCGACCGCATGAGCGTGGTCACAACCGAGCTCGATCTGCCGGAACTGCTCGAGCAGGTGATTGCGATGAGCGGCCTGATCGAACATTACAAAAAGGAAAAAGGTGAACGCGGACTCGACCGCATCGAGAATCTCGACGAACTGCTGACCGCGGCACGCGATTTCACCCGCGCGCCCGAAGACGAGGATGTGCCGCTGCTGGCGGCGTTTCTCACCCACGCCGCCCTCGAATCGGGCGAAGGACAGGCCGATGCTCACGCCGACAGCGTGCAGTTGATGACCCTGCATTCGGCGAAGGGGCTGGAGTTTCCCCAGGTTTTTCTGGTCGGGGTCGAAGAAGGTCTGTTTCCACACCAGCGTTCCAGCGAGGACCCGGCCCAGCTCGAAGAAGAACGTCGGCTGTGCTACGTCGGGATCACGCGCGCGATGCGCAAACTGAATATCACCCACGCCGAATCGCGGCGCCTGCACGGCT
This sequence comes from uncultured Gammaproteobacteria bacterium, assembly GCA_942490995.1. GTDB lineage: Bacteria > Pseudomonadota > Gammaproteobacteria > UBA981. The sequence goes on from CALOBG010000130.1 coordinate 12,295, forward strand.
CGGACTATTATCCGCAACCGTCGCGCTTCATCCGCGAACTGCCGGCCGGCTTGCTCGACGAGGTGCGCCTCGGCGGGCGCGTGTCGAGCGGCCGTTCGAGCTACCAGGCCGACGCCGGCGACAACGACTTCGGGCTGCAGCTCGGGCAGCGCGTGGTCCATCGTATTTTCGGCGAAGGCGTGGTGCTGCATCTCGAGGGCCGCGGCAACCATTCGCGCGTGCAGGTTAATTTCGAGGCCGAAGGCGTGAAGTGGCTGGTCGCCGCCTACGCCGGCCTGGAAGCAGTTTGAAGCGTCTGGCGTGGATTTAAAGGTGATTACAAAATGTTGACTATCAGGGTATCGGTCCGCGCTGGCGGCGATGGTGGTGCTGATCGGGCTGAGCGGCTGCGGCGGCGCTACAGACGACGCCACCGGCGCCGCCGACGAGCGCCGCTTTCGCTGGAAACTGGTCACGGCATGGCCGCCCAACCTACCGATCAATCACGACGCCGTGGTGCGGTTCGCCGAGGACGTGGAAACCATGAGCCGCGGTCGGTTGCAGATCCAGGTGTTTGCCGGCGGCGAGTTGATCCCCGCGCTGCAGGCTTTCGATGCGGTGTCGCAGGGCTCGGTGGAAATGGCCCACACCGCGTCGTATTACTGGGCGGGCAAGGTGCCGGCCGCGCAGTTCCTCACCGTGGTGCCGTTCGGCATGACGCAGAAGGGCGCCTGGGCCTGGATCTACGGCGGTGAGGGCCTCGATCTGTGGCGCGATCTATACGAGCCGTTCGGTGTGATCCCGTTCCCGATGGGTAACACCGGGATCCAGATGGGCGGCTGGTTCAATAAAAAAATCGAGCGGGTCGAGGACCTGCAGGGTCTGAAGATGCGCATTCCCGGCCTCGGCGGTAAGGTCCTGGCCAAAGCCGGCGGCAACCCGGTGCTGCTCGCGGCGGCGGAAATCTATACTGCTCTCGAGCGCGGCACGATCGACGCAACCGAATGGGTCGGACCTTGCATGATGTGCGTTTCGGTCTCGATCGCGCGGCAAAGTACTACTACTACCCGGGCTGGCACGAACCCGGCACCCAGCTCGAATTGATTCGTCAACGCCAAAGCCTGGGCGCAGCTGCCACCGGACCTGCAGCGCATCGTCGAATAGGCGGCGGCGGCGGCGAGTCTGTACATGTACGGGCGCAGCGAAGTCGAGAACGCCGATGCGTTCAACGCGCTGCGCGCGGCCGGGCGCACCGAGATCCTGGAATTTCCGCGCGAAGTCACCGACCGCCTCGCGTCCCTGACCCGCGAGGTGCTGGCGGAAGAGGCCAACAAGGACCCCGATTTCGCCCGCCTGCTCAATTCCTATGAAGCGTTTCGTGCGCGCTACGCTGATTTCGAGGCGGTCACCGAACGATCCTACCGCGCCGTCGTGGAACACGCGGCTGGCCAGCAAGCTTCTGAGTAAGCGCTGCCGCGCGCGCTGGTTCGGCAGCGCGCAGCGCTGCAACTATTTCGAATTCGCGACCATGTAATCAACCGCGGCCTTGACGTCGTCGTCGGAAAAATCCGGACGTCCGCCCTTCGGCGGCATCATGCCGGCTGAACCCATGTAACCGTTGATGGCGTTGTGGTTCAGCGCGTCGATGCCTTTTTCGATGCGCGTTGCCCAGGCGGCCGCGTCGCCGAGCTTCGGCGCACCGGCAGCACCGGGGGTGTGACAGACAAAACACGCGGAGTCGTACACTTCCTTGCCCCGCCCGTTGTCAGCCGTTGCCGGCGCAATGTCTTCCTGTGCGGTCGAGGCCACCGCCGCTTCAGGCAGGTCAACCGCTGCTGGTGGCGGCACCTCGGTAGCGGCCGCAGTCGGGCTGTCGACGCCGACGGCGGCCAGCATGTAGTCGACGGCGGCGGCGACCTCGGCGTCGCTCAAGGTCGGATTGCCGCCCTTGGCCGGCATCATCCCGGCGCTGCCGGTATAACCGTTGATGGCGTTGGCGACATTGGCCTCGCGCCCGCGCGAGACCCGCTCGGCCCACGCCGCGGCGTCAGCGTATTTCGGCGCTCCGGCGATACCCTGCGCGTGGCAGGCGAAACAGACCTTGTCGTAGGTCGCCTTGCCCGGGTCGGCGCTGTCTGCCGCGGCGACCGCAACGCTCGTTGCGGCGGCTGCCGGGGCCGGCGCGCTGGCCGCCGGTTTCTCCATCTCGAGCACTTCCGTACCGGTATTCACTCGTCCCATGGGCGCGATGCGCGATGCGACGGTTTCGCTCGGGCTCTGGGTTTCCTGAAAACTGCGGTTGACGATCTTGGCGAGGATGAAGGCCATGATACCGACTACACACAGACCGACCAGGACCATGGAGAAGTTGCGGACGAAGACCGCGTCATCGTGATTACTCATGTTCAGTTCTCGAATTGAGTCAAAAGGGCAACCGCTGACCGCGATCGGAGGTGGACAAATTCCGGCGCATTATAGCGAAAATAGCTGCTGGCTCTAGACTTGGGTAGGCCCTGCCGAGCGTCTGCATTCGGCGTCGGTGCCGCCCGGCTTGTGCAGGAAGCCGTCGACCTCGTCGACGTACCTGATCACGGTTCGCCGCCGTCCTTGAACAGCGACTGGCCGAGGCTCGTGGTGTCGGTGCCGGCGATGGTGCGGATCGCGCGCTGGAACAACAGATTGTTGGGAATGCGGATGGTGCCTTTCTCGGCGTCGCTTTCTTCGAGCAGGGTGTAGAGCATATTGATCGCCACCACCCGGCCGCGGATGCCGCGCTTGTCGGCCTCTTTCATCGTCACTTCGATGAGTTCGATTTCGTCGCCGATGCGAAACGGTGCAAACGCGACCAGCAGTACGGCACACAGCAGGTTGCTCAACACGCTCCACATGGCAACGAAGCCGATCGCGACCATCACCATCAAGGCCGATAGCGTTGTCCACAAGGCGTGAACCGAAACGCCAAGTGTCTGTACGACGAGGATCACGCCGACGGCGATAATCGTCCAGCGCGCCGCGGTGTTGAGCAAAAAGCGGGTGTTTTCGGAAATGTATTCCCGCCCGCGCAGGCGCGCGCTGCCGCGGGCGGCGAGGTGATACAGGCCGATGGCGATCGCCACGATCAGGGCGATGCGAAACATCATGGCGGGGTTGAAAAAATGATCCATTGTGATCGGCCGTATACAGGTGAAACGCGGCTGTGCGGTGCCGAAGGGAACCAACAGTTGTTGACTGCGGTCGGACCCGGCAGGTAAGCCACGGCGATTCTAACGCATCCTGTCCGGCGTGCCGGGCAGTTGACCCGATGGCCGCGCGAGTCCGGTTTTTTTACCACATTCCGCCGCTTCAGCAGCGCGAGCGCTTTGTTATCATCCGCTGCTCGGCGCCGACGCTGGAGCGGCGCCGTGTTCAATCCTCCGTTCGGCACCCAGGCTGCCGCGAGCACCACGCTTAGGTCATGACCCGCTTTCGTTATATCAGCCGCTCGGCACTTGTCCTCGCCGCCAGCCTGCTGGCCGGCTGCGGCTACTGGCCGTTCGGCGACAAAGCGGCGGACCCGCTGGCCGATGCCGAGGTCGCGCGTGCGCCCCTGATCGGTGTCGAGGTGCGCGGCATCGAAGGCCCGCCGGCGGACAACGTGCGCCTCAATCTGACTCTCGGCCAGCGCAGTTGCGACACCCCGCGCGCCTACCTTGCGGCGCTGGCCGCGCAGGGCGAACAGGAAAGCGCGGAGGCCCTGCGCGCGTTCGGCTATTACCACGCGCAGATCACACTCGCGATTGAACAGGGCGACGACTGCCCGCTCGCCGTCGTCGACGTCATACCGGGTTCGCGCGTCACGGTCAGTGCTATCGAGGTCAAGCTCGAGGGCGATGCGGCTACCGATCGCGGCTTCGAAAAGCGCCTGCGCGCAATGCCGCTGCAGATCGGCGCGGCGCTGGTGCACAGCGATTATGCGTCGAGCAAAACCCTGATCGAGTCGGTCGCGCTGGAGCGGGGCTATCTCGGCGGGCGATTTCGGCGCAGCCGCCTGATCGTCGATCCGCTCGCCGGCAGCGCCAGGATTGATCTCGTCTATGCCGCCGGCCCGCGTTACACGCTAGGTGAGATCACTATCGTCCAGGATCCGCCGTTCATCGACGAACAGCTCGTGCGGCGCTTCCTCGATCACGTTCCCGGCGAACCCTACGATGCCGCCATCGTGACGCGCTTCTACAAGGCGCTGGCGGCGAACGAGTATTTCGGCGATGTCGAGGTTCGCCCGCAATTGTCCGCAACGGTCGCACAGACGGTACCGGTTACCATCACCCTGACCGCACGCCCGAAACACAAGTTCGGCGCCGGCGCCGGCGCCTCCACCGACGAACTGCTGCGCGGCAAGCTGAGCTATACCAACCGCCGGCTGAATCGCTGGGGACACCGTTTCGACGCGGAGGCAAGAGCCTCGGCGATCGAACAATCGCTGAGCTCGCGCTACCAGATCCCGCGTCGCCATCCGGCCGATGAATGGTTGAGTCTGCAGGCCGGGGTCCGGCGCGAGCAGGTCGACAGCTTCAAAACCACCGAGACCCAGCTCGGCGTTACCGAGACCAAACGGCGACCGTGGGACATCATGGAAACCCGTTTCCTGAACCTCAATCGTCAGGTTTATGACGTCGGCGCCGCCGATCAGGAAACCTCCACCCTGCTGATCCCCGGACTGAGCTGGAACAAGGTGACCGCCAACGATCCGCTTTACCCGACGCGCGGGTACTCGGCTACCTTTGAAGTACGCGGTGGAGCGGAGCAGGTTGTCTCGGACACGAGTTTTCTGCGCGTCATGCTGACGACCCGGGCAGCCTATGGTCTGCCGCTGGACCTGCGCGCGCTGGTGCGTGCTGACCTGGGCGGCTTGTGGGTCGACGAGTTCGGCGCCCTGCCGCCTTCCGAGCGCTTTTTTGCCGGCGGTGACAATTCCATCCGTGGCTATGATATCGACGCCCTCGGCCCGCTCGACGCTGCCGGTCAGGTCATCGGCGGTCGCTACCTCGGCGTCCTCAGCCTCGAACTGGAAAAAACCATCGTCGGCAACTGGGGTATCGCCGCTTTTGTCGATGCCGGTAATGCCTTCGCCGGCGAAGGCGCCAGCACCGGGATCAAAACCGGTGTCGGGCTGGGCTTGCGCTGGCGTTCGCCGGTCGGGCCGGTGCGCGTCGACCTTGCGCATCCGCTCGACAACAGCGAAATCGTGCGCCTGCATCTGCGCATCGGACCGGACCTGTGAAAATCCGTGCCCTGTTGCGACGCGCGCTGGGCGCCGCGGCCGGCGTTTTTGTTGCGCTGGTAGCGTTGGTCCTGGCGTTGACGGCGACCGAAACCGGTAGCCGACTGCTGATTTCGACAGTGTCCAAGGCGGCCGGCGACAGTCTGAGCATCGCCACTACGGAAGGACGCCTCGGCGAACATTTCGCGCTGCTCGATGTGCGGCTGAGCAGTCCCGCCGCGCGAGTGACGATTGATCGTATCGAGCTGGCCTGGGACGTGCGCGCGTTGTTCATCGGTGTGTTGCACCTGCAGCCGCTCAAGGTGCACGGCGTGCGGATCACGCTGGCCGCCGCGTCGTCGCCGTCGGAACCGGCCCTCGAGGTCCCGGCCGCGCCGATCTGGCTGACACTGAAAGACGCCGAGATCACCGACCTCGCGCTCGACGACGGGCACAACACAACCAGCCTCGAGCGTCTGGCGTTCACCCTGCGCTGGCGCGGGCGCACGGCGAGACTGGAAGATTTCCACGTCGAACTGCCCGAAATCGGCATCAATGGCCGCCTGTCCGCCCGGCACGGCACGCCACCGGTACTCGACGCGGCTATCCGCATTGAAGGCCGTTACGACGAACAGCCCGTTGCCCTGTCGCTCGACACGTCGGGACCGTTGGACGCACTGGCGGTCGCCGCGCAGTTTGCGCAACCTTATGTCGGCAGCGTAAACGGCAGGGTGGATGTACTCGCCGCAACATTCGATTTGCAAAGCGAACTCGAAGCGCTGGCGGCAGGCGGCGTCGAACTGACACGCGCGCGCCTCGCCGCCAGCGGCAACGCTCGCGAGGTGCGCGTCGAACTCGCGACGGAGCTTGCCGCGCCGGCGTTTGCGGCACGCATGGTCCGCATCGAGGGCCAGGCAAGCACGGCAACCGACTTTGCCAGTGCCGCACGCTTTAACTTCAAGTGGGTCGCCGCAGCCGTGACCGACGCTGGCGAGCCGCGGCTTGCCGGTCACGCCGAGGGTAGTTTTGACGGCGAGCGTATCACCGTGCGGCATATCGCCGAGCCGCCCTATGTCTCGACCCTGGACCTCGTACTCGGCAATCTGTCCGGCGCTCCGGCCATCGAACTCAATCTCGCTGTCGAGCGCTGGCAACTGGCGCTGCCCGAGCTTGGCGCTATCGTTATCGAAGGCGCTGCGTTACGCGCCAGCGGTACCGCGGACGATCTCGAACTCAGCGCCTCGGCGGCGCTGGACACGCCGCAGCTAGGTGCGCTGAACCTCGATCTGAGCGGCAATTATCGCGACGATGCATTCAATATCGCCGCGCTCAACGCGGCCTTGCTTGATGGCAGCGTGAGCGCCGCCGGGCGCGCGCAATGGCGCGATCGGCTGGCTGTCACGGCGACGTTTTCGGCGCGCGAGTTGAACCTGGCCCGCGTGCGCGCCGATCTCGATACCACCCTGGCGCTGGCGGGCGAATTCAAGCTCAGCGACGGCGACAAGGGTCTGCATACTGAAGTCACTGTCGGTAGCATCGGTGGCCGCTGGCGCGGTCATGCGCTGAGCGGGCAGGCGGGGATATCGGTCGCCGGCGATCTTATCGAGATCCGCGACGCGGCACTGGCGCTGGGCGACAACACCCTCGCCGGCCGCCTCAGCATCAAACCGCGCCTGGCGGGTGTGTTGAGCATCGAATTTCAGGATTTTTCCGTGCTCGCCGCGGACCTGCGCGGTGCCCTGTCGGCGCGCACCGAAATCGGCGGCACGCGCGCCGCGCCGCTGCTGAAATCCACGCTTGACGGGCGCGGGCTCGCGTTTTCCGATTGGTCGCTTAAGCGCCTCACCGGCGACGTCGACGTCAACCTCGGCGCCGAGGACGTGCAGTCGGTTGTAGCCCTGCATGCGAGCGGTGTGCGCAACGCGGACTTCGACGTCGGCGAACTCACCCTCGATGGGCAGGGCACACGAACCCGCCACGGGCTCACGTTAGCGCTGAAGGGCCCGCACATTCAGCTTGACGCGGCAGCACACGGTGGCGCTGACACTTCACGCTGGCGCGGTGCGCTTGAAGCGCTACGCGTGAATGCGGATCACGCCGGCGAATGGGTGCTGCGCGAGGCCGCGACGATCGCCTTCGAAGACGACGCGGTCAGCGTCGAGCAGGCCTGCCTGACGCGCCAGGATGCCGAAGTCTGCGTCGCTGCGGATCAGCTTTCGGCGACCGGCGGTAAGGCCTCGGCGCGCATCGCCGAGCTGCCGCTGGCGCTCGCCAACGATTTTGTTCCGCGCACCCTGTCGCTGGCCGGGACCCTGGGCGGCGATGCGCGCGTGTATCGCGAACAGGACAACTGGCTCGGCGACGCGCGGCTGGCGACCAGCGGCGGCGTGATCTCGGTGACGACCGGCAGCGACGACGTGCAGCGTATCGCGATCAAAAATTTGAGCGCCGATCTGGCCGCGCGCGCGGACAGTTTCGACGTCAAGGCCAACGGTGACGTCAGCGACTGGTTCGCGTTTGACGTGGCGCTGAGCCAGGCCCGCAGCGCCGCCGCCGAACTGACCGGAACGGCGACTCTGCGTGCCCGCGATATCGCCTGGTTGGGCGAATTTGTACCGCGCGTAGCCGGCACCCGCGGCGGCGCCGAAATGGACTTGGTCCTCGGTGGCAGTTTGCCAGCCCCGGCGCTGGACGTGCGCGCGCAACTCGTCGACGGACGCATCTACTTTCCCGATGTCGGCCTGGATATCAACGCCCTGGCGCTGACCGGATCAAGCGCGCCGGGCGATCCGATCGCGCTTGCTGTGGAACTTGGCAGCGGCGCCGGCAAGCTCACCATTGCCGGCCAGGTGACCGCGTCCGCGGCGCAACACTGGCCGACCCAGGTGACCATCAGCGGCACGGATTTCCCGATCGTGCGCCTGCCCGAAGGCGAGGCCGATATCTCGCCCGATCTGCGCATCGACGCCAGCACCGAACACGCCGACATCAAGGGTGTGCTGCGCATTCCGCACGTCAACGTACTCGCGCCGCCGCCGCAGGCCAGCGTCGTCGCGGTCAGTGCCGACGAAGTGATCATCAACCCCGGTGACGGCGCGGCGGCCGTCGAAGACGGCTCCGGAACGCCGGATTTTCTGGTCGACGCTGTCACCGGTGATGTCGAAATCATCCTCGGCGACGATGTCCATATCAACGCCGTCGGCCTCACCAGCACGCTGAGTGGGCAGTTGCGCTGGCTCAAGGCGCGCGGAGAAATCCTCGGCCGCGCTGATGGACGCCTGCGCATCGTCAATGGCAGCTACGCGGCCTACGGCCAGCGTCTGGACATCGCCAAAGGCGACCTGATTTTCGCCGGTCCGCTGGACAACCCGGCGGTCGATCTGCGCGCCGTACGTCCGGACCTGGACGTGCTTGCCGGGGTCAGCGTTACCGGGCGGGTACAGCAGCCGGCAATCGCCCTGTATTCGCAGCCGGCAATGAGCGACAGCGATATCCTTGCCTACCTCATCACCGGCCGCCCGCTGGGCGACAGTTCCTCGAGCGAAGCGGGTCTGGTCGCGCAGGCGGCCCTGAGCCTGGGCGCCGAGCAGTCCTCGATCGTAACCAGCCAGATCCAGAACGCATTCGGGCTCGACGAATTCGGCGTCAGCGCCGGCGAATCCGCCACCAGTTCCTCGCTGGTGGCCGGCAAACGGATCACACCGAAGCTGTCCGTGCGCGCCGACTTCAATCCTTTTGACCGCCTGTGGACAATTTTCCTCAACTACAAGCTGACCAATACCTGGAGCGTGGAAGCGGAATCCGGCGAAAGCAAAGGCGCGGACCTGCTCTATACCCACGAACGCCACACCCTGCTGCCCGATTTCGGCGCCGATAAGCCCTGATCCCGCGCAGCCAGTCGCGTATACTCACGCCTCGCAATCCTGAATGCGCCCGTAGCTCAGCTGGATAGAGTGCTGCCCTCCGAAGGCAGAGGTCACAGGTTCGAATCCTGTCGGGCGTGCCATAGCAAAAGACCGTCTAAAAGACGGTCTTTTGCTATGGCAGGCTCGGCACGCTCGATGAGAACCTGCGGTTCGACAGATCCGCAAAGCGGATCTGGACGCCGCCGCTCGGCGGCGCCCCGCAGGGGTGAGCGCGCGCCCAAGCGCGCGCGAATCAATCCTGTCGGGCGTACAAGCCAGAAAGCCCCTAAAACGTTAGTCTTCTGCTATGGCAGGCTCGGCCGCTCGATGAGAGCCTGCGGTTCGACAGATCCGCGTAGCGGATCTGGACGCCGCCACTCGGCGGCGCCCCGCAGGGGTGAGCGCGCGCCTGAGCGCGCGCGAATCAATCCTGTCGGGCGTATCAGCTTCGCGGCCGCTGGCTGTTAAGCTGGCGTCGAGGATGGCCGAAACGAGCCGGTCCGAGCGCGAATCAATACCCTCAGTGTCGTTCGAACATTTTCCCGACATACGAGCGCCTGGCGAGATCGATTTCGCCCTGCACGGCGGTCTTGCGCCCGTTCGACATGGTCGCGACCCCGGCAACAGTCCATTTCTGGCCGCCGCTGCTGGTGGTTTTGCCGTCGCCTACGGCATCGACGATTTCACCGTCGCTCATGAAGCAGCGTGCGGCGATACGGTAGGTGCCGTTGTGCCCATCCTTACTTGCCACCGTCATCGTCGCCAATGCGGTGCACGCGAATTCACCACTGATCTCGCCTTCGAAATTAACTTCCGCCGTGGTCACATGCTCGCCGCTGGCGACGAGCCGGATGGAAGTCGATTGCATGTTGAATGTTCCGATTTCTTTGCCGACGGCCATGTCCTGTCCTCCTTGCAGACCCCTTCGTATAATCTCCGCTAGCGGTGCGGTTCGAGGGTTACCCTGCGGCCTGATGTTAGCAGGAAGCTGACCCCCCTTTAAGAACCGGGGCGACTATCCGAAGTCGGTAATACCGATCAACCGGCCTGCAACATACGGGGTGATTAAACATTCGACACGCAAACTCCCCGCACCCGACCATGCTGAGTGCAGCTGAAACCGCAGCCTACCGCGAAGACGGGCAACTCACCCCGCGCTGGCGCCTGCCGAGCGACCTGCTCGAAGCGATGCGCGACGCACTCACCCGCCTGCTCACCCTGCACGGCGCGGCGCGACCCGATTTCCTGCCCCTGCCGCACGTTGTTACCGGTGATGCCGACGGCGAAGACCGCGAGGTGGCACGACAGTTTTTCGAGTTCGTTCGCCACCCTCTGTTGCTCGACCTGGTCGAGCCACTGATCGGCGCCGACATCGTCATGTGGGCGTCGGCGTTGTTCTGTAAGCCGGCCAGCACCGGGTTGGAAGTGCCATGGCACCAGGATGGTCAGTACTGGCCGATCAGACCGCGGGCGACGGTCACGGTGTGGATCGCACTCGACGACGTCGACGTTGGCAATGGCTGCATGCGGGTCATTCCCGGTTCGCACCGCATGGGTGAATTCACGCATGAAACCAGCGACCGCGAAGACCTGGTGCTGAACAATGTGCTCACCGATCCGCGCATCGACCTCGATCGCGCGCGAGATATCGAACTCAGCGCCGGCCAGGTTTCGTTGCACGACGTCGACCTGGTACACGGTTCCGCGCCGAACACCTCGGGCCGTCGCCGCGCCGGTTTCGCCGTTCGCTACATGCCGTCGACGTCACTCTACGATCGCACCATCGACCCCGGACAGGCGTCGGCGACGGTGAGCCTGGATTTCGCGACGCGGCCGATCTGGCTGGTGCGCGGCGTCGACCGTCACGGCGGTAATGACTTTTCTACCGGACACACGCAGTGGTGAACGCGCAGCAACAGGGCCGCACATGACCGACAGCGACGACACCCACAGCAAAACCATCGGCTATATTCTGTGGATTTTCGGATTCATGGGTGCGCATCGCTTTTATTACGGACGACCGATCAGCGGCACGCTGTATTTTTTTACCCTCGGACTGCTGCTGATTGGCTGGCTGGTGGATCTGTTTCTGATCCCCGCTATGGACCGCGCGGCCGATCGGCGCTACGCGAGCGGCGAAAAAAGTTACGACGTCACCTGGATACTGATGACGTTCCTCGGTTTCTTCGGCCTCCATCGCCTGTACCTGGGTAAATGGGTCACCGCCATTATCTGGTTTTTCACTGGCGGCTTATTCCTGCTCGGCTATCTCTACGACTACTGGACCCTGAATGAACAGATCGACGCTGCTAACCGCAACGCTGTCGCGCCCTGAGTCAGGCGCCTTGCCGCGATCTCACAGATACGAGTGATCGTTGCGGGCGGTCGTGAACAGCCGCCACGCGATCGCGTTATGGTGAGGCGGTACGCGGGGCAGGGGGCGGTCGAGTGAGCGGGGTCAACACGCCGCTGGACGCGGTCGAGCCATCACCTGCCACCCTTCCTGGAGGTGGAATGGACGTGTTGAAGGCGCTGCTGATGTTCGGCTCGCTGATGCTGATCGCGCTCGGCCTCGGCTTTGCGGTCCGTGTCGCTATGGCCGACGATATCGAGCCCTACCTGTGGCTGGTATCAGTGCTGCTGATTGCCCAGGGTGTCCTCACCATCGTGTTCCTGCGCCGCGTCAGGCGCCGACACAATTATCGGAATTACTGACCGCTCGATCGTTGCGAGGGCTGTGGCCCGAATTTTTTTGCGATCCCCGCCAGGATTTCGTCCGCCCAGCGATAGCGCGGATCGTCGCTGTCGACGATGCCGGTCTCAAGTGCAACCGTCGGTCCTACGCGGGCAAGAAAGATCGGGGAAGTGACCGGGAAGTAACCAATATCCAGCAACTCGTTCAGGGTCAGAATGAAACCCTTCATATACAGGGTGCCGCCGTCTTCGCGCGGCATGGCGGTTGAGATCAGGCGTACGCGACCGTCTTTCGAGCGGACCACGAAATTCATGACGCCGAGATTCGGCGGGATCAGTACGTCGCCTTCGAAGCGGTAGGCATAAGCTTTGCCGGACGCGAGCCGGTTGTCCTGTGATTCGTTGAAGCCGAGGGCGTGACGCTCGTCGTCCCAGGCGATCGCAAGGTAGCTGGCGATGATGCGTCCGGCGGTGTCAAACGAACGCCTGAAGGCAACATATTCGCCGACGTAGGCGGCGACGCTGTCGTGACGATAACCGCCGAAACTGGCCGGCGCGAGGTTTTCGGCACCGGCCTGCCCGGCGCCAAAACGCATTTTCAGGGCCTGCTCAATCCACTGCAGGGTCTGCGCCCGCACCGGGTTGCCGGCGCGCAGACGATCGACGGTTTTGCGATCGACGCCGGCTTTCACGGCCAGATCCTGCGACGACATGCGTGCCTCGGCGAGTGACGCATTCAGCTGTTCGGCAATGCTGTCCCAGTTCGGTTTCGACACGGAGTCAGATTCCTTTTTTGATCTCAGAGTCTAGACGATTAGGAACTTAAGGACAGTTTTGGGAACTTCAGGGAACTTGAGACTCGAAGTGCGCAACGACTCGCCCACGACATCCTGACTGTGCCCCCAGTTGCGCGCAGTGGCGACCTAGGCTTGCAGCCAGGATTACCCAGGAGTCGCGCGATGAACGCCATACCCTTACACAACAGTTATTTTCCCATTGCTTGGCGCTGCCTGAGCGTGCTGCTGGCGGTGCTGATCGGGTTGCCCAGCGCCCCGGCCGGTGCGGTCCAGAACGTGACCGAGAGAGCCGAAGCCGGCGTCTCGATCAATGACGTCGAACGCGGCAGCCTGCTCGTCCGCGCCGCCGAGGGTGAGGCTCTGAAGCCCGCGCCGCTGCTCGACACCGCGGTCGACATGAATATCAATGCGATGATTGCGCGGGTCAAGGTGCGTCAGACGTTCACCTACCACGGCAGTGACTGGGTGCATGGCATCTACGTGTTCCCGCTGCCCGAAAACGCCGCCGTTGATCGCCTGCGCATGCAGGTCGGCGAACGCATCATCGAAGGCCGCATCGAAGCCCGGGCGCAGGCGCGCAAAACCTTTGAGTCCGCGCGCAAAGCCGGCAGGAAAGCCACCCTGGTCGAACAGCAGCGTGACAACCTGTTTACCACCAGCGTCGCCAACATCGGGCCGGGTGACACGGTGGTCGTCGAAATCGAATACCAGCACACGCTGGCCTACAACGACGGCTGGTTCTCGCTGCGATTTCCGTTGACAGTCGGAGTGCGTTACATCCCTGGCCACGCGCCGGTGGCGGGCTTCGATGGCGGCGGCTGGTCGTACAACACCAACCAGGTCGCCGACGCCAGCAGCATTACGCCGCCGATGAGTACCGCCGGCGAGGGTCATGACAATCCGGTTTCGATCACCATCGAACTCAACGCCGGTATGCCGCTTAAGAACATCGAAAGCAGCTATCACACCATTACTCAGCGCGTACTCGGTGGTGATCGGTACCGCGTCGAACTCGACCACGGCACGGTGCCGGCCGATCGCGATTTCGAATTGCGTTATCGTCCGGCGCCCGAGCACGCGCCGCGCGCGGCATTTTTCCGCCAGGATGTCGGTGACGACAGTTACGGTCTGCTGGTGCTGGTGCCGCCGGAAGCCGCGTGGGCACGCCGCAGCGCAACGCCGCGCGAGCTGGTGCTTGTGATCGATACCTCGGGTTCCATGCATGGCAATTCGATCAACCAGGCGCGCGAGGCGCTGCTGTTCGGCCTCGATCGGCTGCACAGCGGGGACAGTTTCAATATCGTCCAGTTCAATTCCGTGACCAGCCGGTTCCAGCCGGCGTCGGTGCCGGCCACGGCCGCGCATATCGCCGCGGCGCGGGCCTACGTACGCCACCTCAGCGCCGATGGCGGTACCGAGATGGCCGCCGCGCTGAACGCGGTCCTCGACGCAGACGAAACCCACCAACGCCTGCGCCAGGTGGTGTTCATTACCGACGGCAGCGTCGGCAACGAAGCGGCGCTGTTTCGCATCATCGACGAACGCCTCGGCGCCAGCCGCTTGTTTACCGTTGGCATCGGCTCGGCGCCTAACAGCCATTTCATGAGTGAAGCCGCGCATATCGGCCGCGGTACGTTTACCTACATTGGCGATCTCGGCGAAGTGCAGGACAAAATGAGTGCGCTGTTCAAAAAACTGGAGTTCCCGGTGCTCGGCGATATCCGCCTCGACGGCGGCGCCGATCGCCTGGAAAGCTGGCCCGATCCGCTGCGCGATCTGTATGTCGATGAACCGTTGCTGGTGTCGCTCCGGCTCGGCGGTCAGGATGCGATTTCGCTCAGCGGCACCCTCGCCGGCAAGCCCTGGTCAACCCGCGTGCCGGTTGCCGGCGGCGGCAACGCCGAAGGCCTGGACGTAGCCTGGGCGCGCGCCAAGATAGCCAGCCTGGAGCGCTCGCTGGCGCGCGGCGCGGATCGCGATCAGGTGCGCGCTGCGATCACCACGCTGGGACTCGACCACCATCTCGTCACCCGTCATACCAGCCTGGTTGCGGTTGATGTCACGCCCAGCCGTCCCGAGCATGGTGCCGCGCGCGACGCGGCGGTGCCCAACAAGATGCCGGCCGGCTGGGCGATGGCGGTGCCCGCGGCGCGCCTGCCGCAGACCGCCACGCCGCTGCTGCTGTACATATGGCTGGGGTTCGGTTCCGCGCTGGCGGCGTTGCTCGCGCGGCGCCGCGGCCTGCGCGCATGAGCCGGCTTCATTACTGGCGGTGGTTCAGCGTCGTCCTGTTCCTATGCGCCGTATGGGCCGCCGGTCAGGCCAGCTACATAGTGGCCAAGGCCGAACTCGCCCAGTACCTGCTGGAGCGCGCCTGGGATCAATCCGCTGGTGGCGATGCAGCGGTGCGGCCGTGGCCGTGGGCGGATACCTGGCCGGCAGCGCGGCTCGGCTTTCCGCGCCTGGACCGCGAACTGCTGGTGCTCGACGGCGCGTCAGGTCGCAACCTGGCCTTCGGTCCCGCTCACCTGGCGCACACGCCATGGCCGGGCGTCGGCGGGGCGACCTTGATCGCCGGACACCGCGACACTCACTTCGCGCTGCTGGAAGAATTGGGCATCGGCGACAGGGTTACGCTCGAACGTCACCGCGGGACGCAGGTTTATCGCGTCGATGAAACACTCGTTGTCCATCAGGACGCCGCTGCGATGCTGGACGACGGTACCGGCGAAGCCCTGCTGCTGGTGACCTGCTACCCGTTCGGCGCCGTCGATCCGGGCACCGAATGGCGCTACGTGGTGCGAGCCCTACCGCAAAACGAGGCCAGCGAGAACTTCGTCCGCTAGCCTGACGCGCGACCCGCACGCCACGAATCATCTACGAAGTTTTTGTAGGCCTGTTTAGTCGGCGAGCAGCCCCGCGAGTTGTTTGTCGATCAGTTTGGCCGGCAGCGGAATGTAGCCGTCCTTGATCACGGTCTGCTGCCCTTCGCGCGACATGACCATTTTGATGAACGCACGCTCGAGCGGCGCTAATGGCTTGTTCGGATGTTTGTTGACATAAACGTACAGAAACCGGCCGAGCGGGTACTTGCCGGAAACGGCATTCTCAGGCGTTGCCTCAACGTATTCGTCGCCGGTCTTCTTCGACAGCGCCACCGCCCTCACGCCGGACGTGCGATAGCCGATCCCCGAATAGCCGACGCCATTGAGCGATTTGGTCACGCCCTGCACCACCGACGCCGAGCCCGGCTGTTCATTGACGCTGTCCTTGAAGTCGCCCTTGCACAGCGCCGTTTCCTTGAAATAACCATAGGTGCCGGACACCGAGTTGCGCCCGTAAAGCTGCACGGCGCGGCTCGCCCATGCGCCCGTCAGACCGACGTCACCCCATTTCCTGATGTCGGCGTTGTGGCCACACTTGCGCGTCGCTGAAAAAATCGCATCGACCTCGGGCATGCTCAGGCCGCTCACCGGGTTGTCCTTGTGCACATACACGGCCAGGGCGTCGATCGCGACCGGCACCGCGGTTGGCTTGTAGCCGTGGCGCGCTTCGAAAGCCTGGATCTCGTTGGATTTCATTTTGCGGCTCATCGGCCCGAGGCTCGAAGTGCCCTCGGTCAGCGCCGGCGGTGCGGTTGACGATCCGGCCGCCTGGATCTGGATATTGACGCTGGGGTAGAAACGTTTGAACGATTCCGCCCACAGGGTCATCAGGTTGGCGAGGGTGTCCGAACCAACGCTGTTGAGGTTGCCCGACACCCCGCTGGTTTTTTCGTAGGCGGTGATGGCCGGGTCGAGTTCCAGCGCGGCGGCGTTGCCGGCAAGTAGCAAGGCGGCCAGGGGAAGGGCGGCTAATTGTCTGAAATCCAAAATAATTCTCCTAAATACTCGGGCCGTAAGCGGGTCGGCGCCGCTATCAGGGCGGCATTATGTTGCTTATATATGACCGTTCTATGACACCACCGCGCGAATGCGCGCGGCGATGCCCTTGCAGCCGGCGCCTCGGGTATCATGCAGGCCCCGCGCAACACCCTGACATGCATGCATTCCCATCTGGTTAATGTCGTCGCCCTGATCGCCGTCGTCGGTGTCGCCGTGCAATGGATGGCGTGGCGCTTTCGCGTGCCGGCCATCGTCCTGTTGACGGTCGCCGGTTTCGTGGTCGGGCCCTACCTGGGCTGGGTGGTGCCGAGCGAAGATTTTGGTGAGGTACTGCGCCCCTTCGTACAGCTCGCGGTCGCTTTGATCCTGTTCGAAGGCGGGCTGACCCTGCATTTTCACGAACTCGCGCGGGCCGGCAGCGGCGTGCGCCGGCTGGTCAGTGTCGGGCTGGTTTTGAGTTTTATCGGCGGCTCGCTGGCGGCGCACTATATCGGCCGGCTGTCGTGGCCGGTGGCGATCGAGTTCGGCGCCATCATTGTCGTCACCGGGCCAACCGTGATCCTGCCGCTGCTACGCCATGCCCGGCTGCGCTCGCGGCCGGCATCGCTGCTGAAGTGGGAAGGCATCGTCAATGACCCCCTCGGCGCGGTCCTGGCGGTGGTGGTTTTCCAGTATTTTGTTCTTGGCGATCTCGGTCAGAGCGCCCTGTCATTGTCGAGTTTTGTCCTCATCACCCTCGGCGTGGCCGGTGCACTCGGCTGGTTCAGCGGCCTCGCCCTGGCGTCCGCCTATCGCCGCGGGTGGGTGCCCGAATACCTCAAGGGGCCGGGCATGCTGGCGACGGTCATGGCGACCTTCGCGCTCGGCAATATGATGCTCGAGGAAGCCGGCCTGCTGACCGTCACGGCGCTCGGTCTTGCCCTCGGCAACGCCAACCTGCCGAGTATCGAAGAACTGCGCCGGTTCAAAGAGTACATCGTCCTGGTGCTGGTTTCAGCACTGTTCATCGTACTCACCGCGGACCTCGATCCGGCCCTGTTGCGCGAGCTCGACTGGGCGGGCATCGCGCTGCTGCTGGTGGTGATTTTCGTGTTGCGCCCGGCGGTGATTTTCCTTTCCACCCTAGGTACCGATCTGACCTGGCACGAACGCATCCTGATCGGCTGGATTGCACCGCGCGGTATCGTCGCCGCGGCGGTCGCCGGGGCGTTTTCGGCGCGCATGGTCGAGGCCGGTTACCCCGATGCAGCCAAGCTCCTGCCGCTTATTTTTGCGCTCATCATCGCGACCGTCGTGCTGCACGGGTTTTCCATCGGCTGGATCGCGCGAAAGCTGGATCTCGCATCGAAGCGTTCCGACGGCCTGGTTATCGTCGGCGCCTCGCCGTGGTCGATCAACCTGGCTGCCAAGCTGGCCGAACTCGAAGTGCCGTGCATCCTCGCCGATGCCTCGTGGCATCGCCTGCGGCCCGCCCGCCTGGCCGGCATCGATATCCATTTCGGTCAGGTGATATCAGAATCGGCCGACCAATCGCTCGACCTGTCGGCAGCCGGCTACGTCTTCGCCGCCACCGATAACGATGCCTACAATGCGCTGGTGTGCACGCGTTTTTCCAACGAGTTCAATCGCAATGCGGTTTTTCAGCTACCCATGCCGAAAGCGGACGAGCATGAAAAAACCGGCCTGACGATGGCTTTGCGTGGTCAGCGTGTGTTTGGCGAAGGGGCGCTGTACGAAGTGCTGCTGCAGCGTTATTTCGAAGGCTGGCGATTTCAGAAAACCCGGCTCACCACCGAGTTCAGTTTCGAGCGTTATCTCGAAGTTATCGACGACAAGCTGTTTGCCGCGCTGGTGGTCAAACAAAGTGGCGGGCTGGCGGTCGAGTTGGGTCGCTATAAACCGCAGGCTGGCGACAGCGTGATCAATTTCCTGCCACCCAGCGAAAACGCCGCGCGCACCCGTACCGACGGCTAAGCGATTGGCACGGCCTCGTTGTCGCCATCGACGCGAACCTTGTTGCGGCCGTCTGCCTTGGCCCGGTACATGGCCTGGTCGGCGCGTTCAAACACCGCCTCGAGAGTATCGCTGCCGGTAAATTCGGCGACGCCACATGACAGCGTTACCGTCACCGGTGTGTCCTTGTGGCGGAATGCGCACTGGTTGACCTCAGCGCGCAGTTTGTCGACCAGCATTCCGGCTGCTTCGCGCCGGGTTTCCGGCAACAGCAGCACAAACTCCTCGCCGCCGTAACGACACAGGATGTCGCTGTCGCGAATATGTTCCTGCAGCTTCGTCGCGACGGTACTCAACACACGGTCGCCGGCACTGTGGCCGTAGGTGTCGTTGATTTTTTTGAACAGATCGAGGTCGATGACGGCCAGGCTCAGTGCGCCACCGTAGCGACGCCAGCGCGCGAACTGCTTGCCGGCCATTTCGAAATAACCGGTACGATTGAGGATGCCGGTCAGCGGATCGATCTGGGTGCGTTCGCGCTGGCGCTCAAGATCTTCACGTAAATGTTCGGTCTGAGTCTCGAGCTCGGCAAGTTTTTCGGTCATCGATTCGAGTGCTTTGTTTGATTCGGACGCGCGCAACGTCTGCGCGGATACGAAGTCACTCAAACCGCCGCCGATGGTATCCAGTCGCGTGCTGATAATTTTGCGGACGGTGGCGATATCGTCGCTGCCATCGACCTCTTCGCGCATGCTCTGAATTTCGAGATCGATGGAATCGCTGAGCTGGAGGGTATCGGTGGTGATCTCGGCCTGCAGCTCGCCGGCGCGATTGACGAACTCATCGAACTCGGCGAGGCGGTCGGCGGTGGCGTGCAGGAATTGACCGAGATTCTCGAGTTCCGCCTGCAACTCGGTGCGCAGTGCGTTGACCAGGCTCGCGAGGCCGTTTACACATTCCAGGAAAATCGGAACCCGGTCAGCTTTCTCCAGCGCATGCCGCAGCGGCGAAACTTTGCCGACGAGCTTTTCCGACAGTGGCAACCGTTCGAGCAACTCGATCAGTAACATCCGGATCGCGGCGGCGTCGCGGCACGAATCCGGTGCCTGCATGAGGTGTTCGGAAACATTCGCCGCGGCCTGGCCGATGATTTTCAGCAGGGCCGCACGATCGCCGGCGCTCTTGATTGCGCGCTGGGTGTTTTCGATTTCAGGTTTGAGGGTCTCCGGGACGCGCAGGCTGTCAAGGAAATGCGTGAGCTGTTCGGTTCCCTGCTCGGCATCGCTCGTGTGTGTGTCAAGTTTCAGATCGAGAGTCACGATGGTGTCGACGATTTCGTCGATCAGGGCCTGGCGATTACCCTGGCCGCGGCCGCTGCGGATCAGGGCGCCGAATTCTTTGAGTTTTTTGTCGAGTTCAGGGCTTCTGCCGTGATAAGCCAGGGCAAGACGCAGGACGCCGCGTTGCAGGCGCGCGATGGTCTCCGCCGAATTGCCCTCGTGGTGGGCCGCCGCCGGCTGTGGTTGGACGATGCTGGTCACGATTCGGGCCGCCAAGGATGCAAAGTTTCCTGCTGATTACGCCACTCGGCCGGCGCCGTTCGAACAGCGACAGCCGCGCCGCCGGCAGGGTGCCCGTGCGGCATATCGCAGTGCTGACTTGACGATCCCGAGGCGCTACCGAAAAGGCCTCGGGCTTCAGCTACTGCTTGGCTTCCTTAGCGGCCAGGAAGTCGACCAGCTTTAACATGTTGTCGTAGGTGCCGGCCTTCTGCGCGCTGGAACGGTACCTGCCATTGACGATGACGGCGGGTACCCCGGAGATGCCGTACTGGCGGGTGAGCGCGATCGCGTTGCGCGTTTTGGTATCGACGTCGAAAGACTCGTAGGCGCGGTTGAAATCCGCCTCCGGCACGCCCTGCTCGGCGTAGAAAGCGGCCAGTTCGGCCTGTGAGAAGAGCTTTCTTTTGCCTTCATGCAGGGCCCTGAACAGCGCCGCATGGGTCTTGTCCAGCACGCCGAGTTGCTCGGCCGCGTAGTAGGCGCGCGCATGGATTTCCCAGTTACGGGCAAATACCGCCGGTACCCGCACGAACTCAATGTAGTCGGCCTTGGTTTTCAGCCACGCTTCGATGCTTGGCTCGAACGCAAAACAATGCGGGCAGCCGTACCAGAACAGTTCCACGACTTCGACCTTGTCGGCCGCCACGGAGGTCGCCACCGCTGGCGAGATACCTTCATAGTGCTGGCCGGGATTGAACGGCTCGGCGGCTTCGGTCAGTGCACCGCCGAGGGCGATCACAGCAACGACTAGGAATCGAATCATGGAGGGCTTACCCAATTAGAATTTCAAGCTTAGGTCCAGTCGCTACCGGGAGGTTCCCCGGCCGGCTGAAAGAAAAACCGTCGCGGCCATCAGTTTCGGTGTAGCGCACCTGCCCGCGCTGCTAGTGCAGCGCCGAAACGTAGCGCGCCACGGCTTCGATGTCGGCATCCGACATGCGCCCGGCGATGTCAGCCATGACGTCGTGACGCCCGCCGTTGCGGGTTTTGTCGCGGTAGGCCCTGAGCTGCATGGCGGTATATTCCGCGAGCTGGCCGCGCAGCGCCGGGTAGCCGGCCGGTGCGTTGCCGGCGCCGCTCGGGCCATGGCAGGCCATGCAGGCCGGCAGGCCACGTTCGGCGTCGCCGCCGCGGTAGAGCCGTTCCGCGGCGCTGAAATCGTGATCGCCCATGGCCGCGATTTTTGGCGCCTGGGCAGCGTAATATTCGCCGATCGCCAGCATGTCCGCGTCGTCCACGGTGGCGGCCATCGGTGACATGCTCGGGTTATTGCGCGTACCGGATTTGAATGCCTGCAATTGCGCGGCGATATAGTTCGCGCCCTGACCGGCAAGGCTCGGCCAGATCGGATTGATACTGTTACCATCGGCGCCGTGACAGGCCGCGCAGGCAGCGGTCTTGGCCTGACCGTCGGCGCCGACGCCGGGGGCAATCAAAGCCATGCCGAACACGGCCAGAAAAAGGAACACGTTCCTCTGGTGCATCATTTCGTTCTCGATTTCGGGTAGTCGCGGGATTATATACGCTTCCGGCTGATCTTCACCGACCGGCGTGCTGTCGCAGATCACCGGCCGCACCCGCAGGTCCAGGGTTTTGTCTATGAACGATAGCGGCGAGAAAGCGCGCATTTTGCTGCAGCAGGCTGCTTTTCACAGCTCCTACCCCGAGCCCGCTCAATTGCCTGCCGATCGCGGCCGCGAAGTCGCTTTCGCCGGGCGCTCGAACGCCGGCAAGTCGAGCGCGATAAACGTCCTGTGCGCGCAGCACAACCTGGCCAGAACCAGCCGCACGCCGGGTCGTACCCAGCATCTGGTGGTATTCGAACTCGACAGCGCACGGCGACTCGTCGATCTGCCCGGCTTCGGTTACGCCAAGGTTTCGAAAACCATGCGCGCGCACTGGCATCGCGCCCTGCCCGAATACCTCGAGCGTCGTCGCTCGCTATGTGGCCTGGTGCTGTTGATGGACGCCCGCCATCCGCTCAAAGAAAGCGACGAGATGCTGATCAGCTGGTGTAACGCGGCCGCGGTGCCGCTGCATATTCTGCTCAGCAAGGCCGACAAGCTCGGCCGTGGCGCGGCGGCCGCTGCCCTGCACACCGTCGAGCGGCGCCTGCGCAACGAAGGTGGTTCGATGGCCTCGGTGCAGCGATTTTCCGCTCTCAAGCGCGACGGCCTGGAAACCGCCTGGGAGCTCCTGGGTCGCTGGTTAGATCCAGAGTAAAAAAAGGGCCCCGGTTCGTCATCGAGGGGGATTTACGGTACCGGGGCCACTTGTGCCCGTCTGGGGAGGACGAGCGGCGCCCACCGTCGGGAGGGTTGGTGGACTCGTTCTGGCGAACGTACTCCATAAGACTGTATCTGCACGGCCAGGTTCCCGTTCCTGAAAAAATCGCTTACTTTATGATTTTAATGCGGTTTTCAGGCGTCGCGTCGGTTCCCTGGGCGGCGTTCAGCAGGCGTAGCTGGTCTTCGGCGAGGATTTCGACGGGTGAAGCGGCGGCCAGAGCGGCCCAGCTCACCGCCGCGCGCGGTCGAACAACAGCGATGCGCTGGGGTTCAAAACCGGCTTTGTCGGCGTCAGCCAGCGGCCTGAAACTGCCGATCAGCTTCTGAAACGTCGGGTCAAACGCGCCGAGCAGGCCGGCATCAGCCGCCACGCCGGTAAAAATAAAGCCATAGCCGTCCTTGATCACGGCCGCCACCCGCGCCGGGCGAATCGCGCCGCCGAGATTAACCTGGGCCAGGCCGGTGATGCCGGGCAGTCCGCCGGGCTGCACTGTCTCGGATCGCGCCAGCGTCTGCAGGCCGGCTTCGCGCAGCACCGCCGCGGGAGTGGTCGCTGTAGCGCTCGGTGGCGCCAGCCGGATCAACATCACCGCTTTACGCGCCGGATCGCCGAGCACCAGTTTGTCGGGCAGATTCTCCCCTAGCCAGCGGGCCGGGACCTCGAAGCTGAAACCGAGGGTGGGATGTACGAAGCGATCGTCGATGAATACCCCGTCGCCGGGGTTGTCGCCGAAAATCAGCCCATCGATCTGATCGAGGAATCGATCGCGCTGCCGTTCGCCGCCGCCGGCCTCGTGGATGGTGTTTGCCACGATCGCCTGCAGCCGTGTGTCGTTGTCCGGATGGGTGGCAAAAACGCCGTGGTAGGCGCGCGCCTGGCGACCTTCCCGTGCGGCGAGTTTGTGATCGAGCAGCTCGTGGTTCTTGAGTGTTCGAACGACGTCGATCATCGCGGTCGGGTCGTAGCCGCTGGCCGCGAGGTAGCCACTGCCGAGACGATCGGCTTCCAGTTCGTGTTCGCGTCCGTAGCCGCGCACCAGCGCGGTGCCGAGCAGCGCGACGGCCTGGTCCGCCCCGCTGGCGCGCAGTTCCGGTACAAAAATCGACAGTAGTCCGCTGCCGATATTCGCGACCTGCGCCGAGGAGGCCTGACGCACGCCGTGGCGAGCGGTGACATGACCGAGTTCGTGGCCGAGTACGGCAGCGAGTTCGGCTTCGGAATTGAGGTAGGCGAGCAGCCCGCGGGTGATGTAGATAAATCCGCCGGGCAATGCAAAGGCGTTGATTTCGGTGCTGTCGAGCAGGGTAAAGGTGTAGCGCAGATCGGGGCGATGGCTGTGTTCGGCGAGGCGCTGACCGACGGCGTCGACATACTGCTGCAGGGCCGGATCGTTATAAACGGGGTATTGCTGCAGGGTCTGGCGGTGGGCTTGCTGACCGAGCGCAAGTTCCTGCTGCTCGGAGAACAACACCAGGTTCTGTTCGCCGGTGACCGGATTGCTGGAGCAGGCGCTGACGCTGAGAATTACCACCGCGGCGAGGACGACCCGGACCGTCGCCGCGGCGCTGCATTCAGGTCGACGAAAAGGCACCGCAGGCGACCGCGCAACGCCGCAGGCGGGGTGTGCGGTAGGGTTGTTTAGTCCGCTTAGCCGCGGCCGAACTTGCGATTGAACTTATCGACGCGACCGGCGGTGTCGACGATTTTCTGCTGCCCGGTGTAGAACGGGTGGCAGGCCGAGCAAACGTCCAGGTGGAGCTGCTCCTCGCCGTAAGTCGAGCGCGTTTCGAAACTGTTACCGCAGCTGCAGGTCACGGTGACAAGGTGGTAATTCGGGTGTATTTCGGCTTTCATGACGGTTGTTCAGGCTGGCTCGCGAAGGGGCCGGGATTCTAGGTCCCGGGGTCGGGCAATGCAAGCGCGCGCTTCAGCCGGGCGCGCTGCGCTCCCCCAGGACTGACACACTGGCGCGGCCGCGACCCGCCGCGGCTGGCGACGGTGGTCCGGTCAGGCGGCCGATCTGGGCGACCAGGCCACGCTCACCGAGCGCTCCGTCCCACATCAGCTCAGCCAGGGCGCCGGCCCCGGCCAGCGCCGTCGGCGCCAGTTCGCGGGTTCGATCAACGCGCCATTGCAGACCGTTGAGGCGCCGGCGGTCGGCGGCGGGCGCCGCTTCAATCAAGGCGCGCAGGACCTCGCGACGGGCCGACTCGAACGCCTGAGGATCGCTGTCGGCGAGCGCGGCCCAATAATCGAACGAGTAGCGATGTGGTGTTGACGGCATGGCTGGCAGTGTAGCCGCCGCCGGCCCGTCCGCGACCCGTCAATCGTGAACTTAGGCTACAGCCAGTGCGTCCCGGGTGAATTTTTGTGTCGTCACTGTTGAGCACCCTGACAGGGTGGTCAAAAACGTAGCGAGGAGTGCGGTATGCAAGGCGCGGGCGAGACGAGGACCGGAGTTTACTGGTGTAAATGAGGACCGCAGGCGAGCGCGCAACGCCGCAGACCGCACCCGCAGTAGTTTTTCACCAGCCTGCTAGTCAGACAGGCAGGCGACCACCGGCGCGTGATCGGATGGCTTGTCCCAGCCGCGCGGTGACGGATCGATATAGCAGCGGCTGATGCGGGCGCTGAGCGCTTCGCTGGCGAGGATCAGATCGATGCGCAGACCCCGATTGCGGCGAAAGCTGCCGGCCCGGTAGTCCCACCACGAATAGCTTCCCGGCGATTGCTCGAACTGGCGAAAGACATCGACCAGTCCGGCGTCGAACAGCCGCTTCAGGCGCGCCCGCTCCGCCTCACTGCACAGCACCTGGTCGCGCCAGGCCTCGACGTCATGCACGTCGGCATCGGCCGGCGCGATATTGAAATCACCAACCACCATCACTGCCGGATGCCGTTCGGTCAGCAGCGCCAGCCACTCGCCGAAGGCGTCGAGCCAGGCCAGCTTGTAGGCATACTTTTCGCTGCCCACGACCGCGCCGTTGGGAACGTAGACATTGAGCAACAGGCACTCCACCAGGCTCACCGCCAGCACCCGCGCCTGGTTGTCGTCAAAACCGGGTATGGCGGTCGCGACCAGCGTTTGCGGCCGGCGCGAAAGCACCGCTACGCCGTTGTAGGATTTCTGCCCGACGTAGAGGCTGTGGTATCCCGCATCAGCCAGCTCGGCGGCCGGAAAGTCCTCGTTGCGGACCTTGGTTTCCTGCACGGCAAGTACGTCGATGTCGTTTTCGCCCAGCCAGGTGCGAACGTGGTCGAGGCGCGCGCGCAGAGAATTCAGATTCCAGCTCGCGATACACGGCATTGTTCGGGCGCCCGTGAACCGACCTCAAGCGCCGGGCTCAGACGCGAAAGCCACCGTGGCGACGGCGATTGAGCAGGTCGACGACATAAATCCCGGCGCCGAATGCAAACACCATGATCACCAGCACGATGATCGCGATGGCGCTGGCATATTCCTTGAGCACCAGCGGTACAAGGTCGGACGTGGCCTTGAGCGAAGCACGCGCCGACAGCTCGGCGATCTGGTCTTCGGCGTCTTCGAGTTTGCCGTTCAGGGCGTCGCGGTCGCGTTCGAGTTCAACGATACGCGCGTCAGGCGGCGCGGCATTGTTCTGCATCTCCGCCCGCACGGCGGCAATCTCGGTTTGCAGTTTGCCGGCCCGCAGACGTTGTTCGGAAAGTTTGCCTTTGAGTTCGGTGTTTTCCTTCGTCAGCGCCTCGATTTCGGCGCTGCCGGCGCCGCCGGCGTCGGCCGTCGCGGGTGTCGCGCTCGCCGCTTCCGCGAGCTGCTTTTCGAGTTTGTCCTTGTCGCGTTGCAGTTCGGCCAGACGTAGCGCCGCGGGTACTTCGACGGTCAGGTAGGCGCTATCGACCCAGCCGCGTACCTGTTCGGGATCTTCGATCAGGGCCAGTTCGCCGTCACGCTCGATGACCTCGAGACGGGTACCGGTCGGCAGGACCTTGATGATAGCGCTGTCGAGATTCTTGTCGGCATGTACGCCGACCAGAAGCTTGTCGATGACGTAGCTGGTTTCCGCCAATGCCGAGGTTGTACCCAACAACAGGGTAACGAGCAGCGTCAGTTGCAGGCGGCGGGTCATGGCCCGGCGATTATCCGCGTGCCTCACGTGATCAGTCCAGCTTGCCGCAGCAACGGCTCGACGCTGGGTTCGCGTCCGCGAAAACGCTTGAACAACGCCATCGCGTCCTCGGCGCCGCCCATTTCCAGGATCGCATGGCGAAACTCGAGTCCGGTCTCGCGATTGAAGATGCCTTCGTCTTCAAAGCGTGCGTAGGCATCCGCGGCCAGCACCTCGGCCCATTTGTAGCTGTAGTAACCGGCCGCATAGCCGCCGGCAAAGATATGCGAAAACGAATGTTGAAAACGGTTCCACTCCGGCGGCGTGAGGACTGCCACCGTGGCGCGCACTTCGTCGAGCAGAGCCTGGATGTCGAAACCCGGTGTGTATTCCATGTGCGCACGAAAATCGAATAGCGCGAGTTCAACCTGACGCAGGGTCTGCATGGCCGCCTGAAAGCGTTTCGCCGAGCGCACCCGTTCATAGAGATCGTCGGGGATGGTGTGGCCGTCCTGGTAATGCCCGCTGATCAGGTCGAGGGCTTCTTTTTCCCACGCCCAGTTTTCGAGGATCTGGCTCGGCAGCTCGACCGCATCCCAGGCCACGCCATTGATCCCGGCCACCGCTGGCTGCTCAATCCGGGTCAGCATGTGGTGCAGGCCGTGACCGAATTCGTGGAATACGGTGATCACGTCGTCGTGGGTCAGCAGGGTCGGCTGGTCGGCCACCGGCGGCGTGAAGTTGCACACCAGGTAGGCGACCGGCAGCTGGGTCGTATCGTCGTGGCGCCAGCGCACCAGGCATTCATCCATCCACGCCCCCGAGCGTTTGCCCGCCCGCGCATAGAGGTCGAGAAAAAAGAATCCGATCGGCTGGTCATCGCTGTCGCAGATGGCATAGAAGCGCACCGCCTCGTCCCAGCGATCGATGCCGTTTTCGATCGCTTCGAAACGGATGTCGAACAAAGTGCTCGCGACCTGGAACATGCCGTCCAGCACGCGGGTGGCGGGAAAATACGGACGCAGATCCTCCTGGCTGAAGCGAAAGCAGTGTTCGCGATAA
Organism: uncultured Gammaproteobacteria bacterium; assembly: GCA_942490995.1. Taxonomy (GTDB): domain Bacteria; phylum Pseudomonadota; class Gammaproteobacteria; genus UBA981. The sequence goes on from CALOBG010000130.1 coordinate 39,744, forward strand.
CGTTCGGAGCAGAACGCGACGTCCCACGCCTCGATCGTTTCGAGTCCCAGTTCGTCGCGGGCAAAAGCGCCCAGCTCGGCGAGTTCACGTTCGGCCGCGGGTCGCGCGCGCGCCGCCAGCTCGAGCAGAAAATCGGTCACCGCGGCCGGATCCGGCGCCATCTTGTTGGCCAGTGACAGGTCGGCGTAGCTGGCAAAGCCCAGCGCTCGAGCGAGCTCCTGGCGACGGGCCAGGATGTCGCACAGGATGACCGAGTTGTCGTACTGGCCGCCGTGGGGTCCGAGTTCCGAGGCGCGCGTGACATAGGCCTCGTAAAGCGTGCGGCGCAGATCGCGGTCTTCGAGTCGCTGCATGGCCGGCAGGTAACACGGCAGGTCGAGGGTCAGGATATAACCGTCGTAGTGCTCGCGCTCGGCGTTTTGTCGGGTCAGGGCGCGAATGGCATCGGGCAGTCCGGCCAGGCGCTGGTCGTTGTCGAGCCTGAGCTTGAATGCCTGGGTCGCGTCGAGCAGGTTTTCTTCGAACTGCGTGCCGAGCCGCGCGAGCTCGATATTCAGACGTTTGACCACGGCCTGTTCGGCGGGCGGCAACTGCACGCCGCCGAGTCTGAAATCACGCAGCGCGTTTTCGATGACCTTACGTCGTGCCGGTTCGAAGTTGTGAAATTCCGCACTGTCATGAATGTGCTGATAACAGCGGCACAATTCAGCGTTTTGCGCCAGTTCGCTGCCATATTCGGAGAGCAGGGCGATGCAGGCGTTATACGGTTCGCGCAACGCTTCAGAGTCAGCCACGTGGTGCAGGTGAGAAACCGGTGAGAAGGTGCGCTTCAATTCGTCGGCCATCGCGTCCATCGGTTCGACCACGCTCTGCCAGCTGGCGTTGGCGGGATCGGCGGTAATGGTGGCGAGTCGAGCGCGATGCGCGCCGAGCAGGGTTTCAAGGTCGGCAACCAGGGTGGTGGGATCGATGGCCTTGAAATCGGGCAGCCGGGCGAGGGTGGCAATGGCGTCAGGGGTGTTGTGCATGGGCGCCATTATGCAGTGTCGCCGGGCGCGCCAAAAGGAGTGTTTCGAGTTGGTCGTCGTTGCCCTGCGGCGCGGCTGTCTGAATAAGTGTTCGGAATAATGGGACACACAGGCGCTGGTGGCGTGCGGGTCGCGCGTCAGGCGGCCTCGAGCGCAAGCGGGCCACGGATGGTATAGCGCAGCGCGAGGCCAGTGAGACCGTGGATGAATGTACGGTCGAACGCTAGCCTGACGCGCGACCCGCACGCCACGAATCGTGTTCGAAGTTTTCGCACGCCTATTTAGAATCAGGCGGTGGCAAAACGGATCGCAAACGACCACAAGGCGAGCGCGGCCAGCGGTATGCCGACCAGCAGCAGGCCGGCGGCGTAACGCTGGCAGCGACGAATAATTTCCGCTTCGCTGCCAGCGTGGATCACGAACGGACGGCGACGGTCGCGGGTCTGGCCGAGGACGTCGATCGGCGGCGGAGCGCCGCCCTGCTCGTGTTCGCCGATCACCGCGCGTTCCGCCTCGGCGCGCGCTGCCTGCCATTCCTGCATGTCAATCTGGCCGTCGCCGTTGGCGTCGAAGTGCTGGAGCATGAAAGCGTGGTCGCGCTTCCATACCCGCAGCCGGTCGCCGATCGCGCCGTTCTTGTCGAAACGGGCACTGCCACGACCGTGGGTGGTGAAATTGCCGAGCGCGTAAATCGGATCGCCGGGTTCGATGCGTCGTTCGGTGTAGCGGTAAGGTTTACTCATAGCGCCGAGCGAGCGCGCCCACCATTCGCCGTCCGAGGGGTGGTAGCGACCGGCGATGCGACTCGAGCCGTACCAGACATTGAGATGCGTGGGCGTGACGGCGGCGCCGTCGGGATCGACGGCGCAACGTCCGGTCGGGTCAACCAGATAGAAAAGATCGTCACTGGTGGCCGATTCGATCGTCACCCAGCGCGATTCGCGCCGGCCGTTACGCTGTCCTTGCTCACGCTTCTCTATCTTATAGGCGTACCACACGCTGAGGCGGTTGGATAAGGTCGCGTAGATCGGATCGCCGTCCATCAATTCGGCGTAACCCTGCAGTTCTACATAGCCCTGCGGCGCGGACCGGATGAGGGCGGTTGGCAGGTCTTCGATGACGCGCTTGCGATTGATGAATACGAACGCGCCCCACGTCGCCGCCACCGCCAGCAGGACCGCGATAACGCTGCCGAACCAGAATGCCGCCGGCTCGGCATGGCGTACGCTTAGCGCAAAATCGCTGGCCAGCGACACGGGCGAGAGATCAGGTGAACAGGGCTTTCAGATCGACGTCTGCTTTTTCGGCATCGCTGAATTCGAGCAGCTGGCGCGGTCCGAAACTGAAACCGCGCGCAATCATGACGTCCGGGAACTGTTCGATACGGACGTTATTGCGGTTGACCGATTCGTTGTAGAACTCGCGGCGGTCAGCGATGCCATCTTCGAGGGTGCTGATCCGGTCGCGCAGGTGCTTGAACGTGTTGTCCGCTTTCAGCTCGGGATAGGCTTCGGCGACCGCAAAAAGATTACCCAGGCCACGCCGCAGCTGGGTCTCGGCCGGGCCGAGCTGGGGTATATCGCCGGCTTCGCGCGCCACCGCGACGGCCTGGCGGGCGCTGATCACGCGTTCCAGGGTGTCCTTCTCATAGGCCATGTATTGTTTGCAGATCTCGACCAGCTTGGGTAACTCGTCGTGCCGTTGTTTGAGCAACACGTCGATGTTCGACCAGGCTTTGGCGACATTGTGCTTGAGCGTCACCAGACCGTTGTAGATGGTGATGCCGTAGGCGAGGACGACCACGGCAATGACGAGCGTGACTATCGTGCTGATGTCCATGTCCTTCCTCCACAGGCGGCGTCGCCTTGAGTGTATTATTGCAGCTCTTAAGGCCGCTCATTAAGTCGGCCGCCAGGCACATCCCCTGAAGCGCGCGACCGAGTGAACCGGGTCGGCAGCGCTGCAGACCGCAATCGAGGAGCCCGACGATGAAAGGCGACGCCAAGGTCATAGAACATCTCAATCGCATACTCAAAAACGAATTGACCGCTATCAACCAGTACTTTCTGCATGCACGGATGTACAAAAACTGGGGTTTGAGCAAGCTCAACGAGCATGAGTACCACGAGTCGCTCGACGAAATGCGGCATGCCGATCGCCTCATAGAGCGTATTCTGTTTCTCGAAGGCCTGCCCAATCTGCAGGACCTCGGGCGCCTGCGCATCGGTGAAAACACGGTCGAGGTCCTGCGCCAGGACCTGGCCCTGGAACACGACGCGCTGCCGGACCTGCACGCCGCGATCACGGATTGTGAGCAGGTCGGGGATTTTGTTACTCGGGAGCTGTTCGAGGACATCCTCAAGAGCGAAGAAGAGCATGTCGACTGGCTGGAAACGCAGCTCGATCTGATCGAGCGTATCGGCCTGCAGAACTACCAGCAGTCGCATCTGTAAGGGCGTCACCGGGACCGGACCTGGACAGTGTTGCAAATGGTTCTCATTTGTACTACCGTTACGATTCAGTCTTGAGGAAGCTCCGCCCGTGTACGTGTGTATCTGCAATAACGTCACCGAAAGCGATGTCCACGAAGCCGTTCGAGACGGCGCGCGCACGCTGGAATGCCTGGCCGACAGCCTCGGCGTATCAACCTGCTGCGGTCAGTGCGCCTACCATGCCGACGAATGCCTGCAGGTTGCCCTGACCACCATTACCGCTGGCCCGGCGCTGCCCACCGGCGCGGCCCTGTCCGAGCCGACGTTCCACGCCGCGCCCTGACGCGGTGCTCTGAGCGCGCGTTCCGGTCCGCGCTGCTCGCGGCAATAATCCCATGACCGCCCGCGAATCGCCGCCACCCGGCGCACTTCGATCGCGCCCCGGCAGCCGCCGTCCCATGGCCCCGCGCGTGCATCCGATGACGCGCTGGCACCGCCTGCTCGGAATCGTCAGCGGCCTGATCGTGATCGTGACGACCGTGAGCGGCATTGCCCTCAACCACACCGACGACTGGCAGCTCGGCCGGCGCGTGGTCACCGCGCCGCTCCTGAATGCCCATTACGGCGTTGAACGCCTGAGCGCTGCAAGCGGCTACGCAGTGGAGAGCGGCTGGGTTATCCAGGTCGGATCGCGGGTTTACCGCAATGCGCACGAGTTCTACCGCCGCGACGCGCGGCTGCGCGGCGCGGTCATCGACGCCGGGGTGCTGCTGCTGGCGTTCGACGACCAGGTTGCCGCGTTCAATGCCGACGGCGAGCTGATCGAAACCTACGGCGAACTTGACGGCCTTGCCCTGCCACTGAGCGGGATCGCCGCGGGCGCGGCCGGGGTGGTGGTCGATAGCGCCGACGGCGCGATGCTGCTGGACCAGGCCGCCGGCACGTGGCGCGCAGCCGCGGCGGCACAGACGCCGAACTGGCAGACCAGTGCGCCGGTGCCGGCCGCGCTGGTAGCCGCTATCGACGTCGCCTATAGCGGCACGCCGTTGAGTTACGAGCGCGTCCTGCTCGACCTGCACAGCGGTCGCATTTTAGGCCCGGTCGGCGTACTGGTAGTCGATGTGGCGGCGCTGGCGTTGTTGCTGCTGGCGCTGAGCGGATTCTACATGTGGTTCAAATTCAAGCGCGGCGCGCCGCCAGGACGCCGGCCGGGCGGCGGCCCACCGCCGTAGCGCAAGCGCGCCCCCGGTTCAGGCCTGCGCCAGTGCCTCGGCGCCACACTCCGGGCAGTTCGGATTTTTGTTGAAACGCATGCTTTGCCACTCCATGGCGAGCGCGTCGAGCAGCAATAAGCGCCCGTGCAGATCGCTCCCGATACCGAGCAACACTTTGATCGTCTCCATTGCCTGCACGCTGCCGATGATGCCCAGCAGTGGCGCGACGACGCCGGTCTGTGAACAGCTTTCGGCAACCTGCGTTTCGTTGGTATACAGGCAACGGTAGCAGGGGCTGTTGGCGTCCCCGGCGTGGAACACCGTCACCTGGCCTTCGAAGCGGATCGCGGCGCCGGAAATCAGCGGCTTGCGATGGCGCACACAGTGCCGGTTGATGGCGAAGCGGGTAGCGAAGTTATCCGTTGCGTCGATGACCGCGTCGACGCTCGGCACGTAACGCGCGAAGCCTGCGTCGTCGAGACGCTCGGCGACGGTGACGATATCGGTATTCGGGTTGAGAGCGAGCAGGCGATCGCGCGCCGATTCAACCTTGGGACGCTCGAGGTCGGCGCTGGCGTGCACGATCTGGCGCTGCAGATTGGACAGTTCAACGCGGTCGTGGTCGACCAGGATCAGGCGTCCGATCCCGGCCGCGGCAAGGTACATCGCGATCGGCGAACCGAGGCCGCCGAGGCCGATCAGCAGCACACTGGATTCAGCCAGCCGGCTCTGCCCGTCGATGTCGATCTCCGGCAGCAGGATCTGGCGGCTGTAACGCAGCAGCAATTGGTCATCCATAGTGCGTCTCCCTAACAGGGTGGTGAAAAACTACTGCGGAGGCCGTGCGCGGCGTTGCGGACTCGCCTGTGGTCCTCATTTACACCAGTAAACTCCGGTCCTCGTCTCGCCCGCGCCTTGCGCCCGACCTTCCTCGCGACGTTTTTCACCACCCTGCTAATCAATAAGGTGCTGACGGTCCGATGCCCGCGCAGTGTGCCGGGCGAGCGCGGCGCTGTCACGCCTTGCGCCCGAGCGTGACGCGTTCGTGCCCGCCGAGATCGCGGTGCGTTTCTATGCCGCTGAAACCGGCCGCGCCGAGCAGCGCGCGGACCCGCTGACCCTGGCCAAAACCATGTTCGACAATGACATGGCCGCCCGCTTTCAAACAGCGCGGCGCCTGGCGCGCGATTGCGGCCAGCGCCGCCTCGCCGGCGTCGCCGGCGAACAGCGCCTGCGGCGGTTCGTAGTCGAGTTCCCGGCCGAGGATGGCGCGCTCGTGGCGACCGATATACGGCGGGTTGGCCAGGACCAGGTCAAATACTGCGTCGGCAAACGGTTCGAGCCAGTCGCATACCAGGACCACGATGTGGGCCAGGCCGAGGGCGGAAAAATTGTTTTTCGCGACATCGATACACGCCGCCGAGCGATCGCAGGCCACGACCGTCGCCTGGCCCCGCTCGCTGGCGAACGCGGCCGCGATCGCGCCGCTGCCGGTACCGAGATCAATGACACTCAGCGGTGCGGCGCTGGCCGCCAGGGCCAGTGCGCACTCGACCAGCAGTTCGGTTTCCGGCCGCGGCACCAGGACCGCGGGGGTAACCGCCAGCGGCAGCGACCAGAATTCCGTCGTCCCGGTCAGGTAGGGCAGCGGCACACCGCTGCTGCGTTGATCGACGAGCGCCGCAAAAGCGCGTTGCCGAAGGTGGTCGAGTTCTTGCCGCGGCTCCATGTAGAGCTGCGTTCGCGGTACTTCGAGACAGTGCGCGAGCAGGATCTCGGCGTCCAGCCGCGGGTCGTCCGCCGCGCCCAGGCGCGTTGCGGCCGCGCGCAGGGCGGCGGCGACGGTGAGCGCCGGCGCCAGCGTTTCAGACCTCGGCAAGCTGGGCCATGAGATCGGCCTGGTGCTCGGTCACCAGCGGTTCGATGACGACATCGAGTTCACCGCCCAGGATCTCATCGAGCTTGTACAGCGTCAGGTTGATGCGGTGATCGGTAACCCGACCCTGCGGATAGTTGTAGGTCCGGATCCGTTCCGAGCGGTCGCCGCTGCCGACCAGGTTGCGCCGCGCCGAGGCCTGTTCGGCATCGATGCGATCGCGCTCGGCACGCAGCAGGCGCGCCTGCAGCAGGCTCATGGCGCGGGCGCGGTTCTTGTGTTGCGAGCGTTCGTCCTGGCATTCGACCACCACGCCGGTGGGCAGGTGGGTGATACGGATCGCCGAGTCGGTTTTGTTGACGTGCTGACCGCCGGCGCCCGAGGCGCGGAAGGTATCGATACGCAGATCGGCGCTGTTGATTGCGATCGCCTCCACGTCGTCGATCTCCGGCAGCACCGCGACCGTGCATGCCGAGGTATGGATGCGGCCCTGCGATTCGGTCTCCGGCACGCGCTGGACGCGGTGCGCGCCGGACTCGAACTTGAGCCGCGAGTACACGCCCTGACCGCTGATGCGCGCGACGGCTTCCTTGTAGCCGCCGGCTTCGCTTTCGCTGGCGTGCATGATCTCGGTGCGCCAGCCGCGGTGCTCGGCATAACGCAGATACATGCGCAACAGATTACCGGCAAACAGTCCGGCTTCGTCGCCGCCGGTACCAGCGCGGATCTCGAGATACACGTTGGCGTCGTCGTCGGGATCTTTCGGTACCAGCAGTCTCTGCAGTTCGCTTTCGAGCGCGACCAGGCGGGCCTGGCCGCTGGCCAGCTCTTCGTGCGCCATGGCGCGCATCTCGGCGTCGTCTTCGCGGGTCAGTTCCTCGGTCGCATGCACACTGCGTTCGGTGTCGCGATAGCGCATGAAACATTCGACCAGCGGCGAAATTTCCGCATGCTCCTTGGACAGGTTGCGATAGCGCGCGTTGTCGGCCATGACCTCGGGTGTACTCAGCAGACCTTCGAGTTCGGCGCGCCGCTCGCTCAGGCTTTGCAGTTTACTCAGCAGGGAACTTTTCATTGCGGTGGCTTTTCGTTTCCGATCCCGAGCAGTTCGCGGGCGACGCGCACAAAATCTTCGTTGCCGCTCGCGGCGCGCAGGCTGCGGGTAGGTTCATGCATGAGTTTGTTGGTCAGGCCACGCGCAAACTGTTGCAGCACGGTGGCCGGGTCTTCGCCGCGCTCGAGTCGCGACATGGCCTGGGCGAGCGCCGCGTCGCGCTGGCCCTCGGCGCGCTGGCGATAGGCGGTGATGGTGGCACTGCTCGACTGCAGCTGCACCCAGTCCATGTAGTCCTGGACCTGCAGGTGGACCATCTCTTCGGCCTGTTGCGCAGCCTGGTGACGCAGCCTGAGATTCGACGCGATGACCTTTTCGAGGTCGTCGACGGTATACAGGTAGGCATCATCGAGTTCGCCGACGGTGGTTTCGACGTCGCGTGGAATGGCGAGGTCGACGATGAACAGCGGTTCGCCGCGACGGCGTTCCAGGGCCAGTTCGACCATGCCGCGCGTCACGATCGCTGCGCGGCTGGCGGTCGACGACACCACCATGTCGACGTCCGCGAGGCGGCTCGGCAGCTCGCTCATCTCGATCGCCTCGCCGCCGTAGCGCCGCGCCAGGGTCACGGCGTTATCGTGGGTGCGGTTGCAGATCACGAGTTTTCCGATCCCGGCGCCGGCCAGATGGTTGGCGACCAGGGAAATCGTGTCGCCGGCGCCGATCAGCAGGGCGCTGCGCTGGTTGAGCTGGCCGTGGATCTGCTGGGCGAGTTTGACCGCCGCGTAGGCGACCGAAACCGGGGTATTGCCGATCTCGGTCTCCGAGCGCACCAGCTTCGCGGTGGAAAACGAAAACTGCATCAACCGGTTGAGGAATTTTCCAGCGGTCCCGGCGCCGACCGCCTCGCGATAGGCCTGCTTGAGCTGCCCCAGGATCTGCGGTTCACCGAGGATCAGCGAATCGAGCCCGCTGGCGACGCGCAGGGTATGGCGCACGGCGTGTTCGTTGTCGAGGTGATAGAGGTGCGGCTCGATGTCGGGCAGGGCGAGCTTGCGGTAGTCCGCCAGCCACGCCATGGCGGCATCGCTCCCGGCCGGCTCGATATCGCAGTACAGCTCGGTACGGTTGCAGGTCGACAGGATCAGCGATTCGCTGACCCCGGCACGGCTGTTCAGCGCGCCGAGCGCCTGCGGGAGCTGATCAGGGTCAAATGCCACTTTCTCGCGCATTTCGACCGGCGCGGTCTTGTGGCTTAGTCCGAGTATAAAAAGAGCCATGGGCCGCCGGCGTCAAGGTTTCAGTGGCGCGATCCGCTATCCGGGTGTGGGTGCCGCGAACGGGCCGGGAGCGGAACGAAGTGCGCGTTCGAGTATCAAAATTAGGGTTCTGCGTGGACTCGGATATAGTTTAATCAGAGAATAGTCAAACCACTAACGCCCGCGCCGGTCCGGCCGCAGTCCCAGGCCCGGCGCCACACGGTGTATCGGAACCCTTGAACCACCTTATCCACAAACCTGGCGCAAAGCGACTACACCGCGGTGTATTACTCGCGGTGCTCGCGCTGGTGGCCGCCTGCGCGGCGCCGACTCCGCGCCCGCCGGTGATGCCGCAACCCGCGGTGACCGCGCCAACGCCGCCGCCACCAGTGCCAATGGCGGCGCCGTTTGAATACGGGCAGGACCCGATTTACCGTTTGCTGATCGCCGAATTTGCCGGACAGCGCGGCGATCTCGACACCGCCGTACAACAATACCTTGCCCTTGCCGAGACCCTGCGCGACGTCAACCTGGCCCAGCGCGCCACCCGCATCGCGGTATTTGCGCGCAATGACGCCTCGGCGCTGGCCGCGGCCCGAGTGTGGGTCGAGCTCGCGCCGCTCGACATGGAAGCGCGCCAGATCCTGGCCGCCATGTATATCCGGCACGGCGACCCCGACGCCGCCCTGGTCCACCTCGATTTCGTACTCGGCCACGACCACGAGGGATCCGGCAACCGCCTGCGCATGATCGCGAACCTGCTCGGCCGCGAGGAGGACCGCGCCACCGCGCTCGAGGTCATGGGCCGCCTGCTCGACAAATTCGAAAACAACACCGACGCCCTGCTCGCCTACGCCCTGCTCGCGATCCGCGCCGGCAAGCTGCCGGAAGCGAATGTCGCCATGACGCGGGTCGCCGAACGCACCGAGCTTGGTTCCAACGTGGCGATGGCTTATCTCGCGGTGCTGCAGGAGCAGGACAAGCTGTCCGAAGCAGTCGACTGGCTGGAACATATCCTCGCGGTCAACCCGAAACAGTTCGGCCTGCGCCTGATCTACGCGCGTCTCCTCGCTGATGCCAACCGTTATGAAGAGGCGCGCATCCAGTTCGGCCTGTTGTCGGAGGAATCGCCGGACAATACCGATATCGTGTTTGCCCTCGGTCTGCTCAACCTGCAGGCCAACCGTCTCGACGACGCGGCGGTCAATTTCGAGCAGCTGGTCAAACTCGAGACGCGCCTCGACGAGGCGCACTTCTACCTCGGCCAGATCGCCGAGGCCGCCGGCAAACCCGAGCAGGCCATCGAGCATTACCAGGCCATCGAAGGCGGCGGCAATTACTTTGCCGCGCAGATGCGCAAGGCGCTGGTGTTGTCGCTCATGAAGCGGGTCGACGAGGCCACCGCGTTTCTCGATCAAATCGCCGTCGAAGACGAACAGCAGGGTTTTGAGCTGGCCCGCGCCAAGGGCGAGATCCTGACCGAACACAAGCGTTACGAAGAGGCCATGGCGATCTACGACGCCGCGCTGGCCGGCGGGGTATACAACACCGAACTGCTGTATACCCGCGCCATGCTGGCGGAAAAGATGGGCAATATCGAACTGTTGGAACGCGATCTGCGCACCATCATTGCCGCCGAACCGGACAATGCGCAGGCCCTCAACGCGCTCGGCTACACCCTCGCTGATCGCACCGAGCGTTACGCCGAAGCGCACGCCCTGATCGAGCAGGCGCTCAAATACAGCCCGAACGACTTCTACATCCTCGACAGCATGGGTTGGGTGTTGTATCGACTGGGGCGGCTCGAGGAGGCGATCGCCTACCTCGAGAAAGCGCGCGCGCTGCGCAATGACCCGGAAGTTGCGGCCCACCTCGGCGAAGTGCTGTGGGTCATGGGTAATCGTGACCAGGCGCGTACAGTATGGGACAGCGCGCTGCGCGATACGCCCGACGACCAGCGCCTGCTCGATGTCATCGAACGTCTGACTCCATGATCCGACGCGCGCCACGCGTCCCGCCGGCGCCAACCGGCACGGCCGCGCCGCGCACCACGGCCGCTTGAACGCCATCTCCCGCAGCGCACGCGCGGCGTTGCTCGCGTCGAGCCTGGCTTTACTCAATGGCTGCGCCATGTTTGGCGGCGCGCCGCCGGCGGTCGACGTCGAGGGTGGCGATGTCGGCGCTGAGCATGTCGCGGCGGTACTCGCCGTTGATAGCTGGCGGCTGTCGGGGCGCATCGGCGTACAGCGTGAGGACAAGGGTTTCAGCGGCGCGCTCGAGTGGCGCCAGCGCGGCGCCCGCTTCGACCTGCGTATCACCGCCCCGCTCAACGGCGGTACGTTTGCGCTCGCCGGCGACGACGCGCGGGTAAGCCTGATCCTGCCCGACGGGCAGACCCATCATGCGACGTCGGCCGAGGCCCTGATGAACACCCACCTCGGCTGGACCATTCCGGTCAGCGGGGCGCGCTACTGGGTGCGCGGTGTGCCGGCGCCGCAGCCAGCGGCCGCACAGCAGCGCCACGATAGCGCCGGGCGTTTGACTGATTTCGCCCAGGCCGGCTGGCGCATCAGCATTCTCGATTACCAGGACGAAGCCGAGCCGGCCCTGCCGCGCAAACTGTTCCTGAACCGCGACACCCTCAAGGTGCGGATGGTGGTCAAAACCTGGGAGCGCCTCGAATGACGCTCTCCCGCGGCTGGCCGGCGCCGGCCAAAATCAACCTTTTTCTGCATGTCACCGGGCGGCGCACGGACGGCTATCACCTGCTGCAGACCGTGTTTCAGTTCGTCGATGTCTGCGATGTGCTGGCATTCGAGCTGCGTGACGACGGCCGCGTCGAGCGCCGCTCGGCGCTGCCCGGCGTGGCCGCGGACGACGACCTGGTGGTGCGCGCCGCGCGCCTGCTGCAGGCCCATACCGGCACCCGCCACGGCGTCGATATCGAGGTCAGCAAGTGCCTGCCCATGGGCGGTGGGCTCGGTGGCGGCAGCTCCGATGCCGCCACCGTGCTGGTGGCGTTGAACGCCCTGTGGGGACTCGCCCTCAGCAGCGCCGAGCTGGCCACCCTGGGGCTGGCGCTCGGCGCCGACGTGCCGGTTTTTGTCCACGGCCGGGCGGCCTGGGCGGAAGGCGTTGGCGAGGTGCTTGAACCGGTCGAGCCGGAACAGACGCCGATCGTAATCATCACCCCGAATTGCGCGGTGGCCACCGCCCGTGTGTTCGGCGCGCGGGATTTGACACGCGATACCCCGCCAATCAAAATGCACGCCTTTCCGCTGTCCAGCACCCGCAACGACTGTGAACCCGTGACCCGGCGCCTCTACCCGCAGGTCGGCGTCGCGCTCGATTGGCTGGCGCAGTTCGCCCCGGCGCGGATGAGTGGAACCGGCGCCAGTGTGTACGCGTTTTTTGACGATCTCGCTGCCGCCGAAGCGGTCGTAGCGCAGGTGCCGGACGGCTGGATCGGATTTTCGGGCCAGCGCCGCAACCGCTCGCCGCTGCTCGACAGGCTCGCCGAAGAAGTGGATCGGCACTGAACAGGCTGTTGAAAAACGTAACGAGGAGCGCCGGGTACAAGGCGCGCGCGAAGCGAGGAGCGGAGTTTATGCGGATAAATGAGCACCGCAGGTGAGCGCGCAACACCGTAAACGGTGCCCGCAGTAGATTTTCAACAGCCCGCTAGACAGGACAGAATTGGGGTATCGCCAAGTGGTAAGGCACGGGGTTTTGATCCCCGCATTCCCAGGTTCGAATCCTGGTACCCCAGCCACAGGCAGGGGCCGGCCGACTGATGCCGGCCGCGCGCGCGGCGGGTCATTCGACATCCCAGCTCAGGCTGCAGAGCAGAGGTTGACGGGACGATGTTAGAAGAGTCGATGTTGTTTACCGGCAATGCCAACCGCCCGCTGGCACGGGCGGTTGCGCGACATCTGCAGATCCCGCTCGGCAAAGCCACCGTCGACCGCTTCAGTGACGGCGAAATCATGGTCGAAATCGCCGAGAACGTGCGCGGTCGCCATGCCATCGTGATCCAGCCGACCTGCGCCCCGACCAACGATAATTTCATGGAGCTGCTGGTCCTCATCGACGCCCTGCGGCGCGCGTCCGCACTGTCGATTACGGCCGTCGTGCCGTATCTCGGCTACGCCCGCCAGGACCGTCGCCCGCGTTCGGCGCGCGTGCCGATCACGGCCAAGGTGGTTGCCAATATGATCACCAGCGTCGGCACCAACCGGGTGTTGACCGTCGATCTTCATGCGGAGCAGATCCAGGGATTTTTCGATATCCCGATGGACAACGTCTACGCGTCGCCGGTGTTGCTCGGCGACATCTGGAAACACGAATACGAAGACCTGATGGTGGTTTCGCCGGACGTCGGCGGCGTGGTCCGTGCGCGCGCCATCGCGCGCCGGCTCGATAATGCGGACCTGGCGATTATCGACAAACGTCGTCCGCGCGCCAACGAGTCGCGGGTCATGAACATCATCGGCGACGTCGCCGGCCGCACCTGCGTGATGGTCGACGACATGGTCGATACCGCCGGCACCCTGTGCCGCGCCGCCGAGGCGCTGAAAGACAATGGCGCGCGCAGCGTGGTGGCCTATTGCACGCACCCGGTGCTGTCGGGCGGGGCGCTGGCCAACCTGAATAATTCGACACTCGATGAACTCGTCGTCACCGACACCATCCCGCTGTCCGCGGAGGCCGAGGGCTGCAGCAAGATCCGTCAGCTGACGGTCGCCGGCCTGATCGGCGAAAGCATCAGCCGCATCAGCTCGGGACAGTCCCTGAGTTCGATGTTTGTCGATTGAGATGCGGGTGGTCCGGCCTGGCGCCGGACTGCCGCTGTGAACACCACGCCGACGTCTGGTCGCGGGCTCGGCGTGGTGGCTTGTATTAATGATGAAACTTGGAGTTCCGAACTATGAACACGTTCGAAATCGAAGCCCGGACGCGTAACGACAGGGGTAAGGGTGCGAGCCGCCGCCTGCGTCGCGAGGGCATACTACCGGCGGTTGTCTATGGCGCGCACAAGGATGCCGTTGCCGTTCAACTCAATCACAACGAGATGCTGCTGCACACCGCCCACGAAGCGTTTTATTCGCATATCCTCGATCTGAAGCTCGACGGCAAACCTGAAAAAGTGATCTTGAAGGACATGCAGCGCCACCCTTACAAGCCGTTCATATTGCACATGGACTTCCAGCGTGTGTCGGCTTCTGAAGAATTGACGATCCGCATTCCGATCCACTTCCTCAACGAAGAAACCTGTGTCGGCGTCAAGACCGGCGGTGGCGTGATTGCTCATCTCATGTCGGATCTGGAAGTGACCTGTCTGCCGGCCAACCTGCCGGAGTCGATCGAGGTCGATGTGGCCGCACTCGAAGTCGGCGATTCGATCCACTTAGGCGATTTAAAGATGCCGGAAGGCGTCGAAATCACCTCGCTCGCCAGCGGCGGCGACGACAGTCTGGCCGTGGTGCAGGTGGTTATGCCGCGCGTGGTCGAAGAAGACGAAGTGACCGAGGAAGCCGCGGAGCCTGCCGAGGGCGCCGAGGCCGCAGCGGCCGACGACAAGCCGGACGAGGACGACTAGGCTCACGGCCACGCGCACTGCGGGCGGACGGCCGTGGCCGACCTTCAAGCGATCCAGCTTATTGTCGGCCTCGGCAATCCGGGCGCCGGCCATGCCGAGGATCGGCATAACGCCGGCTTCTGGCTGGTCGACGCCCTGGCCGCCAGGCTTGGGGTCGCGCTTAACGAAGAGTCACGCTACAAGGGTCAGCTCGGGCGCAGCGCCGACGGCCTGCGGCTGCTCAAACCGCAGACTTTTATGAATCTCAGTGGCGAGAGCGTGGCCGCGTGCGCGAACTATTTCCGTATCCCACCCGAAGCCGTGCTGATTGCCCATGATGAACTCGATCTCGAGGTTGGCAGCGTGCGTCTCAAGCGCGGCGGTGGTCACGGCGGTCACAACGGCCTGCGCAGCGTCGCCGCTCAACTCGGGACCAGCGACTACCTGCGGGTGCGGCTTGGCATCGGTCATCCCGGGCCGGGCGCGGATGTCAGTGGCTACGTGCTCGGTAAGCCGCCGGCCGATGAGCGCGCAGCGATCCTGGCGGCCATCGCGGTGGTGGTCGAAAAGATCGATGTCATCATCAAGGGCGATTTCGAACGCGCCATGACCGCGCTTAACCGGCGCCAGAAACAAAGGACCAAACCCGATGGGATTTAAATGTGGCATCGTCGGTCTGCCGAATGTCGGCAAGTCGTCGTTGTTCAACGCCCTGACGAGCGCGGGGATCGCCGCCGAAAATTATCCGTTCTGCACCATCGAGCCCAATGTCGGCGTCGTCGCCGTGCCCGACCCGCGCCTCGAACGCATCGCCGCGATCGTCAAGCCGCAGAAACTGGTGCCCTCGAGCATGGAGTTCGTCGATATCGCCGGGCTCGTCGCAGGCGCATCGAAGGGTGAGGGGCTGGGCAACAAGTTCCTCGCCCATATCCGTGAAACCCAGGCGATTGCACACGTCGTGCGCTGCTTCGAGGACGACAATGTCACCCACGTTGCCGGCCGTATCGATCCGGTCGCCGACATCGAGGTGATCGAAACCGAACTTGCGCTGGCCGATCTGGAAACCTGTACCCGCGGCCTCGACCGTGCGGAGAAGCAGGCCAAGTCAGGCGACAAGGTTCAGCGGCAGCGGGTTGAGTCCTACCGCGTGTTGCTCACCGCCCTGGAAGCCGGCACGCCGGTGCGCGCCCTCGACCTCGACGACCACGCCACCACGCTGGTGCGCGAAATCGCCCTGCTCACCGCCAAGCCGGTGCTGTTTATTGCCAATGTCAGCGAAAACGATCTTGGCGGCAACGCGCTGAGCGCGGCGGTCGAAGCGTATGCCAGCAACAACCGCTGCGAATGCGTGGTGCTGTGCGCCGCCATCGAGGCGGAAATCGCGACCCTGCCGGCGGCCGAACGCAAGGAGTTCCTCAACGACCTCGGACTCGAAGAGGCCGGCCTCGATCGCGTCATCCGCGCCGGCTACCGGCTGCTTGGCCTGCAGAGTTTTTTCACCGCCGGGCCCAAGGAGTGCCGCGCCTGGACGGTACGCGTCGGCGCGCTGGCGCCGCAGGCGGCGGCGGTCATCCACACCGACTTCGAACGCGGCTTCATTCGCGCCGAAGTCATCGCCTACGATGACTTCATCGCCTGCGGCGGCGAGGTCAAGGCGCGTGAGACCGGCAAGCTTGGCGTCGAAGGTAAGGAGTACGTCGTCAACGACGGCGACGTCATGCATTTTCGGTTTAACGTCTGAGCCTATTGATTCACTATTGATTCACCGAACCCCGCCACGTAGGCGCTACACGTGTCCGCGTCCCGCAGGATGTCGAACCAGATCGTGTGCGGGGCCGCGAATCGAGACGAAAAATCCGTGCACACGGCTTCGTTGCGGGCCATCACGCCGAGCAAGGCCTGCGTATGCGGCGCGGGCTCGAGCATCGCATTATTGAAGCCGACCGTTCCGGCGACCACGTAACGCATGCTTCGTTCATACGATTCGCAGAACGCGCGGTCGAATACCTTGTCGGACGCCAGAATCTGCCGGCCGAGTTCGCATGCCCCACGCGAAGCCAGGTTGGCACCCTGTCCGGTAAGCGGATCCTGGGTGCAGCGCAGATCGCCGATAGCGATCGCGTAGCGGCCAGGGAGGATCTCTGCCCAGGATTCGCGCGTAACCGGCCGGAAACTGCCTTGCAGGAGATCGCGTGGTCCGTTCAGCCTGAACGTGGCTGTATCGATCCGCGCGTATACGCTCGGGTAGTGCTCGCGCAGTGCTGCGAGGATGCGGGCGTCAAAGGCCTTGGGGTCGGCCTGGTAATCCAGCCTCGGCAGGTCGGCGAGCGCACCATCTGGCCGGTTCTCGAACAGAAGCGCCATCAGCGGCCCGTCGGCGGTTTCCATCGGCAGAACAATGATCTCCCCATGACCCGGCGAGATCCCGACCGTCACGCCAACCCGGTCGTGATCCCGAACGCCGGTGAACAAACCCACGCAAAGCTGCCGGGGCGGCACCTGGTGCAAACTGAGTTCGTCTATGAGTGGAAAGAAATCCGCGAAGCCCGCGTCGCCTTTGCCGCTCGCGATTGCAAGTAGCGGATGGCGGCGATAGAGCGCTTCGATGTCGGTTGGCCCTAGTGGCTGATGTTCAAGTCGACCGCCGCGATGTTCGAATTCAGCCATGAGGCGGGGCAAGTACACGCGGTAATCGATACAGCGTTCGTCACCACCGAGTCCGCCCTGGAAATCGACCGCCTGTCGGTCGCCGACACGTAGCGAATAGTGACGAACCCGGCAGTGACGAACACTGTCCTCGGGCCAGAAATCAATGCCAAGCGCGCGTTCCCGCTCGACAGTATCGGGCATATGCGCAACGGTGTTCTGCATCGGGCCGTCCGCCAGTTGCGCGGCTGTATGCGGCAGATAAATGGTCGCCTGCACGCCTCCCGTGACCAGCGTGATGCCGAGGTGCAACGCCGAAACGCCGCCGCCCACGATGCCGATATCCGTCATGTCCGTGCTCCCCGCTAACCTCAGCGACACCATAGGCCGCTACGCACTATTATTGAAATGCATTATTTACATAATCATCATGCGCTGAATGAATAGTACTAGCCTTGACCTAAGCGCGCTGCGGGCGCTGGAAGCCTTGTTGCTGGAGAAGCACGTTTCGCGGGCCGCACGGCAGATCAATCTTTCGCAGCCGGCCATGAGCCGATGCCTGGCGCGGCTGCGCGACCATTTCGGCGACGAGCTGCTGATCCGCGGTGCGGCTGGGTATGAATTGACGGCCCGCGCAACGGGCCTGCTGCAGCCGTTACAACAAGTTCTGCGCGATATCGATGCGTTGAGTCGACCGGTGGCGTTTTCGCCGGCACAGTTGAACGAGCAGATCACGCTGGCAGGGCTGGACTTCGAACTGCAGTTGTTTCTGCCACGTTTGCTCGATCGGCTGCGGCGCGAGGCGCCCCGTGCGCACCTGCGTGCGCTGACTTTTTCTCACGGAGACTTTGGCGTCCTCGATGACGGCGAATCCGATTTCGTGATCACTGCATTTCCGAGTACAAGCGAGATCTATCGCCGCAGGCTCCTGTACACCAATCAGTTCGCCTGCGTAATGAGCAGTCGTCTTGCGCGCCGCCTGAACCACACGCTGACGCTCCAACAGTTCGTCGCCTTGCCCCATGGTCTCGTTTCGTTCGACGGCCGCGGTGAAGGACAAGTCGACCCTGTATTACGCAAGCTCGGGTTGATGCGCGAGATTGCGGTGCGTATTCCCGGTTTTGCCATGGTCCCGGCTACATGCGAGGCGCGCGATCTGATTTTCACGTTACCAACGCGTGTCGATCAGATATTTCCACGCTCGCCGAAATTGATCTGGTTGCCAGCCCCACTCAAGTTGGCGCCTACTCGAACCTTCCTGCATTGGCATCCGCGCAATCATCTCAGCCCTGCGCATCGCTGGTTCCGGGAGTTGGTATTCGAGTGCGCGGCCACAATCGACCCTCGCGAAACAGGGGTGTGACGGGGCTAATCGAAGTACCGATTCCTCCCGAACAGAATCATTTGGGTCAGACTTTGTCGGTGCGTTCTTTTTCGATCGAGTCTGACCCTGCTTATTCCTCCCAATGCCCCGCACAAATGCAGACGACTCTTCAAATAATCAGCGTGTGGGAGGGCTTCCGAAGGACCGGTGAATGATGGCCCGGATTTCGTATAAGGTGATACTACGAGACGCGGCGCCAGGAAATGTGCTTCGCCAGTGGGCTTGCCCGTCGATCAATCCCATCAAATGTTGTGTAATTCGGTACATTACGAATCCAATCCGGAGATAGCTCGTGCGCACGACCCTGAACATCGACGATCAGTTGCTGGCACGGGCACAGGCGGTCACCGGAACGGAAGAGAAGTCGCGCCTGGTGCGCGCGGCACTGGAAGCCCTGATCGAGCGCGAGAGTGCCCGAAGGCTGGCGCGCCTGGGCGGCACTGAGTCGCAACTGGAGGACATCCCGCGGCGACCGGCAGAGCGGTAATGATCCTGGTCGATACCTCGGTGTGGGTCGACCATTTACGCAGCGGGGATGCTGCACTCGCCGCTTTGCTGGAAGCGAGCGAGGTGCTGACCCATCCCTTCGTCATTGGCGAATTGGCCTGCGGCAACCTCGCCAACCGCGGCGTCATTCTGACCTTGCTCGACGATCTGCCAAGCGTGACAGTGGCAGCGGACAACGAGGTCCTTTTCTTCATTGAGCGACATACCTTGATGGGTCGCGGTATAGGTTACGTAGACGCGCACCTGTTGGCGGGGGCCACACTTGGCACCGACACGCGCCTGTGGACGCGCGATCGTCGCCTGCGCAGCGTAGCCGGGGATCTCTCCCTCGACAGCGGACGCGACTGACTCGCCGATTTGCGGCATTGGATCTATTCCAGCCATGCGCTACTGGTGGGTTAACCAGAACCAAACCTTCCGCCAGGAAGTGGCGGGTGGATATCTATGGTCGCCCAAGCGCAAGGCCAACGATACGCGCAACCCTTTTTACGAATTCATGCGCGAGGTCGCTCCCGGTGATCTGATCCTGTCGTTCCAGGACACGTACATCCGGCGCATCGGCATCGCCCGTTCCTACTGTTACGAGTGCCCGAAGCCAGCCGAATTCGGCGCTGCCGGGCCAACCTGGAACAAAATCGGCTGGAAGATTGATGTCCACTACGTGGATCCGATTACCGAGGTACGCCCGGCGGATCATATGAATCTTCTGGCGCCGCACCTACCCTCAAGGTACGCCCCTCTGCGAGCAAATGGTCACGGCTTGCAAGGCGTGTACCTGACCCCTATTCCGGAACCATTGATGCAAGCCTTGGCGAGTTTGATCGGATCGAAGTTGCGCGACTTGATGAGCCTGTCCATCGCCTCGGAGGCGATCGGCGAAACTGGTCAGGGCTTGTTGGAATGGGAGCAGCATCTGGAGATGGAAATCGAACACGATCACACGCTACCTTCTACGTCCCGCGCCCAGATCATTATGGCCCGTCGCGGGCAAGGTATGTTTAAAACTAATGTACGGACTCTGGAATCGTGTTGTCGGATAACCCGGGTGGAACGTTTTGAGCACCTACGTGCGAGCCATATTCGCCCGTGGCGAAACAGCGATAACGAACAACGGTTGGACGGTGAGAACGGCTTGCTTTTGACGCCTACGATTGATCACTTGTTTGATCGCGGCTTTATCTCGTTCGAAGACAGCGTACCGCTTACTGATCTCGCCTACCGCGCATAAGCCGTCGCTGGCGAAAATGGGTATTCCCGTTGACGAGGCGCTCACCGTTGGGTCGTTCTCGGAAGGGCAGAGAAGGCATTTGGATTTTCACCGCGAGTCAATATTTCTCGAAGCCCGGAACACGCTCTTTTAACGTATTCTTTGTACCTGTCGTGTTATCTCACACGCGCGGATTTTTCTCCGGCAACAACAGCCACGACACCTGCTGCGCCTGTTCGTCCCGTGCGGCGATCCGGTAGCCGTGTTCGCGCGCCAGGGTGCTGAGCAGAAAAAATTCCGTGTGACGGGTGAAGCCGGCGGTCGCGGCGCGCCCCTCGCGCCATATATCGCTGAGTACGTCGAGCCATAGCCGGGTCACGTCGCCGTCGAAGGTATAAAAACGCGCGTCACCGATCTGTTGACGCAGACGCCGGGGGTTGAACTCGGCGACCCGGACATCACACACCACATGCAGCGCACCGTATTGCGACTCGATGGCGCTGACGACCGGTGCGAGGCCGATCCCGCCGAGCGCGGCCAGCGAGCCGGCAAACTGGCGGCGGTTCATTCCTCCACCTCGGCGGTGTCGGCACTGCTCAGGTAAGCGACCAGGGCGTCGAGGTCCTGGTCACCGATTTCGGTGCGTCGAAACGAGGGCATGCCGGCATAACCGCGGCGCACCAGGGTCCGGATCAGTGCCGGGCTGAGATCCTTACGCTGTTCCAGCACCGCGTTTTCCGCACCACGCATGGCCCGCAATGCGACGGTCGCGGGCGCGAGTGGGCTGTCGGCATGGCAGCCTGCACACCATGCCATGAACACCGCGTGACCGGCGCTGTTGCCGGCGTCTGCCGCCGGTGCGATGGCGCCGTATCCGCAGCACATCAGCAGCATGATTCCGAGCCGCGTATAGCGTGTCATTCCGCGCCTCCGCGATAGCTGCGCGGCCACACCCCGGATTTGCCCGGAGCGATGATGCCGGCCGGATCGATGGCGTCCTTGAGCAACTCCTGAAACCTGAGCATGGCGTGGTTGTTGAAGTCGAAGGTTTTCGCCACGCTGTCCATGTATGCAAGATGGGTGCGGTACTCGCCGTACCCGTGCTCGGCCAGATCGGTGACCAGCAGGCCGAACATCTCGCGGACTTTTTTCAGGTCCTCGGGATTGTTTTTGCGGAAAACCACCGTGTTGATGAAACGCAGCACGCGTGAATTGCAGTAAAAGCCCGCCAGGTGATCGAAACCGTACTCACGCATGCGCTTTGCCACCAGCGTATTCATTTTGCGTGCATGCTCGCCGGTGTTGGGACCGGCCGGTGAAAAATCGATATGTCCGCCGGAACCGTACCAGTTGGCGAGACCGAACTCGGTGAGGTTAGGCACACCGGCCTGGCTCTGGTCGCGCGGATGCTCGATCGCATCGCCGGGATGATAGCGACGGGCTTTGAACTCAATACCGGGAATATCGCCAAGCGCGCGTTGGATCCGCGCCCAGGCGTCGTTGACCGTGACCTCGTTGCCGTACAGTGCAAACGAACAGTTCCAGCGGCCGAGGCCAAGTTTGGCCTGGATCTGATCGAGCACGTCGGCGGGCAACGGTCCTTCGCCGTCATACCATTGGCTGCGCACCGACAGGAACGAGGCGATCAGAGCGAGGTTCGTGACCACCACCGGGTTACGGATGGTTTCGTCGATTTCGAAGCGCCGCAGTCGGTCGACCAGGGGTTCGAGGCCGGCATCATTGGCACAATTGGCTTCGCAGCTCAGGTAGGTTTCCGGCTCGGGCACCAGGAAGCGTGACATCTTCGTCACGATGCCGTAATTGGATTGCGTAAAAATTGCGTCGACCGCCGGCCCGTAACCGTAATTGAGCAGCGGTCCCGCGGTGCTGTTCGCCATTGCGCCCATGCCGCAACGCATCAGTTCACCATCGGGCAGGACCACTTCGAGTCCGGCCGAAGTCGCGAAATGATCGCTGAAATAACCGTAACCGATGCCGCGTTCGAGACCGTTGCCGACGATGCTGCCCCAGCCCGGCCCCGGCACCGACATCCACAGCTTGATGTCGTGCTCGCGCAGGTAGCGGTAGAGATCAAAAAAGCTGACCCCGGGTTCGACATAGGCATAGGCGAGATCCTCGTTGACCTCGAGGATGCGGTTCATACGCTTGAGATCGAGAACCACCGTGCCGGGCACCAGCGGGGCGGCGCCACCGTAGGCGAGGTTCTTGCCGGTCGAGATCGGCCACAACGGTACCCCGTACTTTACCGCGACCCTGACCACGGCCTGGACTTCCTCGACGCTGGCCGGGGCAACGAAGCCGCCGGCGACGAATTCCAGCGGGTCGCCGGCGTTGAACGGATCGTGGTAGGTCTCGCGGTCGGCCTTGCTCGCCGAAGCCCATTGCGGCCCGACGACGTCGGCAAATTCCCGAAACGCCGCGGCGAATCGGTCCGGCGTGACACCGGGTGGTAAACGCTCACTCATATCATTCCTTCCAGCCGTTACTGCACCGGCGATCGATGCGGCATGCGATGACCGCTGCAACCGCATAGTAACCGGGCGGCCAGGCCGATCCGCGCGTCGCCAGCCCGGCGCCGGTTGATGATTAACGGTGTGTTGTGATTGTGACTGCGCCGGTGGCCGAAGCCAACCACCACGACGCTGGTCGCGGCGGCTGCAGCGCACAAAAAAAGGCGCCTTTACAGGCGCCTTTGCGAGGATTTGAGGGTGTTCTCCGCAATGCCGTCGCTGACCGTAATCTTGAACCAGGGGTTCAAGAGTGGAACTTCTCAGGGCGAATCAGGCTTTCCGCTGAGATACGGACTTGCACAACATCGCTGATTGATTGGTCCCGGTACTATTTATTTAAGGCTCAAAGATTTTCGGGTCAGTGGGCGCACAAAGCAGAGAACACTTGAAGGTCATCGTACAGTTTTCCGCAAACTTTAGAAAACCCTGTGTAACGAAGCTTAATCAGGGCACCCTGCCGGCTGGTGGCAGGGCGCCAGGTCCAACTCAGTGTTCCGAGGAGGTGGTCAGCTCGAACGCCGCGCCACGGTTCAGGGCGTCGGCGATTTTCGACTGCATGCGTTTGATGCCCTCGCCGATATCGACGGTCAGCGATTCGTTGTTGCGGCGGAATTCGAGGTATTCGTGGGTGATGTTCAGTGCCGCCATCACCGCAATCCGTTCACTGCCGATGACTTTGCCGTTGTCGCGCTGCTCGACCATCTTGTTATTGAGAAACTGCACGGAGGCAAACAGGGCCTCGCGTTCGTTTTCCTTGCAGCCGACGACGTACTCCTTGTCGAATATGGTGACCGTGATGGGCTTGACGTCATCACTCACGAGCGCGTCTCCATCGCTTTCAAACGCGCGATCATGGCTTCGACACGGCTGCGCGCCTGCTCGGTTTTTTCGACCAGGGTCGCGCGTTCGGTAGTCAGGGTCGCCTGCTGGTTGCGCAGCGCTTCATTTTCATTGGCCAGGCTTTCGACGGTTTTGATCAGGTCATCGACACGCGCTTCCAGCGCGGCCAATTCCAAACTGTCTTTAGTGCCTGTGGCCATGTCGTGATACGGTGTTCCGGGGAAGAGAGCGGATGCGCCTCAATATAGAGCGCGAGGGCGCGGACGGTCAACACTGGACCCCGCGAATCGAGCATTTCCTTCTGCCGGGCGCGCGCGCGTGGGATAATCGCCGTCATGGCTCAGATCACGGCAGCTGAACGGTGAGTACGGACCTCCACCAGCACCTGCAGGACGTACTCAGCGCGCGTGCATGTGACATCGGTGCAGCGGAGTGCCACGGCATGCTGAGTGGCATGTTATGTGGTCCCCGCGCGTTTCATCGCGCCGAGTGGATCGGCCACTTCAGTGGTGACGACGACATCAGCGCCTATGCCGGCGCCGATGTCAGCGCGCTGCTCGAGCAGGTCTGCGCCACGACCGTGGCAGCGCTGGACAGCGATGAACTGCAATTCACCCTGTTGCTGCCGGCCGACAGCAATGCTGTCGTCGAGCGCGCGGCGGCCTTTGCCGCCTGGTGTCGCGGCTTCCTGTCCGGGTTCGGGCTGTCCGGCGTCACGGACCTCGCGGTACTGGGCGAAGACGCGCGCGGTTTCCTCAATGACGTGGCGCGCTTCGGCGCCATCGCCATCGACGGGCGCAACGCCGAGGACGATGAACGCGCGTTAGTGGAACTGGTCGAGTTCACCCGCATGGGGGTGATGATAATCTACGCCGAAACACGCACGATGGGCGCTTCCCCGCCACCCTCATTGCATTAGGATTACATTAGGAGCGAGTCTGCAGCCGATGGAGAAACGAGAATTCGCGCGGCGCCGCAAACGCCTGATGGACATCGTCGAGTCGGGCGCCATCATCATCCAACCCAACGCCCCCGAGCGTATTCGTAACCGCGACGTGTACTACCCGTACCGTTGCGACAGCGACTTTTATTACCTGGCCGGCTACCCCGAGCCGGAATCGGTACTGGTGCTGGTTCCCGATCGCCCGCAGGGCGAATACCTGCTGTTCTGTCGTGAGAAAGACGAGGAGCAGGAAACCTGGCATGGCCGGCGCACCGGGCTCGAAGGGGCGTGCGAGGAATACGGCGCCGATGACGCCTTCCCGATCACCGATCTCGACGACATCCTGCCCGGCCTGCTCGAGAACAAGGAGCGTATTTATTACACCATGGGCCGCTACGCCGAGTTCGACCAGCGCCTGATGGGCTGGCTGAACCGCGTCACGAGCAAAGGCCGCGCCGGGGTCCATGCACCCGACCAGTTCGTTTCGCTCGGCCACGTGGTGCACGAGATGCGCCTGTTCAAAAGCTCGGCCGAACTCCGGGCCATGCGGCGCGCGGGATCGATCGCGGCCGAAGCGCATGCACGGGCGATGGCGATCACCCGTCCGGGCATGCGCGAATACCAGGTCGAGGCCGAGATCCTGCATTGCTTCATGCACAATGGCGCGCGCGCGCCGGCCTATCCGTCGATCGTCGGCAGCGGTGCCAACAGTTGCATCCTGCACTACACCGAAAACAGCGCGACGATGAAGGATGGCGACGTGTTGCTCATCGATGCCGGCGCTGAGTACGACAGTTATGCCAGCGACGTCACCCGCACGTTTCCGGTCAGCGGCGAATTTTCCGAAACCCAGCGCCTCGCCTACGAGGTTGTCCTCGAAGCGCAGGCCGCCGCGATCGCGGAGGTGCGGCCGGGCAACAGCTGGAACGAGCCGCACGAAGCGGCGGTGGAAGTGATCACCCGCGGCCTCATCGATCTGGGTATCCTCAAAGGTCGTTTGCGCAAGCTCATCGACCAGGAAGCTTACCGGCCCTACTACATGCATAAAACCGGGCATTGGCTGGGCATGGACGTGCACGATGTTGGCGACTACAAGCTGGCCGACGACTGGCGCACTTTCGAGCCGGGCATGGTGACAACGGTCGAACCGGGCCTGTATTTCGCGGCCACCCTGAAGGACCTGCCCAAGCAGTGGTGGAATATCGGCATCCGCATCGAAGACGACGTGCTCGTCACCGAGACCGGCCACGAAGTGCTGACCATAGAAGCGCCGAAAAGCATCGCCGATGTCGAGCGCGCGATGCAGCGCTCGCGTGCAGCCTGACAGCGACTGCCTGATCGTCGGCGCCGGCCTGGTCGGCAGCATCGCCGCGCTGGCCCTGCACGGGCTCGGCTGCCGTGTGACTCTCATCGAGCGCCGCGCGCAGCTGCATCCGGCGGCGAACCAGGACGTGCGCGCGCTGGTATTGTCGGCGGGTTCCCTCGCGATCCTCGAGCGCTACGGCTTGTGGCCCGTGCTCGCGCCGGTCAGCACCGCGGTGCGCCGGATCGAGGTGTCCGATCGCGGTGGCTTCGGCCACGTCAGCCTCGCAGCCGACGACATCGGCCTCGAGGCCCTGGGCTGGGCGTGTCCCGCCGATATCCTGTTGCGCCGCTTCAACGCCGCGGTCATCGAAAGCGCCGCGATCAAAGTGCATTGGTCCACGCGGTTCCTCGCCGCCAGAGACGTTGCCGATCAGATCGTGGTCACCGCCGAGGTCGACGGGGTCGAAGTCGATTACCGCACCCGCCTGTTGATCGCCGCCGACGGCAGCGATTCGGCGGTACGCGCGGCGCGTGGCATCGAGGTCGAACGTCTTGACTACGGGCAGAGCGCTATCGTCGCGACCGTGCGCGCGGCGCGGCCGCTGGCCGGCACTGCCTTCGAACATTTCACCCGCCGCGGGCCACTGGCATTTATCCCCTGCGGCGGCGACCGTTACGTGAGTGTGCAGTGTCTCGATCACGCTGCCGCGGATGCCGCCATGGCGCTCGACGGCCCCGCCTACCTGGCCATGCTCGAGCGGCGTTTCGGTACCCGGCTCGGCGGCCTCGACGAGCTTGGCAACCGGCGCCGGCATGCATTGCTGCGTCAGCGCGCCGAGACGCTGCACGCGCCGCGTACCTTGATCGTGGGCAATGCCGCCAACACCGTACACCCCAATGCCGCGCAGGGGCTCAACCTCGGTCTGCGCGACGTTCAGGCGCTGGCGAGTTGCCTGGCCGGCGCGGCCGATCCCGGCGCGGCCGAACGGCTGCGCACCTATCGGCTCGCGCGGCAGCGCGACCATCAACGCACCGGCGCGCTCACTGATGTGCTGGCGCAGGCATTTCGGTCGCGCCTGGGGCCGGTCAGTTACGTGCGCCGCGCTGCGATGCTGTTGACCGCACACGTTGCGCCCCTGCGGCGACGCCTGCTGCTCGAGGCCAGCGGTCTGGCCGCACTCGCGCGTGATAGCGCTGCGCACTGATCAACCATGAGCCGGCCACGCGAGTTCGATGTGGCGGTGGTCGGCGGCGGCGTGGCCGGGCTTTGTGCGGCGGCCCTGTTTGCCGAACCCGGCGCCCGGGTTGCGGCGATCGCGCCGGATCTGAATGACGCGTTTCCGCACGCCGCGATCGAAGCGCGTAACTACGCCATCTCGCCGGCTTCCGCCGGCGTGCTGCGCGCGGCCGGCGCCTGGGCGCTGCTCGATCACACGCGCTGCGGGGTATTCGACGCGATCGAGGTCTGGGACGCCGGCTCGGCGGGCACGCTGTCGTTTGCGCCGCCGCCGGCACACCACGGCGCGATGGGCTGGATTATCGAGCACCAGAATCTCGTCGCCGCGCTCAGCGCGAGTGCTGTGAAACGTGAGGTCAGTCTGTTCAGTGCCGGCCTGCGCAGCCTCGCCTGCGGTCGCCCCTCACGCCTGGTCCTGAGCGATGGCGAAACGCTCGACGCGCGGCTGACCATTGCCGCCGACGGCGCGAACTCGCGGGTGCGCAGCGCGGCCGGGCTGACGGTGAACCGCCGCGCCTATCGCCAGCGTGCACTGGTCGCCAACGTCGTCACTGAACGGACCCACCAGCACGTCGCCCGCCAGCGTTTTCTCGCCACCGGCCCGCTGGCGTTTCTGCCCCTCGCCGATGCGCACCAGAGTTCGATCGTGTGGTCATGTGACGAGGACCTGGCCGACGAACTGCAGCCCCTCGGTGCGGCGGCGTTCGCCGAACGTCTCGGCGCGGCTTTTGAACAGCGCCTCGGGCGCATCGTGACGGTCGACGAGCGGGTCTGGTTCGATCTCGAGTGCGCGCGCGCCGATCGCTGGTTCAACGACACCTGCGTGTTGGTCGGCGATGCCGCCCACGTTGTTCATCCGCTTGCCGGACAGGGACTGAACCTCGGCCTGATGGATGTCGCCGCGCTGTGCGAGTGCCTGGCGGACGGTCGCGAGCAACCGGGCTGGCCGCGACGTCGGCAGCTCAGGCACTACGAACGCTGGCGCAAAAGCGAAGCGCAGACCCTGCGCCTGGTGACCGATACGCTGCAGCGCCTGTTCGCACGCAACGAACGGTTGGTGCGCGCGATGCGCGGACGCGGCATGCAGCTTACCGATCGGCTCACGCCGCTCAAACACCGCATCATTCGCCATGCCATGGACAGCGGCAGCGTAATCCCGCGCCTCGCCGCGCGCGCTATTGGCGGTAGTTTTTCGTCTACCGCTTAGAGAGAATGGCGCGCCTGCATTTTTGCCGATAGCAACCCTATGAAAAGCGCCGTATTCGAGACGCATATTCGGTCCCTGCCGCTGGTGCAGAAGGGCAAGGTGCGCGACATCTATGCGCTCGGCGCCGAACAGCTTTTGATCGTCACCACCGATCGACTTTCGGCGTTCGATGTGGTGCTGCCCGATCCGGTACCGGGCAAGGGTGCGATCCTGACCGCCCTGTCGAATTTCTGGTTTGCGCGTACCCGTCATCTGATCGACAACCACCTCGTCGACGTGCCGCTGGCCGAAGTCCTGCCCGATGCCGCCGAGCGCGCCGAAGTCGAGGGTCGTGCGATCGTGGTGCGCAAGCTCAAGCCGCTGCCGATCGAGGCGGTCGCGCGCGGTTACCTGATCGGATCGGGCTGGAAAGATTATCAGCGCGACGGCAGCTTGTGCGGCATCCGCCTGCCGGCCGGACTCGAACAGGCGGCCAGGCTGCCCGAGCCGCTGTTTACCCCGGCAACCAAGGCCGCGGTCGGCGATCACGACGAAAACATCGACTTTGCGCGCGCGGTTGAATTGATCGGCGCCGAGCGCGCCGAACAAGTGCGCGCGATGACCCTGAAAATCTACGCCGAAGCGGCCGATTATGCGCGCGAGCGTGGCATCATCATCGCCGATACCAAGTTCGAATTCGGCCTCGATGAGGCCGGCAAGCTGGTTCTGATCGACGAAGTGCTGACCTCCGATTCATCGCGCTTCTGGCCGGTCGATGGTTATCGCACCGGCACCAGTCCGCCAAGCTTCGACAAGCAGTTCGTGCGCGACTACCTGGAAACCCTGGATTGGGACAAACGGCCGCCCGGTCCGCACCTGCCGCTGGAGATCCTGGAAAAAACCGCGGCCAAGTATCGCGAAGCCTTACAGCGCCTGACCGCCTGAACGCCGCGTCGCGCGGGACTTATTCGACGTGTTCGACGAAGTCACCCACGGTGACGATTTTCATGCCGTTGGTGCCGCCCGAGTAGCCGTGCATATCGCCCTTGGTGATCATGACCCGGTCACCGTCCTCGACCGCGCCGAGGCCCTTGACCAGGGTCAGTACTTCGCGGGTGACTTCACTGTGCGCGATCGGCGTGATATCGAAATACAGCGGGTAGACGTCGCGATACAGGGTAACCTTGCGCAGCGTCTCGCGATGCCGCGAGATGGCGAAAATCGGGATCGCGGTGTTGACCCGCGACATCCACAGCGTGGTCGTGCCTGATTCGGTCAGGGCGGCGATGGCTTTGACGCCGATGCGGTTACCGCAGTAGATGGCCGACATGGCGATGGCCTGGTCGACCCGTTCGAAGTCCTGGTCCGGCAGCACCGCGGCGGACGGATCTTTCCACGCGTCCTCGGCGCCGAGACAGATCCGCGACATCGCCTCGACGGCCAGGTCCGGATAGGCGCCGACGCTGGTTTCGCCGGACAGCATGACCGCGTCGGTGCCGTCGAGTACCGCGTTGGCGACGTCGAACACTTCCGCGCGGGTCGGCATGGAGCGTTCGATCATCGAGTCCATCATCTGGGTCGCGGTGATCACCGAGCGGTGCTGCGCGCGCGCCTTGCGCACCAGCATTTTCTGTACCGGCGGCAGGCGCGCGTCGCCGATTTCGACGCCCAGGTCACCGCGCGCGATCATGATGCAGTCCGAGGCGGCGATAATTTCGTCGGCGGCCTCGATCGCTTCGGCGCGTTCGATCTTGGCGATAATCCCGGCCTTGCCACCGGCCTCGCGGATCAGCGCCCTGGCGTTTTCGATATCCTGCGCGCTGCGTGGAAACGACACCGCGATATAGTCGGCGCCGTTGGCCAGCGCATGGATCAGGTCCTCGCGATCCTTGGCCGTCAGGGCCGGCGCCGACAGGCCGCCACCCTGGCGGTTGACGCCTTTATGATCGGACAGCGGTCCGCCGGTCATGACCGTGGTTTCGATGGCGTTGCCCTTGACGGTCTCGACTTTCAGCACGATGCGGCCGTCGTCGACCAGCAGCGTATCGCCACTGACGACGTCGCCGGGCAGCGCCTTGTAGGTAACGCCGACGCGCTCGACGGTGCCGGAGGCGGCCGGATGATCGGCGTCGATAACAAAACGCGCGCCGGCCACCAGCTCAACCTGTTTATCGGTAAAACACTCGAGACGGATCTTGGGGCCCTGGAGATCGGCGATCAGTCCGAGTTCGCGGCCGGCAGCGCGCGCCGCTTCGCGTACTTCACGCGCGCGCCGCGCCTGGTCGGCGTGGGCGCCGTGCGAATAGTTCAAACGGGCGGCGTCGAGACCGGCATCGATGAGCCGCGCCAGCATGCCCGGCTGGTCGGTGGCCGGACCGAGGGTGGCGACTATTTTTGTGCGTCTCATGGCGGTGTCGTCAACCGCCGGCACGCTGTTCGAGCATCGCCACGGCGGGCAGGGTTTTGCCCTCCAGGAACTCGAGAAAAGCGCCGCCGCCGGTCGAGATGTAGGAAATTTTTTCGCTCACGCCGAACGCCGAAATCGCGGCCAGGGTGTCGCCGCCGCCGGCGATCGAAAACGCCGGGCTGGCGGCGATCGCTTCGGCCAGGGTGCGCGTGCCGCGGGCAAAGGCCGGGAACTCGAAGACTCCGAGCGGACCATTCCAGAGCACGGTGCCGGCGGCAGCGATGATGTCGGTGATGGCGGCCAGCGACTGCGGCCCCAGGTCCATGATCAGGTCGTCGTCGGCAACCTCGGTAACGGCTTTGACGGTCGCCGTTTCCGCCGCCTCGAAGCGTTTGCCGCAGGCCACGTCGCTGGGGACGGGGATATCGGCGCTGGAATCGATCAGTCGCGCGGCGATGTCGGTCATGCTGTCCTCGCACAACGACTTGCCGATGCCGTGACCGGCGGCTTTCAGAAACGTGTTCGCGATGCCGCCGCCGACGATGAGCTGGTCGACCTTGCCGACCAGCGTTTCCAGCAGCTCGAGCTTGGTCGACACCTTGGCGCCGCCGACGATCGCAACCAGTGGCCGCGCGGGCTCATCGAGGGCGCGCCTGAGGGCATCGATTTCGGCCATCAGCAGCGGCCCGGCACAGGCCGTGCCGGCGTGGCGCGCAATCCCGTGGGTGGATGCCTGGGCGCGGTGGGCAGTGGCGAAAGCATCGTTGACGAAAACATCACCGAGCGCTGCCATGCGCCGCGCGAGGTCGTCGTCGTTGCGTTTTTCGCCGACCAGAAAGCGTACGTTTTCGCACAGGGTGACACTGCCGGGCGCGGCCTCGAAGCCATCGATCCAGTTGGGTTCGAAACGCACCGCGACGCCCAGCAGGGAGGCCAGGGCGGCCGCCACCGGCGCCAGCGAGAATTGTGAATCGAACTCGCCTTCGCGCGGTCGGCCGAGATGCGACAGCAGGATCACGGTCGCGCCGGCGTCGAGTGCGGCGCGGATGCTCGGCAGCGCGGCGGTCAGCCGCGTGTCGTCGCTGATCCGGCCGCCGTCCATCGGCACATTGAAATCTTCGCGCATCAGCACCCGCTTGCCGGCCAGGTCGAGGTCGCGCATCGCGAGCATGGTTCAGGCTCCGGCCTTGACCATGGCGATGGTGGTATCGAGCATGCGGTTGGAAAAACCCCACTCGTTGTCGTACCAGCTCAGGACTTTGACCAGGGTACCTTCGATGACCTTGGTCTGACTCGATTCGTAGATCGACGAATGCGGGTTGTGATTGAAGTCGATCGAAACCAGCGGTTCATCGTTGTACGCAAGGATACCCTTGAGTTCGCCATCGGCGGCGGCACGCATGATGTCGTTGATTTCTTCCACGCTGGTGGCGCGTTCGGCGGTGAAGGTCAGATCGACCACCGACACGTTGATCGTCGGCACGCGCATGGCGTAACCGTCGAGCTTGCCGTTCAGCTCCGGCAGGACCAGGCCGACCGCCGCCGCCGCGCCGGTCGAGGTCGGGATCATGGAGTGCGTGGCCGAGCGCGCGCGGCGCAGGTCGGAGTGATACACATCGGTCAGGACCTGGTCATTGGTATAGGCGTGAATGGTGGTCATGATGCCGTGCTTGAGGCCGATTTTTTCGTGCAGCGGCTTGACCAGCGGGGCCAGGCAGTTGGTCGTACACGAGGCGTTGGAAACCACCGTGTCGGAAGCCTTGAGCACACCGTGGTTGACGCCATAGACGATGGTTGCGTCGATGTCCTTGCCGGCCGGGGCCGAGATCAGGACCTTTTTGGCGCCGCCGGCCAGGTGCGCGCTGGCCTTGGTTTTGTTGGCAAAAAAACCGGTCGATTCATGCACCACGTCGACACCGAGATCGCCCCACGGCAGTTTCGCCGGATCGCGTTCGGACAATACTTTGATCGATTTGCCGTTGACGATCATGGCCCCGTCCGCCACCTCGACCGTGCCTGGAAACGGCCCGTGGGCGGTGTCGAAGCGGGTCAGGTGCGCATTCGTGCGCGCGTCGCCGAGGTCGTTGACCGCCACGATTTCGATCTCGTTGTCGCGACCGGATTCAAACAGCGCGCGCAGCACGTTACGGCCGATGCGGCCATAGCCATTGATGCCAACTCGAATCGTCATGGATGGTTCTCCTCAAACAACACAAAAAAGTTCTTAACCGAGGTACTCGCGCACCCGCGTCGTGCAGCCGGCGACGTCGAGACCGAAGCGCGCAAACAGCGCCGCGGCCGGCGCCGAAGCGCCGAAATGATCGAGGCCGATGACCAGGCCGTCGAGTCCGACAAAGCGATACCAGTAATCGCTGGTACCGGCTTCGATGGCGATGCGCCGGGTCACGCTGCGGGGCAGCACCTGCTCACGCCAGGCCTGGTCCTGGCGCAGAAACGTATCCGCCGACGGCATCGACACGACCCTTATAGCGGCACCGGCCTGATTTAGTTCGGTCGCGACCTGGCGCGCGGTTTCGACCTCGGATCCGGTCGCGATGATCAGCGCTTCGGGGGCACGGTCGGGCTCGCTCAAAACATAGCCGCCGCGGGCGATGGCGGCCGCACGCGCCGCGTCCTTGGACTGCGGCGCGAGGCCCTGGCGGGTCAGCAACAGGCAGCTCGGGCCGTCGTGGCGTTCGATCGCGGCCACCCAGGCCACCGCGGTTTCGGCGGCATCGGCCGGACGCCACACGTCGAGGTTCGGGATCGCGCGCAGGGCGTTGGCGTGTTCGATCGGCTGGTGGGTCGGACCGTCCTCGCCGAGTCCGATCGAATCGTGGGTGTAAACAAAGATCGAACGCGCGCCGATCAGCGCGGCCATGCGCACCGCGTTGCGAGCGTAATCGGAAAACACCAGGAACGTGCCACCGTAGGGGATCACCCCGCCGTGCAGGGCCATGCCGTTCATGATCGCGCTCATGCCGAACTCGCGGACCCCGTAATAGACATAGTTGCCATCGGCATGGGCGGCGTCGAGTACCCGGCTCGAAGCGTGCCAGGTATTGTTTGATCCGGTCAGGTCGGCCGAACCGCCGATCAGTTCCGGCACCGCTCGGCCGAGCGCATCGAGCACCCGCTCGGAGGACTTGCGCGTGGCCTCGGCGCCGTCCGCGCCAAGCATGGCGGTCACGCATTCGCGAGCCGACTCATCCCATTGCGGCGGCAACCTGCCGGCGACCTGGCGTTCGAATTCGGCCGCCTCGGTCGGGAACTGGCGGCGATAATCGGCGGCCAGGGCCTGCCATTCGGCTTCCAGGCGCGCGCCGTTGGGCCGCGCATCCCAGGCCGTGTATATCGATTCGGGGATCTCGAACGGCGGGTGCGACCAGCCGAGCGCGGTGCGCGTGGCCTGCACTTCATCGGCGCCCAGCGCCGCGCCGTGGGCGGCGGCGCTGCCGGCCTTGTTCGGCGAGCCCCAGCCGATAATGGTTTCGCAGCAGATCAGGGTCGGCTGCGCGTTGTTCTGGCGCGCGGTTTCGAAAGCCTGCGCAACCGCTTCGGCGTTGTGACCGTCGACGGCCGGAATGACCTGCCAGCCGTAGGCC
This sequence comes from uncultured Gammaproteobacteria bacterium, assembly GCA_942490995.1. GTDB lineage: Bacteria > Pseudomonadota > Gammaproteobacteria > UBA981. The sequence goes on from CALOBG010000130.1 coordinate 73,983, forward strand.
TCGAAACGCGCCGCGGTATCGTCGCTGAACCAGCCTTCGACCTCACCATCGATGGAGATCCCGTTGTCATCGTAGACCACGATGAGCTTACCGAGCCCGAGGGTCCCGGCCAGCGAGCAGGCTTCGTGCGAGATCCCTTCCATCAGGCAGCCGTCGCCGGCAAACACGTAGGTGTAATGATCGACGAGATCGAAACCCTCGCGATTGAACCGCGCGGCGAGATGCTTTTCCGCCAGCGCCATGCCGACCGCGTTGGCGAGGCCCTGGCCGAGCGGCCCGGTGGTGGTTTCGACCCCCGGCGTGTCGCCGTACTCGGGGTGGCCAGGGGTTTTCGAATCGAGCTGGCGGAAGTTGCGCAGATCGTCGATATCGAGGGCGTAGCCGGACAGGTGCAGCAGCGCGTAGAGCAGCATCGAGCCATGCCCGTTGGAGAGCACGAAGCGGTCGCGGTTGAACCACTGCGGGTTGGCCGGGTTGTGGCGCAGAAAATCGCGCCACAGCACTTCGGCGATGTCGGCCATGCCCATCGGCGCGCCGGGGTGACCGGAGTTGGCGGCCTGGACGGCGTCCATGCTCAGGGCACGAATGGCATTGGCCAGCTCGCGCCGTGGCGACGTCACCGCGGCGGTGCTGCCGAGGGTCTGCGCTTCGCTCATCGTTCACTACCTCTATAGGTGCGGACCCGCCTGCGTGCCTGGCACCGGTGTGCGGAGCACGGCCCGCGGTGTCCGCAGCGACGGTTCGTTGCGTTCGGTTCCTGCGCCGAGCGTGCTGCCGGCGATATATCAGTTCAGCGTGGGCGGCGCCGCGCTCGGGCCCGATCATGGACATGACCGCGCGCGGGCATTAACAGCGTGATTTCCAAGCCTGGAGGACACGGCATTCTAACCGCTTAAGGGAGGCGAAAAAAACGTGTGCCGCAGGGCCGGATTCGAGCGCACAACGCCGCAGTTCGCGCCCGCAGTAGTTTTTCACCATCCGGACAGGCTGGTCAAAAACGTCGCGAGGAGTGCCATGGGCAAGGCGTGCGCGAGACGAGGACCGGAGTTTACTGGTGTAAATGAGGCTGGCTGCCGAACGCACAACGCCGCCCACGGTACCCGCAGTAGTTTTTGACCAGCCTGTTAGGTGATTGTGTCCTGGTCGGGGATAATCGACATTTTGACCGATGCGCCCATACCCTGCGCACGGCCCATCAGCCTTTTATCGAGACCGTTCCCCGACATGGCCCAGACCGCGCCTGCAAAAACGCCGCTGAGTTTCGAATTTTTCCCGCCGCGCTCGCCCGAAGCGGTGGCCAGACTCGCCACCACCCGGCGCCGGCTTGCGGCGCTGGCGCCGGAATTCTTTTCGGTCACCTTCGGCGCCGGCGGCAGCACCCGCGAGCTGACCCTGGAAACCGTGCTCGAGCTGCGCGAGGACACCGGCATCGAGAGCGCGCCACATATCTCCTGCATCGGTTTTTCGGTGGCCGATATCATTGCCACCCTCGAGCGCTATCGGGACGCCGGCATCACTCGCGTCGTTGCCCTGCGCGGTGACCTGCCGTCGGGCACGCCCGGAGGCGGCGAGCTGCGCTATGCCAACGAACTCGTGCACCTGATCCGGCGCGAGTTCGGCGACCATTTTCGCATCGAGGTCGCGGCCTACCCCGAAGTCCACCCGCAGGCGCGCGGCGCCAGCGACGATCTGAATAACTTCAAACGCAAAGTCGATGCCGGCGCCGATGCCGCCATCACGCAATATTTCTATAACACCGATGCCTACCTGCGATTCGTCGAGAGTTGCCTCGCGGCCGGCATCGAGATCCCGATCGTGCCGGGCGTGATGCCGGTTACGAACTACAGCAACCTGCGGCGCTTTTCCGAGATGTGCGGCGCCGAGATCCCGCGCTGGATGGGCAAACGGCTGCAGGACTACGGCGATGACCGCGCCTCGATCCAGGCCTTCGGCATCGAGATCACCACCAGTTTGTGTGCACGGTTGCTGGATGAAGGCGTGCCGGGACTGCATTTTTATTCCATGAACCAGTCCGACGCGGTCACCGCGGTGTGCGCCAATCTCGGGCTCACGCCGCAATGAGACGCAACGGTGACTGAATCCGCCGCCCGACCAGTACTCCTGCTGGTCGACGACGATGCGCTGATCGTCGAATCGCTGAGTTTCGCCCTGGCCGAATCGTTTGACATTCTCACCGCCGCCACGCGCAGCGAAACCCACGCCCGCGTGCGCGAACACCCGCGCCCGCCGGACCTGGCCCTGGTCGATCTCGGGCTGCCGCCGACACCGCACACCCCGAACGAGGGCTTCCGCCTGATCGGCGAGCTGTTCGCGTTCAATCCGCACATGAAAGTCCTGGTCCTGTCCGGGCAGAACGAGGCCGGCAACATCCAGCATGCCCTGACCCTCGGCGCGGTCGACTTTGTGCCCAAGCCGTGCGATGGCGCGCTGCTGGAAGCACGTCTGAATCATCAGCTCATGCTGCTCAAGGCCGAACAACCGGACGTCGCCGCGGCGACCACCCCGGCCGAGATCCTCGGCGGACGCAGCAGCGCCATGACCACCCTGCAGGCGCTGGTCGAACAGTTCGCCGATACGCCGTTCCCGGTCCTGGTCGAAGGTGAATCCGGCAGCGGCAAGGAACTGGTGGCGCAATGCCTGCACCGCGCCAGCAAGCGGCGCGATCAACCCATGCTGACCATCAACTGCGCCGCGTTCAGTCCCGAGCTGCTCGAAGCGCAGTTGTTTGGTCACGCGCGCGGCGCCTATACCGGCGCTGACCACGCGCGCGCCGGTTTCTTCGAAGAAGCCAGTGCCGGCACCCTGTTTCTCGACGAGGTCGGCGAGATGCCGGGCGATCTGCAGGCCAAATTCCTGCGCGTGCTCGAAAACGGCGAGTACTATCGTCTCGGTGAAACCCATAAACGCCATTCCGGCGCGCGCATCGTGGCGGCGACCAATCGCGATCTGCGCGAATGTGTACGCAGCGGCGAATTCCGCGCCGACCTGTTTCACCGCCTCACCGTGCTGAGCCTGAACGTGCCGCCGTTGCGCAGCCGCGGCGACGATTGGCGCGTGTTGCTGGACGGCTTTCAGCGTCAGTACGCCGATACCATCAAACCGTTCACGCTCACCGCGGCGGCCGAACGGCTGCTCGGTGAGTATCACTTTCCGGGCAATGTGCGCGAGTTGCGCAATATCGTCATCCGTCTCGGCGCCAAGTACCCCGGCGCGCGTGTCGATGTCGCTGAACTCGGCGCCGAACTCGAACTCGACTACCGCGATCACGCGCCCGGCGGCGTGGCGCGCGACGAAATCGCCGCCCGCATGCGCGAGCCGGGCTTTCGCCTCGATGCCGAACTCGAAGCGCTCGAACGCGCCTACATCGAGACCGCGCTCGAACTTGGCGGCGGCAATCTGAGCAAGGCCGCGCGCCTGCTCGGGATCAATCGCACCACCCTCTACAGCCGCCTGTCCCGGCATGGACTGAGCCCCGCGGCGGCGCAGCGATCCGGACTGATGTACGAACGCCATTTCGGTCTCGCCAAGCCGCCGTTCCGCATCACGCCGGATCCGGAGTTCTTTTTTCCAGGGGGTAATCGCGGCGCGGTGCTTGAAGCCCTGGTCTATGCCATCGCGCGTGGCGAAGGCATCGTCAAGGTGGTCGGCGAAGTCGGCAGCGGCAAAACCATGCTCTGCCGCATGCTCGAACGCGAGCTGCCGGAAGGCTGCGAGATCGTCTATCTCGCCAACCCGCGCCTCGCCGCCGACGAAATCCTCCACGCCATCGCTTTCGAACTGAAACTCGACGTCGCCGCCAACGAACCCAAACTCAAGGCCCAGCACGCGCTGCATGAATACCTGCTCGAACGCCACGTCGCCAACCGCCGGGTGATCATGTTTGTCGAGGAAGCGCAGGGCATGCCGCTCGATTCGCTGGAAGAGATCCGCATGCTCAGCAATCTCGAAACCGCCAACGACAAGCTCCTGCAGATCGTGCTGTTCGGCCAACCCGAACTCGATGACAAGCTCGCCCGCCACGAAATCCGCCAGCTCCGCGAGCGCATCACGCATGCCTTCAAGCTCGCGCCGTTCACGCGCGCCGAGGTGCGGGACTATGTCACAGCACGGGTGCGGGCGAGCGGCTATCGTGGCAACGGTTTGTTCAACGACGCCGCGATTCGCGAACTCGAGCGGTATTCCGAGGGCCTGTTGCGACGCATCAACGTACTCGCGGACAAGGCGCTGCTGGCGGCATTCGCGAGCCAGGACGTGACGGTCAAGCCGGCCCACGTCAAACTCGCCGCGCGGGATAGTGAGTTTGCGCTCACTAACCGGCGTTTCGCGCCGTCGCTGATCATAGGTATTGCGCTCGCCACGCTGTTGGCCCTGGTCGTGACCGCCTGGATCCTGGTCCAGCGCCAGGAAATTATCCCGCGCGACCTGGCGACAAGCGCGCCAATGCCGGACACGCCTGCACCGTCGACTAAGCTCGAAGCAGAGTCGGCGGAGCACGTGGCCGGACTCGGGCCTGACGAACCGCTGCCGCAAATTTCGGCGCGCAGCGGACTGGTCACCAACGACCACCTGCGGCCGCGACTGGTGGCGCCGCCGGAACCGCGTTGAGGTGCGCGCGAGCGTCCCGCGAGTGTGGATGATAAAACTAAATATTTCTTTTTATATTAGTCAGTTGCTATATATTTATCATGTGTTATCTTGAAATTTCGGGGGCCTCCCTGTCGAGCGCGGACGAAATCTGATGACGACGAGATCGATCACCGTCGCGATACTGCTCGCGGCTGCCACCAGTTGCACCCAGATGCGCCCGGAAGCGCCGCCGCCCGGGCCCGGCCATCTCGATAACCGGCCCAGCGCGCCGGCGAATATTCCGCAGGTTGTCGAGCAGGTGCCGTTTGTACCGGCGCCGACCCCGCTGCCGGCGACCGAGCGCTATACCGTGGTGGTCAATGATGTGCCGGTGCGTGAACTGCTGTTCGCCCTCGCGCGCGACGCCGATCTGAATATCGATATCGCCGCCGAAGTCAGCGGCAGCGTAACCTTGAACGCCATCGACCAGACCCTGCCGCAGATCCTTGAACGGATTGCGCGCCAGGTCGACCTGCGCCACGAAATCCTCGGCGACACCATCGTGATCACGCCCGATCAACCGTTTTTCCGCACTTACGATGTCGGCTACGTGAATCTTTCGCGCGACGTCGATACCACCGTCAACGTCGCGACGCGGGTGGCGACGACCGGCCAGGGCAGCGTCAACGATACCGGCAGCTCGGGCGGCAGTGGCAGCGGCGGCGGCGGGGGCGGTGACAATACCTCGTCCACCCGCCTTGAATCGCGTTCCTACAACCGCTTCTGGGAAACCCTGAATACAAATATTCTCGCCCTGCTCGGCGACACCGATCGGCGCACCTCCGATGTTTCCGACAAAGTTATCGTCAACGCCGAAGCCGGCATGCTGTCGGTCAAGGCCACCACCGCAGAGCACGTGCTGGTCGAAGCGTACATCGACAAGGTGCTGGTCAACGCGCGCCGCCAGGTGTTGATCGAGGCGACCATCGTTGAAGTTTCGCTCAACGATCAGTACCAGGCCGGGGTCGACTGGACTTTGTTCCTGGAGCAGGGTTCCGGCTTCAGTGTCGATCAGAACCTGCTCGGCCAGATCACCGATGGCGTTATCGACAATTCGCTATCGTCTTTTTCGCTGACCTATTTCGACCCCGAAGTCGGCAACAACGCGGTCGCCGCCAGCGTGCGCCTGCTGCGCGAGTTCGGCGACGCGCGGGTGCTGTCGAGCCCGCGGCTGATGGTGTTGAACAACCAGACGGCGATCCTGAAAGTGGTCGAAGAGCTGGTCTATTTCACTGTCGAGGTGACCAACAGAGATGCAACGAATAATCAGCAGGGCCGGACGATTATCGAATCGCAGGTGCACTCGGTGCCGGTCGGGCTGGTCATGGCGGTGACGCCGCAGATCTCGCAGAACCAGGAAGTGACCCTGACCGTGCGACCGACCATCTCACAGAAGATTGGCGACGCGGTCGACCCGGGCCCGCAACTCGCCGCGCAAGCGTTCGCCGATCCCAGTCAGAACGTCACCAACACCGTGCCGATCATCCGTGTGCGGGAAATGGAATCGGTGCTCAAGCTGGTCGACGGCCAGATCGGCGTGCTCGGCGGACTGATGCAGGATGACGTTCGTACCGGCAACCGCGAAGTGCCGGGGCTGTCCAGGATCCCGGTGCTCGGCGATTTGCTGTTCAACACCGACGAGATCACCAGCAGCAAAACCGAGCTGATTATTTTCCTGCGCCCGGTGGTGGTGCGCGACCCCAACATCGAAACCGACCTCGGCAACTACCGCCAGTACCTCGGCGGCGACGCGGCCGGGGCCGGCACCACCGCGCCGTGATCAACAAAGCACCGAAGACGCCGGCATGAGCCTGCTGATGGATGCCCTGCGACGGGCCGAGCATGAAAAGAAGCAGCAGCAGGCACGCGGCCGGTCTGAACCTCAAGACCAGCCCGCGACGCCAGCCGTCGGCACGCGGCCGGTAGCTTCGCACGCGGCCGGTTCGGAAGACGTCACCATCCAGATCGAAGCGGCCGCGGTCGAGCGCGCCAGTGCCGCCTTCGGCGCCGATGCCACCGTGGTTGGTGACGACGGCGACACCAGCGCTGCATTCAGCCTCGAGGCCGAACGCGAGGCCAGCCCCGTGGCCACCGCGAGCGAGGGTCTCGAACTCGAACCGCTCGAACACGCACCTGCTGCCGATCCGGCCCTCGGTGCCGACCCGACCGTGGCGGGCGCGGACCACACCGACGCCACTGCGCTGAGCGCGCTCGGTCGAGTCAACCAGACCCAGACCATGCCCTCCAGCCGCGGGCTGGAAAACGATCTGAACGATTATTTCGATCGTTCCCAGTCGGTCGAAATGCCGCGCCGTACGCACCCCGGCGACGTCACGCTCGAGGACGTGGCCGCGCATACCGTGGCCGGCGCTCGCACCGTGTTCAGCGCCGGCGAAGCGCCGCGCTCAAAGCGTATGTTCGTGGCGGCGGCGGCCGTTGCATTGCTGCTGGTGCTGGGCATCGCCGGGGTCGGGGTGTTTTATGCCCAGCGTGATCCCGCGCCGCGTTACCTGCCGCCACCTACGGTCGCCGATGGCGTCGAACGCCCGCTCCAGCGCGAGCTGCCGGTGGTCCCCCTGGAGCCGCCACCGGAACGTTCCGTTACCGAATTGGTGCGCCTGGAAACAGCGGCGCCGCTGAACCCGCCGGCGCCGAATCTTGCGCCCGATAGCGGCGCGACTGCGGACTCGGCGCTCGCTGCGCCACCGCCCACGGATAAAGCGCCGGCGCAGATCGCACCTGATCCTGCGCCGAGTCCCGGGTCAAATGTTGCTGCCGCTCCGCAACCCCCACCGCCGCCGCAGCCACAGCCGTCAGCGCCACAATCACGCGCAAGTGGTGCGCCCCCACGCCGGACCCGCGTCCGGCGGTGCAGCGCGGGGTCGGCGCCGGCGAACTGACGATCAGCCACTCGCGCACGCCGGCCGCGGTCGATGCCAATGTCGAGCGCGCCTACGCCGCCTTCAACGCCGGCGATATCGACGCCGCGGCGGACTTGTACACCGCCGCGCTGGCCACCGATCCCGAACAACGCGACGCACTGCTCGGTCTTGCCGCCGTGGCGCTGGCGCGCGGCGATGAACAGGGTGCCTTCCTGCACTACGCCGCCGTCCTGTCCGCCCATCCCGGCGACGCGGTGGCGACCGCGGCGCTGGTCGGGCTCGGTAGCGATGGTCGCGGCATCAACGCCGCGCGCCTGCGCGTCATGCTCGACAAACACCGCGACGTGCCGTTCCTGCATTTCACGCTCGGCAACTGGTTTGCACGCCAGGGCCGCTGGGGCGACGCGCAACAGGCTTATTTCGATGCCGTCGCGCTGGATGCCGGCAACGCCGACTACGCCTACAACCTTGCCGTCAGTCTCGACCATATCGGGCAGGCGGGTGCGGCGCTCGAGTACTACCAGAAAAGCCTCGCCCTGGTCGACGACAGCCCTGGCAACTTCAACCCGGCCAGCGTGCTGGAACGCATCAACACGCTGACCGCCGGAGCCGCGGCGCGGTAATGGCCGCTGTACAGTCAGGCAAGATGAACGCACCCAAGCGCTCACTGCGGATCGGCGAGCTGCTGGTCGAGAAAGGTGTCGTCAGTTCCGATCAGATCCGCATTGCGCTCACCGAGCAGCGCAAAAACCGTGACCACCTCGGCAAGATCCTAGTGCGCCTGGGTTTCGCCACCGAAGCCATCATCCTCGACGTGCTCGGCGGCGCGCTCGGCCAGCAGAAAGCGCAGTTGGCGCAGGTGGTGGTCGATTCCGAAGCCATCCGCCTGATCCCGAAAGACCTCGCCCGGCGCTTTCGTATCCTGCCGCTGACCTTTGACGCCAACAGCAATCGTCTGACCCTGGCGATGGCGGATACCTTCAACGTCGTTGCCCTCGATCAGATCGCGGCCCTGCTCGGTGGCGACGTCGATATCCTGCCGCTGATGGCCGGCGAAGCCGAGATCGAAAAAGCCATCGACCAGTTCTATGGCTTCGAACTGTCGGTCGACGGCATTCTGCGCGAGATCGAAACCGGCGAAATCGATTACGAAAGTCTCGACGCCGACAACGCCGAGTATTCGCAGCCGGTGGTGCGACTGGTCAACGCCCTGTTGTCCGACGCGGTCAAACGCAACGCCTCCGACATCCATTTCGAACCGGAAGAAGGTTTCCTGCGTTTCCGTTATCGCATCGACGGCGTGCTGCGCCAGATCCGGTCGCTGCACAAAAACTACTGGTCGGCGATCGCGGTGCGTCTGAAAGTGATGTCGGGCATGGACATCGCCGAAACGCGCGCGCCGCAGGACGGCCGCATCACGCTGACCCTGTCCGGCCGCCAGATCGATTTCCGCGTTTCGACCATCGCCACCGTGCACGGCGAAAACATCGTCCTGCGCGTGCTCGACCGGCAGAAAGGCATCGTCCCGATCGAGGCCATCTGCCCCGAAGAAGAAACCCTGATGACGCTGAAGCTGATGGTGGCGCGACCGGAAGGCCTGATGCTCGTCACCGGGCCGACCGGCAGCGGCAAAACCACCACCCTTTACAGCCTGCTCAATCATCTCAACACCGAATCGGTCAACATCATGACGCTGGAGGATCCGGTCGAATACCCGATGGGCATGATCCGGCAGACCTCGATCAACGAAACCGCCAGGCTCGATTTCGCCAGCGGCGTGCGCTCGCTGCTGCGCCAGGACCCGGACATCATCCTGGTTGGCGAGATCCGCGACGAAGACACCGCGTCGATGGCGTTTCGCGCCGCCATGACCGGTCACCAGGTGTTTTCCACCCTGCATACCAACTCCGCGCTGGCCGCTATTCCGCGCCTGTCGGACATGGGCATCCGCGCCGAGATCATGGCCGGCAACATTATCGGGATCCTGGCCCAGCGGCTGGTGCGCAAACTGCGCCTCGACTGCCGTGAAGCCTACGAGCCGAGTGATATCGAGCGCCGCATCTTAGGCATCGATCCGGCCTATCACGGGCACAGCATCTACCGCGTCGGCGAGGAGTACAGCCACGCCCAGCACCAGGGCTACGAAGGGCGCACCGCGCTGCTCGAAGTGCTGCGCTTTCATCGCGAGCTCGACGAGCTGATCGCACAGGGCGCGACCTTAAGCGAACTCATTACCGCGGCGCGAAAAAAGGGTTTTCAGACCCTTGCCGATGTCGCGATCAAACTGGTTATCGCCGGCGTCACTTCGCTCGACGAAGTGTCGCGCGTAGTCGACCTCACCGAACGCCTGAGCTGATGGACGCGTATCGCTATAAAGCGATCAATGCCCAGGGCCGGGTTTTCCAGGGTCGCGTCGATGCCGCCAACCCGGCCGACCTCGAGGTCCGCCTCAGCCGCATGGGACTCGACCTGGTCAATTTTCGCGAGCTGCCGACCCGCGGCAAAAGCGTTACCGGCCGTGGCATCAAGCGTGTCGATCTGATCACCTTCTGTTTCCACCTCGAACACCTGGTGCGCGCCGGGGTGCCGATCCTCGAAGGCCTGTCGGATCTGCGCGATACGATCGACAACAAGCGCTTGCGCGAAATCACCGCGGCGATGATCGAATCGATCGAGGGCGGCAAGAACCTTTCCGGCGCGATGGGAGATTTCCCGTTCGTGTTCTCGCCGGTATTCGTGAGTCTGATCCGCGCCGGCGAGGAAAGCGGCCAGCTCGAACCGCGTGCTCGCGAAAATCATCGAAAACCTCAAGTGGCAGGACGAGCAGGCCGCGATCACCAAGAAGCTGCTGCTGTACCCGGCGATCGTCACCGTCACCGTCATCGGTGTGCTGTTTTTCCTGATGCTCTACGTCGTGCCGCAACTGATCGCGTTTCTGGCCACCATGGGCCAGGAGCTGCCGCTGCAGACCCGCGCGCTGATTGCGACCTCCGGATTTCTCGCCGAGTACTGGTATCTCGTGCTGTTTGCCGCTCGTCGCTCATCGCCGGCGGCATGTGTTCGCCTTCAACACCAACCCTCAGTTCGCCGAACGCATCGATGATCTGCTGCTGCACGCTGCCGTTGCTCGGCCCGGTCCTGAAGAAAGCTCATCGTCACCCGCGTGTGCAGCGTGTTCTCGATCATGTACTCCTCCGGCATCACGGTACTTGAATGTATTCGCACCGCCGAACACGTTGCCGGCAACCGCGCGGTCGCCAGTGCCATGCGCGAAGCCGGTCGCCAGATCGCCGACGGCGGCGGGATCTCGCGAAGTTTCGCTGCCACCAAACTGTTTCCGCCGCTCGTCATCCGCATGCTGCGGGTCGGCGAAAATACCGGCGCACTCGAGGAAGCGCTGGATAACGTCAGCTATTTTTATGCCCGCGATGTCACCGAATCGGTGGCACGGCTACAGGCCCTGATCATGCCGGCCCTGACCCTGGTGCTGGGCGCGATGCTGTTCTGGATCATGGCCTCGGTGCTGGGACCCATTTATGATCTCTTTACTCAGATCGACTTTTAGCGCCAGCGACAAGCGCGTGTTGCTGATCGCCGCCGAACGCGCGATCCTGTACCTGTTCGAGTCCGGTGAGCTGTCGCAGGCGTATATTTTTGGCGCCGACGAAGTCGGACGCAGCGCTTTCGATCGCTGCATGACCGAACTCGAGGCCGCGCCGCTCAGCGTGATCGTCGACGTCGTCGAGGAAGAGTACCGCCAGGACACCATGCCGCACGTCAGCGGCGCCGACCGGCGTTCCGTGCTGGAAAGAAAATACGCGCGCCTGTTTCGCTCAACGCCTTATCACCACGCTCTGCGCCAGGGCCGCGAAACCACCGATCGCAAAGACGACCGGGTTTTGCTGACCGCCATCACGCGCCCCGAAGTACTCACCCCGTGGCTCGAGATCCTGAATAAACACAAAGTCCCGCTGGCCGGGATCTACTCGCTGCCGATCCTGAGCGAACACCTGCTCAAGCGCATCGGCGCCAAGGGTTCGAATGTACTGCTCATCTCGCTGCAGAAAGCGAGCGGACTGCGGCAGACGTTTTTCCGCGACGGACAACTCAAGATCAGCCGCCTCGCGCACATGCCGCGACTCGGATCGGTGCCGTTCGCCGCGCACCTGATGGGCGAGGTGGAAAAGCTGCGGCGCTACCTCAACAGCCTCGCGCTGATCTCGCGCGACAGTCCGCTGTCGGTTTATATCCTCAGCCACGGCCAGCTGCTGCATGAGCTCGAACAGCATTGCCGCAACAACGAGCAGGAACGCTTTTTCCTGATCGATGTCGACGACGCGGCGCAGCGGCTCGGCCTCAAGCAGTCCGGCGATTCCCACTACGCCGATTTGTTGTATGCCAGGCTGCTGGTCGCGCGCACGCTGCCCAACCACTACGCGCGGCCGGAGGAAACCCAGTTTTTTGCCCTGCACCGGGCGCGGGTCGCGCTGGCGGTGGCGAGCGTGGTGCTGCTGCTGGCGAGCGCCGGTTGGAGTGGGATCAATTTCATTGAAGGCGTGTTGTTCAAGGAGCAGGCGCTCGACGCCGCGCAGAAAGCCGACTTCTACCGCGAACGATTCGAGATGGCCAGGCGCAAACTGCCGGCCACCCCGGTCGAGCCGCGCGAGATCAAAACCGCGGTCGACGCCATTTCCACCCTGCGCCAGCACAAAAGCAGCCCGGAGGCGGCCTTACGCCTGCTCGGCACCGCGCTGAGCGCCTCGCCCGAAGTGCAGCTCGACGAAATCAACTGGCGTACGCAGATGCAGCTCGATACCAGGCGCGCGCGCGGTGCAGCCGCGGCGCCAACCAGCGCCGCCGAGGCCGGCTATGCTTATTACCAGGTCGCCGAGTTGAGCGGTCACCTGGCGCCGTTCGCCGGGGATTATCGTGGCGCGATCGGCGTCATCGATGGCCTTGTCGACCGACTTCGTCAGCGTCCCGGCGTGGTGATGGTCGAGGTTGTGCAGTATCCACTCGATGTGCGCTCCGATGCCAGCGTCAGTGGTTCGACGACAACCGGAACAGACAGCGTGGTGGCGACGTTCAAAATGAAATTCGTGATAGGAATTGGCGATGGCCGGCAAGAAAGTTGACTGGTCGATCCTGAGCGGCACCGTGATCGGGTTCGTGATGTGCGTGCTGGTCGCCGCCGGCATGCTGGCGGCGAGCTACTACTTCAAGCAGAACATGGAACAGCAGTATCGCGCCAGCCACGGCGTGTTTCGCTCGGTGTCGCAACAGTACCTGGCGGTGGACGAAGAAGAACGCATCATCGAGGAGTTCTATCCCGAGTTTGTGCGCCTCTATCGCGCCGGACTGCTGGGCGCCGAGCAGCGCCTGAGCTGGCTGGAAACACTGCGCGGCGCGGGCCAGGCGATCAAGATCCCGGAGCTCAACTACAAGCTCGATGCGCAGCGTGAGATGCAGGTCGATTACACCCTGAGCCTGGGCGGCTACAGCCTCTACGTCAGCGCCATGACCCTCAGTCTGGGCCTGCTGCACGAAGGCGATCTGCTGCAGCTTCTCAACATCCTGGACCGCGATGCGCGCGGCCAGTACACCATCCGCGATTGCAATTTCCGCCGCGCCGCCACCGAATTCGAACTTGACCCGCAGCGCGCGAACGTGCGGGCCGACTGCACGCTGGAATGGCTGACCCTCGATCTGAGCGGCGATCAGGAGCTTGCGCTATGAACGTACGCCGCTGCCTGCTCGTCGCGCTCCTCACCGCGAGTGCGCCGTCGGCGATGGCGGCGGAACTCGGGCGACTGTTCCTGAGCCCCGAACACCGCGCCGCACTCGACCAGGCGCGCCGCGCCGAAAATGTTGTCGAAGTGCCGCTGGTGGTGCCGCCGGTCGAGGAACTGGCGGCACCGGAGACCGCGCCGCCGGCGCCGCCCCGCGATGCGGTGCGCCTCGACGGCTATGTCGAACGCTCGTCCGGGCAGTCGACCTTCTGGTTCAACGGCCGCGACTCCTATCAGGACAACTTTGCCGATCTCGGCGTGGTCGCCGACGAGGTACGCATCGAAGACGCAGGCGTACGCGTACCGCTGGACGGCGACCAGGCGGTGCTGCTCAAGCCCGGGCAATCGTTCGACCCGGGATCGGAGCGGATCAGTGATGGCTACCAGCGGCGCCGCACCGCGCCCGGATTTGAGCTGGAGGACGACGCGCAGCGTTAGCGACGCGCATTATCGCGCCACGGACGGGCGCACAGGCGGGAAGGAGCTTGCCGATGATCCGGTTCCAGGGACGGAACAAGCAACGCGGTATCGTTATCGTTGCGCTGCTGTTGCTGTTCACCCTCGCCGCTACGCTTGCCGTTGTCACACCGACGCGCGGTAACGGTGCAGCGGATCGGGTCACGCGCAGCGCCTTGAGCGAAGCGCGCCAGGCCCTGCTCGGCTATGCCGCCGCCTATCCGGATCGGGTTAATCAACAGTTCGGACCCGGTTACCTGCCCTGTCCGGCGCGTGATGCGCGCGGCATCGCCGGGCCGGCCTGCGGCGTGGGCAGCGCGACCACGCGGGGTCGCTTTCCCTGGCATACGCTGCGCACCAACGATCTGCGCGACGGCGCCGGCGAACCCCTGTGGTACGCGCTTTCCGAGTCTCACCGCTATAACCCCAAGCACGAACCCCTGAACAGCGCCGCCGCGCCGGTTCTGGCGCTCGATGGCGATGCGGTGGTCGCGGTTCTGCTTGCACCCGGCGCGCCGCTGCCTGGCCAGCGCAGGCGCAGGCTGCGACCGCAGGATGCGCACGAATTTCTCGAAGCGGCGAACGGCGACGCCGATGTCACCCGCTACCAACGCGGCGGCGCCGGCGCGGCGATCAACGATCAGGTGCTGGCCGTGACTCAGCGCGAGTTCTTGCACGCCATCGAAGCGCGTGTGCTTGGCGAGGTGGCGCTGCGGCTGCGGCGCTACGCCGTCGCGCACGGCGACCATTATCCGTGGTTGTCGAGCGCCGGTTCCGGCCATGCCGACGAACTGGCCGAACCGGCCCGCGCGCGGATCGGCTGGTTACCGTTCCATTACGCGGCCGAAGACTGGACCGCGCCCCACGGTCAGACGTTCACTAGCGAGCTCAGCGTGGCGTGGGCGTTCAGCGCGGCGGCGCCGCTCATTGACGATCCCGACGTCGCGCTTGATGTGAACTGTCTGCTCAGTTCGTCGTGCGCCGGCAGCGCGATGACAGCGGGCGGGGGACCCCTGCACGGGCCGGCGGTATGCCGATGGTGGTCACCGGCCGTCGAGCTGGCGCCGCGCGAATTTGCCCACTGCGAGCTGGTGCAACAGTTCGCCCATGGGGCGGATACCTATGCGTACGAGATCGCGTTCGCGATCCGGGATGGCGATGGTGAAATCGAAGTCGACGGCCCGCGCGCGGATGCGCCACGGACGCGGCGCATCGCGACCCAACTGCCGTTCTCGACCGCGGCGCCGTCGCAATTGTTTATCCGCATCACCCTGCGCATGACCGCCGCGGATGGCCGTCAGGCCAGCGCGGTACTCACGGCATCCGCCGCGACGCACGGCTATTTCGCCGTGGCCGGGATCCGCTACGCCGTGGACGTCAACCATGGCGAACTGCCGGCCTGGCTGGTGCGCAACCGCTGGCTCGATGAGATACGGCTGGCGTGGGCCGCGTCGGACTGTGCGTCTACCGCGAGCTGTCTCAGCGTCCGTGCTTCGAGCACGGTCAATGGTGTTGCCCCGCGTGCGGTTCGCGCCCTCGCCGTGAGTGCGGGGACGCCGCTGGCCGGTGCGCCGGCACGGGTCACCGGGGCGCCCCTGGCGGCCTGGTTCGAAGCCGCCAACCGCGCGGCCAGCGTCGCCCGCCCGCTGTTTGACGCCCTGCCGCACGGACCTGATTTCAACGACACCGTGCGCGTGATCGAGCCCGCGCCATGAAACGTGACGCCGGCTTCACCCTGCTCGAAATGGCGGTGGTGGTGTTCATCATCAGCCTGCTGACCAGCGCCGCGCTGGCGCCGCTGCAGACCCAGCGCGAAGCGCGCGCACGCCGCGCCACCGCTATGGCGCTCGCCCAGGCCATCGAAGCGCTGTATGGATTTGCCGTGGTCCACGGCCGCTTGCCGTGCCCGGATGCCGGTGTCGCCGAGCGCGGGCGCGAACATCGCAATGGCGAACGCGCCTGCGTGGCGCGCGAAGGGGCACTGCCGTATGTCGACCTCGGCGTGAACGGTCACGACGCCTGGGGCAACCGCTTGCGTTATCGGCTCACCGCCATCACCACGGCGAGCGGCGCTGGCCGCAGCTTCGCCGCCCGTGACGACGGCTTTTGTCGCGCCGATGACGCCGATCTCGATCTGTGTGAGCGGGGTGACATCGAGATCCGGATCCGCGGCGACGATCCGCAAACCCCGGGGCTGCAGGCCAAGTTCGATCACGTCCTCGCCGACCGGGTCCCGGCGGTGGTGCTGTCGCACGGCGCCAATGGCTATGGCGCTACCACGGCGGCCGGGGTCGAGCTTGCGCCGATCCCGGGGCGCAACCGTGACGAACGCGAAAACGCCGACGACGACGCGGTATTTTACGCGCGCGGTTACAGCGCTCGGCGCGCGGCCTGCGCCGACGATAACAACGAAGTGAGCGCGCTGTGTGAGTTCGACGACATGGTGCGCTGGCTGTCGCCGAACATCCTCAGCGTGCGCATGATCAGCAGCGGGCAATTACCGTGAACGCGCGGCTAGCAGGGCGGTGAAAAACTACTGCGGAGGTCGTGCGCGGCGTTGCGGGTTCGCCTGCGGTCCTCATTTATCGGCATAAACTCCGGTCCTCGTCTCGCCCGCGCCTTGCGCCCGACCTTCCTCGCGACGTTTTTCACCGCCCTGCTGCAGGGCAGACGATGCTGAAGGCTACGTTGCCGTCCACATTGTCGGTCAGGCTCAGTTCGCAGCCGGACAGTTGTGCCTGGCGCGCGCCCTGGTAGAGCCCGATGCCGAGCCCATTCGAAGAGCTCACCGGGCCGCGAAACAGACGCCGCGCAAGCTCATCGGGCAGGCGTTTGCCGTCGTCGCGTACGGTCACGCTGACACCGTTGGTGTCCGCGGCAAGGTGGACCTTGACCTGGCTGGCGTCGCCGGCGGCGGTCTTATGCATGGCGTTATCGATGAGGTTCTCGAGCACCGAATCGAAACATTCGGCCGGCACCGGCGCCGCGTCCGCGGCGATGTCGGCGGAGAAGTCGATACCGCTGTCAGCGAACCGCTCGCCGAGCCCGCGCCACCATTGCCCGGTCTCGACCAACTCGGCCTGCGCGGTCCGTGGTTGCTGCAGCTTGTCGAGGGCGAGCTGCAGGCGCCGCCCGATATCGGGCAGGCGGCGCTTGAGGAGGTCGAAACCACGCTGCTGCTGATCCTGAGTGTCGGCTTTCTGCAGCGACCCGGCCAGGGTGTTCAGGGTCTGCAGCAGGTTCTTGATATCGTGCGTGACGCGCGCGCCGGTTTCGTAGATGGCGCGCAGATGGGCTTCGTTGGCCTCCTCGTTCTCACGCTGTTTGGCGACATAGAAATGGCCTAGCACCTGCAGCAGCAGCCGACAGTGGATGAGCAGGGCGGAGCTGAAACTGCGTTCCGTGAACAACGTAATGCGCAGCGAATGCGCATCGACCGCGAGATGATGATTGGAGCGGCGGCCGTCCAGCCCGCTGCTGTGGTCGGTTTCCCATTCCACGCCCGAAATCCACGGTATGTCGTGCAGTTCGTCGATCGCAGCTTCAAGAAAATCGTCGGCGTGGGTGCGCTGCGCGGCGAGGTTGGCGATATTGCCGAGCCAGGCTTCGAACGGGGTGCCGATGTTGAGCACCGATTTTTCCCACACCGCAAGCAGGCCAATACTGCTGTGCCCCGGGGTCGCGAACCAGGCCAGGAACAGCAGGAACAGGCCCAGCGCCATCAGGGTCGCGACCAGGGCCAGCGGGTAATCGATGTCGAGCCGGTAAGTCATCAACACGCTGAACGCCGCCATCAGGGCGGTCATCAGGGCGAAGGCGATACCGCGAAAGAAATCCACCGCGAACGGATCGCGCTGCGGCACCGCGACGGTCGGTACCGCGTACAGCAGCACCGGCAGCAGGTACAGACCGATCTGGAAAGTGTGCGAAATGCCGCTGCTCAGCGGCTTGCCGAAAAACGCCATGGCGGCGCAGTTGATCAGCAGCTCGGCGACCAGGAAGGCCAGCGAAATCATGTACACGTAGCGCTCGTGACGGGTCGAAAACGAGCGCCCGGCAACCAGGCCGATGAGCAGGATCAGCCAGGCAAAAACACTCCACCAGTTGAGGGTGGCAACCATGCCGACCACCAGGACCACGATCAGCGCGATCGTCGAAAGCTGCAGGCGCTGATCGCGCTGCCAGATCGGCTGCCACAAAAAAAACAGCCCGAGGTGCGCGGTCATCAGCGCGGCCGACAGCGGTGTGCCGATGCCGGCGTCGAGCGCGGCGTGCAGCACCAGCAGCATCGAAGCCAGGATCCAGTGCTCGCGGCGCCGGTCGAAGATCAGATCACGACCAGGCACACCGCCCCTCCGGCCCGCTTGGCGATTGGGTAAACATCACCCCCGGCAAGCGTCGACGCATGCGCGCGGGCCTGTGAATTGATCTGCTCATCGACGGTATAGTAGTCCGGGATCGTCAGGCTCACACAGCGTTGTATTGAAGCATGTTGCACGCCGCAGCGAGTATCGCTCGTTTCACCATCCTCGAAGGTCTGCGCACGCGCCTGCTGGTCGCCGTGGTTGGCGTGCTGGTGGTCGTCGTCGTAGCCGCGGAGTTCAGCGTCGCGCTGGCGATCACCGACAGTCAATCCTACCGGATCGGGATCTACGCGGCCGGCGCACGCGTGGCGGTGGTGATGGTCATGATCCTGTTCGTTGCGACCAGCGCGGTGCGTGAACTGGAACTCAGGTCGCTCGATCTGACCTGGTCCAGACCGGTTGCGCGCGGCACCTGGCTGGTCGGCCGGCTGCTCGGCTTCTGTGTCCTGGCCACGGTGGTGGCGGGGCTTACCGCCGCGCCGCTGTTGCTGATGAACGCGCCCCTGCCGGTATTGCTGTGGGGCGTTTCGCTGGCCGCCGAACTGTGTCTGCTGAGCGCCGCCTGCCTGACCTGTGTGATCACGCTGCGGCAGGTCATGCTGGCGGTAACCGTGACCATCGCGTTCTATATCCTCGCCCGCGCCCTCGATGCGATCGTGGCCATGAGTCGCGGGCCGCTGTTCGATCCGAACGCCTGGACCCAGGTGTTCGTTGCCAGGGCGGTCGAGTACCTGGCGTTGCTGCTGCCGGCGCTGGATCGCTTTACCCGCGCCGCCTGGCTGGGCGCCGATGCGCTACCGGCCGAGCTCGCGCCGGTACTGCTGCAGTCTGCGATCTACATCGCCGTGTTGCTTGCGATCGGATTGTTCGATGTCTACCGGGTCAACGATTGATGGGCCTGGCTGCCGGCAACGAACGCCCGGTCAGTGCCGTGCCGTGGGCGCTGCGCGGGCTGCTCGTCGTCGCCCTGCTGACCCAGATCCTGTGGGCGCAGCATCGCCCGCCACCGGTTGCGACAATCGCCAGCCTGCCGGCGCCGCCCGCCGCCGCGCTGCTGCATGTGCTGGCACTCGGCGAACCTGCCGTGCTGGCGCGCGCGCTGATGCTGTGGCTGCAGGGCTTCGACTATCAGAGCGGCACCAGTGTCGCGTTCCGCGAGCTGGATTATGTACACCTCGAGCGCTGGCTGGCGCGCATGCTCGAACTCGATCCGCAGTTTCAGTACCCGCTGCTGGCCGCGGCGCGCGTTTATGCCGAGGTCGCCGATCCGCTGCGCCAGCGGCGCATGCTGGATTTTGTCGCGCGCCAGTTTCGCCTCGATCCACAGGCGCGCTGGCAATGGATGGCGCACGCCGTCTACGTCGCCCGGCATCGTCTGCACGACCAGGACCTTGCGCTTGCCTACGCGCGCGAACTGGCGGCGCTGCCGGCCAGCCCGGCGATCCCGAACTGGGTGCGCCAGATGCATATCTTCGCGCTCGAAGACCTCGGTGAACTGGAAAGCGCGCGGGTGTTGCTGGGCGGCCTGCTCGACAGCGGCGAGATCGCCGATCCGCACGAACGCTGGTTTTTATCGCAACGTCTTCACGCGCTCGAACAGCGACTGGCCGCGCCGCCGTGAAGCACGCCGGCGCTCATCACGCATCGGCTTCAGGTGCTGAGAATGCATAAGCGTTGGCGCTGCTGAAACGCACCACGCCGTCCCAATCCGCCGGCTTGTCGTTGCGCGACATGCGTTCGAGCAGGACCTCGTACCAGCGCGGTACCTGGCCCGCCGCGCTCAGTACGACCAGGCTTGCGCTGGCGGCCTGCCAGTCACCGGCATAATACGCCGCCAGCGCGCTGGCCTCGGCGGCGAGCCGGGCGGGATCGACGGTGTCGCTCGGCAGCGGTTCAAAAATGCGGTTGGCGCGACCTTTGCCGCGCACCTGGACGTGATCGATTTCGCGATAACACACCCCCTCGACGGCCACGGCCGTGTCCGCGCCGAGCAGCACGTCGACACCGTACAGCCGGGTCAGGGCTTCGAGTCGAGCGGCCAGGTTCACCGCGTCGCCGATCACGGTGTAGGCGATGCGGTAACGCGAGCCCATGTTGCCAACGCTCATCATGCCGCTCGCGATGCCGATCCCGATCTCAAGCGCGGGCCAGTCGCGGGCGCGGCATTCGGCGCGCAGGGTCGACATGCGCGCCTGCATGGCAAGGCTCGCGGTAACCGCGCGCGCGGCGTGATCGTGCTGGCGCGTCGGTGCACCCCAGAATGCCATGATCGCGTCGCCGATGTATTTGTCGATGGTGGCGCCGTGGGCATGCAGCACGTCGGTCATCGCGGTCAGGTAATGATTCAGCATGTGCGCAAGTTCGTCGGCCTCGAGCTGTTCTGCAAGCGTCGAAAAATTTTTGACGTCACAGAACAGCACGCTCATTTCGCGGGCCATGCCGACCATCGAAGCGGCGTCCGGATCACGGCTGATCTCGTCGACCAGCGCCGGCGGGACATACTGACCAAAGGCGGCAATGATTTTCTGGCGCCGACGGGTTTCAAAAAAATAGCTGGCCAGCACGTTGACCGAAAACAGGATCAGGATCATGAGCAGCGCGTACTCGAGCGGCACCAGCGGCGCCGTCGTCGGCTGGGTCCAGGCCACGTAGTAGGGCGGCAGCATGCAGGCGAAGGTCAGCGCCGAGGCGGCGATCGGTGACAGCGCCGGCAGACCCAGCGCCAGCACCGCACCGACCCCGGCAAAAACCAGGAAATCGGGCTGCTGCAGATGCCAGGCCAGCGATCCGCCAAACAGCTCTCGGGTCAGGGCGGGGTGAACGACGAGGTCGCCGCCAAACACCACGCGCAGGTCGAACACACCCACGGCGTGGCCGAGAAAGCCCACGAACACGGCAAAAATCAGCAGCATCTGCAGGCGATAGGCGCCGCTTTTCGACGATGGTTTCAGCACGGCTCGCCAGCTCGCAGAGGATGGAAGGAACGCCTTTCGAGGCTATCGGCAGTACGCTGGTGACGCCGCAGGGCGCGATCGGACGACACCGAGCGATGAGATCTCAACACGAACGTGTTGGAAACTCGACACTTTTCCCCTCGCCACGCGCCGGATTACCGGGATCCGCGCACCCCTCGGGGTGTTTTCAAGCACTTAGAAGATCTGGCGTGATAGTTGCAAGATGCAGTGCAAACGACCCTTACGCTAAGGAATGCAATATGCCCAGGATCCACCGTCAAGCCGGCTTTACGCTGGTCGAAATGGCCATCGTGCTGGTCATCATCGGCCTGCTGCTCGGCGGCATACTCAAAGGCCAGGAGCTGATCACCAGCGCTCGAGTGCGCAACATCGCCGATCAGAACAGCGGCGTCCAGGCCGCCTATTACGGATTTATCGATCGCTACCGCCAGGTTCCCGGTGACTGGAGCGCGGTCAATGCCGAGCAGGCTATCCCCGGCGTGACCACCGGCGGCAACGCCAACGGGCGTCTGGATGGCGATAACGCCTGGGTCGAGGGGCTGGCACTGTGGGAGCAGTTGTCCAAGGCGCGCTTCATTCAGGGCAACTATATCGGAGGCGATGCGCCGCCAAATCAGGATGATACCAATCGTGCGCCGCGTAACGCTTTCAATGGTTTTCTGATGTTGTATCGCAGTCCGGATTATTACGACGGTGATCCCCCTCCGAGTGAACAACTCAATCTCATCCTCGGCGCCGGGATCCCGGTCAATGTCCTGGCCGAACTCGACCGCAAGATAGACGATGGTCTGCCGCAGACCGGGGTGCTGCGCCACGCCTTGACCACCGGCGGCACCTTCGGTTCGATTTCGCACTCCAGTATGGACTGTGTGGTGATCGACACGCCGCCGATCTGGGACATCGAAACCAACCAGCAGTTGTGCAACGCCGTCTATCTGTATTGAGCAGCGCGCCGCACAGCACAGAACAGCCCGCCGTGCGCGGGCTTTTTGTGCCGCAAGGCAATCGTCGCGAACACGATCAACGTGATGGCCGCGCTGCTTGAATGCGAGCAGGTCTGCAAGCGCTTCGGTGCCGAGCGCGTGCTCGACCAGGTTTCGTTCCGCATCGACGCCGGCGAGGCGGTCGCCCTGGTCGGGGTGAACGGCGCCGGCAAAACCACCTTGTTGCGCGGGCTGCTCGATCTCAATCGCATCGACGCCGGCACGGTCACCATCGCCGGGCTGCCGCATACCGTGACCGCTTCGCGGCGCGGCCTGAGTTACCTCGCCGAACGATTCAGTCCGCCGCCGTTTGCCAGTGGCGAAGAGTTTTTGCGTCACCTGCTGGCACTGCACGGCCGACGCCTCGACCTGGCCGCGATGGCGCGCGAAGCCGTCGCCCTGGACCTCGAGCCGAAAGTGCTGCAACGCCGGGCGCGCGAATACTCCAAGGGGATGGCGCAGAAGCTCGGGCTGTTGGGCTGCATCCTGGCCGACAGCCCGCTGCTGGTGCTGGACGAACCGATGAGCGGGCTCGATCCGAAAGCCCGTGCGCTGTTCAAGCAGCGCCTCGCCGCGCTCCGCGATGCCGGCGCCGGACTGCTGTTCAGCAGCCATCTGCTGGTTGATGTAGAAGCCTTGTGCAACCGCATGATGGTCCTCGATGGCGGTCGCCTGGTATTCAATGGCGCGCCGTCCGAACTGCTTGCGGCCACCGCCGCGCCGACCCTGGAAGCGGCTTTTCTTGCGTGTATCGGCGCCACAAGCTGAGCGCCGCGCCGTGGCGGCGCGCCATTGGAGGTCAAGATTGGCGGCCATACGCCGCTAGGACGGATAGGTTATTCGAGAACCCGGCGCCATGATCGATATCCATCCAGAGCACGCACGCGCGGTATTGAGCGAGCTTGCGATCGGCATGGTGCTGCTCGATCGCGACGCGCGGGTGAGCTGGGTCAACGCCTATGCGGCCAACCTGCTCGGCCTGCCGCCGGAGAAACTGCTCGGCCAGGACATCGATGCCCTGTCGCTGCCGTATTCCGAGCTCGGCGCCACCGACACCGCCCAGGTGCGCGTCGACGGTGCCTTGATCGGCATCACCCAGCGTTACGAACATCCCAGCGGCAACGGCATGATCCTGATGGTGCTCGATCGCGGCCATACCCTGGTGTGGTTCCTGAGCGCGCTGTCGAGTGGCGTGCCGGGCGCGGTCGCGGCTTCCGGGATCCTGTCGCGCGGCGCCACCGTCAACCGTCTCGAAGCCGAAGTCTCGCGCTCACGGCGTTACGCCAATCCGCTGTCGGTCGTCAGCGTCAACCTTGGCGGCATCGGCGAAGCGGCGGTCAGCGACATCGCGCGAACCTTGAAAGGCCAGTTGCGCTGGGTCGACCTGCTCGGTCAATGGCGCGACGAGATCCTGTTGGTGGTATTGCCGGAAACAGCCGCAGAGGACGCCGCTAACCTCGCCGCCAAGCTCGCCGAAGCTGTAGCTGAGCGGGCGCCGAGCGATCCCGCCGAGATCCACGTCGGCTGCGCAAGCTGGGCGCAGGGCGACACTGCCGCGGACCTGGTCGGTCACGCCCTGCAGGCCGGGCGCAGGAATCCGCCGATCCGACGTCAGCTCGCCGTCAGGCAGATCCGGGACAGTCAATAATTTCGAAGTCGTGAGTGATCGCGACCGCCTCGCGCAGCATCATCGTCGCCGAACAATATTTCTCCGCCGACAAGTCCACCGCGCGCTTGACCGCCGCCGCTTTCAGTCCCGCGCCGGTGACAATGAAATGGATGTGGATGCGGGTAAACACCTTCGGCACGGTTTCCGCGCGTTCCGCCTCCAGCGTGACTTTACAGTCGGCGATCGGCTGACGGGACTTTTTCAGGATCGAGACCACGTCGAACGCCGTACATGCGCCGAGCCCGGTCAGAACCAGTTCCATCGGCCGGAAACCGGCGTTACGCCCGCCCGCCTCAGGCGGCCCGTCGATCACGATCGCGTGGCCGCTGCCGGCCTCGCCGACAAACATCGCGCCATCGACCCAACTGATGGTGGCCTTCATAATTTTGCGCTCCGGGTTGTCGACGAGTACACAAAAGCGGGAATTTTCCCTATTAATGCGCTGATTTGCCGCCGTAACATGGGTGTCATATCAGGATACTTTATAATTATTCACAGTTCGGGCGGCCCAGCCGCTAACCAGCCTATCAGCGATCACCGCGATCGCTTCGCAGGAAATCGAGGAAGTCACCATGAGCGTCGTGCAGCCTGTTAAGACCGGCGACGAGAATATCCAGAAGTTCCTGGAGCATTGCCACCGCAAGCAGTTTACCGCCAAGAGCACCATCATTCGTCAGGGCGACCCGTCCCACGATCTGTTTTATATCGTCAAGGGATCGGTCACGGTCCTGCTCGAAGACGACGAGGGTCGCGAGCTGGTCCTGGCCTATCTCAACCCGGGCGATTTTTTCGGTGAGATCGGCCTGTTCAACGAACACGTCAATCGCAGTGCCCTGGTGCGCGCCAAAACGCTGTGCGAAGTCGCCACCATCAGTTACGACCGGCTGAAAAGCATGTCGACCGTTTTCCCCGACCTGCTGTTCGCCATCTCGTCGCAGCTCGCCAACCGCCTGCGCAAGATGAACCGCAAGATCGGCGACCTCGCGTTCATGGACGTATCCGGACGGGTGGCCCGCTCGCTGCTCGACCTGTGCAAGGAACCCGACGCCATGACCCACCCCGACGGCATGCAGATCCGCGTGACCCGCCAGGAGCTCGGGCGCATCGTCGGCTGCTCGCGGGAAATGGTCGGGCGAGTCTTGAAGACCCTCGAAGAGCAGCACCTGATCAGCGTCAGTGGCAAAACCATCGTCGTCTTCGGCGTGCGCTGAACCCCGCCGAGCCTCGGCCGCGCGCGCTCACTGCGCCGGCTTGCCCTGTTTGATGCCGACCGCGCGCCCGACCCACGCCGGCCGCGGTAACGACGCCTGCGCCGCAACCAGCGCGCGATAACGTTCCGCTACCGGCGCCGTAAACGGCGCCGTGCGCCGCGCCTGCAAATCGAAACTGATGGCCATGGTTTCCTGCGTCGCCAGCAGCACCGCGTCGCGGTACAGTTCCTGGTACACGTGCGCGCGCTTGCCGTCGAAATCGATAATGCGCGTTTCCACCCGCAGCCGCTCGCCGGCAGAAGCCTCGTTTTGGTAGGTGATATGCGCTTCCAGCGCTACCGTCGAGCGCTGCTCGCGCTTGATCGAGGCGAGGTCGAGACCGACCAGCGCCTTGTAATCATCGATGCCCTGCTCAAAGGCGAAGATGTAGTAGGCCACGTTCATGTGATCGTTGTAGTCGAGCCACGCCGGCAGCACTTCGAGATGCGAGACGACGAGGCCGTTTGCAGGCAGGGAAGTTTCAGCCATAAGCGGGCGATGATCCGGCAAAAAACGCCATTGTAGAGCCATCCGCGCGGGCGCCAATCTTGACACCGAGCGCCCCAGCCACCATGATCGCGCCTCCTCGCGAGCAGGAAACTCGCCCCCTGCCGGCGACGGCAATCTCCTCATGGCTATGTAGCTCAGCTGGTTAGAGCGCGGCACTCATAATGCTGAGGTCGGTGGTTCAAGTCCACCCATAGCCACCAATCAAATCATCCTCTTACGTCACACCTCCAGGAGACAAACAGCCGTCAGGTCACCTCACGGAGCCTGAAGGCGGCGCCGGCCATAACATCGAACGTGGCCGTGCCTGGAGTTAAACCCCAATGTCTCGACCGTTAACCGGCCGATCCCGCACACCTCCAGGAGTGCTTGCTTGGGACAAGCGGTGGCTTCTCTTAACGAGCCTTGTAAGGATGTGGTTGGCGGAGCAGCCGTCAAGAGGATCTGGTTTTTTTGGAAGTAACATGCGAGGAAATTGTGGGGAACCGCTAAACACGGTTCCCCACAGTCAGTCATTTATCGCAGCGAGTGCCCGAGAAACTATAATTAAACCAACTAGTTAAAATTCGGCGACTATTCTCATAACACTGAGGTCGGCGGTCCGCGCAAGAAAAATACCTTCTATTAATCAGCGCCTTGCCCGTGTTGATGAGCGTCTGTATCTGAGCGTGCGGGGGATTTGTGGGGTGCGTAGTCTCGACGGCCAGAAAAAAAGTTTTCACCTCGTGCGAATTTTTCGCACTGGCTTTGCGTCTCGAAATTGTTAACGACAAACGCTCTCAGGTTTTAACGATCGAAAATCCGTTCGAGGCGAGTGACAATTTCCTCTCTCGTATCGGCTCCTGCTTTATCGAGATTTTGTTCGCGCCACCGCACGGCCGGCAGACGGGAGGCGCCGTCTGCGGCGATCAGATCCCAGTCCGGTTCGCGGCGGTAGAACGAAACTAAGAACTGCTTATGTTCGACCGGCATGTTTGCGCGAATATCTTCGATGAGCGTAGCGCGTGCTTCAAGTAATACGGCGAGTTCTATATCGTCCTCAGTCATTCCTTGGAAATTGTGCTCAAATTCCGGAGCAATGTTCTTTAGTGTCGGCGCTAATAAAGTTTGCGGTGGTCGTCCGTGCGCGATCAGATAAACGACCAAAGCCACGCGTAGTTCATCTGTTATACCTTCCCTATTTAGGAGGAGATGAATGTCGAATAGATCTCGTGGATGTTGCCGATCAAGCGCGGCCATGATCTTGCCTGCGTATAAGTCGGCAAAGCTGAGCGTGTTGATTTCTGCAAAGCCAAATTGGTTTTCTGTTTTCTCTGACACGCCCATCATCGCCGGGGCATAGACTCAACCGCGCAGCACCGGCGTCACCTCAATCTTGATCTGGACGCGCTCTTTCGTGCGCGCGACCAACTTATTAATTTGTCTTTGTGTCCCCGGAGCCGACGAGGTAACTACCATTGCGGGATCGGCACGCTTGATCTTGTTGCCGATGCGCATTAATGCGCTTTCGATATCATCGAGTGCCGCGTTCCGATCGCTCAAGGGTAGGTAGGTTAGATCGATGTCGACAGACAAGCGCGGCATATCTCGAACGAACAGGTTAATCGCCGTGCCGCCTTTCAAAGCGAAGCATTGTTCTTCGGCGACGTAAGGTAATGTCCGAATCAGTAGCTTGACTTGATCGCGATAGATATCTCTAAAGGGCATCGAAATCCTTAGGCACTGTGATCTGGTAGTTCGGGTCGTAGCGGCCGCCCGTTACAAGCATGCGCTTACCACTGCCAAGGTCGATTGATTTTCGATCAATCCGTTCCAGCCAGCGATGTTTATGCCGCTCGGCGAAGAAAAAGAAGAGACGTTTCACTTTGATACTCTTTGTGTCTTCCAGGAGCCCCTGCATGCGGCGCGGACTAATATTGACCAGACCTTCCATCGTCACATCAGCGAGTTGAAACGAGACCTCGCCGGGCAGTTCATCAAGCATCTCTAGAATGGCGCGTTCCGGACTCGACTGTACTAGCGGCCAGTTCCACTCGCCCCAACGTGTAATCCGCAGTGCGCTAGGTAAGGTTGTTTCATCCTGCGCGCTGTCGGCGAGGGTCGGCAGCGGCGAAATGCTGTATTGGTCGCCGGGCAAAATACGGGCGCGATTGTGAATACTGATACGTTCCTTAAGCGGGAGCTTCGAAACCCAGGGTGGTAATTTGCCGTCGCCGTACAGATGGATCTCCCGACGGTTGTGCGGGAGGTAATGCGCGTAACCTTGCAGGTCCAAGGCGGTGCGTCCGCCAATACTAGCGGGAAATTCCAACAGAGTTTGTAGGGAAATTACGATGTGTTCCCAGCGCAGCGCACCACGCGGACGCCGAAACACGCCGCGCGTCGGCTTCTCTAACCATCCGCTAGCGACATACTGGCTGCGTAGTGAGCGGGAGTAGCCGCGCTTTTCTAGCCATGCGGCCGTCACGATCAGCCCTTCCGGTAAATCTCGCTCGAGTTGGTTTAGTTTATTAGGATTTTGTCCAGCCATACTATACAAAATAGCCTATTTGTAAACTTTCACCAAGTTTAAACCTCACTCAATATGTACAGCAGAGCGCTACATATTGAGCAACTTCTAAACTGCGAATAAAGTCCCTTGGCGATTTGGGCTATCTCAGTAGTGCGCTCGTCCCGATAAGCGCGGGTCTCGACAGTGGCTGACGTCGGGCAGTCGATCATGAGCGCAGGTTCAACACGCCGACTTGCGAACGGCCGCGAAGAGTTTGCCGCGCCCGGTTCATTTATTCCTCACAACGGATTCAACATACCGTTACCTTTCAGTATTGGTACGCAGGTTTTAATATCGTTTATCGCCTAGTTACCGGCGCTGCGGCCTATGCAAGTAAGAAAGAACCGGAACCTCCGATATGTCGAATCGAACCTGGAGCGAGCAGCCCGATAGCGACCCAGACGAACTTGGCTTGCTGTTTGATTGTTGCGCGCGTGTCCTCGTGAAATCGCCTGATCCAGCGAAATTTCTTGATTGGATCGCCGATGCCGGTCCGTCTTTGACACCAGCCATTGCAGCGCAGGTTGATCCTCGCACTGGCCCGCCTGGATTACTCTTTCGCACCATTGGCGTTGCAATCTACAACGCGATGCCGCAACCCGCCGCCAACTTTCGCCTGCTAAAGCTCCCGGTTCCCGGACGTAACGAACCCTGCCTATGCGGCTCTGGTACTAAGTACAAACGCTGCTGTGGGCCGCTAGCCGGAGGGCTAGATTTCTCGACCTTCAATCTGTTGCGCTATGTGCTCGATAACGTCCCGCAGAAATCTCTTCGTTCGCTACCTCAATCGCGGGTCGATCCATTCGCAGTGTGCGATAGCGCCCGACAGTGGCAAGAGGAAGGCGAAGCCGATCGCGCGGTGAAGCTGTTGGAGCCCTGGTTCGCAGGAACCACGGCGCTGTCGGAAAAGCTCGAACCGCTGTTTGACCAGCTGATGGATTGTTATCTTGAACTCGGGAATTCGCGCAAGCGCGAACGTCTCGTCGCCGCGGTTATGGAACGTGGCGACACAGTGCTCCGCGCGGTCGCATTACAGCGACGCAGCATGATGCTTGCCGATCGGGGGGAGCTGGCCGAGGCATGGAACGTGTTTACTCAGGCGCAGCGCATGGATCCTGATAACCCGTCCCTGGTGCCGCTCGAATTGACCTTGCTTATGTCCCAGGGTGATCTCGATCAGGTCCGCGAGCGCGCGCAATTCTGGCTCGTGCGCCTAGAACGAATGCGCGACCCCGATCTCGCAGAATTGATCGACTTTGTTCGCGCGGCAGCAGAGGATCCGCAAGCGGTGCTGAGCGGCGTTGAGAGCACTCAGGTTCCAGGCCTCGCAGTGCTTGAAGAACTGGTTGCCGCGGTATCTGCGGTACATTCGGAATACGTCCTCGAGGACATGGGCGAGGGTGAACGGATGCTGCAACCGAGCACTGCATTGCTTGAGCTTGAACAGCGTTGGTGTGAAATGTTTCCGCAGATAAAACCCGCATTGACGGCCGTGCAAATCTTGAATGACGAGATGTGGGACGAACCCAACGAATGGCTCGATTTTCTCGGCCGTAATCCGCTTGCCTGGCAGAGCTTTGATGTGATCGACGATTTGGTTCTCGCCGTTGATGCGTTGCAAATCATGGTCGCGGGTACGTCGGTCCTCGAACGTCTACTTGCGCATGGTGTCGCGTTACTCAAAGAAAATCTCAGCTCAACAGACCTTAGTGACTGCACCTTGTCGTGGGGTTGGATCGAAAATCGCCCAGCGCTACGTCTATTAGCGCACCAAGCGTTCCGCGGTTTAAACAGGTCAGCTGTTGGTGTCGCGAGTGATGATTTTATCGAACCTGCAGAGACGCTGCTTGCACTCAATCCGAACGACAATCACGGCCTGCGCGAACCACTGAGCCTTGCGTACCTCGAACGTAAGTGGCCCGAGAAAGTAATTGCACTAACCGATCGCTACCCCGATGATTTTTGTGGCCCAGCCTTAAATCGTATCCTTGCGCTGGTGATTCTGGGACGCGAGACTGAGGCGACGCACGAATTAGGTTTGGCGATTGAACAACATGACGTGGCGCTGAAGATGCTGCTGGCGAAGAATCCTCGCGCCCCTAAAGCTACCAATGATTTCGGCATCACCGTCGGCGGCAAACAAGAGGCCTGGTTGTACCGAATGTCTGCGCGGCACCTGTGGGAACGAGAAGGCGGGCTTGATTGGTTGGACAAGAAGCGGAAGCAGATCCGGCGCAAGTGAGTCATCGGATTTTTAAGGATTCGAACGCCCGGGCGCGTCTTTTCTTCGCTGCGCGACAATTCTCGACCTGGCGTGTGATGCGCACGATGAGCATTATAGGTGTGTGGGGAAAATGTGGGGAACCGCTAAACACAGTCCCCCACAGTCAGTCATTTATCGCAACGAGCGCCCGAGAAACTGCAAATAACACAATCAGTTAAAATTCAGCGACTATTCTCATAATGCTGAGGTCGGTGGTTCAAATCCACCCATAGCCACCATTCCATTCAAGTACTTAGTTCACGCCTCCAACAGCAATAGCTGCGAATCAGGTTCTTCATGTTCGTTCCCTCATCAGTTCGCGCACGTACCGTCGATCTCGACGCCCGCAGCACCATGGCTGCGAACGAACCCGAAGCGTTCGTACGGCTTTCGCCACAGAAACGAATCGAGTGAGCAGTGGCCTCAATCACGGTTCCGCGACCCTCGCACCCTGCGTGGTTGCTGCCGCCAATCTGGTTCTCCCGACGCAGCGAGCGGTTACACGTACCAGACAAACGTGATTAATTGCGTACGGTTATACGCCGTCACTTATTGGATTTCGAGGGTCGTGTTGTTGGCAGTGAGCTAATCGAACAGGGTGCGAAAGCTGGTGTTTTGAACGAGCTTCCTATGTAGAAACGTGGGGTAGCGGATAGCACGGCGCTAAATATTATTTAAATAATATTTGGCGTTGAGGCAGCACCAAACCGGTGTGCTTCGAAGTCGATGCAATCGATGATGGCCGATCGGTGTTGAACCGCCTTACGAGGCTGGCGGTAGAATTCGGTAAAAGACGACTACAACTAAATCGTAGTGGAGTCATTCGTCGGCAATCGAATAACTCGTACTCCGGCCGCCGCCTGGTTCTTTGACAAGCGCGCCCTTGTCGATGAGGTCAACAATGTCCCGATGCGCCGTGTCCTGAGAACATTTAGCCATCTTCGCCCATTTCGAACTCGTGAGTTTGCCCTCGAAACCGTCGAGGACTCGGTTTAAAACTCTAATTTGTCTTTCGTTCAACGGCACCGTGGCGAAGCGCTCCCAGAAATGCGCTTTAGCAAGCACTGAGGCAAGTGTCTCTTGCGCCCCTTCGGCTGCGCGGAGCAGACATTCCAGAAACCAGAAGTGCCAACTGGTTACGTCGAGCCCGCCTTTTTGGGTTCTCTCAAGCGTATCGTAGTACGCGCTGCGTTCCTTTCGGATCTGCGCTGACATGCTGTAGAACCGCTGCGGGCTGTGTTCGGCGCGAGAAAGACTCAAGTCCGCGATCGCTCGGGCGATGCGCCCATTACCATCGTCGAACGGATGGATCGTGACAAACCACAGATGCGCGAGGCTTGCCACGAGAAGCGGATCGGCGGCCTTGGGTTCTTCAAACCAAGTTAGAAAACGGGCCATCTCGTCGGGGATGCGGCTCGAAGGCGGCGCCTCGTAATGGACCTTCTCTTTACCGATAGCACCGGAGACAACCTGCATCGGTCCGCTGCTATCGTCCCGCCACGCGCCGACGGCGATCTTGCGCATGCCACTGCGGCCCGTTGGAAATAGCGCGGCATGCCAAGCGAACAGTCTGTCGATTGTGAGCGGGGCCTCAAAATTTCCCGTCGCGTCGAGCATCATCTCGACGACCCCTTCCACGTCCCGGTCGGCACCAATGAGGCCACCCACATCGAAGCCGAGCCGCCGGGCAATGGAAGAACGAACCTGGGCGCTATCGAGGACTTCGCCCTCAATCTCGCTCGACTTTACGACATCCTGGGTTAGCGTTCGCAAATGTGCTTCGCTGCGAAGGTCGAAGCCGAGCGATTCCATCTTCCCAAGCAAGCGGCCCTGCTCCCGCGAAACTTTCGTTAGGAGTGGAGCAATATGCCGGTCATCCCAGGTGAAATCGGGCCAGGTGGGGTTTTGCCAGATATAGGGCATGTATTCTCCGCAAGTATTGCGGATATTATGCTCGCCATTCTCCGCATCAGCAACGGGCCCGGAGTCGAATGCGACGTGCAGCATGCCCATATCTGTTGATTCCAGTTACCGCGGCCTTTTTCTCACCCTACGAACCTGTACAGCGGCGACGGACGAACGAGGCAACCGAATATCGGGCCGAAAGCACATCGAATCATCCTAAATTCCCGATTTTAGGGAATTTTAAGTAACGAAATATACCGTTTGTGGAACCGCTAGCGCGTCATCACCGGGTCTGTGCCTCCAAAATCGCTCAATCCCCATCAACGTCCACTGCGATGTTCGTTGTCATGTGATGAAGCCCCGGAACGGTTTTATGGATTCCTTAGGCGAAGATCCGATGCTCGTCGTGACCTTCAATAACAATCGATAACTCGGGAAGCGTGAATATTCCGTCGTTCGCAAACGCAAATAACTGAAGCAGGTCGTCCCCGCCGTTTTTCGGATAGCGCGGCCGAATATATGCCTGTCACGAAATTTCCGGAAGATTTCGGGGGAACAGAGAACTATTCAGTTCGCGCACCGAGAAAATATTCCTGCTCTGGGTATACGCTTTTGCGTATACGAACAATTGATACTCTAATGCGTATATTGACTGAATATACGCGATGACGTATTAATGTGGCGAAAGGAGAGTGCCATGAAAAATGCTGCACGCAATGCCAGACAGCTCGGAGCAATCATTCGCCGAGAGCGCAAGCTGCGAGACCTTACCCAGATGCACCTCGGGGAGAAGATTGGCCTCCGCCAAGCGACGATTTCCAAGCTCGAGCGCGGCGAGCCGGGTACGCAGCTCCGTACGCTTTTCGATGCGCTCACGGCCTTGGGTCTCGAAATCCGGGTCCTTGAGCGGGCGCAGGGCAGTCCTGAGGACATCGAGAATATGTTCTGATGGCCCGGCGTCCCGCCTATATACCTCTGAATGTTTACTTAAACAGTCGGCTCGTTGGCACGCTGCGCCGGGAGCCTTCCGGTGCAATCTATTTTCAATACGATCCCTCATGGCTCACCTGGGAGCACGGATTTCCGATCTCGCTTTCTTTACCACTCCGTGAAGAGCGCTACATTGGCGCGCCAGTTGTTGCCGTATTCGACAACCTGCTTCCCGATAACGCCCCGACCCGCCGCCGTCTTGCCGAGCGCAACGGGGCTGATGGGACTGATGCTTACAGTCTGTTGGGAGCCATCGGGCGCGATTGTGTGGGCGCTTTGCAGTTCCTGCCAGAAGGGGAACACCCAGGTCCGGCCGGGATCATCACGGCTGCGCCGATCGCAGACGATGCAATCGCCCGTAAGCTCGCCGAGCTGGAAGACACGCCTCTTGGTATCGATACGGCAGAAGACTTCCGATTCTCCCTGGCGGGCGCCCAGGAAAAGACGGCACTTCTGCTTTACGAGGGAGCCTGGCATATCCCCCGCGGCGCAACGCCCACGACCCATATCCTGAAACCGCAGATCGGAATACTTGCGGGGCAAGACCTGTCTCAAAGCGTTGAGAACGAACATTTCTGTATGCAGCTCTTAGCAGCCATGGGTCTGCCAGTTGCAAAGACATCTATAGAAAGCTTCGGCGGGCAGCGCGCCCTTGTCATCACGCGCTTTGATCGCCTCTGGACACAAGATAATCGACTATTGCGTCTGCCGCAGGAAGATTGTTGTCAGGCGCTTTCAGTACCTCCGACTTCGAAATACGAGTCCGACGGCGGTCCCGGTATGCTAGAGGTTATTGAGCTCCTGAAAG
This sequence comes from uncultured Gammaproteobacteria bacterium, assembly GCA_942490995.1. Lineage (GTDB taxonomy): Bacteria > Pseudomonadota > Gammaproteobacteria > UBA981. Next base: position 108,022 of record CALOBG010000130.1, read on the forward strand.
GAGCTGACTGCCCCCAAATTGACCAGGAAACCTTCCTGAAAGCCCAGATCGCCTTCTGGATCCTCGCTGCGACGGATGGTCACGCCAAGAATTTCAGTATTGCGCTTCATCCAACAGGCGGTTTCGCCCTGGTCCCGCTTTACGATGTCATGTCCGCCCAGCCCCTGTTTGCCGCCGGACAGCTCCAGCAGAAAGCTATGCGCCTCGCAATGGCGATAGGCAGCAACCGGCATTACCGTATCGGAGAAATTATGCCACGGCACTTCGAGCAAACCGCTGCGCGGGCGGGTCTTCCTCCGGCTGTCGTTCGGCGCCTTATCAACGACCTGGTGGACACGGTACCCCGAGCAATAACGGAAGTTTGCGAAAATCTGCCATCCGACTTCCCGGCCGCGATACGTGAGCCTATTGTTGATGGGGTCAAGCAACGTCTCAACCGTCTCTCCGCGCACACTGATCGGTGACGAGAGGGGGAAAAGGGGACGGAGGGGTTAAATTTTGATCCCTCCGTCCCCTTTTCTACGTAAATTATAAAGATCCAATTAAAATAATGTCCGCCAGTATGGCCGACGTTTTGACCGGCCAGGTGGCCGCATTTGCACCTTGAAGAAACGCTCTCAAGTGCGCATTAGCCAACTTAATGGGCCCTTAAGGGCGAATTTTGGCTGATTGTTGAAGCGCAGTTCCGTCCGCGCACTACGGACCTTCGTCGCACCGCTAGAATGAACCCGGTCTGCAGCTCCGCCCCGCACCGGCTGCCGACGGTGCGGCACCAGGACCGATCATTCGGACATTCTTAATGACGATAAGCAAAGACGATTTCCGCGTATTTTTTGGCCGGGCCACATTCGAACGCGGTCTGTCGTATTTCAATACTGGCCGCGTCCTGGAATTGAGTATCGAGCGTTTCGAGGCTGACGCGGATACCGTCATTCATGCGACGACTGCCGGCAGCGGCAATGCAATTTATGAACAGGACATCGTTATTGTCGAAGATGGTCATGGGTTCATGGTCGATGGCGAATGTGCCTGTCCGGTCGGCTACAACTGCAAGCATGTTGTAGCCGCGTGTCTCGCTTTTTCTGAAGCTGATCACGCAGCCCCACGTTCCGCCAACTCGCTGCCCGCCTTTGATTATTGGTTACAACGAATGGCCGCGGCCGCCGCGCCGACGCCGGTCCTCGAACGGATTATTTTCGTGCTCAGGCCCGGCCATTCGCGCCGAGCGGACGACGGCCCGGGTATCGAAGCCCGCCTGGTCAAACCGCGCGCTAATGGCGAGGGTTACACCCGTGGGCGCAAAATCGCCCTCGAAAACCTGGAACTGGGAGAGGCCGGCGCGCGCGCTGTCACCAGCCTGGACTGCGACATCGCCGCGCTGCTGTTAGCCGGTGGTGGTTATTGGCGCGGCCCGGCGCTCGCGGATCGCGCCGGCTACCATGCGGTCTCCGCACTGCTCGAAAGCGGGCGCTGCTACTGGATGGATACTGACGGCCCGCCATTTATCGCTGGTCCGGCGCGCACGCTCGAACTCACCTGGCAGTCCGCCACCGCGGATGACGCACTCGAACTGACCAGTCACGTTGCCGGTGGCGGACTGCTGCTGCCGACCACCCCACCGTTGTACCTCGATCCTGCCGAACACCTTATTGGCGAGCTTGATGCGCACGGATTGACCGCGGCGCAACTCAGCCTGCTTGCCGCGGCCCCACCGCTCGCGCCGCAGGACGCAATCGACGCGGTCGGTATCCTGACCAGCAAATTCACCGGGCTGGCGATCCCGCTGCCGGCCGAAGTCGTGACCCGGGAAAACACTGAATTGGGACCGCGACCGCTCCTCACGGTGTGCGGCGGTGAAGCCGATGAAGACGCCTGGGTGACGCTGGATTTTCTGTATGGTGCGGATCGGATCCACGCCTTGCCGCGAGCGCCGCACAGCGTCCTCAAAGCGGGCGAGGGATTCGTACGCGTACTGCGCGATCCTGTCGCGGAAGATCAGGCACAGTCGCGATTATCGACCTCGGGGTTCGTTGCAACGGGGCCGGCTGCTTATTTCGAGCCGGCGACCCGCGCAGTTTATGTCCGGGTCGAGCTCGATCGGCTGTCCTGGGCCAGCGGCTGGTCGCATTTCCTGCGCGAAGTGGTACCGCAACTGCGCGAGGAAGGCTGGCAGATTGAGCATGACGGGAGTTTCGATCTGCACTTCGAAAGCGGCACCTGGTCCGCCGAGATCAGCGACGATGGTGGGGACACGGACTGGTTCTCCGTTGGTTTCCGGCTCGACTTCGCCGGTAATTCCCTGCCCTTGCTCGATGTGCTGGGCCCGGTCCTCGATGCCGACTGGTCGGCGCTGCCGGAGACCGTTGCGGTCCCGGTCGGGGCGCGCAGTTTCGTCGAAGTGCCCGGTGCGCGTCTGCGCCCGCTGCTCGATACGCTGCGCGCCCTGTTCAGTGACAGCCTGAGCGAGCGGGGCGACAACCGCCTGCAGTTATCGCGCTACGAAGCGGGCCTGTTGAGTGATCTCGAAAGCCACGGCGTGGCTATTGAAGGTGGCAAGCGCTGGCGGCAACTGGCGCAGAAACTGAATGATTTCGACGGCATTCGCAGCGTGCCGACACCGGCTGACTTGATCGCCACCCTGCGGCCCTATCAACAGCGTGGGCTCGATTGGTTACAGTTCCTGCGCGAGTACGGCTTCAACGGCGTGCTCGCCGACGACATGGGTCTCGGCAAAACCTTGCAGACCCTCGCGCACCTGCTGGTCGAGAAGCATGCCGGGCGGCTCGACCGACCCGCGCTGCTAGTCGCCCCAACCAGTTTAATGGGCAACTGGCAGCGCGAAGCGGCGCGTTTCGCGCCCACCCTCAAACTGGCCGTCCTGCACGGCAATGACCGCGGTGCGCGCTATGTCGACGCCGCAACGGCCGACCTGCTGTTGACGACTTATCCCCTGTTGCCGCGCGACGCTGAACGTCTGACCGCAATCGAGTTTCACAGCGTTATCCTCGATGAAGCGCAGTACGTCAAAAACCCGCGCGCCAAGGCGGCGCAGGTGCTGCGGAAAATGACCACGCGTCACCGACTGTGTTTAACCGGAACACCGCTCGAGAACCATCTCGGCGAGTTGTGGGCGCTGTTCGATTTCCTGATGCCGGGTTTTCTCGGTGAGCGTGAAGCATTCAATCGCGTTTACCGCACGCCGATCGAGCGCCAGGGCGACACGACCCGGCAGGCGGCGCTCGCGCGCCGCATCGGGCCTTTTCTCCTGCGTCGAACCAAGCAGGAAGTTGCCGCCGAACTGCCGCCCAAAACAGAGATCGTGCAACCGATCGAACTCGAAGCAGCACAGGCCGAGCTCTACGAGAGCATTCGCGCATCGATGGATAAGCGCGTACGCGAGGCAATCCAACGACAGGGTCTGGCCCGCAGCCACATCACTATTCTTGACGCCCTGTTAAAGCTGCGCCAGGTATGCTGCGACCCGCGTCTGCTCAAGCTCGAAACACGTGGCGCGGTACCGCCGTCGGCCAAGTTCGAATTCCTGTTCGAGTTGCTCGAGGAGCTGCTGAGCGAAGGACGCAGGATCCTGCTGTTTTCCCAGTTCACTTCGATGCTTGCATTGATCGAAACCGAACTGGAGCGGCGCGCGATCGATTACGCGAAATTGACCGGCCAGACGCGCAACCGTGATTCAGCCATCGATCGGTTCCGCAGCGGTGCGGTGCCATTGTTCGTGATCAGCCTCAAGGCCGGTGGTGTTGGACTCAATCTGCCCGAAGCCGACACCGTCATCCATTACGACCCGTGGTGGAACCCTGCGGTCGAGGCCCAGGCTACCGACCGTGCGCATCGCATCGGGCAGACCCAACCGGTGTTTGTCTACAAACTGATTGTCGCCAATAGCGTTGAAGCACGGATGCTGGAACTGCAAGGCCGTAAACGCGCCCTCGCCGCCGGGATATATGCCGGCAAGGATAACGCCGGCGCGCTCGAATTTGATGCCGACACCCTCGCAGCGCTGCTTGCCCCGGTCGATTTCGACAACGCCGAGACAGACGTTCGGCCCCGCCGCCGCTCACGACGGCAGGCCTGAGCGGGCGTCGTTAGTCGACGAATTTGCGACGCGCAGCGTTTGCTTGTCCCCGCCGGGTTACCCCGAGCATCCCCAACGCACCCAACAACATCCACACCGCCGCCGGCAGCGGCACCGGGGCAACCGCGCTCAGGCGAACGAAATCGTCGCCAATGGGATTGACCAGAACCTCGGCCATCCAGATAAAGTTATCCGCGCTGAAGGCTGCTGCATTGGTGAAGTTGCCGGAGATCTGCGGGGCGAACAGGATATCGAAGAACTCGCCGGCGGTCGGCGTATAGCCGAGCAGACTGACCCCGATCAGGCCACCGAGGCTTGCGTTGCCGCTGATGTCGAGCACGTCGAACAGGCCCGGGCCGTTGCCTGCGATTTCAATCAGCAGGGTGCCGGCCGATTGTCCGAAGGTGCCGTCGATGTTGAGCGTGCCGGGGCTGTTGCCGGGATTGATCAGGCCGCCGGTATTCACCACATCGGCATCGATCAAGCCGCTTCCCGCGAGCACGCCGCCGCTCAGCGTAACCAGGTTTGCCTCGAGTTCGCCGTCGACGATAGTCAGACCTGCGGTCTGCACGTACTCGCCGGTACGGGTCAGCTTGTTGGTGATCTCAACAGTCCCTTCGTTGGTGAAGGCGTTGCTCGACGCGGTCACGCCGTTTGATGCATCGACGAGCAGATGGCCCTGGTTGCGGAAATCGTCACCCAGCAACTGGCCGGCGCCGCGGATGGTATGACCGGAGCCGTTGACCAGTTCACCGCCCGTGGCGATCAGGCGATTGAAGGAATTATTGCTGAGGGCGATTTCGCCGGTCCCCGCGATGCTGACCCCACCGGCGAAGGTGATGTCGGTGTTCGTGTTGATCGCGGCCAGTGACCAGCTGCCGTTGTTGGTGAACGTGCCGGAAATATGTGAATCCTCGGTATTGCCCTGCATCACCGAGGCATCGCTCACCACGTTCTGGAACTGCACGGCGTTGATCGCAGGCGCAGCATCTTCGCTGGCGTTGACGTTGACGACGCCATTGCCGTGGGTCACCAGGCGCGAATCACGGATGACGACCTTCTCTTCAAGATCCAGTTTCGAGCCGGCATTGACCGTGAGGGTCGCGGTGCCCAGTTCATAGGTGCCCTCAAGGAGTTTGATCCCGCCGCTGCCGGTCGCTTCCAGGGTGCCGTTGTTGGTGAACGTCGCCAGGGTGTCGATGACCAGTTGATTGGTTCCGGTTTGCCGGATGATGCCGTTGTTGACCATGTCGCCGGTATTCGCGAGCAGTTGCCCGGCGCCTTCGATGCTGTGACTGGCGCCCTGGGTCAGGGTCGAGCCATCGGTCAGAATGCGGTTGAACGGGTTGTTGCTGAGCGCGATCGTACCGGTCCCCGCGATACTGACCGGCCCGGCGAAGGTGATGTCGGTGTTCGTGTTGATCGCGGCCAGTGACCAGGTGCTGTTGTTGGTGAACGTGCCGGAGATATGCGAATCCTCGGTATTGCCTTGCTGCACCGAGGCGTCGCTCACCAGGTTCAGAAACTGCACGGCATTGAGGCTGCCATCTTCCTGGCTGTTGACGTTGACCACCCCATTGCCTTCGGTCACCAGGCGCGAATCACGGATGACGACTTTCTCTTCAAGATCCAGTTTCGAGCCGGTCTTGACGGTGAGTGTCGAGGTGCCCAGGTCATAGGTGCCTTCGAGGAGTTTGATCCCGCCGCTGCCGATCGCTTCCAGGGTGCCGTTGTTGGTGAACGTGGCGAGGGTGTCGATGACCAGCTGATTGGTTCCGGTCTGTCGGATGAGGCCGTTGTTGATCATGTCACCGGTGTTAGCGAGCAGTTGCCCGGCGCCTTCGATGCTGTGATTGGCGCCCTGGGTCAGGGTCGCGCCATCAGTCAGAATGCGGTTGAAAGGGTTGTTGCTGAGCGCGATCGTACCGGTCCCCGCGATACTGACCGGCCCGGCGAAGGTGATGTCGGTGTTCGTGTTGATCGCGGCCAGCGACCAGGTGCCGTTGTTGGTGAACGTGCCGGAGATATGTGAATCCTCGGTATTGCCCTGCAGCACCGAGGCGTCGCTCACCAGGTTTTGAAACTGCACGGCATTGAGGCTGCCATCTTCCTGGCTGTTGACGTTGACCACCCCATTGCCTTCCGTCACCAGGCGCGAATCACGGATGACGACTTTCTCTTCAAGATCCAGTTTCGAGCCGGTTTTGACGGTGAGGGTCGAGGTGCCCAGGTCATAGGTGCCCTCGAGGAGTTTGATCCCGCCGCTACCGGTCGCCTCCAGGGTGCCGTTATTGGTGAACGTCGCCAGCGTGTCGATGACCAGTTGATTGGTTCCGGTCTGTCGGATGAGACCGTTGTTGATCATGTCGCCGGTATTCGCGAGCAGTTGCCCGGCGCCTTCGATGCTGTGATTGGCGCCCTGGGTCAGGGTCGCGCCGTCGGTCAGAATGCGGTTGAAAGGGTTGTTGCTGAGCGCGATCGTACCGGTCCCGGCAATGCTGACCCCACCGGCGAAGGTCATGTCGGTGTTCGTGTTGATCGCGGCCAGCGACCAGGTGCCGTTGTTGGTGAACGTGCCGGAGATATGCGAATCCTCGGTATTGCCCTGCAACACCGAGGCATCGCTCACCACGTTCTGGAACTGCACGGCGTTGATCGCGGGCGCGGCATCTTCGCTGGCGTCGACGTTGACCACGCCATTGCCTTCGGTCACCAGGCGCGAATCACGGATGACGACCTTCTGTTCGAGGTCCAGTTTCGAGCCGGTCTTGACGGTGAGGGTCGAGGTGCCCAGGTCATAGGTGCCCTCGAGGAGCTTGATCCCGCCGCTGCCGGTCGCTTCCAGGGTGCCGTTGTTGGTGAACGTCGCCAGGGTGTCGATGACCAGCTGATTGGTCCCGGTCTGCCGGATGATGCCGTTGTTGATCATGTCACCGGTGTTACCAAGCAGTTGTCCGGCGCCTTCGATGGTGTGGCCGGCGCTCTGGGTAACCGTCGAACCGTCGGTCAGGATATGGTTGAAGGGGTTGTTGCTGAGCGCGATGGTGCCGAAGCCGGCGAGCGTTCCGGTGTTCTGGAGGATGAGCCCGGTAGCGGTATTGATGGCGTTGATCTGGATCGTGCCATCGTTGGTTGAAGTGCCGGTCGCCAGCGTCAGTGTCTGGGTGTTGTTGAAAATGAGCTGATCGCCCGGGTCTATGGTCAGCGTATTGATGGTGACGCTCGTATTCAGCGTCACCGTCGAGTTGGCGATCTTGCCGTCATCGATGAACACATCGTAGGTCTCGGCGCCGTTATCAGGCACGATACCACCTGACCAGCGCAGGGCGTCGGTCCAGTTGCCGTTACCGCCCAAACCCGCGGGACCGTTCCAGATCGCGTTCGCCGCCTCAACGCTGCCGGTGAAAAACACGGCGGCGGCAAGCGCAACGCCTACAGATAACTTATTCATGATGCCTCCCAGGGCGCGCAGGGTCCGGGTACAAGGAGCAGGAAAGCTCGTACTGTGCGCGGTTGCGGCATCAGCTACCTGATTGCTGTCCGTCGCGCGTGACGATCGGCTCGGCGCTGTGCCGACATTACCTCATCGTCGCTGCTTCGAAGCGTGAATTCGGCCCGATCGAATGTAAAGATTTGTAAAGCGGGTCAATTGCCTGCGCGCCGCGACGGTTGGGGCGCGAATTCTCGAATACCGCCGTCGTATCGACCTCGGCAGGTCAAATCCAGCCGGTATCGCGACTATTTGCCGATTTTCCGCAGAAACTCGCTGATCAGGTTCTCCGGCGCTTTTACGACGTGTTCGCTGGCCGGAAACTTCCTGCTGCGTACCTCGTCAATGAATTCGGCAAAGCCGGCGACACGCTCGCGCTGCATGTCCTGCTTCATCTTGTATATGTTGCGGTACTGCTTGGAGTGGCGCGGGTAGGGCGGCGGGTTGTTGCCGAGGATGTCTTCGGCGAACAGGAACTGGATGTCGCCGCCGCTGCCGCCGCCGATCGACGAGGTCAGCAGGGTGGTGCGCTTGCTGATCTCGGCGAGCAGGTCTTCGGGTACCACTTCGACTTCGACGGCATACGCGCCGGCGCGCTCCAGGGCCTTGATTTCCTGGTAAATCCACAAGGCTTCGTCGAGCGTTTTGCCGACCGCGCGCAGCCCGCCCGTCCAGGTACTTTTGCGTGGCACCAGGCCGGCGTGGCCCTGCACCGGGATGCCGGCTTCGGCGGCGGCTTCCACGAAACGCGGACTCCACTGGCACATGATGGCGTCGGCGCCGAGCTTCATGGCCTGGTAACCGATGCGTACGGCTTCTTCCGGACTGGCGGCGGCCACCAGGGGTACCGAGAAGGCCATGAAGGTATTCGGGGCGGCTTTGCGGATCGCCGCGGCCGGTTCCGGTTGGGCCGGATCGAAACGCACCTTCAGCGTATCGATGCCGGCTTCTTCGGCCGCCGCGGCTTCTTCCGCGGTGAACGGCAGCGTTTCGACCAGTACGCGCTTGCCTTTTTGATCGCGCAGACCTTTAACCGTGTAATTGCGCGTGCCGTAGGCGCCGCCCAGCGACATCACGCGGGTCAGGCCGCGTTTGCCCGCGTCCCGGGGCGGGATACCGCCGTCACTTTTAACGTGGTTAGCCATACGCGAGCCCTCGGGTCGGAAATCGCGGACAGTTTACCCGTAGTCTTCGCAGCGGTTCGAGGAATTGTTTCTCGAACCGCTTCGAGTAAACCGCCCCGCAGGATCCGTGCCGATTAACGATCGCGAAACGCCGGGATGACCTCCTTGGCGAAGCGCTCGATGGCGCGGTTGCAGGTCGGTATGTCCATGCCGGGGAGCTGCATGTTCATGACAAAGTCGGTGCAGATAAACTCGTTACAGAATTTATCGAGCTTGTCCGAAACCTGCTGCGGCGTACCGACCAGGAACACATCGGCGAGGACGGAGTCGCGGATATCGCGCGGCTCCTTGACCGGCAGCGGCTGGTCGTCGCCTTCCGCGTCGTTCGCCCCTTCCAGGATGTCCTGGTAGAACGTGAGCAGGTGAAAAAGATGATCCTGGCACTCGTCCCAGGCCTGGTCTTCACTGTCGGCGATGTGACCCATGCGTAGCTGCGCGATCTTGAAGTCGTCCGGGTTATACCCTGACTCCTTCAGGGTCTCACGATACAGCGGCGCCGGATCCGGTCCGAACGTCGCCATGAAATGGTGGCCGGCCTGGGCCGCGCGCTTGATGCCTTTGGGCCCGCGCGCGCCGACCCAGATCGGCGGGTGGGGCTGCTGCACCGGTTTCGGCGACAGGTGCAGATCTTCGATCTGGGTAAATTTGCCTTTGAACGTCACGCGGTCCTCGGTATGCAGACGCTTGTAGATGTCGAGCGCTTCATACAAGCGCGGCGCGCGGGTGCCGCGGTCCATGCAGAAAGATTTGAATTCGTGGTAGGAATAACCCTGTCCCACGCCGAAATCGAAGCGACCGTTGGAGATGATGTCGACGTTGGCGACATCTTCGGCCACACGCACCGGATGGTTGAACGGCAACAACAGGATGAACGTCGCGATGCGGATGCGGTTGGTCTGCGCGGCGATCGCGGCGGCGGTCGGCAGGATCGACGGGTTATAACCGTCCTCGGTAAAGTGGTGTTCGGTCAGCCACACGTGGTCGTAACCGAGGTCTTCCGAAGTTTTGATTTGCGCGAGGATATCGCGATAAAAATCGGCATAGGGCTTGCGCCATTGTACCGGGTTACGAAAGTCTTCCATCAATCCAAAACGCATTGTTTTGCCCCTCGTGGTTCGAATCAGTGATTACTCTTGGTCCGGCATCGCTAACTCTGCTTGCCGGCCTCCCCATCCCGCCTGCAACCCTTACTTGACGATCAGTCCGGCAAGATCACCTTTGTCCCGCCAGGCCGCAAGCATCCTGAAGAACGGTACCGGGCCCTCCGGATATTGGTTGTCAATAAACGACTGCCCGGTATTCTTGCCCTCGACGTTGTAATAGCCGGGCGTGCAGCTCTCCTGGTATTTGCGCATGGGACCCGGTGCCGTTACCAGCTTCACGTACTCGGCTTCGGCCTCGGCGGTGGCCTCGATTGATTTTGCCTTACGCTCGATGACCGTGGAAACCAGGTGGGCGATATGCGCCGCCTGGCCGCCGGCTGTATAGGTATAGTTGAACGCAAGTCCGGTTTGCGTCAGTCCCATGTGAAAGCAGTTCGGAAAGCCGTGACTCAGAAAGCCATGGAACGTTCTCATGCCGTCTGACCAGGCGTCGCTCAGCTTGACGCCGTCGCGGCCATACACTTCGCATTCAGAGCGCCGCGTGTAGGAAGTCGCGACCTCAAAACCGGTTGCGAAAATCAGGCAGTCGACCTCGTATTCGACGCCGTCAACCACCACCCCGGTTGCGGTGACGCGTTCGATGCCTTTGCCGCTGGTGTCTACGAGTTCGACATTGGGGCGGTTGAATGCCTGCAGATATTCGTCGTGGAACGCCGGCCGCTTGCACCACTGGCCGTACCACGGTTTGAGTCCTTCGGCGGTTTTTTGATCGGTGACTATCCTGGCGACGCGTTCGCGGATTTCGTTGCCTTTCTGATAGTCGGCAACCTCGCGGATCAGCGCCATCCGTTGTTCCGATATATTCGATTCATTGCCGGTGTCGAGGATTTTGAAGGTCAACTCAAAAAAATCGGTCCATTTATCGTTGACCAGGTTTTTTTCCACCGGCAGGCCGGCCATGATCGAGCAGAAATTTTCATCCCGCTCGGCCTGCCAGCCCGGGCCGAGTGACTTCGCCCAATTCTCGTCGGTCGGTGCGTTATTGCGCTCATCGACCGAAGCGGGGGTGCGCTGAAACAGGTAAAGGTGTTTTGCGTAAGGCGCGACGTGCGGCACGATCTGAACCCCGGTCGCACCCGTGCCAACCACAGCAACGCGTTTGTCAGCGAGGCCGGTCAGTCCGCCCGAGCTGTTGCCGCCGGTGTAGCCGTAGTCCCAGCGGCTCGAATGGAAGGTGTGTCCCTTGAAGTCAGTGATGCCCGTGATCGCCGGCAGCTTGGGCCGGTGTAGCGGTCCGCTCGACATGATCACGAAGCGCGCTTTGAGAACGTCGCCGCGATCGGTGGTTACCGTCCAGCGTGCGTCGGCCTCGGACCAGCGAGCTGTCTCGACCTGGGTCTGAAAACAGGCGCGGTCGTAGAGCTTGAACTGTGTGCCGATGCGTTGCAGATGTTCGAAAATCTCCGGCTGATGCGCGTAACGCTCCTCGGGGATGTGGCCGGTTTCTTCCAGCAGCGGCATATAGATATAGGCTTCGGTGTCGCACTGCGCGCCGGGATAACGGTTCCAGTACCAGACCCCGCCGAAGTCGCCGGCTTTGTCGATGATACGAATATCGCTGACCCCGGCCTGCTGCAGGCGTACCGCCGCGACCAGGCCGGCAATACCGCCGCCGAGGATGACCACGTCAAGCTCCTCTTTGATCGCGTCGCGGGTGAAGCCGGGCTCAACATGCGGATCCTGTTCGTAGCGTGCGTACTCGCCGGCCACTTCCACGAACTGGTCGTTACCTTCCGGGCGCATGCGCTTGGCGCGTTCCTCCGCGTATTTCTTGCGCACCGCGGCAGGATCGAATCCCAACACCGCCGGATCCAGCATGTCGGGCTTGTGATCTTGAGGGGTAGCACTGCTCATCGTATCGACCTCCGGTCATTCAAGTGCGTAGCTGCCCGACTCGGGCCACGGATCCGGTCCACGTGACTCGGGAAAAGCCTGTGCAGATTTTCCACAGCGGTTCGGGCACTTCAAGTAGCTTCGGGGTATTTCGCTGCCGCGATCGCGCCGGCTCCCCCGGTGCCGTCGCTTCCACTCCCAGTATAAAGGCAATTTCGCATCGGCCTGCTCGGCGGCGCGACCCGCTGGCCGGGAGTTCGAGAACCACCTGATCTCGCCGCATGAAAGCGTATAGGATCGAGCGAGGCGCATAGCGTGGAATCAAGACCTGCTGTGACATGACCCATGACCTGACCAGACGCGGCTTTCTACGCACATCGATCGCGACCGCCGGCGCCGTCGCCTTTGACCTCGTTCTGCCCTTTTCCGCGACGCAGGCCGCGGCCGAAGAAGTCACCGAAATCCATTCGTGGATCGTCGTTGCGCCGAACGATCGCGTCACCGTGCGCATTCCGCAAAGTGAGATCGGGCAGGGCGCTACCACCGCGCTGATGCAGATCATCGCGGATGAAATCGACCTCGATCTCGAGCGCACCGACTGGGAGTTCTACGACCCGCAAACGAACCGGATCCGTAACAACGTGTACGCGCACACGTCGACGCTGGCCAGCTGGGGCGTAAAAATGCTGTTCGATCCGATGCGTATTGCGGGCGCGCAGATCCGCGCGATGCTGCTGGCCGCCGCTGCGGAGCGCTTCGAGGTTGAAGGCGCCGCGCTTGAGATCGCCAATCATGAAGTACGCGATCCGAAATCAGGGCAGGTTCTCGGCTTTGGCGAGCTGGCCGCGCTGGCCGCGGCACGGCCGATCCCGGCGCCGCACACGGTAACGGTCAAAGCGCCGGCGCAGTGGCGCTACGTCGGTCAGCCGATGGCGCGCAATGACCTTGCTGACAAGGTTAACGGACGCGCGGTTTACGGCATCGACCTGGTACTACCGGGCATGAAGTATGCGGCGGTACGCCAGTCACCGGTGTTCGGTGGTCGACTATGCGGATTCGATGCCGAGGCAGTATTGCGACGACCTGGCGTGCTCGCGGTCGTGCGTATCGAAGCCGGGCCGAGCGGTTATACCGTGCCGCCGACCTTGTGGGACGTCATCGATTGGGGCATGGACGACGCCGTCGCCGTGGTTGCCGACAATTGGTGGCAGGCGGAGCAGGCTATTCAGGCGCTGCCGATCGAATGGGACGAGGGCGCCAATGCCGCGGTCGACAGCGCGACGATTGCCCGCGACCTCGCCGTGGCACTCGAAGGCGAGGGCGAAATTGTCCGCGCGGAGGGCAACGCGGCGGCCGCTATCTCGACTGCCGCGCGCGTAATCGAAGCGCGCTACGACTATCCTTTTCTGGAACACGCGGCGATGGAGCCGATGAACTGCACGGCGCTCGTCACTGATCGCAGGGTCGAAGCCTGGGCGCCGACCCAGTACGGTGACGAAGCTCTGCGCATCGCGGCATACGCCGCCGGGGTCGCGCTCAAGGACGCCCGGTTCCACCTGACTCTCGCCGGCGGTGGCTTCGGGCGTCGCCTGCACAACGATTACGTCAGCCAGGCTGTGCAGGTGGCGCGACAACTGCCTGGTGTGCCGATCAAATTAATCGCCTCGCGGGAGGAAACCACCCGCCGCGGCTATTATCCGCCGCCGGTAAGCGCCAGATTTCGCGCCGGCCTGGATGCCGCAGGCAACATCGTCGGCTGGCAATGCCACGTCGCACAGGGCACCGCCGTCTATCAGCCTTACGGCATCGCGCGACTGGCTTTTCCGGTGTCGCCGATCGAGGTGCGCTACAGCGCGATCGATACGCCGCCGGGGTTCGGCTGGATGCGCGGGGTCGGTCATACCCAGATGGCGTGGATGAATCACGGCTTCATGAGCGAGCTCGCCGCCGCGGCCGGCACCGATTCGCTGTCTTTTCAGCTCGCCAAGCTTGAGGTCAGCAACGTCGACCCCGGGCGCGATGATTACGACGATGCGGTCGAACGGGTGGCGCGTTTTCGCCGCCTGCTCGAGGCCGTCGCGCGCGCCGCAGGCGCCACCCCGGCCGCCGGCCGTGGGCGCGGACGTGGTTGGGCGGTCTACGATATGAGTTATGCACCCGGTTACCCGTGCTCCTGCATCGCGGTCGCGCTCGACGTGGCACTTGATGGCCGCGACGGAGTGCGGATCGAACACGTATACGCGGTGGTCGACTGTGGCACGGCCGTTAATCCGGCCCTGGTCCGCCAGCAGATTGAGGGCGGTATCGTGTTCGGTTTATCGAACGCGATGTACGGCCGGATCACGCTGCGCGCAGGACGCGTGGAACAGTCGAATTTTCATGATTACCGGATCATGCGGCTGGCCGAGGCGCCGGCCGTAACGGTCGAGGTGCTACCGTCGAATGCGTCGCCTACCGGGGTCGGCGAAGGCGCGGTGCCGGTTGTGATCGGTGCCCTGGTCGATGCGATCTACGCGGCCGGCGGGCCGCGCATTCGCAGCCTGCCGGTGATCAACGCCGACCTCAGCTTACGCGAACAGGTTTGAGAGAGCCGACATGGCAGCAGCAGTGAGTCCCGACTACATGCAGGCGGTTTTCGCCCAGGTCCTCGAATTGTGTGCGGTCGCGCCCGGTGAGCGGGTCGCCGTGCTGAGTGAGGGCGCCCTGCTGCAGGACTACTCCGAGGCCTTCCTGCGCGCCGCCGCGACCCTCGGCGCCGAGACCGCGCGGGTCAATGTCGCTGCCGGCGACAACGCGGGCGCCGAGGCCCGCATTGCCAGTCTCGGTGAGTCGGCGCTCGCCGCAGACGAGGTCGCCATGCGCGTGCTGATGGAAGCCGATCTGGTCATCGACCTGATGCTGCTACTGTTCTCGCGCGAGCAGATCCGGATCCAGCAGGCGGGCACCCGCATGCTGATGGTGGTTGAGCCTTTCGAGGTGCTGGAACGACTGCTGCCGACCCGCGAGCTGCGTGCGCGGGTCGAGGCCGCCGAGCGCCGCCTGGCCGCGGCCCGGACGCTGCGTTTCACGAATCCCGCCGGCACGGATGTCGTTTACGAACTCGAGCAGTTCAACGGCCCGCCGCCCGCCTGCATTCTCACCGAGTATGGTTACACCGACACGCCGGGTCGCTGGGATCACTGGCCGAGTGGCTTCCTCGCTTCGACCGGCACCGTGACGGGCGTTGAAGGACGCGTGGTCATGGATGTCGGTGACATCGTTCTGCCGTGGAAAACTCATCTCTCATCGCCGGTCGAATTCGCGATCCGCGACGGCGCGGTCACAGTGATCGAAGGTGGCGCGGATGCGCGGCGGCTGCGTGAATACATCGAATCATTCGACGACCCGCGCGCGTATGCCGTCTCCCATATCGGCTGGGGTCTGAACCGGGACGCGCGCTGGGAGGTGGACCTGCCAGGGATAGGCATGGACAGCCGCGCATACTACGGCAACGTGTTGTTCTCGACCGGACCAAACACGGAATTCGGCGGCGATAATGACACCGCCTGTCACCTCGACCTGCCGATGCGTCACTGCTCGCTATGGCTCGACGAACAATTGATCATCGACGGCGGCGTGGTGGTAGACGAAAAGTACGGGAGCGGTGACGGCTGAAAACGTTGTCGATTGTCGCCTGTCACCGTTCCCGTTCGGGGAGCGGTCAGATGGGGCGGAGGCCGGCAAACCCTCGCCCTCTATCTCAGCTTACCGTCAGGCCGGCGTAGTCGCCCGCCGCCCGCCACTCGGCGAGCATTTCGTAGAAGCGCAGACCGCCCTCCGGGTAATGGCCCTGCAGGAAGCCGTCGCTGTTGGACTTGGCGTTGCCTTCGGCGTTGTAGTACCCGGGCGTGCAGTTCATGAGGTACTCGGTCATCTGGTTCG
Source organism: uncultured Gammaproteobacteria bacterium (assembly GCA_942490995.1). GTDB lineage: Bacteria > Pseudomonadota > Gammaproteobacteria > UBA981. The sequence goes on from CALOBG010000130.1 coordinate 123,706, forward strand.
GCGCCGAAACCAGGGCGAGCCAGTCGGCTTCGGCCTGCCGGGTCGGTTCCAGGGACGAGTAGCCGCGTGCGTTGGCATCGACCAGCATCGCCGCAAGGTGCAGCGACTGATTGTTGAGCATGTAGGTGAAATTCGGCGTGTAGCCGGTCTGGGTAAATCCCATGTGGTAGCAGTTCGGGAAACCATGGGCCATCAGGCCCTGGTAGGTGCGCATGCCGTTCGACCAATGCTCGCCGAGCTTGACCCCGCCGCGGCCGATAATTTCAAGATCCGCCTGGTGCGTATAGGTGGCACGGCTGACTTCGAAACCGGTGGCAAAGATCAGGCAGTCGAGTTCGTACTCGACACCGTCGACGATCACACCTTTCTCGGTAACCCGCTCGACGCCCTTACCGGCAGTGTCGACCAGCGTCACTCCCTCACGGTTGAATGTCGGCAGGTATTCATCGTTGAAAGTCGGACGTTTGCACCACGGACGGTACCAGTGCTTGAGCGCTTCGGCGGTCTGCGGATCGGTAACGGTGGCATCCACCCGCGCGCGAATGCGGTTGTCGCGCTTGTAGTCGACGATCTCGCCGAGCAGCTTCAGTTCCTCATCCGTCAGGTCCGAGTTGCCGCTGCCGTCCATCAAATCGCCGAGCGACTTGAAAATCTCCGTCCAGCCGTCGTTGACGAGATCTTCCTCGACGTCGAGGCCCATGAGCAGCTTCGTAAAGTTGTCGTTGCGATCGATTTGCCAGCCGGGTTGCTGCGAGGCGTACCACTCCGGGATCGGTCGGGCTGTTGCGACGCAGATCGATCGACGACGGCGTGCGCTGAAAGACATAAAGTTCCTTCGCCGCTTTGCCGAGGTGCGGGATGCACTGGATGCCGGTGGCGCCCGTGCCGATGATGCCGACGCGCTTGTCGGCGAGTTTGTCGAGCGCGGCCAGCGGTGAGCCGCCGGTGTAATCGTAGTCCCAGCGACTCGTGTGAAACGTATGACCCTTGAAATCACGCAGTCCCGGCAGGCCGGGCAGTTTCGGCCGGTTTAGCGAACCGCTCGAGACGATCACATGCTGCGCGCGCAGGACATCGCCGCGATCGGTCGTGACCGTCCAGCGGCTGTCCTCGTCATCCCAGCGCATTTCGCTGACCCGGGTTTGAAACAGCGAGCGCGGATACAGATCGTAGTGACGGCCGACGCGTTGCCCGTGCGCGAAGATCTCCGGCCCGAACGAGTATTTCTCCTTCGGCATGTAACCGGTTTCCTCGAGCAGCGGTAAATAGATATACGACTCGACATCACACTGCGCGCCGGGATAGCGGTTCCAGTACCAGGTGCCGCCGAAGTCGCCGGCGCGTTCGATGATGCGAAAATTCTCGATGCCGGCCTCCTGCAGGCGCGCCGCCATGTACAGCCCGCCGAAACCGCCACCGAGGATCGCGACCTCGATCTCCTCGTGGATCGGTTCGCGGACGATGCGCTCGGTAATGTGCGGATCGTCGTTGTAGTGATACAGATCGCCATCGGTGTCCTGGTACTGCGCTTCGCCGTCCGGGCGCAGGCGACGGTCGCGCTCGTAATCATATTTTTTGCGCAGTTGCTGTGGGTCGAAGCCGAGCTCTTCAATGCTCGGGATCCGCTGCTTGCCTTCCGCGGCAATCGTTTCGGGCTTGTTCATCGGGATCCTCTCCTGTTCCGGGCGATTAGTTTCGGTGACCTCCACCGTATGCCTGCCATCTTAGAGAAAGCCGTGCCGCAGCAAAGATAGATAACCGCCAACCACTAGTAATTTGATGACATCCGTAGCCTGACGCCGACGGTCAGGTATTACCGCCCGACCGCACTCGATCCTCAGGCACCGTTGTTCGCGGCGCGAGTGGTGGCCGGGTTCCTGGTCGGCCGGCTCAGCAGCTCCCGGATCGCGCTGGTCACCGCCGCCGGCTCTTCTTCCGGCGAGTAGTGGTCGGTTCCCGGCAGCCGCACCAGCTCGGCGGTCGGCAGTCGCGCGGCGAGATTCGTGGCGGTCGCCCACGGGCAGAACGGATCCCTGTCGCCCCAGATCACGGCGCTCGGCACGGCGACGGTCTTGAGCCCGGCGACCAGTTCCCTGCGCGCCGGCATTTCGTAATCGCGAAAAAAATGGATCAGCCAGGCGCGTCCGGGTCGGGTTTTCATCCACCCCAGGTAGTGTTCCAGCAGCGCTTCGTCGAACGATCCGTTGGCGAGGTAGGGGCGCAGAATCGTTTTTGTCATCTCATACCAGGGCAGACGCGCCGCCAGTGAACGCAGCAACGGCACGCGAGCGGCCTGGCACAGCAGCGCAAAGGGTATATAGGTCCGCAGCGGAAACGTATGGTGGGCGCGCGAGTTGATGATCCCGAGTCGGCTCACATGCTCCGGGTAGCGGGTAACAAAACCCAGCGCCAGGTAGCCCCCGTAATCGTGACCGATCAGGTTGCAGGCCTGAATATCGAGGGCGTCGAGCAGATCGGCCAGGCGATGAACCTCGTCCCAATACCGCGCGCGAACGTCAAACGATTTCGGCGAGCGCCCCCAGCCGGTCCAGTCCGGCGCGATCACTCGAAACGACTTCGCCAGCACCGGGATCTGGTGCCGCCACATCAACAGACTTTGCGGATAACCGTGCAACAGCAGCACTGCTTCGCCGTCGCCGGAATCAAGCAGCGAAAATTCGACACCCGAAGCGGTCACCGTGCGCCGCGGCGGCAGCGCGTAGCGTCGGTCTGGATTGTCAGCCATGAACAGCATCGCAGCCTGCGGGCAAGACGCTGCACGTTAGAAGGAAACTTGTCGATCCGCAACCGGCGCCGCGCGGTCGGTGGCTCAGCCTTTGATCACCGGCCGCGCAAGGTAGGCCTCGCTGAATTCGCGAGCATGTTTTTCGAGTGTAGCGATCAGCCGCCGGCCCAGGTCGTAGCTCAGGTTGCCGCCGATCCAGATCCCGTAGTAGCCGCCATCGACGGTCGGTTCGCGGAGCCTGGCGCGCAGGCTTGCGCCAGGGTCGAGTGGTTCGACCACGCAGGCGGTCTCGATCGCCGCCCGGTGTGCTTCGATTTCTTCGCGGTAAGCGGCGAACACGGCGGTAATGCCCTGTTTCACCTCGGCCTGCGACAGCCGTTCGTTGAACTGCTTGAGCCGCCGCCGCGCTGCGGCCGGATCACGCATCGAGGCGAAATAAATCCGGTAGTCGCTGTTTTGAAACGCGGACAATACGCTGTTGAGGCGATCGAAGTTGATGTTATCCGTGCCGGCCTGCGACACTTCATCCAGCACACATTCGGTGTAGATCGACAACTGCTGCGGCACGTAAGAGCGCTTAACGGTATAGCGCTCGGCCTCGGTGTCATCCGTATCGAAACTCAGGCGCAGGAAACTGTCGACGTATATGTGATCGAAATCGTCTCCTTTGAGCAGCGGATGTTCCGCGATGGCGCGCAGGCGTTCGCTTGCGAGGTCCGTATCGCCGATCAGGAAACTCGCGATGGCACTGAAGTACAGGGCGTCGGTTCTTACACGCAGAAAACGGATATCGTCCTGCACCCGGTAGTTGCTCATGCGCGACAGCAGATCGCCCAGCGCCGCGATCGAATGGTTGACGTAGTCACGCCGTGCCGGCGCCGCGGCGATGGCGGCGATGGGTTCGGCAGGCGCCATGCCGAGCAGCGCCAGCTTCATCCATAGTTGCGAGATCCGATACAGCGAGCCGGCCAGGTAGCGACTGTCGGGAAATTCATCGCGTGTGCGCTCGAACATTTCGATGGCGCGGCGGATCGAGGTTTCGTCGACGATCTCGAGCGCGGTCGCATCGAGATACATGCCGGCTGAATTCATCAAGGCCTGGTCAAACGATTTGGAGTCGCCGGGCAGGCCGTTGGTTTTGCGTTCGATAAACTGCGTGTAGAGGTACTGGCGCTCGGCGTCCAGGGCGGCGGCAGCGAGGCCGGCGTCCCAGCCGGGCGGCACGCGTGCCAACACGTAAGCCGCCGCAGAGCCGACTTCCGGGTCCGGCGAGCGCAGCCTGGGCAGAAGCTGCTGCAGGAATGCGTTATAGCCATCGGGGTCGCGTACGACATCGTCGTCGACGAAGGTGGCGTAGATATAGTTCAGTGCGTCGTCGGGCTTATGCCGGTCCAGCGACACCAGCGCGGTTTGTGGAGATGCATAGCGCGGCTCCATGGCGAGGCTTGTGGTCGCGGCGCAAAGCAGCGCCAACAGCAGGCCTTGGCGCATGGCATCGCGTATTCGGCGCCTCATGGCTCAACCGGCGTAAGGGTCGTCGAGGTGCGAAACATCGGTGCGGCCGATATTTTCGCAGCGCAGATCGATAACGCCGTCGACGGGGACTTCGATGCGTGGCTGTCCGTCCCTGAAGTTGATTTCGACGATCTTCTTGCCCGCGCCGGGTTGTTCCGGATCGCGCCCCGGCGCGCCGATGTCGAGCTGCAGGTTGGCGTCGAGCTGCCCGATCGGAATATAAAACACGCCTTCTTCATCGGGATAGATCGTCGATTTGTCCCACAGCCCCTGGTCCTTGAGGGTGCGATAGCGCTCGGTTTCGAAAAACGCATTGAGGCCGTCGGCACGCACTTTTCCGATCAACGCAGTCTGGTGCGTCAGTCTCTTGTCGCAATTGAACTGCAGGTGAAGTTCACGATTGTCCCGCGCGGCCTCAATGTCGGCGAGTTGTTGGTCTTTGTCCGCGAGCTTTTTCCGCAGCGCGACATTCTCCTGTGGCAACTTCGATTTGAACTCTTCGGGGCCGACGAAATCGACCGATTTCGCGATCACCGTCAGCATGATCAGGACAAAAATCGCCGCTGCGCCGCCGATCAGCCCACCGCCGATCTTGACTTCGGCGTGGGACATCAACACACCAGAAAAAAAGCACGCCAGGGAACCGGCCAGCAGCAGGAAGGCGGGAAAGCGTTGACCGTCCTTGAACCAGAAATAAGACACCAGCAGCAGGATGCAGCCAACCGCGATGGCCATGAGCATCTGCAGGTCGACCTCGCCGCGCATCCGCGGCCAGCCGACAGCGGCTTCGCGCGCGCCGACGGGATAAGCGATTGCACGATTCATGGTGTCATCGATAGGCCAGGCCGTCGCTGATACCCGTCCCTTTCTAACCGTTGCGGCGCCGCACGGTCCAATTGCCGCTATCGCCGGCTCACTCATATAAGGCACCATGGCGCCGCGTGCGAGGTCAGAACCGCACCAGGAGCAATGACGACATGAGTGATAGAGCGGACGCAGCGGCGGCAGCCAACGCCTTGCTGCATACCGAGTACGACGGGGTTCTGAGTACGCTGTCGCTGGAACTCGACGGTTACCCGTTCGGTTCGGTGATGCCTTACGCGCTCGATCGCAGCGGTGCGCCGCTGTTTCAAATCGCCGGCATCGCCCAGCACACACGCATTATCAACGCCGATCCGCGCGTGTCCCTGATCGTGTTCGAACGGCGCAATGACGACCTGCAGACCGGCGCCCGCCTGACCCTGGTCGGTGATGCGCTGCCGGTTGACGATGCAGACAGCGCCGCAACCTATTTTCGCCGTTATCCGGACGCGCGCGCCTACGAAGACACCCACGACTTTTCGTTTTACCGTTTGCAGGTCAGGCGCTGTCGCTACATCGGCGGTTTCGGCGAAATCTACTGGTTGCGATCGGATCTGGTTATCCGTGACAACCCGTTCACGCCCGCCGAGGTCGAGGCCATGGTGGCGCACATGAACGCCGACCATGCCGATGCGGTGGCCTTGTACTGCGAAACCCTGGGCTTCCCACCGCGCGGCGGCGAGGTGCCCGTTGTGACCGATATCGATCGCGACGGCTTTGACCTGCGTCTTGGTACGCGCCTGCTGCGCCAGCCCTTCGCGCGACCCTGTGCTACTGGCAAAGAAGTTCGCGAACAGATGGTAGCGCTGGTGCGCGCGGCGCGCGGCGAAACGGCCTGAATGCCGCGCTCGCCGCGATCCCGAATAACGACAAATCGTTGCTATCGCATTAAAGTGCTGAATCGCTCAACCACTAACCACGAAAGCCAGGGAGCAGCACATGGATATCCACGCCCTCAATCGTAAAGTCATTGACGAATTTCGCGCCAGCGGCGGTAAGGTCGGCGGTCAGTTCGATGGTGTGCCGTTGCTTCTGCTGGAAACCATCGGCGCGCGCAGCGGCGAAAAACGCACCAAGCCGCTGGCTTACTTCGCCGACGGCGAGCGCCTGGTGGTGATCGCGTCTTACGCCGGTGCCGAACACAGCCCGCCGTGGTTTTTTAACCTGCAGAAAAACCCCGAGGTTGGCGTCGAACTCGGCAGCGAGAAGTTTCGCGCACGGGCCACGGTCGCCGTCGAGCCCGAGCGCACGACACTGTTCGACAAAATGGTCGCGTTGAATCCGGTATTTGCCGATTACCAGGCCAAAACCGAACGCGTCATTCCGGTCGTCATCCTGACCCGTCTCGCCTAGTGTGAATTCGGCCCGAATTCAGCGACCGTCACTGGATAAGTTCGATTCGCTGTTGAGGCCCTGACGCCGGCGGTTTACACCGTTGCTGTCGCCAATTCCTCAAGATTGGGGCGGCTCCGGCCGCCAGATCCAGGACCCGGTCCCGGATCCAGAGGCTACGCCATGCGCCAAATATCTGCCCTGCTGCTCGCGCTGACCCTGTTCACCACCGCGGCCGCCGCCGACAGCGACTACTCGACGCGCTTCATCGAACTCGGCATGGACGGCGACCTTGCCGGCGCCCGCGTGGTACTTTCCGAATGGGCGCAGGCCCGGCCGGACGATGCCAGGCTGAACACCATGCGCGAACTGTTGGTCGACTGGGAAACGGATGTCGCGCAGGCTGATCCATACCTGCCGCTCGGCGACGCGTTGATGAAAGCCGACTATGCCGGCGCGCGCGCGGTACTGGCGGATGCGGCCGGTCATGCGGCGGCCACCGACATCCAGCAGGCGGCGTTCGCCGCCTGGATCGAGCGTTTTGAAAACCACGACCAGGGTCCCTCGCTCGGCGCCCTGCAGCAGGAATATACCGAGTTCGAGCTGCAGCGTTCTTCGCTGCAGGCGCGCGAGGTGACGGGTGCAGCGACGGCTGCCGCCAACGACGACCGCAAGCCCGCGCTGGCGGATTTCAACGTCCTGCTGGAAAGCGTGGCGGCCGATCTCGAACGCAACGAAGCGCGCTGAGACGCGTTCGAACCGGCCTCTGGATGCTCACACGTCGATGTGCTCGAGGGTGTGTTCGAACTGGCCGTCCCAGTCGCGGTAGTTGAATACCTGCCCGCTCTCGCGCACCTCGGCCAGTCCGCCGAGATCGAGATCCTGATAAATCCAGCCGCAGTCGTTGTAACCGCCCTGCTGTAATACGCCATCGTCGGGGTAACCCCGATCGACCGGCGTATAGACGCCGCCGGCGCCGACATTGATATCCACCGCCGGCGACCAGGACGCCTCGCCGACGAGGCTCGAGTGGGCGACAAAACATTGATTCTCCATCGCCCGCGCGCGACAGCCGAGGCGTACCCGTTCGAAACCGGCGCGGGTATCGGTACAGCTCGGCACCACGATCAGATCCGCACCGGCGGCAACCTGGGCGTGCGCGAACAGGGGAAACTCGGCGTCGTAACAGAGATTGATCCCGAACGTGCCGATCGCGGTACGGAACACTTTGAGCGTGCTGCTGCCGGTGATCCGCCACTGTTCGTTTTCGAAGCGGGTCATCTGCAGCTTGTCCTGAAAGTCCCGCCCGCCGTCGGCGCTGAATACGTGCGCGCGGTTATGAAAGCAACCGGCTTCGATTTCCACCGGAAACGAACCGGCGACGATACACACGCCGTTGCGGCGCGCGAGTTCGGCATGCAGGGCGAGGAAATCCGGCAGACACGACTGCAGCGCATCGAGCTGCCGCGCCAGGTCGCCGTATACCGCGGCGTCAAACACCGACGCCAGTTCCATTGCCGCGTACTCGGGAAACACCAGCAAGCGCGCCCCGGCCGCTGCCGCGTCGTTGACCCATCGCGTCAGTTTCGTTTCGTAGGCGGACCACTCGCCGAGAAAACTCACGTCATAGGCGGCCACTGCAATGCGCAGCGGGCTGGCGCTCATGGCGCCGGGCTATCGAGGTTTTTCAGCCAGAAGCGCAGGGCGTGACGGGTCGCGCGCGGCTGGTCGATGTCTTTCCAGCTGTAGTGCGCGGTCAGTGCGGGCTGAGGCTGGTAACCGAAATGTCGCCACACCGGGTCCAGAGGCTGGTAGTCGGCGGGCCGCAAGGGGTGGTCCGCGGCGCGCTGCACCGCACAGAAACAGATCTGCTTCATGCCCGGCAGGGCGCGGGCATAGGCTTCGCGGCCAGCGAAGAAGCGCCGGTACAAACCCTGGCCACGGTAGGGCGCAAGCAGGATCGATTCGCCGCAATAGAACACTTGCGCGGGGTCGTAGCCAGCGGCAATGAACGGCGCGATAAATTCTTCCGTCTCGTGGCTCATCGGCAGTCCGGTGGAGGCGCCGACCACGGTCTCGCCGTCGAGCGCAAGCACCGCCATGGCGTTGCTCGAGCGCACGTAGGTGCGCAGGTAGCGTTCCTCGTAGCTGCGATCGCCGTCGTAAAGATAGGGGAATTCGCGAAATACAGTGATACGCAGCTGCGCCAGAGCGTCGACCCAGGCTTCAAGCGCGGGGCCGCTGACCGTTGTTGTGGTCACCGCCATGGGTGTTCAAACCTGCCGCGGTTCAGTTCCCGCCACCAACCTGACGTAGCCACTCATTGAGGTTGTAGTAGTTCGTAACGCGCGTGATCCGGCCGTTGGCAATGGCGAAAAACGCGCCCGCCGCGAGGGTATAGGTCTGTCCGTATGCGGGCGGCAGCCCGTCATCGTTGGCCAGGTATTCGCCGTGGACAATGAATTCGGCGGCGGCACGGTCACCGCCGGCGCTGGCCATGACGACGATATCGGTGAGTTTTTCGCGATAGCTGCGGTTCATGTCGGCCATGAACGCAGTGAACGCCGCTTTGCCGGTCTGGCGTTCGCCCTGGTTGACGTCGTGTACGACCTGCTCATCGAGCAGGCTGATAAAGCGATTCATGTCGCCGGCGTTGAATGCGGCGTAGTAGTCGAGGATCAGTTCCGTGGTGGTCATGCTCAAGGGTGCCGAATGCCGAGGGCGGCAAAGAATAAACCAAAGTGTGCCGCCAATACATATTCCGGTGACAGGCGCGGTACACTCAAGGGTACTGGAAAACTGCGCCGAGGAGCGCCGGGCGGATATGCCGATTATCGAACGCGACCCGTGGCGGGTGCAGTACTTCACCGGCATCGACTGCCCGGAAGACGTTGCCATCCCCACCGACGACGAACACGCCTACGAGCTGTACCCGGAGTACCGCTGGATCTACAACAAGCTCCTGATCTGCGATACCCAGAATATCGCCGGCGCGCCGCACGGGGTGCCACCGCGGGAGTTCCCGGTTTTCAGCAAGCCGATTTACAACATGCACGGCATGGGTGTCGGCGGGCGGGTCGCGAACAGCGCCGAAGACCTCGAGCACCACATGATGGCCGGGCATATGTGGATGGAGATGATGCACGGTGAGCATGTCAGTACCGACGTCGTGCTGCTCGGTGGCGAGGCGCAGTGGTGGCGCCACACCAGCGGTATTCCGCTCGGCGACGGTATCTTCGATTACTGGACGGTGGACGCGGCCGAAAAACCTGAACTCGAACGCTACTGTGGAGACTGGCTGCGACGTCATCTGCGGGGCTACAGCGGTGCGGCCAATATCGAAACCATCGGCGGGCGCATAATCGAAGTCCACCTGCGCTTCGCCGACCAATGGCCGGACCTGTACGGCAAGGGCTGGCTGGAAGCGCTGGTTGAACTTTATGCCCGGCGCCGCTGGCGCTACGCCGACGACGATCGCCGTACCGGTTACAGCGTGGTGCTGTTCGGCGGCCACGGCATCGGTTATTCGCGACCGCCGGCCGATTTTATCGACGGGCTGCTGCAGCGCGAACACATTCGCAGTATCCAGATCACGTTCCACGAAGATATCGATCCGGCCCTGCACGCCATGCCCCCGGGTGGCTTTCGACTGGCGGTGATCAACTGCGACGATCTCGAGGCCGGCCTCAAGGCCCGCGAAGACCTCGCGCTGTCGTTCTGGTCGGCACAGAACCTCGGGCCGTGGCGCAAGAGCGCGAGTTGAACGCCGCACCAGGCCGCAGCGCATGAACTACCGCGTGCGTACCGAGTTCCCGAACGCGGTGCGGGAAATCGAGAACGTGTTTATCCCGCTCGCCGACGGCACGCGGCTGGCGGCGCGAGTCTGGCTGCCGGCCGACGCCGAGCGCGAACCGGTGCCGGCGGTGCTGGAGTACATCCCCTATCGCAAGCGCGACCTGATGCGCGCCCGCGACGAACCGATGCACCACTACCTGGCCGGCCACGGCTACGCGGCAGTGCGGGTTGACCTGCGCGGCAGCGGCGATTCCGACGGCGTTCTGCACGACGAATACCTGGCGCAGGAAATTGACGACGCGGTCGAGGTCATCGCCTGGCTGGCGCGCCAGCCGTGGTGTGACGGCAATGTCGGCATGACCGGGATCTCGTGGGGTGGTTTCAATTGTCTGCAGACCGCCGCGCGGCGGCCGCCGGCCCTGAAAGCGATCATCACCCTGTGCTCGACCGACGATCGCTACGCCGACGATGCCCACTACATGGGTGGCTGCCTGCTCAACGAAAATCAGATCTGGGGCACCGTGCTGTTCGGCCTCAACGCGCTGCCCCCGGATCCCGAGATCGTCGGCGAACGCTGGCGCGAAATGTGGCTCGAACGCCTGCGCCACAACCATCCCTTCCCGGCCGAATGGCTGCGCCACCAGGCCCGTGATGACTACTGGCAGCAGGGTTCGGTGTGCGAAAACTACCGCGACATCGAGTGCGCGGTGTACGCCATCGGCGGCTGGGCCGACGGTTATTCGAACGCTATCGGGCGACTGCTGACGGGATTGTCGTCGCCGCGTAAGGGCCTGCTTGGACCGTGGGCGCATGCGTTTCCGCACAGCGCCGTACCGGGCCCCGCGATCGGTTACCTGCAGGAGGCCCTGCGCTGGTGGGATCACTGGCTGAAAGGGATCGATAGCGGCATCATGCGCGAGCCGATGCTGCGCGCGTGGATGCAGGACAGCGTCACGCCGCAACCCTTACACCCCGAGCGCGCCGGGCGCTGGATCGCCGAACCGAGCTGGCCGGCTGCGCACATCGAACACCAGGTCCATTACCTCGATCCTGGTGCGTTGCTCAGCGCATCCGCGCCCGCGCCGGCCGTGCTCGAAATACAGTCACCGCAGACCACCGGTTCGACCGCCGGCGACTGGTGCGGCTTCGGCGCCGAGGGTGAAGCGCCGATGGACCAGCGCGCCGACGATGGTCGCTCGTTGATTTTCGACAGCGCGCCGTTGTCACAGGTGGTGGAAATTTTTGGTACGCCGCGGGTGGTGTTGCAGCTCAGCGCCAACGTTGCGCAGGCGCTGATCGCCGTGCGCCTGAACGATGTCGCGCCGGACGGCACCTCGGCGCTGGTCAGCTACGGGGTCCTCAACCTTTCCCACCGGGATGGACACCAACACCCTCGAGCGCTGGTGCCGGGCGAGCGCGTCGAGGTAGCTATCGCGCTGAACGATATCGCCCACCAGTTTCCCGCCGGCAATATGATTCGCATCGCGCTCTCAACCAGTTACTGGCCGACCGTGTGGCCGGCGCCGACACCCGTACGCCTGGCGGTCGAATGTGGCCGCAGCCGCCTGGAGTTGCCGGTACGCGAGCCGCAGCCGTTCGATGATGGACTGCTGCCGTTCGCGCCGGCCGAGGCCGCGCCGACGGCGACCGTGCAAACCGCGCTCAAGCCACACGAATTTATCCGCAGCTTCGAGCGCGATTTGACTACCCACGATACCGTCTACCGCTTATACAGCGCCGGCGGCGATCTCGAGACCGGCTCGGTGATGCACATCGAAGCCATCGACATGGACGTCGGGCACACCGTGGAACGGCGCTTTTCGATCGGCGAAAACGATCCCCTGAGCGCCCGCGCCAACGTGCACGAGCAACTCATGATGCGGCGTGGCGCGTGGCAGGTACGGGTGGCGGTGAAAACCGAGCTGAGCGCGGATGAGAACAACTTTTTTGTGCGCGCCAGCCTGCGTGCGCGCGAAGGTGAGGAGGAGGTATTCGAGCGCGAGTGGAACGAGGTGATCCCGCGCTACTTCCTATGAGCCGCCGTGTCCACCCGCATAACGCCGCTCGGCCGCTGCGATGATCAGGTTCAGCACCTGGCCGTGGCTGTAGCCCGCAACTTTACCCATGTGCGCGAGCTTGCCGTCCCAGCACCACGCCGGGTTCGGATTGACCTCCATCAGTTTGAGTTGACCGTGGCGGTCGGCGCGAAAATCGAATCGCGCGTAATCCCGCAGCTGGAGTCGATCGTAGAGCCGTTCACACCAGCTTGTTGCCCGTTGCTGGGCGTCGTTGTCTAGGCCCGCGGCGCGAAAGCGGATATCCGTCCAGTACGGTGATTGCGGGTCGACCTTGGAGCCGTAGCTGAGCAGCCGCGGCAGCGCCGGATCGAGCGCGCTGTAATCGACTTCCAGCATCGGCAGCGCGGTAAAACCGCCCGCGCCGTTGCCGATCAAACCGAGTCCGTACTCGGTACCGCTGAGAAACTCCTGGAGCAGGATATCGGTGCCTGGCAGCTCGTCGCGCAGCGCGGTGATGCGCGTCTCGGCCGCGCCGGCGTCGGCCACGATCGCGGCCTCGGTAATGCCGACACTGCCATCACCGCGGTTGGGTTTGACGAACGCGGGATAATCGAACGGCGGCAATGGATCACCCGGGCGCAGGAAAGCTTCGGCCGGAGCCGGACAGTCAGCGGCCACGGCGATCGCGCGCACCAGCGCCTTGTCGTAACACAGTCCGAGCGCGACCGGGCCGGAACCGCTGTAGGGTATATCGAGCATTTCCAGCAGCGCCGGTACGTGCAGTTCGCGCCGCGCGTCGTTGCGAAAGCCGGTATCGCAGAAATTGAGCACGAACTGCGGGCGCTGTTCGTGCAGGCGCGCATAAAGTTCGCTGTGGTCGTCGACATAGCTGAATTGACGCCCTTCGATCGAGTCCAGCGCGGCGCGCAGTTTTTCGACCTGAAAAAAATCGTCGGGGGTAAACCTGCCGCCGGGCTTGGAACTGTCGGGCAGGCGCGGATCGGCGAGCAGTACGGTGATGTCGGTGAATAACACGTGTGTTCCTTACTCGGGTTGCGACTGGTAGAGGTGCACATCGCGCTGCGGATAAGGAATGCTGATCCCTTCAGCGTCGAAGCGGTCCTTGACCGCCCGCGTAACGTCCCAATAAACCGTCCAGTAGTCGGCCGCCAGCACCCACGGCCGGACGATGAAATCGACCGACGATTCGCCCAGGGTATGCAGCCGGATGGTCGGCGCCGGATCGTCGAGCACCAGCGCGTGCTCGGCGATGATGGTTTCAAGCACGCGCTGTGCGCTCGCAATATCGTCTTCGTAGCCGATGCCGAAGGTCATATCGACGCGGCGTTTGGGCTCGGCGTTGACGTTACGGATCACGTCGCCCCAGATCTTGTTGTTCGGCACTACCAGCTTCTGATTGTCAAAGGTCAGGATCGTGGTCGATACCAGGCTCATCTGGTTGACCTTGCCGCTCACCCCACCCGCTTCGACGACGTCGCCGACATCGAACGGCCGGTAGATCAGGATCATCATGCCGGAAGCGAAGTTCGACAGCGTTTCCTGCAAGGCGAACCCTAAAATAAAGCCGGCTACCCCGAGTCCGGCCAGCACCGGACCGAGCTGCACGCCAAGCTGTGACAAGGCGATGAGGACGCCGAGCACCAGCACCGCGTTCGCCGCGGTGGTAACAAAAAAATCCTGCAGCAGGTTCGAAAACTTCATTTTCGACGAGCTGACCGCGCGGCGCACGATGCGCGTGACGATATTCGCCAACACTTTGAACGCACCGATGATGACCACGAACACCAGGAGTTTGAAAAACCATCCCGGCCCGTCGCGGGCAACGGCGTCGCGCATCGCCCTGAGCCAGTCGTTGACCAGGCCGAGCAACACCTCGGAGCTGAACACGTCGCCGGAGATCTCGCCGGTAGTGGTGACCAGCAGCCGGGCATAGCCACTGACTTCCATCCCGCGCTCGCGCATAAGTTCGACCGTGGTGATCAAGCCCTGGACGAGGCGCGCACGGCGTTCCTCGAGCACGCTGAGTTCGGCTTCCAGGGCACGCTTACGCCCGTCCGGCGCGTCGTCCAGCCGGGTCGTGCTTGTCTGCAGGCGCTGCAGCACCAGCTCGATGCGCCCGGACAGCGTTTCGGCGCGCGCCGCCAGGGCCTTGTCCAGCGCGCTTCGTTCAGCCTCGCTGGTCTCGCCGAGACGTTCGGCGCGGTCGATATTGTCGAGCCAGTCGCGCAGCAGTCCGGACTCCAGTTCAGCGTAATCGCGCAGGCGGTATTCGAGGTCGAGCAGCTCATCGGCGGCCGCCGTCAGGCGCTCGGCGCGGACTGCGTCCATGCCTTTGCGAACCCGGTCGATGGCGGCATGGATGTCGGCAAACTGCTCGACGACCAGCGCGGTGAGCCGGGCACGGGTGCGTGCATCGTCGTTTTTGTCGAGCGCATTCACAGCCGCGCCGAGCAGCGCGCGCAGCGCACGTTTGCGCCGCTCGAGCTGGATGAAGCCGGCCAGCGCGTCCTCGGCATCGACATCCGTGACCGCCGCGCTGCGCTCAATTTCGGCGCGCAGGTTCTCGATCTGGGCGAGGGCTTCGGGGTCATCGGCAGCGGCGACCAGCGCTGTCCAGGTGCTCAGCGTCAGCACCGCCAGCAACCCACACAGCCACCGCCGCACACACGCGCGGCAACGAATATTCTGACCCGAGTGGTCGGCGGACGCGGGCGGGTAGTGTGAAACGGTAGGCGCTGACTGCACTGCAATGCTCCGATCGTTGGATCCGCATGGGCGAATGTGGGGGCTCGTCGGCCGGCGACGTGGTGCGGCCGGCGCTGGCGACATGATAACTGCTGTTCCGCACCGGGTACCTGCACGATTCGAAATTGATCAAGAAAATCCGCGCCTTGCCGCTAAAAACGGTCTATCTGTCGGTCTTCTGGGAGAGGCAGCAATGCTCGGATTGTTCGATTCCAGCCCGTTCATGCCGCATGGCATGTGTTTGCTGTGGCGCAAGGACCTGCTGGCCCTGCATGTGGTTTCCGATGCGCTGATCGCGCTGGCCTATTTCGCCATCCCGCTGGTCCTGATGGTTTTCATGCGCCGACGGCCGGAGCTGCGTTACAGCGGCGTGATTGTCATGTTTGCAGCTTTCATTCTGTTCTGCGGGGCCTCGCACCTGGTTTCGATCTGGACGCTGTGGCAGCCGGACTACGCCCTGCAGGGCCTGGTCAAAGCGGCTACGGCGGCGGTTTCACTGGTCACCGCCGGCATGCTGTGGCCATTGCTGCCGAAGTTCGTCGCCATGCCGGCTCCCAGCGAACTTGCGGCCATCAACGCCCGCCTGGAAGAAGAGGTCGCGCGGCGCGGCGCGGCGGAGCAACGCTATCGCAAACTGGCCGCGGATCTCGAAATCCAGGTTGCCGAACGGACCAGCAGCCTCGAGCAATCGCTCGTTGCGCGCAAACACAGCGAACAATCGTTCCGCGCTGCCTTTGATCATGCCCGCAACGGCAAGGCCATGTTCGGCCTCGATGGCCGCTGGGTGCAGGTCAACCAGGCGCTGTGCCGACTGCTCGGCTACAGCGCGGAAGAACTCCTGGAAATCAACTGGGAAGGCGTGACCCACCCCGATGACATGCACAGCTCCAACGATAAGGCCGAAGCTCTGCTGAGTGGAAGCATCGACGCAATTACCCTGCCCAAGCGCTATCTGCGTAAAGACGGCACGCTCATCCAGGCACTGGTCGATGTGCGGGTCGCGCGTAATGACCAGGACGAGATCCTGTTTTTTGTCGCCGAAATCGAGGATCTGACCGCGGTCACGGAACTCGAAGCGGCGGTACGGCAATCCGAAGCGCGCGCGTCGACCGTTATCGAAACGGCTTCGGACGCGATTTTCGAACTCGACGCCGAAGGCATCATACAGTCCGGCAATCCTGCCGCCGAGCGCATGCTGGGCGTCGACAAGGAGGCGCTGTGCGGGCGCCGCTTCGAATCGATATTGTCGGTCGAGCATGGCGGCGAGGTGTCATGGCCGAGCGTGCTGGCATCGGCGCGCGCCGGTAATGGTCATGCCCCTGGCCCACAGACCCGCTTCGTGAAACGTGCCGACGGCACACAGATCCCCGTTGAAGCGCGCCTGGGTGGTATCGAGTCGGATGGACACGCGCTCTACAGCGCCATCGTTTACGACATCAGCGAACGCGTCCAGGCCGAGCGCGCGTTGCGTGAAGCACACGAGGCATTGCGTTTCCACATGGCAAATTCGCCGCTGGCAGTGATCGAATGGGACCGTGATTTCAATATTACTTACTGGTCACCCTCCGCCGAACGCATCTTTGGCTGGAGCAGCGATGAAACGCTCAATCGGCACCCGTCACAGTGGAACTTTGTTCACGAAGACGATGCCGAAACCGTCGTCGCGGTGATGGCCGAGTTGGCGAGCGGAAAAACCCAGCGCAATCAGCTCACCAATCGCAACTATCGTAAGGATGGTCAGGCGATCCATGCGGAATGGTTCAATTCGATCAGAACCGACGCTGACGGCAACGTGCTGTCGGTGCTCTCATTTATCGACGACATCAGCGAGCGCGTCGAAGCCGCGACTGCGCTGACAAACTCCGAAGCCCATACCACGGCAATTCTCGACGCCGCGGTCGACGGCATCATATCCATCGAACCGGACGGCACCATCCTGGCGTGCAACCGGGCTGCCGAAGACATTTTCGGCTACCCATCGAAAGAGGTGATCGGGCGCAACGTCAAGATGCTTATGCCGGCGCCTTACCGCCAGGAGCACGACGGCTATCTGCACAACTATCTCGCCACCGGCGAACGCAAAATCATCGGCATCGGTCGCGAGGTCGTGGGCTTACGCAAAAACGGCGAAGAGTTTCCAATGGAGCTTGCGGTCAGCGAAGTACGGACGGAAAACACTCGAACGTTCACCGGCTTCGTGCGTGACATCAGCGAACGCAAAAACTTCGAGAAGGAGATCGTGGCCAGCAATCGACGCCTGCAGCACCAGGACTGGCTGTTGTCCGGCCATGCCTCGCTGTCGATGTTGTTGCAGGGCGACCCGACCCTGGTCGAGATTGGCGAGCGCACACTGCAATTTCTGTGCGAATACCTGCGCGCTGAAGCGGGCGCATTCTACGTATTCGATCACCAAAACGTCCTGCGTCCGGTTGCCGGCCACGGTAACGGCGCGCCGCCGGCCTCCGCTCAGCAGACCGCGGCGATATCCGGCATTGCTCTTAAGGCGGCGCAGAGCGGCCGCACCGTGACCCTGTGTGCATCCGAGGCCGCCACCGCGCTGGTGGTGAAATCTGCATTCGGAGATATCGCCCTACACGAAATCGTTGCCTATCCGATCGCGATCGATAACCACATTGAGGCGGTAATCGAACTCGGCGCGATCGAGGCCTTGCGTGAAAACCACCAGGAATTTCTTCAGTTCAGCAGCGATACGCTGGCCGTCGCAGTGTCCTCCGCCGGTGACCGCGAGCGTGTTCATCAACTCCTCCAGGAGTCGCAGGAACAGGCCGCGGCGCTGGAAAAGCAACGCCAGGAACTCGGTATCGTGAATCAGGACCTGCGCGACCGCAGTCGCACGCTCGAACAGAAAAACGCCGAGCTGCACGCCGCCAAGCAGGAGATCGAGGACAAGGCCGACGCCCTGGAACGCGCCGGTCGCTACAAGTCCGAGTTTCTCGCCAATATGTCCCACGAATTGCGCACGCCGTTGAACAGCATGTTGGTGTTGTCGCGATCGTTGGCGAACAACGAGGGCAACAACCTGTCCGCCGACGACGTCAAGTGCGCGCGGGTGATCCACAACAGCGGGGAAAACCTGCTCAGCCTGATCAACGATATCCTTGACCTGTCCAAGGTCGAGGCCGGTCAGCTCGATATCGAGATCGCGCCCGGCACGCTGTCCTCGTTTCTCGCGCCGCTGGTTGAGCAGTTCCAGCCGATTGCGACTGCTCGCGGGCTTGAGTTCGTAGTCGAAAGTCCGGCCGAAGACGCCGTCATAATCACCGATTCGATGCGTCTGTCGCAGATCCTGCGCAACCTGCTCGCCAATGCCTGCAAGTTCACCGAAAGTGGCCGGGTCACGCTGGCCGTGCGCGACCTCGGCGAGGAGGGGTTCGAGTTCCGCATCAGCGATACCGGGGTGGGTATAGCCGCCCCGGACCTGGAACGTATTTTCGAGGTTTTCCAGCAGGTCGACGGCTCAACCCGACGCCGCCACGAGGGTACCGGACTGGGATTGTCGATCTCACGCGAACTCGGACAACTTCTGCAGGCCCGCATCAGCGTCGAAAGTAGCGTCGGCGTTGGCAGCCGGTTCACCGTGCATATGCCGCGCGTACACGGCAACTATGCGGACCCCGATCAGCACCCGATGGTGGAAACCGCTGTCGAAACGGGACCGGCTGCCGCCACGGCGCCATCGCATTGCGTCGTTGACCTGTCCGGTTCACGGATCCTGATTGTCGATGACGACTATCGCAGCAGTTTTGCCTTGTCGCGGGTGCTCGGCGAGTGCGCGGCGGAGGTTGCGATTGCGGACAGTGGCGCAGCCGCACTCGATAAACTCGCCGCCAGCGCGTTCGACATCGTCGTCATGGACCTGATGATGCCGAATATGAACGGCAGCGACACCATTCGTGCAATCAGGTGCGGCGCCCACCAGTCGGCGATCCCGATCGTGGCGGTCACCGCCGACGTGTCCGGCGAAACCCGCCGCGAAGCCGAGGCGGCCGGCGCCGACGGCTATATCCTGAAGCCGATCGATACCGCGACCCTGCTGGGCGTGCTGTTCGACCGCCTCGGCCGTGCCGCGTGACGGCCGGCGACACGCCAGCTCAGACGGGTCAAGAACGGCCGTCGGCGGCCGCTAGCCTGTTTGCGGGTCAGCCGCCGGCCGCCGTCGTGTGCGAACCGATTATCGCCGTTCGAGAAGGGACCTCAGCATGGATCCAGCTTACGCACCTGTGAGCAGTTCACCGACAGCATTTGACTGGCGCCTCGATGCCCAGGGCCCGGCCGATTTGCCCAAGATCCTGCTGGTCGACGATAAACCAGAGAACCTGTTCGCCCTGGAACGTATCCTGGGAACGCTTGACGCCGAGCTGCATAGCGCGGGCTCGGGTCCCGAAGCGCTGGGCCTGATGCTGCGTCATGATTTCGCCGCCGTCCTGCTCGACGTACAGATGCCGGAGATGGACGGTTTTGAGACCGCCACGCTCATGCGCGAACACGCCGAGACGCGTGACGTGCCGGTGATTTTTGTCACCGCCATCAGCAAGGAACAGCGCTTCATCAAAGCCGGCTATGCGACCGGCGCGGTTGATTACCTGTTAAAGCCCATCGACCCGGAGATCCTGCTCGGCAAGGTACGGGTGTTCATCGACCTCGAACGCCAGCGTCGTGGCCTGCGCGAAGCTTTGTTTTCCCTCAGGCAGGTCAGCCGCCAGCATGACCTCATCCTGAGCTGCGCCAACGAAGGCATCCTCGGCCTCGATGCCGAAGGCTATATCGCCTACGCCAACCCTGCCGCCGAGCGCCTGCTCAAGGCCGGTGACCGACGCTTGTGCGGCTTGCGTCTGTCCGAGCTGTTCGCTGCCAGCGAAGCCGGCCCCGGCGAGTTTCAGACAGTACTCGATTTGATCCGTACCGAAGGCCAGTTCCGCAGCGAGGATGCCCGTTTCGGTTGCCTCGACGGAACCGGCATCCCGGTCGATTTTTCGTGCGCCGCGATCGTCGATGACGAACACATCTATGCCGGCGGCGTGCTGATCTTCAACGACATCACCGAACGCAAGAACACCGAGCAACAGCTCAAAAGGCTGGCCCGTTTCGACGAACTGACCGGGCTGGCCAACCGCACCCTGTTTCGCGAATTCCTGCGCAAATCGCTTTCCCGCGCCAGGCGTGGCGGGCGCTTGATGGGTCTGATGTTCCTCGATCTCGATCGTTTCAAGGCCGTTAACGACGAGCTTGGACATACCGCCGGCGACAAGCTGTTACGTGGCGTCGCCACGCGGCTGCAGCGCGCGGTGCGCGAAGGTGACCTGGTCGCGCGTCTGGGCGGGGATGAGTTTGCGATCGTGTTCGATGAAATCGACTCGGCCGCCAGCGCCGGCGGTATCGCCGAGAAATTGCTGTGCGATATTGCCCGGCCGTACCTGATTGAGAATCGTCGCATCAACGTCTACAGCAGTATCGGTATCGCCCTCTACTATGGCGATGAGGAAAGCGCGGACGGTTTGATCCGCAAAGCCGACACCGCCATGTACGAAGCCAAGCGGCGCGGGCGCAATGGTTACCGCTACTACTCGGAAAGCATGAGCGACGCACAGGATCGTAGCGCCCAGTTCGAATCCGACCTCGCCGCGGCGATCCGAAACAATGCGCTGGACGTCCACTACCAGCCCCAGTTCGATACCGACAGTGGCGCCCTGCGCGGCTTCGAGGCGCTGGCGCGCTGGTTCGATCCGGAGCGCGGACTGGTGTCGCCGGCCGAATTCATACCCTGCGCCGAACAGGCCGGGCTGATCGATGCATTGGGGGATTTTGTTCTGCGCGAAGCCTGCGCCCAGCTTGCGGACTGGCGCAGCGCCGGGCTGATCGACAGCCACTGCCGGATCGCGGTCAACGTTTCGCCCCTGCAGCTGCACAGCGGCAGGCTCGTCGCCCTGGTGCGTGATAACCTTCAGCGCGAAGGCCTGCAGCCCGAGAATCTGGTGCTTGAACTCACCGAATCGACGGTCATGGAAGACGCCGCGTCGGCGGTCGAGCAGCTCGGCGAGCTGGCCGAGCTGGGGGTGCGCATCGCGATCGACGATTTCGGCACCGGTTATTCATCCCTCAGCTATCTGCAGCGCCTGCCCATCGATACCCTCAAGATCGATCGCAGCTTCGTCCACGGCCTCGGCAGCCAGGCCGGCAGTGAGGCGATCGTGCAATCGATACTCGCATTGGCCCGTTCGCTGGACCTGACCGTCATCGCCGAAGGCGTGGAGACAACCGAGCAGCGTGATTTTCTCCGTGAGCACGGCTGCGCGGCCGTACAGGGCTACCTGTTCGCTGTCCCCGCGGCCGCCGAAGATGTCGAGAAAGGACTCCGCCACGGACCCGACCAGGCTCAAGCACTAGCAGTCGCCGAGCCAGACCAGGCTCGCGTCGATTGCCTGAGTTCGCAAGACCGCTAGTAGGTCGGGGGGTCGACGCTCGGGGAAAGCGGATCGGCGTTGTCGACCGCTTCCTGAAAAGCTTCGACATTGACCGCGGCCGCGGCGTTACGGTCGAAGCGCGCGATATGGAATAACGCGTCGCCCTCGTTGACCAGCGGCAGGTCGTTCTGGCCGATGACGATGCCGCTGGCGCCGGCCAGCACGTGCTGTTCGTTGCGCCCGAACGGATCGGACAATACCGCGATGATTTCGTCCTTGCGCACACGCTTGCCGAGTGCCGTCTTGATGCGCAGCACCCCGCTGCCCGGCGCGCGGGTCCAGCTCGTGGACGTCGCGATCACCGGTTCGGGGAATGCCGGAGGCCGGCGTAGCTGCGGCAGCATCTGCAGCGCGCGCAGCACGTTGAGGATGCCGTGCACGCCGGCGCGGATCACCGGTTCGTTGAAGCGCAGGCGTTCGCCGCCTTCGAACAGCAGCATGGTGATACCCATTTCGTCGACCGTTTGGCGCAACGAGCCATCGCGCAGGTTGGAATTGATCAGCACCGGCACGTGGAAATGCTGGGCCAGGCGCAGGGTTTCCTCGTCGTCGAAATTGGCGCGGATCTGCGGCAGGTTGCTGCGGTGCCCGGCCGCCGTATGCAGGTCGATACCGTAGTTACAATGTTGCGCGATCTCGGTCAGAAAAATATTCGCCAGGCGCGCGGTCAGCGAGCCGGTTTCGGAACCGGGAAAACTGCGGTTCAGATCGCGGCCGTCGGGCAGGTAGCGGGTCTGGTTCAGAAAGCCGAACACGTTGACGATCGGAATGCAGATCAACGTCCCGGCCAGGCGTCTCAGGGTTTTGACCTGCAACAGGCGATGGATAATTTCGACGCCATTGATTTCGTCGCCGTGCACCGCCGCGGAAACGAACATTACCGGACCACGACGCCGTCCATGGATAACGTGGACCGGCATCGAGACCGAGGTGTGCGTATACAGGTTGGCGATCGGGATATCGATCTCGGCCTGGGTTCCCGGCGCAACCTCGACGCCGGAAATCGTGATCGCGGCCCGCGCCACTAACCGATGCCGCGGGTTTTGGTGCCCGCGGTAGCCGCGTTCTTTTCAATGCACTTGATGATCAGCGTCGCGACGTCTTTGCCGGTCGCGGTTTCGATGCCTTCCAGCCCGGGCGAGGAATTGACTTCCAGCACCACCGGTCCGTGGTTGGAGCGCAGCAGGTCGACGCCGCACACGTTGAGGCCCATGGTTTTGGCCGCCCGTGTCGCCGCGGAACGTTCTTCGGGGTTGATTTTGACCAGGCTCGCCGAGCCTCCGCGGTGCAGGTTGGAGCGGAATTCGCCTGGTGCCGCGGTGCGCTGCATGGCGGCGACGACCTTGCCGTCGACGACCAGGCAGCGAATATCGTTGCCTTTCGATTCCTTGATGTATTCCTGTACGAGGATGTTCGCGTCCATGCCCATGAATGCCTGGATCACGCTTTCGGCAGCTTTTTTGGTTTCGGCCAGAACCACCCCCAGGCCCTGGGTACCTTCGAGCAGTTTGATCACCAGCGGCGCGCCGCCGACTTCCGCGATCAAGCCTTCGATATCGTCCGGCGAATGGGCAAAACCGGTTACCGGCAGGCCGATGCCTTTGCGCGACAGCAGTTGCATGGAGCGCAACTTGTCGCGCGAACGCGTGATGGCGACGGACTCGTTCAGCGAGTACACCCCCATCATTTCGAACTGCCGCACCACTGCGGTACCGTAGAAAGTGATCGAGGCGCCAATGCGCGGGATCACCGCATCGAAATCGGTCAGTTCCTCGCCCTTGTAATGGATAGTCGGGTTGTGGGCGGTAATGTCCATGTAGCAACGCAACGCGTCGATCACCCGCACTTCGTGGTCGCGTTCCTTGGCGGCTTCGACCAGGCGTTTGGTTGAATAGAGTCTGGGGTTTCTGGACAGGATTGCAATTTTCATGCTTTTGGCTCCATGTTGCGTGCTTTTGTTTTGCCAGGTCCGCGGCCGAGATAAAACGATTTCGACGGGTCGACAACGATATGTCCGCGCATTGCGGTTCTGCCAAGCAGCATGCGAAACAGCATTGAGTCGCGGTCGGTGACGGTGACCTCTATGGGCCATTGCTGCTCGGCCAGGGATAGCGTGGTACTGATCACGATGCGCTTCTCGCGATGTCCGCCTGAGTCGGTGACTTCGCGTTCGTCGATAATCGCGGCTTCGGCCACAACCACCGTGTCCTGATTGTGCTGCTGGGGGTGGATATGCAATCGCGCCCACGGCGCGCCCGCCTCGCTGAATCGATCGACCTGAAAGGCGTGCAGGGCCGAGGTGCGCGCACCGGTATCGACCTTGGCCTTGACCGCGGCGAGTCCGAGTTCGGGTAGCGCGACCCACTCCCGCCAGCCGACCGTGAACTTGTTATTGCTCTTGAGTGCGCTCACACAGAAACCGGCATGACGCGCGTATCGGGCGCCGGTGACGGACACGATCGGGTAATCGCGTGGGTTGCCGACGTGTTGCGTTTATCGTTGATCATTCGGCGCTGTTCAATCCAAATTTGCCGTGAACGAAATGATGGCCTGGTGATACGTGACGTCCTCGCCGGGCCGTCCGATATGCTGCATTTGATAGCCAATTTCGGCGCGCAGCCGTTCGCTGATCGGGCCGGCAAGTCCGGCAAAGAAGCGGTTCTGGTCGTAACCGCTTCGCGGCCCGCCCGCCAGAGTGTTCATGTGGACAATTACTTCGTCACGTAGGACAAATAATGGTAACACGGCCAATCCGCTCGGCCATTTGCCGCTCACCATGAAGCGCCCGCGCAGGGCCACACCACTGACGTCTTCGATGTAACGTTGTTCAAGGCGGGTCCGGAAGGCGAGCAGGAGGGTGTCGACTTTGCGCGATACCAGGCCCTGCTGCCAGGTTCGATGTTCGATATGGTCGCGTGGCGTCTCGATGAAATGGGTGTCGTAACCGAGGGTCCAGCTTAAGCGTGGCGTGACCACGCGGGTGATCGACGGCCGCAGAATAAGGCGCTCGAGAGTGTCGACACCATCGATCAGGCGCGACTGTATCGCCAGCGCGGCGCGCCAGTCCGGATCCAGGGTTCGCCGTGCGGTGGTGGTGACCCACATGCCGGCTTCGTCGTCGCTCGCCATCGCCGGCACGCTGAGGAATAGCGCCGCGAGCACGACCAGGACACAGCACGCCGGGCCGGGGCCATGGCGGCCGTGCAGCAAAACAGTTGTAGTGATAAGCAGGTCCTCCGTGGTTCCTGCAGCGAGTCCCGTCCGTCGGAACCCGATAGTCGGCAGGCTGCGTGACCTGCGGTCTGCGCGCGCCCGAAGCGGGAACGCGCGCAGCATAACATGCAGATTGAGTCGTCAAGCTCCTCGCAGGGTGGTCAAAAACGTAGCGAGGAATACCGTGGGCAAGGCGTGCGCGAGACGAGGACCGGAGTTTACTGGTGTAAATGAGGCTGGCTGCCGAGTGCACAACGCCGCCCACGGTATCCGCAGTAGTTTTTCGCCTGGACGTGCAGCAGGGTGGTGAAAAACGTCGCGAGGAAGGTCGGGCGCAAGGCGCGGGCGAGACGAGGACCGGAGTTTATGCCGATAAATGAGGACCGCAGGCGAACCCGCAACGCCGCGCACGACCTCCGCAGTAGTTTTTCATCACCCTGCTAGAGGAGTGCGATGAACAGTGTTGCGATCCCCAGGAAACTGAAGAACCCGGCAACGTCGGTCACCGTGGTCAGAATGATCGACGAGGACTGCGCGGGATCCTGGCCGATGCGGGTCAGGATCAGCGGGATGGCGGCGCCGGCGGTGCCGGCAATCGCCATCGAAATCACCATCGAGACCGCGATCACCAATGCCAGCCCGACCGAGCGACTCCACACATACACGCCGAGTGCGGTAGTCAGCGCTACGGCCACGCCGTTGACCGCCGCAACCAGGGTTTCCTTGAACACCACGCGCCGCCAGTGCGCGGCGGAGATCTCGCGCAGCGCGAGACCGCGAATGACCACGGCCAGGGCCTGCGCCCCGGTATTGCCGGATTGTCCGGCAACCACCGGCAGCAGTACCGCCAGGGCGGTATAAGTGGCGATGGTCTGTTCGAAAACGCCAACCACGGCAGCGGCGAGAAAGGCCGTGACCAGATTGATCTGCAGCCACGGCAGACGTTTCTTCACCGCGAAGCTTGGTTTGGACAGCGCTTTTTCGTCGCGGCTGGCGCCAAACATGGTCTGCAGATCGACGCTCGCGGTTTCCTGCGCGGCGGCGACCAGTTGTTCGTAGCGTACGACACCGGCCAGATGGCCCTGGTCGTCAACGACCGGCAGGCTCGACACCGAATGTTGTTTGAGGGTGTCGACCATCTCCTCGGTGGTGGCGCTGAGCGTGACAAAGGCCGGCACCGCCTGCATATAGTCGCCAATCGTGTCGTCGGGGCCGGCCAGCGCCAGGTCCTGGATCGCGACGATGCCCTCGAGGCGGCCTTCGTCATCGACCACCAGCATGATGCGCTGGGCGCGGACGTAACGCTGGTGATAACGCTCTTCGCGCAGGCGCGCGATAGCGTCGGCGACGCGCTGCCGGCGGCGCAGAAAAATCACCCGCGGGTCCATCACCGCGCCGGCCGATTCCGGTGCGCAGTCCAGCATCAGGTCGACATCGGCGCGCATGGTCGGGGTCAGAAGTTCGAGCAGGCGCGCGCGCAGATCATTATTGAGGACCCGCAACACCGCCGTGGCATGTCCTGGCGTGATGCGATTCAGGGTCGCGGCAACGAGTTCGTCCGGCAGGCGCGCAATAACGCCGGGCAGGATCGCCGGCGATATCGCTTCGAAAACCGGGGCAAGAGTCTTGGCGTCGTGACCGGCGAGGGTATCCGCGAGCGCCGCCGGCGACATCGGCTCCAGCAGACCCGCGGCTTCGAGCGGGTAGCGGGTGAACAGGTCTGCCTCGAGGGCGTGTTCGAGTACCGCCGTCGACTCGTTACTCATGGGTACTCTCCGCCGGCGTGGTCGTGGCGCGGGCTAGCATTTCCGCCGCCGGACCCCAGATCATGTCGGCCAGCGCGATCACGGTGTTGTGGAAATCGTCGGAGTCCGCGGCATCGACTTCGGCGGCCAGCGCATGACGATGCAGGCGCGCTTTGGGCAGCAGCCCGACGTAGCGACCGGTGGCGTCGACGACCGGCAGATGATCTTCGTTGTTCCATGCCGGCGCGGTGAGCACCGTCGAGATCGCCGCGTACGCCGGCAGGCGCGCCGCGATGGCGCGCATATGGTCCTTGACCTGCTCGCGTTCGCGGATGTTCAGCAGGCGGCTCAGCGCGATCTGACCGATCGGGTGCATGGCGTCATCGAGGACAATCACCAGCGGCAGCTCGGTCTGCGCATAGCGCCTGACCAGTTGTTTGGTTCGGCGTACCGTCGCGTCGGCGCGACATACCAGCGAGCGGGTCAGCATCAGGGCGCCTACCGAATCGTCCGGGTAGCGCAGCAGATGACGCACGGTGGTGCGCTTTTCTTCCGGCAGCGCGTCGAGGATCGGGCGGCGTTTGGTCTGGGTCAGCACGCCGAGAACGTGGGCAGCGTCGACCGCACGCAGCGGTTCGACAATCTCGGCCGCGAGCCTGGGGTCGAGGCCGCCGAGATAGCTGGCCGCGGTCTGCGGCAGCACGTGGCTCAGGGTAACCGCCTGCACCTCGCGCGGCAGTTCGCCGATGAAGCGT
Organism: uncultured Gammaproteobacteria bacterium; assembly: GCA_942490995.1. Classification (GTDB taxonomy): domain Bacteria; phylum Pseudomonadota; class Gammaproteobacteria; genus UBA981. The sequence continues at coordinate 150,934 of CALOBG010000130.1, forward strand.
TTCAGATCGGTGATCCGCGCCGCTTCGAGGACCCGCATGGAATCGCGCGGATGCTGGGTCAGGTAGTAGCGGGCAATTTCACTCGCCATCGTCGTCATCCTCCATGCCAAGCAGCACCGAAACCTCCTGGTTGAAACGCCGTGCCGGTACCAGCGCCCTGCCGCCAGGGGTATCCAGAACCACCGCGGTGGGGGTGATCTCGAGGATCTCGCCTTCGGTGCCGCCGAGGCGGACGCGCTGGCCGAGACGGTAGACGCGGCGCACGTAGTAGCCGGCGATGATGTTGTCGAGCGAGCTGCTGGCGCCCATGCCGAAAGCGAAAGCGATGCCGCCGAAACCGGCCGCCGTGGCGATCACGATCAGTGAGTGGACGAGGGCGAGATCGATACCGAGCTGTCGCAGCGCCGCCAGGATCGCGACGGTGTTGAGGAGAAAAAAGACCAGGCTGCCGAACACCCGAGGGCCGTCGCCGAGCGCCTGGTTGTTACCGATCCCGACGACGAAATCGCGCGCAATGGACGCGGCGATATAGCCACCGAGGAGGATCGCCGCGGCCGCCGCCATGTCCGGCAGGTAACTCGCCGCGCCGGTGATCCAGTCGGCAACCCCGGGCAGACCCACGATGCGCGCGGTCACCGCCACAAAAAAGATCACCGTCAGCCAGAACGCCACGTTGGCAAGGATCACCGACAGTGGCCACGGCAGCCGTACTTGTCCGGCGCTTTTGCCGGCCGCCGCGCGGCTGTACAACAGCGCTACGCCGGCGCCCAGACGCAGCACCGAAATTTTCAGGATCCAGGCAACGATAAAACCGAAGGCGAACACCCCCAGACCCAGGGCCAGGGTCGGCAGATAGGCGATAACCGCCGCGCTGAGCTGTTCGAAGATCAGCAACAGGCGATCGATGACGGACTCGTCGTGATTCATTCATGGCTCCCGAGTTGTGGCGTATTTATACGCTTTTCCGCGTCAGTGTGTAACCGGCTGGATCGTGATCGCGCGCCGGTTATCGTCGTGGTTGTTTACGCTCGCCAGCCGCATTCGATCCAAAGCAGGCCGGCGCTAAATGACCGACGTCATGTGCCGCACTTGCCGCACGAGGCATAATCACCGCGACCCTGTTAATACGTGCCTGACAATGCCCGAGGGCTTACACACAATCGGAATGCTGGCCGGCGGCCTGGGCTTGTTCCTGCTCGCCGTCAACATGATCACCGATGGTCTCAAGCTCGCCGCCGGGCAGGCCTTGCGCCAGTTGCTCGGGCACTGGACACGCTCGCTCGGACGGGGCGTGGTTACCGGTGTGTCGATCACGGCCATCGTACAGTCTTCCAGTGCCGTCACCGTCGCCACCATCGGCTTCGTCAACGCCGGACTGATCACCATGCACCAGGCGCTCGGCGTGGTTTATGGCGCCAATATCGGTACCACCGTCACCGGTTGGCTGGTCGCCATCGTCGGCTTCAAAATCAAGGTCGAAGCGTTCGCCTTGCCGATGATCGGCGTCGGCATGCTGCTCAACCTGACCGGAGGTAACTCGCGGCGCGCGGCGATCGGGTTGGCGGTGGCGGGTTTCGGCCTGTTCTTTATCGGCATCGACGTGCTGCGCGAAACTTTCGAAGGGCTGGCCATGACGCTGGACCTGCGGCGCTTTACCGCCGACGGCGTCAGCGGCGTGCTGACCTTCCTCGCTATCGGCTTTGCGATGACCGTTCTCACCCAGTCTTCGAGCGCCGCCATCGCCATCACCCTGACTGCCGCCACCGGCGGTATCGTCGGCCTGTATGCCGCCGCCGCGATGGTCATCGGCGCCAACGTCGGCACCACCTCGACGGCCGGTTTTGCCGTCATCGGCGCGACCCCGAACGCGCGCCGCGTTGCCGCCGCGCACGTGATCTTCAATGTCGTCACCGGGTTCGCCGCCCTGGTGCTGTTGACGCCGATGTTCTGGATCGTGCGTAACACCGGCGCGGTGCTCGGGCTCGAGGATATCCCGGCCGTGACCCTGGCCCTGTTCCACACCGCGTTCAATCTACTTGGCGTCCTGCTGATGTGGCCGGTCAGCGCGTCGCTGACGCGGTTTCTCGAACGGCGCTTCGTGACCCAGGAAGAAACCGAATCGCGGCCGCGCTACCTCGACGATACCATCACGGTCTCGCCGGCGCTGGCGTTGAACGCCGTGACTCTCGAACTGTCGCGGGTGGCAGCCCTGGCGCGACGCCTGGGCGCCGGCGCACTGAGCGTCGAAACGCGCGCGGGCCAGGCGCTCGCTGACGATCATGCGGTCGCCACCCAGCTCGCCGAGGCGGTCGCAACGTTTATCAACCGCATGAATTGGGAGCGACTGAGCGAGGAAGTATCCGCGCTGATGGCGAAGCTGCTGAATGCCGAACAACACCTGCTGGCGGCGGTCGACGAGGCATTGGACATCGCCCACGGCCAGGCCGAACTCGCGGCCATGGACGACGAACCTATCGACGCCGCGCTGGCCCATTTCCGCGCGGAAGTGATCGCGTTGATCGAACTGTCGGACGTCGAAGCCTCGGGTTTTTCCATGGTCACCTGTGAAGCCGCGCTCGAGTCCGTGAACCAGGCCTACGATGACGCCAAGGCGACGTTACTGAAGGCCGGTTCGCGGCTGCAGGCGTCCGTGCCGAGGGTGATCGCTCAGCTCGAGCAGAACGAGCGCATCCGGCGTATGGCCCGTCAGCTGGTCAAGGCGACCCGCGATCTCAGCGAGCTGTACGCGGTGACCGGGGTCCTGGTGCCCGCCACCGCAGGCTCCAACGCTACCGCCGCGGCCGCGTAATCAGCGGCGCGACCACGCATCTTTCAATTCTCAACTGTCATCGATCGAGTCCAGCCATGCCGCATCCTCTGGAAGTTCTGCATCCCCGCTCACTCAGCGCGCTCAGCAACACGCTGTCGCGCCTGGTTGCGGGTCGCTTGTGGCTCAAGGTTCTGATCGGGATGGCGGCCGGCATCGCCACCGGGGTCATGCTTGGCCCGTCGGTCGGCTGGGTTACGCCGCGCACCGCCGCCACGCTCGGCAACTGGCTGGCCCTGCCGGGACAGATGTTCCTGCTCCTGATCCAGATGATCGTCGTGCCCCTGGTGTTTGCCTCGATCATCCGCGGGCTTGCCGCGACCGAAAACGTCGATCAGTTGCGTCGCCTGGGCCTGGCGGTGGTGACGTTTTTTGTGGTCTCGACCACCATCGCGATCATCATCGGTATCCAGCTAGCCCGGATTTCTCACACGTAGTTAGTGCATCGGGCCTCCGAGAGGATCAAACTTGTTTTGCGTGAACGAGTTACGACCCCTCAGAGGAGGTTCCCGATGCCGACACAGTGTACCGCTGAACAACTGACGTTTTCATGGGCTGGACGCCGCCGCGTGGTGGCGGCGTTCGATGGCGGAACGGTGAGCTCGGATGGCGGCGCGCTACTGCTGGGCAAGGCGGACGCGGCGGTCGGTCTGATCGACCGGCTGTCGCGCTGCTTCATCGACGAGCGGCAGGCCGACTTGGTCGAGCACTCGTTGCGCACGCTGGTCGGTCAACGGGTGTTCGCGCTGGCGCTGGGATACGAAGACCTGAACGACCACGACGAGCTACGCCATGACCCGGTGATGGGTGCGCTGCTGGGCAAGCTGTCGCCGCGGTTACGCGAGGACCGTGCAGCACTGGCGGGCAAGAGCACGCTGAGCCGTCTGGAATGCTATCCGGCGAGCGGGGCGCATCGCTATCACAAGATCCGCCCGGACGAATCAGCGATCGAACGGTTGTTCGTGGCGCTGTTCCTGGAGGCTTACCTGCGAGCCGCCGGCGGAGATCGTGCTGGATCTGGATGCGACCGACGTGGCGTTGCACGGCCATCAGGAAGCACGGTTCTCTCACGGCTATTACGATCACTACTGCTACCTGCCGTTGTACATCTACTGCGGCGAGCATCTGTTGGCCGCGAAGCTGCGTTCCCGGCGAACATCGACGGTGCGGCGAGGGCGGTGGAGGAGGTCGAACGCATCGTCGCCCAGGTGCGTGCGGTGGCCGAAGACGCGCATCGTGTTGTGAGCGGACTCGGGCTTCTGCCGCGAGGCGTTGATGGGCTGGTGCGAGGAAATGGCGTGGAATACGTGTCGGGCTGGAAGGCGGGCGCCCGTCTGGTACGGGCGATAGGCAGTGAACTGCAGACGGTGGCGGAGACGTCGGCAGCCACGCAGAGCCTGGCGCAAGCTGTTTCCGCGAGCCTGCGTATCGGACGCGCAAGAGCTGGAGCCGGTCACGCCGTGTGGTGGCCAAGGCTGAGCATACCGGTGACAAATCGAATCCGCGCTTCATCGTGACCTCGCTGTCGAAGCGACGCTGGGCGGCACGGGCGCTGTACGAGGACTTCTATTGCGCGCGCGGTGATGCCGAGAACCGCATCAAGGAATGCCAGCTCGACCTGTTCGCCGACCGGCTCTCGACCGAGACCCTGCGCGGCGTTGAACCAGCTGCGCCTGTGGTGGGCGTCGGCGGCTTATGCGCTGATGCACGCCGTGCGCCGCATCGGACTGGCCGGCACCACGCTCGCGCGTGCTCGTGCGACGACCATCCGCCTGCGCCTGTTGAAGATCGGCGCGGTGGTCACGGTCAGCGTGCGCAGGGTCAAGCTCGCGATGAGTAGCGGCCCGCATCAGCGGGAGTTCATCGCTGCCTGCCATGCCCTGGACGTCGCGGCGCGTTAAGCCGCCCCCTACGAACCAGACTGCTGCTCTCGCTATCGAACCCCACCAACGACCGTCGGGTGGGTTCGCTCGCCCGCAGATAGGCAAGCCGCGTGATCTGCCGGGTTCACGCCAGCGATGCGCGGCTCGCTTCCCCATCGCTACCAGACGACTGCGTTAATCGCCGACGCGGTGAGAAATGCGGG
>CALOBG010000131.1:0-77060 GCA_942490995.1 uncultured Gammaproteobacteria bacterium
GACGACGACACGGATACCTGGCATCTGACGCTCGGTGATGGCCGCACGCTGAGCTCACGGGTGGTGGTTACCGCTATGGGTCCGCTGTCCACGCCGACGCTGCCAAAAATCGACGGCATCGACGATTTCAAAGGGATCTCGTTTCACCCGCAATACTGGCCGCATGACCTGACCGACCTCAGCGGCAAGCGCGTGGGTATTATCGGCACCGGCGCTACGGCCATCCAGATCATTCCCGAGGTTGCGAAGCAGGCCAGTCACCTGACGGTATTCCAGCGCCGCGCGAACTGGGCCGCCCCGCTGAACAACGGGCCGATATCGGAGACGGAAATGGCCGCGATCCGGGCTCGTTACGACGAGATTTTTGCAGCCTGCTCGCGTTCACCCGCCGCGTTTGAACACATCCCCGACGAAAGGAGTTTCTACGACGTACCGGCGGAACAGCGCCGCGAATTCTGGGATCGGCTTTACGACGAGCCCGGTTTCAGCATCTGGCTGGCCAACTTCCCGGAAATTTTTGTCGACGAAAAGGCCAATGCCGAGGTATCCGAATACATCGCCGATCGCATCCGCCAGCGCGTCAACGACCCGCAGATAGCCGAGCAGCTGATCCCCAAGGACCACGGCTTCGGGATCCAGCGCCTGCCGCTGGAAACCGGCTATTTCGAAACCTATAACCGCGATAACGTCGAACTCGTCGATTCCAAGGCCACCCCGATCGAGCGCATCACCGCAACCGGCCTGCGCACTACCGAGCGCGAATTCGAATTCGACGTCATCGTCTATGCGACCGGCTTCGACGCCTTCACCGGCGCCTACGACCGGCTTGATATCCGCGGTGCCGGCGGACAGAAACTCCGCGACACCTGGGCCAAAGGCCCGATTACCTACCTCGGCATGCTGGTCCACGGCATGCCGAATCTGGTCATGTTGGGCGGACCACAAACCGCGGCGGCGAATTTCCCGCGCGGATCCGAAGTCGCGGTCGATTGGGTGGTGCCGCTGCTTCAGCACATGTGGGACAAGGGCTACACCCGCTTCGATGCCGCGGACACATCGCAACAGGCCTGGTTCAAGGAGGTCAAGGCCAGTTATGAAGGCCTGCTGATGAACAAGGCGCAGAGCTGGATCACGGGCTACAACTCCAATCTCGAAGGCCATGAGTACGGCCATACCCGCTACAATATTTTTGCCACGGGTGGGGTTGAGTATACGAAACGCCTGCAGGCAGCAGTGGCGAACGACTACCAGGGCATCGACTTTTCCTAGCAGTTGAAACGATAGGCGGCGTCGCAGATTTAGAGTCCCCGATAGGGGATCCGTAAACCCCTCGCCTTTAGGCGACGGATAGGTCGTTTGAATTATGCTTGTGAGATGGAAGATTACAAGCGCGGTAGTCATACGGTGTGGGACTGCAAATACCACTTGGTGTGGACTACGAAGTATCGCTATCAGGTGCTGGGCGGTGATGTGGGGCAACGGTGCCGGGAGCTTCTGCGGGAGATTGCTCGAAGCAAGGAGATGTTGATCTACGCGGGTTCAATCAACCGCGATCACGTTCATATGCTGATTGGGATCCCGCCACAGTTATCGGTGTCGCGTGCGGTGCAGTTTTCTGAAGGGTAAGAGTTCGCACCGGCTTCTGACGGAGTATCGGAGCCTGAAGAAGCGGTACTGGGGTCAGCATCATGGGCACGGGGATACTGGGTGGCGACGAGCGGGAACGTCACCGACGAAGTATGGAAGGAGTACATCAAAAACCAGAAGGCGCCGGAACCGGACGATGACTTTACGGTGGTGTAATCGGCCGCATGGCCGATCAATCCGGCTTCCAGCCGTCATCCGAAGCCACCGCCTTTAGGCGGTGGAGTATTCACTTTGAGTATTCCAACGCCGCACCAACTTTCGCGGACTTTATGTAATCGATACTGAATCATTGTTCGCGCCAGCGTTATGGCGACGTTACGCGATACTCAGCCTGGTGTTGCTCGCAAACGCGCCGGCTGCCGCGATTGAACCGTACACGCACGATAATTGGGTCTTGGTTCCCGCCCTGGAGGTGCGCCTTGGTGCGCAGTACGGCAGCGGCATCAATTTCGGACTCGGTGCACTCGACGACCTCAGCGAGGACGAACGCTCGAGCCTGTCGCTGTCGTTTGAACCGCGCCTCGGCGTGGAGCGCGGACTTGGCGGCGGGACCTTCTACGGCGCCGTTTCCGTGGTCGGCGCGACGAATGTGCTCGACGGCGAACTTTCCGGGCAGTTTGCGCGCAGCGGTGACTCGCGCATCGACATCAACGAACTGCACTTCGGCTGGCGTAACGACAGCATTGATTTTTCGCTGGGTCCGCAGGTGCTCAGCATCGGTGACGGCCTCGTCATCGGCGATGGCAACTTCGATATCGGCGCCGGTCAGGGCCAGTTCTGGGTCGCGCCTTTCGATGCCTGGCAAAATGCTGCCGTACTCAAGGTCAACACGGACCCTGTCCGCGCCGACCTGTTCTGGTTGAACAGCGACGGTGGCTTCGGCGATGCCCGCCTGGCCGGTGTCAATGTCGAAAACACCGAACAAACGCACGGCCGCTTCGGTTTCATGTACATCAACATCTATCGCGGTAATGCGTTGAACTACGACGGCGTGGAAGCCTGGAACCTGCGTGCGCTCGACGTGGGGGTACCCGGGCTACCGGCCCTGAAACTGTACGGCGAGGTGGTTGTGCAGGGTGGCCGCGATGACGACGGCGGTGGTCAGGACAACGCCGGCCTCGGCTGGTACCTCGAAGCCGGCTATACTGTGCCGGACTTGCCGTGGACAACGATCCTCACCTATCGCTATGCCCATTTTTCCGGTAACGAACTCGATACCGACGACAATGAAACCTATCGATCGATGTTCTACGGCTTTTATGCGCGCGAATGGGATACCTTTTACCAGGGCGAAATCGCCGGCGAATACCACCTGTTCAACAGCAACCAGAACACCTGGTTCGCCAAGATCAGGACGTTCCCGCTGCCGGCCGTAGCCCTGACCCTGTACTACTTTCAGCACGATCTTGACGAGCCGAACTATTACGGCACGCCGGTATCAACCACCGACTGGGCGGACGAAATCAACGTCGGCGTCGAATATTTTCAGGGTGAGGAAATTTATCTCTACGCCGGCATCGCGTGGTCGACCCCCAACACCGCAGCGCGGGAAATATTCGGCGACGACGACTTCACCGTCATTCAGACCTGGATGATGTTTCGCTTTTAGTCGGTCAGGCGGCTTGGGCACGCTCCCTGCGGTAGCTGCTGAAGTGTCCCGAGCACTCCAACAGGTGGTTGAAGTTCTATATTCGACTACGACCTACGGTTACCGTGCATGTCTTTGCTACAATCCGCCGTCGCGGTTGCGGTTCGCTAACAGAAACCAAAGCAACCAGGCAGGATTACCCTAAAGCGCCTGAGAAATCGAACCGGAGAGGTGGCAGAGCGGTTGAATGCACCGGTCTTGAAAACCGGCAAAGGGTTAAACCTTTCGAGGGTTCGACAAACTGCCGCGAGGCAGTTTGGACGCCGGCCTGGGGCCGGCGCCCCGCAGGGGTGAGCGCGCGCCAAAGCGCGGGCGAATCCGTCCCTCCCGGTCGGCACAGCAGGGTGCGATTTGATTTTTCGGAAAATTGAGTCGAACAGAATTACGGAGAGGTGGCAGAGCGGTTGAATGCACCGGTCTTGAAAACCGGCAAAGGGTTAAACCTTTCGAGGGTTCGACAAACTGCCGCGAGGAAGTTTGGACGCCGGCCTGGGGCCGGCGCCCCGCAGGGGTGAGCGCGCGCCAGAGCGCGGGCGAATCCATCCCTCCCGGTCGGCATAGTAGGGTGCGATTTGATTTTTCGGAAAATTGAGTCGAACAGAATTACGGAGAGGTGGCAGAGCGGTTGAATGCACCGGTCTTGAAAACCGGCAAAGGGTTCAAACCTTTCGAGGGTTCGAATCCCTCCCTCTCCGCCAAAATCTATTTGAAATCAAAAAGCTGGAGTACAAGCCGAACCCTCGGTACGGCTCCGGTTTTTCGTTGTCAATTCCAGATCATTCAGCGAGTTAGTGCGTACCTCGGCACGGATAGGTCGCAATTTGGGCGCTAGGTTAGACACGATCCTCCCTGTCGTGGGCACACCTGTTCGGATACTTGTCGTGATTGCCTCGCGGTCGGAAAGCCGATCGACTTGGTGAAGCGAGGTCTTCGCTGATCCGGTGGAGGCGCAAGATTTCCTTCGTCTACTACTGGGCCAAGCCCCGCTACTGCTCCTGGCCGCGATAATCTAATTGGCGCTGCCATTCAGGCATCCGAGTTTTGTGGCGCTGCCGTTCGCGACGCTTTTTGCCTTGAGCGTCGCGGTCACGGCGAGCACGTTCAAGAAGTACTTGTAGGGATAGCCACTCGGCCTGATACCCTGAGCCGCAGGACGACTTCGCAAGGATGCGATCATGTTGCCTTCGTCGGCTGGGGGGGAAGCCAGTTCGGGTGGCGGCGCGCCGCCGTATGCGCGCCACCGCCCGGAGCGCACCCTTCTTTATCAACTTGTTGAGGAATACTACCCCGGGTTCAAAGCACATCAGGCGGCGCAGGGCAATGTCCTGCCGGGATATGTGGAGCAGGAATTCGAAGGCTACCTCAAGTGCGGGCGTCTCGAGTACGGGTTTCTGCGGGTCCGGTGCGAGACCTGTCATGCCGAGCGCCTGGTCGCGTTCAGCTGTAAGCGGCGCGGCTTCTGCCCGAGCTGCGGCGCCCGGCGCATGGCCGAAAGCGCAGCGCTGCTGGTCGACGAGGTGTTTCCCGAGCAGCCGGTGCGCAGTGGGTGTTGAGCGTCCCCTATCCGTTACGCTTCTTGTTCGCGAGCCGCCCTGAGGTCATGGGCCAGGTGCTCGGAATCGTCTACCGCTGCATCGCCACACACCTGATTAAGAAGGCGGGGTTCTCACGAAAATCGGCCCAAGCCGGCGCGGTCACTTTGATTCAGCGGTTCGGCAGCGCCCTGAACCTCAACGTCCACTTTCACATGCTGTTCCTCGACGGGGTGTACGTCGAGTGTCCGGACGGCTCGCTGCGCTTCCGCTGGGTGAAGGCACCGACCAGCGCCGAGCTGGCCCGACTGACCCAAACGCTGGCATTGCGCATTGGCCGCTACCTCGAACGCCAGGGGTTGCTGGAACGGGATGCGGAGAACAGCTACCTGGCTGGCGACGAGCTCGAGGTCGGGGCGATGGCGCAGCTCCTGAGTTCGTCAATCACCTACCGCATTGCCGTCGGGCCGCAACAGGGCCGCAAGGTATTCACACTACAGACGCTGCCGGCCTGTGACGAGCCCTTCGATAACGGCGTCGGCAAGGTGGCGGGATTTTCCCTACACGCGGGCGTGTCGGCCCGCGCGGATCAACGCCAGAAGCTCGAACGGCTCTGCCGGTACATCAGTCGGCCGGCCATCTCAGAAAAACGCCTGTCGCTAACGCCGAATGGCAATGTTCGTTATCAGCTGAAGACGCCGTACCGAGACGGCACGACGCACGTCATCTTCGAGCCACTGGATTTCATCGCGCGGCTGGCGGCCTTGGTGCCGAAACCGCGGGTCAACCTGACGCGCTTCCACGGTGTATTCGCGCCCAACAGCGGATATCGCGCGCGGGTGACGCCGGCGAAGCGGGGCAGGGGAGGTCAGCATGTCACGACAGTGGAACCAGAGGAGCCCGCGCCAGCCGAACGCCGCGCCGCGATGACCTGGGCACAGCGCTTGAAGCGGGTGTTCGGGATCGACATCGAGACCTGCGTGGCCTGCGGCGGAGCGATGCGGATCATTGCGTGCATCGAGGACGCAGATGTCATCGAGAAGATCCTCGTCCACCTGGATGCGCAAGGGGCTGAATGCGAAGCCACCCGGCGGCCGCCGAGTCGAGCGCCATCGCGGCGGGGGCTGTTTGAGCTCTTCGACGAGACGGGGTGACCGCAGGATGACCTCCTTTGGGCTGTGGCATCAGCGGCACGGCCATGGCGGCGGCTGGCCGAAAAACAGGCGGGGAGAGGTAAAGCGCGCCGGCGAGGGGGTCGTCGGGAAGAATTCAGGGGTGTGACGCCGATCTTCACGCTGCTGGGCGAGCCGCCGCGGCTTCCCGGCGACAGATGCCGACGCCGATCAGGCGGGGCTACGCGCTGTCGACCCACCGAAAAGACGATTTATGCTGCCTATTCTCTTGTGTGCATATACGCATATGCGTACATTATGAACTCGAATTCACCTCGGAGAACCCAGATGAGCAACGTCCGATGGTCTATCGTCGTGCGCGACGACGTGGACAAAGCCCTGCGGGCCTACCTGGGCCGGCGTGGCACGAAGAAGGGTGATCTCTCCCAGTTCGTGGAGGAGGCGGTCCAGGCGCGCCTGTTCGAATTGACGGTGCAGGACGTCAAGCAGCGCAACCGGGAGTACTCGCAAGATGAGATCCTGGAGGCGATCGACGAAGCTCTGGCCAACGGCTGACAGTTTTGCGGGTCGTTCTTGACACTGGAATCCTGCTCGCCGCGTTGATCACGTCTGGCACACCGCCCGACTTGATCTATCGGGCCTGGCGCAAGAAAACCTTCGAACTGGTCACCTCGGAGTGGCAACTCGAAGAGCTCCGCCGGGTTTCCCGCTATTCGAAATTGCGAAAGTACCTCAAACCTGCCGAGGTAGGCACGCTGCTGAACGGGCTAAGGCGGCAGGCAACCGTGCTACAAGAACTACCGGAGGTGGAGTTATCGCCAGAACCTGACGACAACCCCATTCTGGCCACCGCAATTGCCGGCGCGGCTCACTATTTGGTGACAGGCGATAAACGCGACCTGCTGTCCTTGGGAAAGGTGGAGATGGTTCAGATCATCGCAGCGCGCGGGTTCGCCGATATCCTTGGTCTATCCAGCGCCGACTGAGTAGTCCCCGACCGGTTTCCGTTTGACCCACTCGTTACACCGCACCGAGAAGCTGGCTCAATATTGCCGGATGGGCGCTGAACACAGGGGCACCTGCCAGCCTGAACGCTAGACACGATCTGGACACGGTGCCTCTATAAGCCGTTGAAATAAAAAGAAACACCGAAAGTTCGAATCCCTCCCTCTCCGCCAAACAGTCTGGGACAGGAAAAGAGGAAAAGGGGACGGAGGGATTAATGATTAATCCCTCCGTCCCCTTTACGTTCGTCCCGATGATGCCCGACTACCGCACGCGCTCAAACAAATCGACCAGTTCAACGATTTTTTCGCGCCGTTCGGTCAACGAACCCACAGTGAGCGCATGCTCGACACATTCGCTGGCATGCACGCGCAGGAGTTCCGTCTCGGCTTTGGTCAGCGCCGCCTTGGTGGCCTGGATCTGATGCAGGATGTCGATGCAGTAGCGGCCGTTCTCCAGCATCCGGCTCAAACCACGTACCTGCCCTTCGATCCGCTTCAGGCGGCGCGCGATGGCGGCGCGCGCCGCCTGTTGTGGATTCTCACTCATCGCCTTTGTCCTGCTCACCACAGCCGCCTTGATACATACCCATGGGGGGTATAATCTAACAGCCATGATCGTGACGCGGAAGTCAGTGGCCGTACTCCTCTCCCTGTTCGTGGCGCTGGGCCAGTTCGGCTGTGCGTGCGCTGCGCCCAGTGAGCACGCGGCTACCGGACCACACGAGCACCACGGTGCTCAGCATGCGGTCGACGAACCTGCTGCAGATTGTCACGGCGGTAGCTGCGACGCCGACTGCGCATCCGCGGCGACCTTGGTCGCGGATCCGGCGGGCACGCGTTGGGCCCTGGCAGTGCCAGGCGAATTTCCCGACGGTGGCGCCGCGGCGCTGGCGCTCCCGTATCCACACACACATCGTTTAGTTTCCCCATCCTTACCGCCTTCGTGGTCGCTGGCGCGTGCTGCCGAAACGCCCGCGACGCGCCACGACCGTCTCCTGAACTAGGACGCCCGCACTGCGGCACGGACAGCGTTGTCCGTGCTTCGGGCACGCCCACGCCGCGCGCGCGGGTACGAAAGTCCAGTCCGTGTTCCTGACACGGATCTGTTGGAGACGACAACATGACAACCCATTTCCTTGCGGCGACCGACCCACGGCGCCGACAGTTTCTGCACCGCAGTCTCGGCTGCGGCGCGCTGGCCTTGTTCGATGCCCTGCGACCGCGCTGGGCGGGCGCGATGGGGGTATCCGGCCCGGCGCTTCAGGGCGCTATGGATCCGGCTGCCCTGGTGTTCGACCTTGCCATACGTGCGCACTCGTTCGACATCGCCGGTGGCAATGGACGCGTGGTCAGTGCCGACAACAGCGTGCCGGGTCCACTGCTCGAGTGGCAGGAAGGCCGTCCGGTGATCCTCAACGTGCACAACGAGATGGACGTGGCGACATCCATCCACTGGCACGGCATCCTGCTGCCGTTCGAGATGGACGGCGTGCCGGGCGTGACCTTTCGCGGCATCGATCCCGGCAGCACGTTCACCTACCACTTTCCGGTCGAACAGAGCGGCACCTACTGGTACCACAGCCATTCCGGTTTGCAGGAACAGTCCGGCCTGTACGGGCCGCTGGTTATTCACCCGCGCGAAGCGCAAGCCCGCGACTTTGATCGTGATTACGTCGTCATGCTGTCGGACTGGACGTTCGAAGATCCGCACCAGGTGATGACGAACCTCAAAAAGATGAGCGATTACTACAATTACCAGCAGTTTTCGCTGTCGGAACTTTACGGCACCGATAACCTGACGGCGGCCGCGGCCTTACGCCAGAAGCTGGACTGGGATCGCATGCGCATGATGGCGACCGATATCGCTGACGTCACCGGCGCAACCTATAGCTATCTCGTCAACGGCATGCACCCGGCGGCGAACTGGACCGGCTTGTTTGCGCCGGGCGAGCGCGTGCGGCTGCGTTTCATCAATGCCTCGGCCATGACGTTTTTTAATGTGCGCATTCCCGGTCTGCCGATGACCGTGATCGCGGCGGACGGGCAGGCGGTGGAGCCGGTCGAAACCGACGAGTTCCAGTTCGGGGTCGCGGAGACCTACGATGTCATCGTTACGCCGGGCGGCGCGTCCGCCTACACCATCATGGCTGAGTCAATCGATCGCAGCGGTTACGCCGCTGCAACCCTGGCAACGCAGTCCGGCGCGCGCGCCGCGGTGCCGCCGCTACGCAAGCGACCGCTGTTGAGCATGGTCGACATGGGCATGGATATGGACATGCATGGTCATGGGGACGTCGGCGAGCGGGCGGAGAAGCCCATGGCGCAGGGTGCTGGACACAGTGCTCATGCCGGTCATGCCATGCCCATGGACATGGACATGGGCGGTGGTCAGATCGTGGCCCGGCACGGCCCCGATGACCACGGACCCGGCAATGTCAGCGTTGCGGCCGTGCAACGCAATCGCCTCGGCGAACCTGGGACCGGTCTCGCCGCGGTTGCGCATCGAGTGCTGGTGTACACGGACCTGAAACGCGCGACCGATGATTTCGACGAGCGCCCACCAGGTCGCGAACTGGAGCTGCATCTCACCGGGCACATGCAGCGCTACATGTGGTCATTCGACGGCCAGCGGTTTCATGAGGTGGACGCGCCGATCGAATTCAACTACGGCGAACGCCTGCGCCTGACCTTGGTTAACGACACCATGATGAACCATCCCATTCACCTGCACGGCATGTGGATGGAACTGGAAAACGGTCAGGGGCGGCATCTGCCGCGCAAACATACGATCAACATCATGCCGGCATCGCGTGTCTCGGCGTTGATCAATGCCGACGCGCCGGGTCGCTGGGCGTTTCACTGTCACCTGCTGTACCACATGGAAATGGGCATGTTCCGTGTGGTGCGGGTTGGCTGAGGTGCTGATCATGTCAAGCAAATACGCCCTGTTGTGTGCCGCGATGTCGGTCGGTCCGGTCTGTGCCTACGATCCGGCCGGCACGCCGGACGACTGGCCCGCGCCGGTGCATGAGCCGGCGCTGAACTGGCAAGTCCTTGGCGATCGTCTCGAAACGAGTTTTGGTGACGGAGCCGACGGCTATCAGTGGGACGTACAGGGCTGGTACGGCGGCGATTTCTCGCGTTTATGGATCAAGTCCGAGGGCGAAGGCACGCTCGACGGCGACCCCGGCGAAGGCGAGGCGCAGGTGTTATACAGCCGCTTGTTCGCGCCGTTCTGGGACTGGCAGGCAGGTGTGAGGCATGACTTCCGCGCCGGCCCTGAGCGGACTTACGCGGTGCTCGGCGTGCAGGGCATGGCGCCGTATGCGTTCGAGGTGGACAGCGCGTTGTTCGTCAGCGAACACGGCGAGGTCAGCGCGCGGATCGAGATCGAGTACGACCTCCTGCTGAGCCAGCGCTGGGTTGTGCAGCCGCGCCTGGAACTGAACGCGGCGTTTTCCGAAGACCGCGCCGTCGGCGTCGGCGCCGGTCTCAACAACAGTGATCTCGGCGTGCGCCTGCGCTACCACCTGCGGCGCGAAATCGCGCCCTATATCGGCGTGTCGTGGACCCAGCGCTACGGTGAGACGGGTCGCCTGGCAGGCCAGGAAGGGACAGCGAGTTCGGAGGTAAGCCTGCGTTTAGGCGTGCAGATCTGGTTCTGAACCGGGCCGCGTAAATCGGGCCGCGTAAATCGGGGACATTGCTGGTTTCCGGTGACAGTAGCAGGCGGACGAACGAAACCAGAAATGTCCCCGATTCAGGAATGTCCCCGATTCGCACCCGCGAGCGACATTCAGGCGACAGCAGCGACCTGCAGGGCGGTAAGTCGACCGAGGACATCGAAATCTGCGTCCTGGTGAAGTACCAGTACCTGGCCGCGGATGGCGACCGCGGCGATCAGGCAGTCAATGAGCTTGCGTACGGTGTGGCCCTGTTGGCGGCACGCGCGGTACAGCGCTGCCGCGGCCTCATAGTCCACCGGTTCCGTCGCCAGCATCGATGCCCTCGCCAGGAGCCGCCGCAGCTGCTGAAGATGTTGATCGTCGCGGGCGCCGGCGAGCACTTCCATACGAATGGCATCAGTTGTCGCAATATCGCCGGCCAGCAGATCGTCGACCCGCTGGCAGACAGGCGATCCGGTATCACGGAGAAATTCGATCCAGGCGGAGGTGTCGACCAATATCACGAGCTTCGATGCGTGCGCATTGCGTCGAGGTCGCCGCACCAGCCAGAACCCCGCAGCTTCCTGGCATCATCGAGTCCGAGCGGCTCCGCCGCGAGTGCGCGCAAGGCAAAGTTGATCGCATCCCGTTTCGTGGCCAGCCGGTATCGGTGCATGACGATGGCGCAGGCTTCGTCATCGATGTCTACATTTGTGCGTGCCATACACCAACAATACACCAGGGTATGATCAGGCTGCAACGGTGTATTTTCCGTCGCCGCGTATGAACCCCGACGCTGAACGGTCAGCCTTGGCAACCGGCTACGAGCAGTACCACGAAACGCGCCGCCAAGGGAGCCGATTCCTACTCAGAATCTAAATCGGTTGAGGCAAAGCGGCAGCGCCAGCTACGTCCGAACCCCCATACGGCGCAGCAAGGGCAGGATCTCGCGCTCGAAGCGCAGCGTGTCTGCGTAGTAGTCCAGCAGCACCATCAGAAAACCGTCCATGCCGCCGTTGTAGAGATCTCTCAGCGTCTCCGCGACCTGCTGTCTGGTGCCGACCACGGGCAACGCACCGCCACCGAAGGCGTACATTTCGGCAGTGAAGTCATCGAACGAGCCGCTCTGCAGCTTCAGGCCGTGGGCCCAGTTGTCGACTGCCGTGCGGTCCATGTTCTCGATGATGCGCTGGCGTTCTTCCTGCGCTTCGGCCTCGGTGTCCCGCCACAGTACGAACGGGTAGCAGGCGCACTGGACGCTGCGCCCGAGTTGCTGCGCGCGCGCCTTGATGTCGGCGACGATGGCCGGCGCCTCGGTGACGGACGGCGGGCTGATAAACGCCCAGTCGCACAGTTTCGCAACCATCGCCTTGGCATCTTCGGACACCCCGGCATTCGCGATCACCGGGTGCGGCTTGCGCATCGGCGCCGGACGCACGTCGCCATGGGTGATCGTGTACCACGGACAGTCATAGCTGAACGTGCCCGGCGGCTGCGTCCACAAGCCCTTGAGGATGTCGATGTACGCTTCGCTGCGCCGGTAACGTTCTGCGTGCGGGATGACCTCGATGCCCATCATGCCGAACTCGTGCTCGCTCCAGCCGCTGACGATATTCAAACCCCAGCGACCCTGCCCGATGTGATCCAGGGTCGCGCCCATCTTGGCGGTCGCGACGGGATGGAAAACCGGCACGTGCACGGTGGAAAAGACATTGATGCTGGTGGTGTTCGACAACAGCGCCGCAGCCCAGGTAAAGGTTTCCAACGAGGTGCCCAGGTAGTTCGTTTCACCGCCGTAGCCCTGCCACTTGGCGACCGGAAACAGGAAGTCGAAACCGGCGGCCTCGGCGGCCCGCGCGATGCGCAGGTTGGACGCGTACGTCCAGTCTTCCGGCTCGGGCTTGTAGGTGCTGATGGAATAGGCGTAGCTGCAATTCGGCATGAACAGGCCGAGCTGCATCGGCCCTCTCGATTGCGGGGTCGTTTTCGGCATCTCGATTCTCCATAGCACAGGATATCGTGGCGCTAAATTACAACGCCTGCTTTTGCGTCGGCAATCAACAAAGAGGCGCCCACTATCTGCCGGACCCAAGTTCCCGCGCTGCACGGTGCCAAGGTCGCCACACTGCAGGCGGACATCTGCTATCAACCATCAAGCGATCTAAAAGGACCTGAGCGGCCCTGCCTGACTCCGATAGACTCGACGTTGATGCGTGAACCGCTAAACAGCAGGATGGCCAGCACGATGTGTATACCTGAGAAGCGAAATCCGATCGTGGCGGACAGCCCTGTTGCCGTGGTGCGGGCGCTGCTCGCCGGGTTGCTTGTTGCGGGCCTGGGGCTGGTCTCGGCGCCGCTGTACGCAGCGTTCACACAGAACGTGGTGACCGGCACGATTGGCGTTCTCGAACCGACGCTGATCGACCGTCCGGGTGGCTTCATCACGTCGATTTCCGGTTTGTCCAGCGGCAGCAACCCGGATCCGGGGTTTGATCCCAGCGGTGCTTTTGTTTTTACGCCGCATATCGTCGAGAACCCGTTTGTCGGCAGCGCTACCGCGTCGGCCAGCTCGATGTATCCACCGTCAACCCCGCTACCAACCAGCGAGTCGACTTCCAACGGTACGGCCCAGCTCGGTAAAACCTCGTTCTCCGGGCGTGCTCAGCAGGTTTTCGACCCGCAGGTCGGGCAGTCGGTCAGTTCCATCATGCACGGCGGCTGGGTCGATACCGTGACCGTCTCCAGCACCAATCCGCTGCTCAACGGCACGCAGGCCATCTGGCTGTTCGATGTCGATGTCAGCACTACCTTCGACGTCAGCGGATTAACCGGGTTTGGCGTGGTTGAGGTCGAACCGTATATCAATCAGTTGCGACTCTCGAGCAGTACCCCCGGTTTTTCGGACGGCCAGTTCAACCATCCGGTGTCGACCAGCGTGCAACACGCCCAATGGCAGCTCGTCGTGCCGTTTCGCGGCGCCGTGGCCAATACCGGCTTTGTCGACACCGCCACCTTTGCCGCACAGATCACCCTCGGCACGCCGTTTGACCTTGGCATCTTCGCGTTGGGCTGGGCAGCCGCGGGGACAAATTCCGCGTTTCCTGCAATTGGATCCACCGGCGAGTTCGGCGGCACAGTTACCTGGGGCGGCAGTAGCGGACTGACGGATCTCGGCGGTACGCCGCTCGGCAGCTTTGCCGTCACGTCGCTGTCCGGTACGGACTGGGTACAACCCATCCCGATCCCCGCCATGGTCTGGCTGATGGCCGCCTGTGCCGCCGGGCTGCTCGGGCGGCGTACGCGCGTCGAATAAAATGCACCCGGGCTACTGGCCGTAGCGGTGCCGTCGAATGCGTCATAATCGACCGCGGGCGTTGGCCCGGTCCTTTGGAATTCGATTATGAGCAACTACCCGGCGGATTCTCCCGCCATCTCCCTGGCTGCGGCATTGTTCGCGGCCTGCGCTGTTGGCGACACGCACGCACAGCAAACGTCAGCTTCGAAGGCGACGAGCCCGATCAGCACCTCCCGGCCGAGTTTCAGTTCCCCGGCAACAACGCTGGACAGCGGCCAATGGCAATTCGAGGGCGGTTATCAGTACACCTCGAACGATGACGGCGGCGTCGACAGCGACGCCCACACCCTACCTTTGCTTCTGCTACGAACAGGGCTGACAAACCGCCTGGAACTCAATCTTTTCTGGTCGGGTTACGCCGATGTCGATAGCGGCCAGAATCAGATCGATGGGACCAGCGACCTCAGCCTTGGCCTCAGTTACCAGTTGATGCCTGATAGTTCCCAACTGGCGGTCAGCGTATTCGGCGCCCTGAGCCTGCCGGTGGGCAGCGACGCATTCAGCTCGGACGAAGTCGACCCGGGACTCGGGGTGGCGTGGTCCTACGCCTTGGATTCGGGCCCCGGCCTGTTCGGAACGGTGGTTGCCAATTCAGTTTCCAGCGATGACGAACGCGAAACTCAACTGGGTACGGCGATTGGCGTTGGCCATGCGTTGAGCGATCGGATTGGCAGTTATGTCGAGTATTTCAGTATTCACTCTGACAGCAGCGACAGCGCGCACAGCGTCAATGGTGGCTTTACCTACCTGGTCAGCAATGACCTGCAGCTCGACGTCTACGCCGGTGGTGGCTTGAATCACCTCGCCGACGATTTTTTTGTCGGCAGTGGGGTTGCGTGGCGCTTTTGATATCTGACGCTGTAAGTGCAAGCGTAATCTGGATGCACAGACTACCACGCTGATCCGCGCGCCGCGTGTTGTTCGGCGAGGCTGCCGAGCGCCCCGTCGCACGGTACCGCGGCATCATTCATCGTTGTCATCGTGTCGCGATAGTACGTCAAAGCTGCGCGACATGAGGCGGCTGTTCGGAATGTAACGTTCGCGACCGTCGTCGAGCGCGATCACCGTCATCACGGTCCCGACTTCGATGACCTCGCCGGCTACTTCATCTACCTGGATGCGGTCGCCGGGCTCGAGGTCGTCGCGAGCGTAAACGCCGTAAACCACGTCGCCGGCCACGCGCCGTGTGCCGAGTCCGAGGGCGAGGGCAACCGCGATCCCCGCGACCGTCAGGGTGATACCGATAACCACGTGCAGCAGACCGGTATTGATATCCAACTGCGAGATGGCAACCGTTGCCAGAACCAGGATCACCAGACCGTAGGCGAGCGTGCTCAAAGCGCCCGCATCCTCGACGCCGAAGCCCTCGGTTGTCCGGCGTACCGCGTCGCGCACGACCTGGGCCAGGACCAGGCCCAGTATCGCGATAATAATGGCCGCGAAAATTTTCGGCACGAAGTGCAGGAACGAATTGATAGTGCTCGATACCGCGGCAAGGCCGAGGCTTTCTGACGCGGCGATCACGAACAGCAGCAGGACAAACAGGAAGACCGTGCGGCCGATAATGTCCGACAGCTCCACGCTTACCCCGGTAGCTTCGAGCATGCCGCGCACCCCCGAATGGTCACTCGCGCGGTCAACCCCGGCGCGAGCAGCCAGGACGGTAACGAGTCGCCTGGAGATGCGCGCGACGACAATGCCGACAACAACAATGACGATGCCGAGGACAAAGTTGGGCAGAAAAATCGCGACTTTCGTCCATAACGCGGACATCGCGCCAGTCACCGTATTCTGAATTTCCATGGGAGCAGCCTCCAGGTTGTCGAGATCGCCGAATCGTGTCAGCGTGCGAACTGACGGCGAGGGGTTTTAACGAACGTGCGCGCGGAGATCTGCACCAGCGAGGTCCAGATCCGCACCAGCAGCAGATTCATCAGGTCGCGGGCGGCAAGTTCGCGGCGAATGCGCCGCATAAGCCGCCGTCGCCGGTGTCGTGCGGCGACGTTGTCCGATGCATCTTGCGCGAATGCGAGCCGCAGGTTTTTTTCCGTGATGGGTGGAATTTCGTTCATTGCAGGAACCTATGATTGATGTTCGTCGTTGGGGCCGTTCATGCCACGCGACCCCGCGGGAGGGTCGTAGCCATGGCGATTAGCCACGCTCACAAAATGTTCCACGGCCCGGTAGAGGCGCATTTTTGCTGCGCTCAGCGAAACGCCGAGCGTACTTGCCAGGGCCTCGAAATCGAGTTCGGCGCCGAATCGCAGAGCCAGAACTTCGCGCTCGGCAGGCTTGAGGGCACTGAGTGTCTTGTCGAGAAGATCGGCGCTCAGCGCTGCCGTCAGAACCGGCTCGGCAACCGCGGCGTCGTCATTCACCGCATCTGCTTCAGGCGACTCCAGTGAATACTCGAATTCCGGCCGGCGCTTGCGCAACAGATCCACGCACTCATTGCGAGCGATGCTGAACAACCAGGTTCGGAAACTCGACTTGCCCTCAAACGCGCCGAGACCGCGCAGCACACGGATAAAAACCTCCTGGGCGGCGTCTTCGGCATCCGCAGGATTACCCACTATGCGCAGACAGGTGCGGTAAACCTGGGGTTCGTAGCGACGGACCAGCGCCTCGAACGCGCGCGTGCGGTGCGGCAGCTCGCG
This sequence comes from uncultured Gammaproteobacteria bacterium, assembly GCA_942490995.1. Taxonomy (GTDB): domain Bacteria; phylum Pseudomonadota; class Gammaproteobacteria; genus UBA981. The sequence goes on from CALOBG010000131.1 coordinate 16,645, forward strand.
CTGGCATGCACGTACCAATTCCTCGTCCGGGTCCACGCGATCGCTGGTCATCAGCGCGGTTTGCACGGGCATGGGCGTGGCGCACGCCATCGGGTGCGCTTGACGAAGGAAGTCCAGCTATCTGCTTTGAATGGGTGCAAAACGCCTCCCCGCGTAACACCACTTGAAGGTTTAGACGGTCACCGACCGCAATAAGTCACACTCGGCAGGCAGATGTGACTTTCGCCACTCGGGCGGCGTCTACCTTAACGCTCAGGGTCGGTGGCCTGACCGCTGCCGCGAGGCGTGATACAGCAGTCAATGCCTTTTTGTGGCGGTTGTCCACCGGCCCTGGGGACTGAGCACGCAATAGCACAGCCAGCCGCTGAAAATATTTTTGTGACTAATTTCCCGATGGCTGCGTCTAACGACTGAAGAGTCTCATCGTGGCTGAAAAGTCACGTGCACTTGGCGCGAGAGTGGCCACACCCGTCTTGCCACCGCGATAGCGGTCGTGCGAGCGGTCCAGGCTGCAGGCGTACTAGCTTAATAAATCTGAACCGACGCGAAACCGCATCGGTCTGCCGCTGTGGACGCTGCCCTGCCGCCCACAACGGAACTACCCACGTGTGTAGGGCGGAGATAAAAATATGATCAGGATTTTGTTTGCAGTTTCACTCGCGGCGCTGGCCACTGTGGCGTCGGCGGAAGATGGTAACTCGGCGCCTTACACCGCCGACGCCGGGCCGCGCGCCGGCAACTGGGAAGCAACGCTTACCGGTGCCGGACAGTCGGACGATGACCTTGATGACAATAACGTCGGGGTTGCCGGCTCGCTGGGCTGGTATTACACCGACAACATCCTGTTTACCCTCAAGCAAGGCATAACGACCAACGACACTGGCGACAGCAACCTGATCAACGCCCGCACCGTGGTGCAGGCCGCATATCAGTGGGATCACGGTAAGTGGCAGCCGTATCTCGGCATGAACGTTGGCGCGATCTATGGCGCCGGCATCGACGATGAGGCCATCTTCGGGCCTGAAGTCGGTATGAAGTACTACGTCAACGAAAGCACGTTCCTATTCGGCAGCATTTCTTATGAAGTGCCGTTCGATGAGTGCTGCAGCGACGGCGTAGTCCCTTACGCGCTCGGTATCGGCTTCAATTTCTAAACGCACTGTTATCGAAGATATACCCGGCCGGAACTGCGCCAGGCAGTCTCCGGTCAGGAGTTTTTACGCATTGAGGAGTTGTTGCCCCATGACTATTACGACCAAAAGCGGGAGTGCGCCGGTATTGGCGGTGCTGATCTCGTTGTTTCTGTCGCCACTTACCGCCACGGCGGACGGCAAGCCGTTCGAGCAGGCCCTCGCTGATGCTTACCAGGCGCTGTCTACCGTAGAACAGGCTCAGGGCGATAACCGCGACGCCGAAACCTACGCCGCGCGAGCCCAGGCTGCTCTGGCCGGTCATCCCGGCGAACCGGACCAGCCGGAGCTGCGGCGCGATTTTCTGAAGCCAGGCTACGTCGCCGAACTTTCGGCCGCGCGCGAGCGTCTCATGGCGACCTTCGCCAAAGACGCGCGCAACAAGGCTGCTCAACCTGCAGCCCGCGCGCAGTCGTCATTTGACTGCTGGCTGGAGCAGGCCGCGGAAGATCTGCAGCCCGATCACATCGATGCCTGCAAACGGTCGTTCCTGACTGCCGTTGCGGACGTCGAAAAGGCGCTCATCCCGCCGCCACCGCCACCACCGGTGGTTGACCCGGACAGCGATGGCGACGGCGTTGTCGACAGCCGCGATGACTGCCCCGGAACCGCCAAGGGAACGCCGGTAGACGAGCGTGGTTGCCCGCAGATCCCAAGTCTGAAAGGGGTTCATTTTGAGCACGATTCCGCGACCCTGACCGCGGCGGCGCGCACGGTGCTCGATGGTGTCGCCACGACCCTGAAAAGCAACCCGCACGTACGACTGGAAATTGTCGGGCATACCGATGCCTCGGGATCCGATGACTATAATCTCGGCCTGTCCCAGCAACGCGCGGCATCCGTAAAGGCTTACCTCGGTGAGCGTGGTGTGGCGTCGGCCGCGATGTCGACCGACGGGCGCGGTGAGGCCGAACCGGTAGCGGACAATGCTACCCGCGAGGGACGTGCGGCAAACCGTCGCGTCGAACTGACCGCTCGGCCGCGCTGAGTCGCGTTGTAAAGGTGCCGTGATCCGCATTTGCGCGGGCCACGGCGGCGGGTCGCGTTCGGGCGGGCAGTATCATCTGCCGTCGAGCGCGACCCGCATTTTTTTTACGACCGTTTCACTATACGAGGTCTACCAGGGGTGAACCTCGCCGTTCCACTTCCTGAAACTGCCCGCGTCCTCGAGACCAAGTTCGTCAATCACCGTGACAATTCCGTCGGCACTTTCCTGCGCGGAAATATCGGCGCCGCTGCCGCCCATATCGGTTCTGACCCAGCCCGGATGCATGACGTGGACGGCAATGCGATCGGCTTTCATGTCTTCGGCGATCATGCGCATGATCTTATTCAGCGCCGCTTTTGAAGCGCTGTAGGCGTACATGGTGTGGGCAAATTCAAATGAAATGGCGCCCATCTGGCTACTGATGCTGACGGCTTTCGCGCCGCCGGCTGCGGCCAGGTTGCTGCGCAACTGGCGCAGCAGGTGCAGCGGCGCGATGCTATTGACCCGAAACGTCTCCAGCCACGCTTCGATGTCGAGATCATCGGCCGGTTCCTTGTCGAGGTACGGGCCACCCATGCCGGCGTTGTTGATCAGAATATTGATCGGCCGCTCGCCGAGGCGCCGTTTTAGATCGCGCACGCTGTCGGCGTCGGCCACGCTCAGCGCCTCGATCGACAGTGTCGGCGCCTCGGCTGTGAGACTCTGCAGCGCTTTGGCGCCGGCCGGATCGCGACAGCATGCAATAACCGCATCGCCCCTGGCGAGATAACGCTGCACCAGTTCCAGACCAATGCCACGATTCGAACCGGTGATCAAAACGGTGTTCATGTCTTACTCCGTAAGTTGGTACGAGGTCTTGCGACCATTGTTAATCATCAACAAGGCAGACGAATTCTTCGAACTTGCCACCGGCCCCGCGCGGGATGGCGTCGGGGTAGTATTTGAACTGCAGCGCGAAGTCATAGCCGAGGGCGTTACGGATCACGGCGCCAAGCTGCGTTTCTTCCTCGTTAACGAGTTGCCGCGCGACGACCAGGCGCACTTCGATGTCGTTGCGCGTCGTCTGCGCGAGCTGAAACTGGATAACCGGCGCGATTGCGCGATACCTGCCGAAGCCGACCTGCGGCCAGTAGCGCCGCCCGTCCGGCAGCACAACCATGTTACGGGTGCGTCCGAGGATCCGGGTGAGCGTCGGCAGACCTCGTCCACAGGGGCAGGGCGGGCCGACTTCAGCATGGTCATTGAGCGCGTAGCGCAGTAATGGCGTGACGAAGTTGTGTAACGTGCTGACAACCACCCGTCCGATCGCACCGGGCCGGGTTGCGTTGCCGTTTTCGTCCAGGACTTCGACCAGGACGGTTTCCGAATTGATGTGATACAAGCCACTGTCCGGACACTGCAGGGCGATGTAGCCGAGTTCCCGCGAGCTGTAGACGTCGACCAGCGGCACGCCCCAGACTTCCTCACACTGCTGACGCAGCGTCGGCGGCACGGTTTCACCAATGGTGCGGACTTCGCGCAGGTGCGGCAATGTCCAGCCGTGCGTGGTCGCGTGGTCGAGCAGGGCCTGGATGTTGGTCGGATAGCTGAGGAGATAACCGGGATCCTGGCGCTGCAACCAGCGTGCCTGAACATGGACGTCGGTGCCGATTGCCAGTGCTGAGGCCGGGCCGCTGGCGTACACCTCGGCAACCGGTACCCCCCAGTTCGGCGCGACGCTGCCGTCGGGCGGCGCGCCGACGCGATTGCCGAACACCCGTATCGAGGCGAACCGGGCGCTGAAATCGCGCTGATGCCAGTGGTGTTCACGCAGGGTCGACGCTTCCCACATGAGGCGGTCGAGTTCGGTGTTCTGCAGTTTCACTGGTTCGCCGGTGGACCCCGACGTTTCGGTATCGCTGACGGCGCCAAGCGCCTGCGGTACCGCGACGCTACGCAAACCGCTACCCGCGGCCTGCACGGCGCGCCGTTCGACGATCGGCAGTTCTGCCCAGTTCGCTGCAGTCAGGGTCTCCGACAAGCGGTGCCCGGCATACAGCGATTGGTAGAACGGCACGTTGGTCGCCGCGTAGTGCAGCAGGGAACTCAGTTGACTGAACTGGTGCTCAAGCAAGGTTTGCGGCGACCACCATTGCGAGCCCTCGAACTGGTGCAACAGCGCCAGCAGCATGGCGCCGCGTGCGGATGGCACCGCCGGCCATACCTGGCTGTCAAACACCGAACGCAAGTTCGGCTGGGTGGTTTTCATCACGCTGCTTCCGTGTGCGGGGCGAGCAGAAACGTCGGGCAGCGATCACCCATTTCGCAGTCCGGCGCCGCGCAGGCCAGTTCGCGGAATTCGCGACTACGCCATCTGTCGGTGCTATCAGCGGTACCGTTCAAGGTTCACGTTCCGGGCGGCAGTGGGTGCGCGCCGTTGCTGGCGAGCGGCGTCAAGGTATCACACGCCGCGAGCCTGTCGCGCGGCCAGGTCGGGTTCCAGCGGACGGCGAGTGCGTGGGTAGATGGTTACATTCGGCCGGCGGATTGCTATCGTTGGCGCCACGCCAAGCAGGATGATCACAGAACCAATGTCAGTGGCAACAGTCCACCGCGCCACAACGCGGCACTCCCGCGACATCTGGGTGAGCTAGTGCGTACACTCGTCATCGATGATGATCCACGTATCGGCGAGATGATCGCACAATGCGCATGCGCCGACGCGGACAGCGCCGGGCATGAGTTTGTGTACGCCGATTCTGATCAGGCTGCACTCGGTCTGCTGCATTCGGACACTGCCTTCGACCTGGCTCTGGTCAGCGTCGATGGCGGCCAGGTATCAGGATTGGGCATTTTTCACCGGCTCGTCGAACGCTCGCTCCGGGTGCCGCGGGTCGCGCTTACTGATGGCCGGGACATTACCCGGATCAAGACCGCCATCGGCGAAGGCGCCGCCGACATCATGCTCAAGCCGCTGGCAAGCGACGATTTCAACGGCACGCTTACGCGGGTCATGCAGCGCGTCGAACGGCGCCGTCAGAATTGGCACGAGCGCGCGGCGTATATGGCGCTCAGGCGGGAAATCGATCTCGCCGCGGACATGCAGCGCCGGATTCTGCCGCAGCGCTTCCCTGAGCGTGCCGATCTTGATGTGAGCGCCATCATGCGGCCGGCGCGTGGCGTGGGCGGCGATTTCTACGATATTTTTGTTATCGACGATGATCACATCGGCGCGCTGATCGCCGATGTTTCCGGCAAAGGGATCCCGGCGGCTTTCTACATGGCCGTGGCGAGTACCACCATCCATTCGATCGGTATGAATGTCATGTCGCCGGGCGCGTGCCTGGCTGAAGTCAACGAATACCTGGTGGGTCGCGACATCCCCGGCATGTTCATGTCGGTGTTTTACGCCGTGATCAATACCTCGGACTGGACCGTGCGCTGCGCCAACGCCGGTCATTCTCCACCATTGGTGCGGACTTCGGCCGATGACGACGCGCACGCGTTCGACTGCGGAGGGGGGCCCATCCTTGGCATTCTGGCCGGCCAGGTCTATGCGGAGAGTGAATTGTCGCTCGCGCCCGGTGATTCCCTGCTGCTCTACACCGATGGTGTGACCGAAGCTTATGACACTGCCCGGCGCCAGTTCGGCGGCGCCAGGCTCGCTGACATCCTCGGCGCCGCCAACGGTGCGGGGGCCGAGGCCGTGATCGCGGCGCTTGACGACGCCCTGGCCGCATTCGTCGCCGGCGCCGAGCAGCATGACGACATCACCGCCATGGCGGTGCGACGCAGTCTGACCTGACGGCTCCGTCCGCGACCCGCCGCGGCGCGGTCAGAATTTTTTCAGCGGATGGCCCTTGGCGACATACTCGCGCATCATTTCCAGGGCGCGATCGTCACCGCCGATTACGTTGGCAAATAAATCACCTTCTTCATCGACCCCGTCGGCGGTGGTTTTGCCCCAGCTCGAACGCAGGACCTGCTTGATCGCAGCCAATGCCGAGGCCGGCTTGTCGAGAAACTCCGCGGCCATGCCGTGCGCCGCGGCCAGTACATCACCGTCGATGTAGTGATGGACGAGGCCTTGCACGGCCGCTTCCTGCGGATAAAACGTGCGCCCGCGCAAAACCCATTCAAGGGCCTTGCCGGTACCGACCAGGCGCGCGAGGCGGGTTGTGCCGCCGGCGCCAGGCAGGATGCCGACCAGGATCTCCATCTGACCGATGGTGTAATCGCCGGGGCCGGCCAGGCGGATATCGCAGGCCAGGGCCAGCTCGCAACCGCCGCCACCGCAGTACCCGTTGATCGCGGCGATGGTCGGTTTCCTGCAGTTGTCGATGTTTTCCCACAGCATCCTCAGCGGCGTGCGCGCGAAACGCGGATCGGGCAGCCCCTTGGCACGGCGCGCTTTCAGGGCCGCCGTCATTTCGATGATCTCCTCGACCGAAAAGTGACGGATGAAAACGTCTGGCAGACCGCCGGTGAAGACGATCACGCGGACCGTGTCGTCATTCTCCAGCGCGTCCATGATGGCGCTGGTCTGGGCGACCATATCGGAAGTCAGGAACCCTTTCGGCGGATTGGTAAACGTGACCGTGGCGATCCCATTGTTTACCTCAGACTCGACCGTACCCATACTCGTGCTCCACGATTACTATGACGTGTGGAAGATAGCGCTTTTGGCGCGGCGAGATAAGGACCCTTGTTCTGACGGGCACAGCGGAGACCGGACATGACGGCAGCGAATTGCTGGGACGACCAGAATGACTACGACTACCAGGCCCTGTGTGAGGGCCTGAACCGTTACCTCAAACTCAAGGCGATGCCGATCGGCATGAAGCGCTTTCGCAGCGTCGCCGAAATGGAGGCGGTGCCGCGCATACGTCGCCCTGATCCGAAGGAAAAATTCGCCACCGACCAGATCGTCGGCCAGTGCCGCTGGATAGGCTGGACGATCGGGATCACCATGGACAACCTCATGGGCGCGCAGTGCGGCGCGGTGATCGGACTGCATCCGCGCGATCGCGAATGGTTGAGCGGCGATCGCATGCATGGCGTGTGGTTCGGCACCCTTGAAGACAGCGCGCGACACCAGGCGGAAATGAGCTGCGCCTCGTATGGCGACTACGAAGCGCTGGCGGTTTCACCATTGACTTCCGGACGCCTCGACAATCCTGACATCTGCCTGATCTACGCGACCCCTGGTCAGATGGTGACGTTGATCAACGGTCTGCAATACACCGGCTACAAAAAATATACATTCACCGCGGTCGGCGAAAGCGCCTGCGCCGACTCCTGGGGTCGCGCGCTCGCCACCGGCGAACCGTCGCTGTCGATCCCCTGTTACGCGGAAAGAAAATTCGGTGGGGTACAGGACGACGAGTTGTTGATTGCGCTGCCGCCAAGTTACCTGCCCAAGCTGGTCGACGGCCTCAAGGCGCTCGATCGCAACGGGCTGCGCTATCCCATTCCCAATCATGGCATTCAAAAATCGCCGCTCGACAGCATTGCGAGCAGTTACGGTAAAGCCTGAGGAGGTGCACCCATGAGCGTACGCAAAGACATCATTCCGGCCGGGATGGAAGCGATTTTCGAACGGTTTCACTATGCGCCCGGCGTGTTGGTAGACGATACCCTTTACATCGCCGGCCAGGTCGGACGCAACGCCGATCTCGAGGTCGTGGCCGGTACCGAGGCCCAGTTCGTGCAGGCTTTCGAAAACGTGAAACGGGTCCTCGACGCGGCCGGCGCGAGTTTCGACGATGTCGTCGAGATGGTCACCTACCACGTCGACATGCGCGATCTGCAGCTGTTCATGAGCGTCAAGGATCGCTATTTCACCGGTCGATTTCCGGCCTGGACCGGGATCGGGGTCACCGCCCTGGCGATGCCCGGCCTGCTGGTCGAAATCAAGTGCCAGGCGCGGCTCGGCGCGAAGTAAGAACCCTGAAAACCACGGCCGGCAAGGCTCAATCCCGGCCACCTTCGGTTATCATCGGGCGCAATCAGCGATCATTCGAGGCGGTATGAACGCAGCCGAGACCAGCACCGACGTCAACCGCGATATCGCATTCGAGCAGTACGCTCTGTTTATCGATAACGTGCGTGCGTCCAACCTGCCGACCCTGCTGGTCGGCGTTCTGTTTGCGGCCTTCTATTTCCATTTTTCCGGCCTGACCGTGGCGTGGGCATGGTGGGCAGCCCTGGCGGTGATCGTCGGCTGGCGCTGGCTGCTGTTACGCGGCGAACAACGTGCTTCTAACGCGCGACTCGGCATGGACCTGACCATGGCGGCGACCGGCCTGCTGTGGGGCGGGGCGCCGGTGCTGGTGGTCTGGCTGGTCGATGATGTCGCGGCCTTTACGGCGTTGTTGCTGTCGGCCGGGATCGCGATCGCGGCGTTCGGATCCTACGGCATGGACACCCGCGCCACGGTGCTGGTGACGGTGCCGATCGGCCTGTCGATCATCGCCGTCAGCATAGTGAGTGGCAATCCCGCGTACTACACGATCAGCGTGGCGCTGCCACTGCTTTATACCCACCAGTTTTTTGTCATCACGCGCTCGCGTCGGGTGCTCGCCAATCAGATCCGACTGCGCGTGGAGAATAACCTGCTGGTTACCGAACTCAGCGCGCACGCGGAAAAAACCTCTGCCGAACTTGATCGGCGGATGGAGACCGAGCGTGTGCTGCGGGCGTCGCGCGACCGCGCGGAACGGATGTCGGCCACCGATGGCATGACCGCGATCGCCAATCGACGTTATTTCGACAAGCGCCTGAAATCGGAAATTTCACGCGCATTTCGCGATCGCACGAACCTCTCCCTGGTGATCTGCGACATCGATTTTTTCAAGCAGTTCAACGACCTCTACGGCCACCAGAAAGGTGACGAGTGTCTCAAGGCGTTCGCCCGCGTGCTTGAATCCTACTGCCGACGTGGCGGCGACCTGGCGGCGCGTATCGGTGGCGAGGAGTTTGCGCTGCTGCTGCCGAATACCGAACATGGGGCGGCGATGAAGCTGGCGGAACAGGCGCGTGCGGCGTTCGACGAACTGGCAGTGCCGCATGCCGGCTCGAAGGTGGCCGACAATGCAACCGCGAGTTTCGGTGTCGCTACCAGCATGCCGGACTCGCTCGAGGCCGGCGAGGAGCTGTTGGGCAATGCCGATCGCGCCCTGTATCAGGCCAAGGACAAGGGCCGCAATCGGGTTGTCAGTGAAAATGACCTGGCCGCCGATGCCGCGGCGGCGGGCTGAGCCCGAGGGCAGGCGACCCTAATATGACTGGAGAGTGTTGATGAATTTTCTGTTCCTTGGTCTTGTCATCATTGCGGGTATCACGACCCTGGCCTGCCTCAGAGCCTCGCTTACGGTCGCCACCGCGGCGAGTGGGGTGGCGCTGCTGGTACTCACGCAGATTGCGCAGGGCGTCCTGTCGGGATTGCTGATGGTGGTGGCGTGGGCCTTGTGGGTCGGGCTGCTGGCCCTCAACAGTACGGTCCTGCGGCGTCGCTACGTGGCGCAACCGGTGCTGCAGTTTTTTCGTGAAGCGACCCCGAGCATGTCGCAGACCGAACGCGACGCATTGGATGCGGGTACCGTGTGGTGGGACGCGGAACTGTTTTCCGGCACGCCCGACTGGCGCAAGCTGCTGGCCTGGCCCGCGCCCGAACTCAGCGCCGCGGAACAGGCCTTCATCAATGGCCCGGCCGAAACCTTGTGCACCATGGCGGATGAGTGGTCGATCGCCCATGAGCACGGCGATCTGCCGCCGGCAATGTGGCAATACATCAAGGACAAGGGTTTTCTCGGCATCATCATTCCCAAGGCCTACGGGGGACTTGAGTTTTCGGCGGCCGCGCATTCGGCGATCATGCTCAAGCTGGCATCGCGCTCGGGCACCACGGCGGTGAGCTGCATGGTGCCGAATTCCTTGGGGCCGGCCGAGCTGCTGCTGCGTTACGGTAGCGACGAGCAGAAAGATCGTTACCTGCCGCGCCTCGCCAGCGGCGAAGAAATTCCCTGTTTCGCCCTGACCAATCCCTACGCCGGATCGGACGCGGCCAACATCCCGGATTTCGGTATCGTCTGCGAGGGTGAGTTCGAAGGCCGCAAGGTGCTCGGCATGCGGGTCACCTGGGAGAAGCGCTATATCACCCTCGGCCCGATTGCGACCCTGCTCGGTCTCGCGTTCCACCTCTACGACCCGGACGGCCTGCTCGGTGAGCAAAAGGATGTTGGTATCACCCTGGCCTTGATCCCGACCGACCACCCCGGCGTCGAGATCGGACGGCGGCATTACCCGGCCCGGCAGCCGTTCCAGAACGGCCCCAATTCCGGACGCGATGTGTTTATTCCCATGCAGTGGGTGATCGGCGGGCAGCAGCGCTGCGGCGATGGCTGGCGGATGCTGATGAACTGCCTGGCCGCCGGGCGTTCGATCTCATTACCGGCGTCGAGCACGGCGGCGCTGAAAGTCTGTGCGCACACCACCGGCGCCTACGCCCATCTGCGGCGCCAGTTCAACCTGCCGTTGCACCGCTTCGAAGGCGTACAGGAAGCGATGGCGCGGATCGCGGCGCATACCTATGTTATCGATGCTGCGCGCACCGTCACCGCCGCGGCGTTGGATCACGGCGAAGAACCGGCGGTGCTGTCGGCGGTGCTGAAATACCAGGCCACGGAACGCATGCGTGCCGCCATCAATGACGCGATGGACATCCACGGCGGTCGCGCAATTTGTGACGGACCCTCCAACTACCTGTTTCATCCCTACATGGCGGCACCGGTGGCGATCACGGTCGAGGGTGCGAATATCCTCACCCGTTCGCTGATCATCTTCGGTCAGGGCGCGATCCGCTGCCACCCGTGGTTGCTGAAGGAAATGGCCGCCGCCGAGTGTGCCGATCCCGACCTCGCGGTGGCCGATTTCGACAGCGCCCTGATGGGACATTTCGGTCACGTCGTCAGCAATATCGCGCTGGCCGCGGTGCGCAATCTGACCGGCGGCATGCTCGGCAGCGATCCAACGGTTGGCGAAGCGAACTACTGGTACGCGCAGATGGAGCGCGCCAGTGCGTCGTTTGCGGTACTGGTCGACGTGGCGCTGCTCCAGCTCGGCGGCGGTCTCAAGCGCCGGGAAATGATTTCGGGCCGGTTCGCTGACATTTTGAGTGAGCTGTACCTGATGAGCTGTGCGCTCAAACACTTCGAGGATGGTGGCCGCCAGGCCAGCGAACTCGGGGTACTCGAATACGTCATGCGCGACGGCCTGTATACCGTGCAGCAACGCCTCGATGAGATCCTCGACAATCTGCCCAGACGCGGGCAGGCCTGGTGCGTGCGGCGGGTCCTGTTCCCGCTCGGACGCCGCTGGCAGCGCCCCGATGATCAGCTCACCAGTGAAGTCGCGACCGCGCTGGCGACCTCGGCGAGCTTGCGTCAACGACTCAGCGCCGGTATTTACCTGAACACCGCTGCGGATGACATCCTCGGTTGCCTGGAACATGCCGTTGCCCTGGGCGATGCCTGTGAAAGCCTGCTCAAACGGGTCCGAGTCGCGGTTGCGGCCGGTACCGTGCCGCCCTACGGCGACGACGCACCCGGCGCGGCAGTCGCGGCCGGGGTGCTGAGCCCCGCCGAGGGCCAGCAACTGCGCGAGTTCGAGCAGGCCCTGCGGCGCGCGATCGACGTCGACGATTTCGATGCCGAGGAACTCTACGCGACGGTCGTCAGTGATGCGCGGACGGCGGATGCCGCCTGACGCGCACGACAGCGCCAACGAAGTTCTGGCGGTCGTCGACGCCGCGGATCGCGTCATTGGTTGCGCGACCCGCGCTGAGATCCATGCCGCCGGGCTGCGTCATCGTGCGGTGCATATCCTGGTACTCAATCCGGCTGGCGAGATATACGTCCAGCGGCGCGCGGCGGACAAGGACTGCGACCCGGGTTTATGGGATACCTCGGCGGCCGGCCATGTCGACTACGGCGAAAGCTATGACGCGGCGGCGCCGCGCGAGCTGGCCGAGGAACTCGGCCTGGTCGCCGATCTGCAGCCGTTGTGGGCCTTGCCGGCCACGCCTCAGACCGGTCATGAGTTTGTCCAGGTCTACGTCTGCACCAGCACTCGGCAGCCACGGCCGGATGCTGTCGAAATCGCCGAGGGTGGCTGGTTTACGCGCGAGCAACTCGACGCCTGGATTACCGACCGGCCGCGCGATTTCACGCTGGTGTTTCGTCACATCTATGCGCGCTACGCGGCGCGGCAGGCGACGCCGGCGTGATCCGGATCCTGGTCGTCGACGATCAGCGCCTGGTGCGCCGCTGCATCTGCGCGAAACTCAATGCCAGCGAGGGATTTGAAGTGGCGGCCGAAGCCGGCAGCGGTGAACAGGCGCGCGAGCTGGCGCGCAGCGAGCGTTTCGACGTCATTCTGATGGACCTCAATATGCCCGGGATGGGCGGGCTCGAGGCCACCCGGCGGCTGCTGGCGCTGGATCCCGGCAATCGCGTGCTCGGCCTTTCAATGTACGTAAGCGGGCCTTTTCCGAAACAGTTCCTGCGTGCCGGCGGCGCTGGCTACGTCAGCAAGAATGCCGATACAGACGAGCTGTTGACCGCGATCCGCACGGTGCAGGCCGGCGACACCTACATCAGCGCCGATGTTGCCCAGAGCATTGCGCGCGATGACCTGCGCGGCGGTCGCCGCCACGGTGTCGACGCTCTGTCGCGGCGCGAGGTCCAGGTGTTGCAGCAGATCGCCAACGGACTGTCGGCGCAGGAGATCGCCGCCTGTCTCAATCTCAGTGTCAAAACCGTCGCCCATCACCGCCGCCAGTTACTCAACAAACTCGACGCCGGTAACGATGTCCAACTCGCCCTGATCGCGCGCGACCACGGTCTCGCCGACGCCGATACCCTGGCTTCTACCTGAGCGGCGCAGAAACGCGGGACAGGCGTCAGCGGCCACCTCGGCGAGGGTCGAGTCCGCACCGCGGAGCCCGTATCATGGCGCCGATGAAGCACGCCGCTCCCGCCGATGACACCTTCGATATCGATTGCCGGCGGTGTCCGCGCCTGGTTGATTTTCTGGCCGCGGTGCGTACCTCACACCCCGACTATCATGCGCGCCCGGTGGCGCCGTTCGGTGATCCGGCGGCGCGCTTGCTGGTGGTCGGACTGGCGCCCGGCATGCACGGCGCCAACGCCAGCGGCCGCCCGTTCACCGGCGACCATGCCGGGATCCTGCTGTACCGCACGCTGCATGCCTTCGATTTTGCCAGCCGACCCGAATCGCTGGATGCGCACGACGGGCTCGAACTCATCGATTGCCGTATCACCAACGCGGTCAAATGCCTGCCGCCGGCCAACAAGCCGCAGCCTGCCGAAGTGCGCAACTGCCGCGACTACCTGCGTGCGGATCTCGAGCGCGTGCCGCGCGACGGCGTGGTCGTCGCGCTCGGGCGGATCGCCCATGAAGCCGTGCTGCGCGCGTTTTCCATGCGCCTCGCCGACCACCCGTTTGCACATAACGTTGCGCATCGCCTCGTCGGCCGGCAACTGCACCTGGTCGACTCCTATCACTGCAGCCGCTACAACACCCAGACCGGACGTCTGACCAACGCCATGTTCGCCGATGTCTTCGCCCGCGCACGCGGCCTGCTCGACGCCACGCCGTCATGAACACACTCGACACCCGCCTCGAAGCGCTGCGCGCGGCATGCCGCGAACTGCCCAACCTGCCGGGCGTCTACCGCATGCTCGACCCGCGTGGCGAGGTGATTTACGTCGGCAAGGCGCGCAACCTGCGCAAGCGCGTGTCGAGCTACTTCAACCGCAACGCCGGCCACGGTCCCAAGGTGGTGGCGATGGTCGCCATGGTCGAGCGCTTCGAGATCACCGCCACCGCCAACGAAACCGAAGCGCTGATCCTGGAAAGCAACCTGATCAAGGATATTCGGCCGCGCTATAACGTGGTGCTGCGCGACGATAAATCGTATCCGTGGATCTACGCCGAACTCGATGTCGATTTCCCGCGCCTGCAGTTCCACCGCGGCGCACGCAATGGCAAAGGCCGTTATTTCGGCCCGTTTCCCAACGCCGGCGCGGTGCGCCAGACCCTCAATCTGCTGCAGAAACTGTTTTTGATCCGGCAGTGCGAGGACAGCTTTTTCCGTAATCGCAGCCGGCCCTGCCTGCAGTACCAGATCAACCGCTGCACCGCGCCCTGCGTGGGACTGATCGAGCCGGCCGAGTACCAGGCCGACGTCCGCCATGCGCTGATGTTTCTCGAAGGTCGCGACGAGGAAGTGATCGGCTACCTGGTCACGCAGATGGAGAGCGCCGCGGGCGCGCTCGATTTTGAACGCGCGGCGCGGATCCGCGATCAGATCACGAGCCTCAAGCGCGTCCAGCTCGAACAGAACGTGGCGGGCGCGGAAGGGGACTTCGATGTGGTGGCCGCCGCCGTGCGTAATGGCGTCGGTTGTGTGCAGGTGTTTTTTGTCCGCCATGGCCGGGTCCTCGGCAACAAGGCATTTTTCCCCGCGCATACCAATGACTCGACCAGCCAGGAGATCCTCGAGGCCTTCGTGCCACAGTTTTACCTGTCAGACCATCGCGACCGCGAGGTGCCGCGGGACATTATCGTCAGCGAAAGCCTGCGCGAAGCCGGCTGGCTGGCCGAAGCCTTGACCCTGCGCTGTGGCCACCGCGTCGCGATCCGTGATGCAGTGCGCGGCGAACGCGCGAAGTGGGTGCGCATGGCGAGCGAAAATGCGAGCTTGTCGGTCGACCAGCGGCTGTCCAACGCCGCCGACCAGATCGAACGTATGAATGCACTGACCGCGGTCCTCAAACGTGACCAGACGCTGGAGCGCCTGGAGTGTTTTGACATCAGCCATACCGCCGGCGAGGCGACCGTGGCATCGTGCGTGGTGTTCGATCAGAACGGACCACGCAAAGCCGACTACCGCAAGTTCAATATCAAGGACGCCGCGGCGGGCGATGATTATGCGGCCATGCACGAGGCGCTGCTGCGCCGTTACAGCCGTCTCAAGCGCGAAGACGGTGCGATGCCGGATATCCTGCTCATCGATGGCGGTAAAGGGCAGGTCAGCCAGGCGCTCGAAGTGCTGCGCGAATTGCAGATCGACGACGTCACGGTGGTCGGGATCGCCAAGGGCACCACGCGCAAGCCCGGCCTCGAGACCTTGTTGTTAAACGACGGGTCGCTGGAATACCGCTTGCCGCCGGATTCGGTCGCCCTGCACCTGCTCCAGCATATCCGTGACGAAGCGCACCGCTTCGCGATCGAGGCCCATCGGCGCTCACGGGCCAATAACCGGCGCCGCTCGCCGCTGGAACAGATCGACGGCATCGGCGCCAAGCGCCGCCAGCGTCTGATGCAGCATTTTGGTGGCCTGCAGGGTGTCAGCCGGGCCGGCGTCGATGATCTGGTGCGGGTTCAGGGCATCAGCCGCGAACTCGCACAACGGATATACGATTTGATGCACGAGTAGTGCGATGACCTTACCCAATATCCTCACCCTGTTCCGGATTGCACTTATCCCATGCTTTGTGGTGAGTTTTTATCTGCCTTCGCGGCATGCTGAAATCGTTGCGGCGGCAATTTTCGGTATTGCGGCATTGACCGACTGGCTCGACGGCTACCTGGCGCGACGCCTCGACCAGCATTCCCAGCTCGGGGCTTTTCTCGATCCGGTCGCCGATAAATTGATGGTCGCGGTGGTGCTGATCGTTTTGCTGCAGCGGCAGCCCGAATTGTGGCTGGCACTGCCCGTGGCGGTGATCATCGGGCGCGAAATCACGGTTTCCGCATTGCGCGAGTGGATGGCCGAGATCGGCGCGCGCGGCAAGGTTGCGGTGTCGTGGCTGGGTAAAATCAAAACCGCGCTGCAGATGACCGCGCTGGGACTGATGGTGCTCGGTCACGCCGATGGTGCGCCGGCATGGTTCGGCCAGCTCGGGGTGATTATGCTTTACGCCGCCACCATCATGACCCTGTGGTCGATGCTGGCCTACCTGCGCCTGGCCTGGCCTGATCTCAAAGGGCAATAAGGTTCTCGGCGGTACATCGTGGCAAAACCTCAAGTGGGCTTAAGCAGCGTTTGTCGGGCGCGTTTCGCCGCTTTTGGCGGGGTCGGGCCTAAGTACAGGACCACACAGGTATTTTCTTGACAGTAGCCGCGCCAAAGTTAAAATGGCGCACCGATTGCGAGGGCCGGATCCGTGGTGTGGCCTTCAGGGGTCAACGGCCAGGCCGTTACTCCATCAATCAGGCGGTGATCTGACGACGCGGGAATAGCTCAGTTGGTAGAGCACAACCTTGCCAAGGTTGGGGTCGCGAGTTCGAATCTCGTTTCCCGCTCCAGCTTTTATGGCGAAATTCTGTTTTCTGAACGCCAGCCTGCTGACGACCCGCACCACCGCGGGCAGCGGCGAACCCTCCGACGGCTGGGTGGCAGAGTGGTTATGCAGCGGCCTGCAAAGCCGTGTACGCCGGTTCGATTCCGGCCTCAGCCTCACTTAATATTTCCCTTCCGGTCTGCCCGGGTGGCGGAACAGGTAGACGCAGCGGACTTAAAATCCGCCGGCCTAACGGTCGTGCCGGTTCGATTCCGGCCCCGGGCATCTCAGCCAAGATCCGCATCCGCCGACTCTGGAGGCCCGGTCATGAGTCGCCGGGAACCGGCTCGGTGCTTGACGATTCACGGCCGCGTACTCTACTGTCCCTTACATAAAGTAAGGAATTCCGTCATGCCGACATCAACAGTGACCTCAAAAGGCCAGATCACACTACCGCGCGATGTGCGCAGAGCGCTGGCTCTGGATGCCGGGGACAAGGTTGATTTTGTCGCGGTAGAGGGCGGTTACAAGCTTGTGCCGCTGCGCCGAGACGTGCGTGCAGTTAAAGGGCGGTTCGCAGGCCGCGTTAAGCGACCGGTGACGCTGGCCGAGATGGACGAGGCCATCGCGCAATCGGCCGCGCGCAGCGGTCAAAAGTGATCGGCCTCGATACTAACATCCTGGTCCGTTACCTGACCCAGGATGACCCGCAACAGGCACCGCAAGCGACTCGAATCTTCGAGGAAACATTGACCGACGACAACCCGGGTTTCATCGGCCTGGTGGTATTGGTCGAGACCATTTGGGTTCTGCGACGCTTGTACCAGGCCAGTGCGGAAGAACTCCGGCAGACCGTGAGCGATCTTTTAGGCAGCCGCACCATCGTGGTCGAAAGCCGAGACGCTGTAGCCCAGGCTGTGGCCCGCGCCGAGAACAATGGCGTCGATTTCGCCGACGCCATCATCGTGGCCTCGGCACTGGACGCGGGTTGTCGCGAGGTATTGAGTTTCGACCGTGGCGCGGTTCGCGCCGGCATGACGCTGGTTGAATAAACTTCATTCAGCGAATTTGCAGGCCGGATTAGTCCCCATATTCGCAACCAGGTAAACGACGATGAGTACCCTATGGAAAATAAGGACCGGGAAAATCGCTGTTCTGGGCCTTGTCATCGTCGCAATGCTGGGTGCGGGCCTGTTCGCGATGCAGCAATCTGAAGCAGGCGAAGCGGAGCGCACGCAGACACCATCCACTGGCGAAAAAGTTGCGGCATTCCTGCAACGCCAGCGCGTATATTTCACGCCACGCCCAGGGGATGGAGAAGAACTTACAACCTTTTGCCTCAGGCTCTATGACGATCTTAAAGCCAATCGAAACGTCGAAGCGGTGCGGCCCATTGCCACCGCGCAGGATCCTGATGCACTGGATCACGGTTCGCTGAACAACTGTGATGCGGGTGAAGTTCGTCCGCCGTCAGGGGAGGGCGGTTATCGGTATCTTCGCGCCTTCGGATATCGCAATTTGAAACTCTATCGCGTGGACGCGGGCGGGGAAATCCTGAACGGCCTGAACGAGGCTTACATCATCTATGGTGAGCAGCGCCTGGAACGTCAGGGGTTACACTCCGGGATCTACGCACTCGATCCGCGTACCTGCGATTCCCGAGCCCTAGTTGGCTTTCAAGCTGAGAACGCTGGAAAAATCAAGACCATGGGCGCGGCAGACTTGATTCGCTACGAAGGCGAATACCTCGTCTATGCTTTGCAGGAGCTATTTGGTGGTGAATCTAGTAATTCAATACTTAGAGTATATCGCCTGGCTATCGATTATCAGCGACCTGGGCCGATCTGCTCCTTTTATTATCCGGATATCAACGTACTGCGGACCCATCCACCGACCGATACGTACAACAGCGGCGGTCGAAGTTTTGCCGATTGAGTCAACGAGTGGAACGGTGAAGGCGGATTTCGATGCCGCAGTCGTTGCAGTGCTCTACTGCGTAGAAAAACTCCCCGGATTCTGGTTTTTAATATTCCTCGCCCATATGGCCGGTGGCTGCGATAACGCGGCAGACACGAATGTGAACGCGGGTCCGGCCAGGGCGCGCTCGAACCCACTCGCCCGGCCCGGTTAATCGAAAGCTACCCCGAAAATAATCAAATTTTTTATCTGGTTACATTGTATTTTTAATGCGATAGGATAGGGTCGATCGACAACTTATTGGTTCATCAGTGGACAAACCTTTCGAAATGCTCGCGCAGGCGGCATTGCCCCCTATTCGCCCCCCCGCGCCGGGCCCGTTCCAGCCGTGTAGCAAACAGCACCCGCAGCGACCGGCGCAGGTGCGCATGCTGCACATCGCGAGTCATGCTGAAGACGTGGCGCTCGGTCGCTGGCAGCTCGGCGCGGATCGCGACATCGACCTGGTGGTGGCCGCCAACCTGGCTGACGGACTGGCGCTACTGGACACCTGCAGCGTCGATGTGGTGGTGTGCGCCAGCACGCTCGTTGACGCCAGCGCCGCCGCCGCGGTGAACGCGCTGCAGGCGCGTTGGCCGCAGGTGCCGGTGGTGATCGTCGCCGAGCACGGCGCGGACCCGGCCCTGCAGCGCGCGCTCAAATCCGGCGCCGACGATTTTGTAATTCGCGGGCACACCGATGCCGCGCTGATCCGCAAAACCGTTCACCAGGCAATCGCTCGGCGCCGCACCAGTCGTGAACTGGAGTACCTGGCACGTCACGACAAACTGACCGGTCTCGCCAATCGCGAGTTGTTCGCCGATCGCGTGCAACTCGCGCTGAATCGCGCCGACCGTGGCGGTCACAAGGTCGCGGTGCTGGTGCTGGATCTCGACCGCTTCCGCTCGGTCAACGAGGCCTACGGCCACGCGCGTGCCGACCGTCTGCTGATCGAGATAGCCCGGCGCCTGGAACACGCGACGCGTGTTATCGACACGGTCGCGCGTAGCGGCAGCAATGAGTTTTCGATCCTGATCGAGCAATTCGACGACGACGGCGACCTGGCTCGGATCTGCAGCAAACTTCAGGTCCTGGTCGGTGAACCGCTGCCGCTCGGCAGCGAAACCGTGTTCCTCACCTGCAGTATCGGGGTCGCGGTGTACCCGAACGATGCCGGCGACCTGCGCAGCCTGATCGGCAGCGCGGACACCGCGCTCGAGCAGGCGCGCCGTGACGGCCGCAATTGTACGCACCGCCATCGGCCTGTCATCGACGAGGGATCGGGCCAGCGTGCGCGCCTTGAACGCGCCATGCGGCCGGCCCTTGACGACAACCAGTTCGTGCTGCGTTATCAGCCCAAGGTCAATCTTCAGACCGGCGCGGTGCTTGGCGTCGAAGCGCTGGTGCGCTGGCAGCATCCGCAGTTGGGACTGCTGATGCCCGCCCAATTTATTCCACTGGCCGAGCAGAGCGGCTTTATCGTTGCGCTGGGCGCGTGGGTGATCGAGCGGGCATTCGCCGATCTGCGTCATCTCGGCAGCGGTACGGCCAGCGAACTCAGCGTCGCCATCAATCTCTCAGCGCAGCAGTTTGCCCGCGGTGACCTGGTGCAGACGATCGAAGCCCTGCTCGAGCGTTACCAGGTCGATCCCAACCTGGTGATTTTCGAGATCACCGAAAGTACGCTGATGGCCGATACCGAGGCCAGTCTGCGCCAGCTCGATACCTTGAAGGCGATGGGGGTGATGGTCTACCTCGACGATTTCGGCACCGGCTATTCGTCGCTCGCCTACCTCAAACGGTTCCGCATCGATGGCCTGAAAATCGACCGCAGCTTTATCCGCGATGTCCCCCACGGTGGTGATGACGTCGCCATCGCTCGGGCCATCCTGGCGCTCGCTCACGCGCTGCAGCTCGGGGTGGTTGCCGAAGGCGTGGAGCACCCGGCGCAGCTCGATTTCGTCACCCGCGAAGGCTGCGACGAAGCCCAGGGCCGGCTGTTCAGCGCCGCGCTCGGCCCCACCGCCCTGCGTCGATGGCTGTCGATGCGCGAGAATTGACCACGCACCGCTAGCATTACACCGGCACCCGGTGGCATCATGCGTGGCAGGGCAAATGCTGCACTGCGTTGGCTGGATGTCACAGTCAGCGCGATGTGTTGCATTTTCGCATCATTCTCGCGCAAGTTATCTGATTTTCTTTGTAAATCCTTGCATTCGCAGACGCAATCAATAAAATATTCGCGTCTTATAAAAACAACGATCAGCGCCTCGGGCGCAACAGCAGCGGAAACCCGCGGCTGCCGACAGGTTTTCTGGCCCGGAATACCGACGTTATGGCGATGGCGGGAACAACGGACACTGTTTGGCACTTCATCGACATACAGCACTTGCCGCCGCCCGCCGTTACCAGCGCCGGGCGTGTGATCGCGTGCCTGACCCGCGGCGCGCATTCGCGACGGCGAAGATTAACGTCCGCAAATGCGCACGAAAGCGCATGGCGACGGTCGTATAACGGTTGAGAAGCGCGCGCTGTGTACGGCGTGCCAAAAAAACGGAACGGCCACCTGGGGCCGGGTAAAAAATGACAGAACAACACTCTGCGAGTTACGCGCGCTCAGCCGCTGAAACCACCAGCCGGACCCGTCCCGAGATCGTCCAGGAAAAACCTGTGCACGCCCTCGACCGGCCGTTCGACCCGGTTCAGGACTGCCTCAATCGGGCTTCACAGGCGCTCCTCGGGCGCCAGGCGGAAGACGGACACTGGCGCTTCGACCTCGAGGCCGACGCCACCATTCCGTCGGAGTACATCCTGCTCCAGCATTACCTGGGCAAATCCGACAAGGTGCGCGGCGAAAAAATCGCCCGCTATCTGCGCCGGCGCCAGAATCGCAACGGCAGTTGGTCGCTGTATCACGGCGGGCCGGGCGACATGAGCGCAACGGTCAAGGCCTATTTCGCGCTCAAGCTTATGGGCCACTCGGTTGACGCCCCGTATATGGTCCGCGCGCGCCGCTATGTACTCACCAATGGTGGGGCGGAGACGGTCAACGTGTTTACCCGCATCACGCTGGCTATTTTCGGGCAGTTGCCGTGGCGCACGGTGCCGGCCATGCCGGTCGAAATCATGTTCCTGCCGCGCTGGTGGTTTTTTAACCTGAGCAAAGTTTCGTACTGGTCGCGCTGCGTGATCGTGCCGCTGCTGATCATTTTCGCCAAGCGCCCGGTGGTGCCTGTCGACGACCAGCTCGGCGTCGCTGAACTGTTCCTGTCGCCGCCGATGCGGCTGCGCAATCTCGACGTGTTCAAGTCCGGCCAGGCCCTCAAGAACTGTTTCATCCTGCTCGACCGGATCCTCAAGATCATCGACCCGCTGATCCCGGGTTTTATCCGCAACCGGGCGTTGAAGCGGGCCGAAAACTGGATGCGTGACCACGCCCAGGGCAAGGGCGGCATCGGCGCGATCTACCCGGCGATGGCCAATGCCGCGATGGCCCTGCAACTGGTCGGCGCGAAACCCGACGATGCCGACCTGGTGCGCACCATCCAGGCCATCGAAGACCTGGTCCTGGACGGCGACAACGAAACTTACTGCCAGCCGTGCGTGTCACCGGTGTGGGATACCTGCCTGTCGCTGACCGCGCTCACCGAGGCCGGCGCGCAAAGCGACAACCCGGCGGTCAAGCAGGCGGTCGAATGGCTGCTCGACAACCAGATTTTTGTCAACGGCGACTGGAGCGATCAGGCGCGCGGACTCGAAGCCGGCGGCTGGGCGTTTCAGTACGAAAACGATAAATACCCGGACGTTGATGACACCGGCATGGTGCTGATGTCGCTGCTGCGTGCCGGCGCCCACGACAAGGAATACAAGCGCAAGCGCATCAACCAGGCGCTGAACTGGCTGCTCGGCATGCAGAACCCGGACGGCTCCTGGGGCGCATTCGACATCGGTAACAATTACGAATATCTGAATAAAATTCCGTTCGCCGATCACGGTGCGCTGGTCGATCCGGGCACCGCCGATTTGACTTCGCGCTGCGTCGAGCTGCTCGCCATGCTCGGTTACGACGCGACGTTTCCGCCGGTCAAGCGCGCGCTGGAATTCCTCGAGTCCGATCAGGAAGAAGACGGTTCGTGGTACGGGCGCTGGGGTGTGAATTATCTTTACGGCACCTGGAGCGTTCTCGCCGCGCTCGGCGTGATCGGTGAAGACGTCGCCAAACCTTACGTACGCAAAGCCGTGCAGTGGTTGCAGGACACCCAGAACGAAGACGGCGGCTGGGGCGAATCGTGCAATACCTATGACGAACCGGCGCTGACCGGACACGGCGTCAGCACCGCCTCGCAGACCTCGTGGGCGCTGCTCGGCCTGATGGCGGTGGGCGCGGTCGGCTCGCCGCATGTCCAGCGCGGTATCGACTTCCTGCTGCGGACCCAGAACGAGGCCGGCGAATGGGACGAGGAGGAATACACCGGTACCGGTTTTCCGCGCGTCTTTTATCTGCGTTATCACGGCTACAGCCGTTACTTTCCGGTGTGGGCGTTGGCCACCTATGCGCGGGCGCGCAAGGGCCTGCCGACCCGCCAGGTGGAAGTGATCAGCGCCGGTCCTATCGATCTCGGTCCGATACCGATCCTGGCCGCGGCCTCCTGAGCGACGCTAGTGACGCGCCCGTCGACCTTGCGGTCACGGGCGGACCCCGGCGGCCGTTGCGCTGGTCGACGCTCGGCCGGCGCTGCCCTTTACCTGCTGATTCACCGCCGCGGTGCGGCGCGACTGGCCTGTGTCGAATTGAATTGACACAATAACCGTTCCTCGACCTTCCGCTATCGGAGACCAGACATGCTGGAGTACGCCGCGCCGCTGCGCGACATGCAGTTCGTCATCAATGAACTGATCGGCATCGCCCGCCTGAGCGAACTCAGAGGCGGCGACGAAGTCAGCGAAGACCTCAGCAACGCCGTGCTGGAGGAGGCCGCCAAGCTTGCCGCCGACGTACTTTCACCGCTCAACCGGATCGGCGACACCGAGGGCTGCCGCCTCGACGGCGACGTTGTGCACACCCCGCCCGGCTGGCGCGAAGCGTACAAAACATTCTGCGAAAGCGGCTGGAGTTCGCTGGCCATGAACCCCGAATATGGCGGCCAGGGTCTGCCCAAGGTCATCGCCACCGCAGTCGGCGAGATGTGGGACGCGGCCAACATGGCTTTCGGCCTGTGCCCGCTGCTGACCAACGGCGCCATTGAAGCCATTGAGCAACACGGGAGCGATGACCTGCGCGCGCGTTATCTCGACAAGCTGGTCGCCGGTACCTGGACCGGCACCATGAACCTGACCGAGCCGCAGGCCGGTTCGGACCTGAGCGCGGTGCGCACGCGTGCGGTGCCGGAAGGCGATCACTTTCGTATTACCGGCCAGAAGATTTTTATCACCTACGGCGAGCACGACCTGGCGGAAAACATCGTCCACCTGGTGCTCGCGCGCACCCCCGATGCGCCGCCCGGAACGCGCGGCATATCGCTGTTCGTGGTGCCGAAATTCCTCGTCAATGACGACGGCAGCCTGGGTCAGCGCAACGATCTGCGCTGTGTATCGATCGAACATAAGCTCGGTATCCACGGTAGCCCGACGGCGGTGATGTCGTTCGGCGACGAAGGTGGCGCGCTCGGCTACCTCGTCGGCGAAGAAAACCGTGGCCTGATGCATATGTTCACGATGATGAACGCCGCCCGTCACGCGGTTGGCCGCGAAGGCATCGCGCAGAGCGAAGCGTCCTATCAGCTCGCCCTGAAACACGCCCGCGAACGCATCCAGGGCCAGCCCGCCGGCGCCGAGCAGGGCGCCGCCATCGTGGCCCATCCGGACGTCAAGCGCATGCTGATGAGCATGAAAGCCCAGATCGAGGCGATGCGCGCGCTGGCCCTGGTGTGTGCGCTGGCCTTTGATGTCGCCGAACGCCACGATGATCCGGAACAGCGCCAGCGCGCCACGCGGCGCGCCGACCTGTTGACCCCGATCGTCAAGGGCTGGAGCACGGAAACGGCGCAGCTCATCACCGCGCTCGGCACCCAGATCCACGGCGGCATGGGCTTCGTCGAAGAAACCGGCGCGGCGCAATACCAGCGCGATGCGCGCATCACGACGATCTACGAAGGCACCACCGGTATTCAGGCCGGTGATCTGGTCGGGCGCAAAACCCTGCGCGACGGCGGCGCGGCGGTCGGCGAACTGATGGCCGATATCGCCGCCACCCTGACCAGCCTCGATGGTCACAGCGGTGCCGTTGCAGTCGTGCGTGAGGCATTGACCGCGGCGCTGGCCGATCTGCGCGGCGTGGTCGACTGGCTGTTGGCCAATGCCAAGGATCCGGCGCAGTCGGCGGCCGCGGCCAACGGCTACCTGCAGCTCGCCGGACTCACCTGCGGTGGCTGGATGCTGGCCGAATCAGCGCGCCTCAGTGCGGCGGCGCTCGAAGCCGGCCACGGCGACAGTGGGTTCTACGCCGCCAAGCTGGCCACCGCCGAGTTCTACGCGCGCCAGATCATGCCGCACACCACGGCGCTGGCGCGCGCCATCGTTGACGGCAGCCAGGTCGTCGTCGACCTCGACCCCGCCTACCTGTAAAGCGGCGGGGCAGGGTGACGGGCGGTTCGCCGCCCGCCGCTCACATCTGGTATCGTTCAGCGAGCAAACGCGGTAACGCGTCGATGACTTGTCAAGGGGCTTGCCAGCCTACCCGGAGCGTCAGCCAACCATGGTGCCAACAGTAATCAAGCAACTCGACGACGCGGTCAACGCGTGGTGCGTGAAACGCTGTCACAATATTCGCGACCTGCGCAAATACGCGCGCCTGCGCGTGCCGCGGCCGATGTTCCACTACATGGACGGCGCGGCCGATGACGAAGTAACGCTGAAACGCAATTGTTCCGACTTCGATCGTTACGAACTGCTGCCGCGTTATCTCGTCGATGTATCGAACATCGATACCTCGACCACGGTGATGGGCGCGGCGGTGGATTTCCCGGTCGTGTGTGCCCCGACCGGCATGTCGCGGCTGTTCAACAACGCCGGCGAACTGGCGGTGTCGGCGGCGGCGGCCGAAGCCGGTACGGCTTATTCCCTGTCGACGGTGAGCACCTATTCGATCGAACAGGTTGCCGAAGTGTGTGCCGGCCCGAAGTGGTTTCAGATCTACGTATTTCGCGACCGCGACCTGATCACTGAATTCATGGAGCGTTGCCGCGCCGCGCACTACCACGGCCTGATCCTGACCGTCGACGTGCCGGTGCCGGGTAATCGCGAACGCGATCTTTATACCGGCATGACCATTCCGCCGCAGTTTACCCTGGCCAGCTGGCTGGACTTCTGCCTGCATCCGCTGTGGTCACTGAAAACCGTGATGAGCGAAGAATTCCAGCTCGCCAATGTCGCGCACAAGGCGCCGGTCGGCGAGCGCGACGTCACCACCCTGGTTGGTTACCTGGCCCGGCAGTTCGATCCCTCGGTTGATTGGGACGCGGCGGCATGGATGATCGAACAGTGGAACGGACCATTCGCGATCAAGGGCATCAGTTGTGTCGAAGACGCGGTGCGGGCGGCGGAGATCGGCGCGACCGCGATCATGCTGTCCAACCATGGCGGCCGCCAGCTCGACAGCGCGCCATCACCGATCAGTCTGCTGGCCGAGGTCAAAGCCGCGGTTGGCGATCGCATCGAGGTTATCCTCGATGGCGGCGTGCGCCGCGGCACCGACGTGCTGAAGGCGCTGGCGCTGGGCGCGCAGGCCTGCATGGTCGGGCGCGCCTACCTGTTCGGGCTCGGCGCGGCCGGCAAACCCGGCGTCGCCCGTGCCCTCGAACTGCTGCGCCTCGAGATCGAACGCGACATGGCATTGATGGGCGTGACCCGCATCGACCAGATCACCGAGGCGCATATCCGTGAACATCGAGGACTTTAGCGGCGATATCGAGCTGCTGCGCAAGGTGCTCGGCGAAACCCGCACCATCGCCGTGGTCGGGCTGTCGCAGAACTGGCACCGGCCGAGCAATTTCGCCGCCAAGTACATGCAGCAGCACGGCTATCGCGTGATCCCGGTCAACCCCGCCTACGACGAGGTCCTCGGCGAAACCTGCTACCCCAGCCTGAGCGATATTCCCGAAGCGGTCGACATGGTCGACTGCTTTCGCAAGCCCGAAGATCTTGCCGCGATCCTGGAACAGGCGATCGCCATTGGCGCGCGCAGCCTGTGGCTGCAACTCGGCGTGATCAATCTCGAAGTTGCGCGTGCGGCACATGCCGCCGGTCTCGATGTGATCATGGACCGTTGTGTAAAAATCGAGCACGCGCGCCTGTTCGGTGGGCTCAATTTCGTCGGCGTCAATACCCGCGTGATCAGCGCCCGGCGCCCGAAAGTCGTCCACAACTAGCCGCGCTGCCAGCGCGCTTTTCCCACAACCGTTATCAGTGACTACGGACGCCAGCTGCTATGGACCACGAATTCGGCTTCGAAACCCTGTGCCTGCACGCCGGCCAGATCCCGGACGCGGCGACCGCCTCGCGCGCGGTGCCGATCTACCAGACCTCGTCCTACGTATTTGACGACACCGAGCACGCGGCGAGCCTGTTCAACCTGCAGACCTTCGGCAACATCTATACCCGCCTGAGCAATCCCACCAACGCGGTGTTCGAGGAACGCATGGCCGCGATCGAAAACGGACGCGCGGCGGTCGCGGTCAGTTCGGGTATGGCGGCCTCGGCGATCGCGCTGCTGACGTTGTGCGAGCAGGGCGATCATATCGTCGCGGCACGCACGCTCTACGGCGGCACCCACTCCTTACTCGACTTCAACTTCAAGCGCATGGGCATCGAAGCCACGCTGGTCGACGCCGACGATCCCGCCGCCTTCGCCGCGGCTATCCAGCCGAATACGCGCGTGGTGTACGCCGAGACGATCGGCAACCCGGTCATCAACGTGCTCGATATCAGCGCCCTCGCCGACGTCGCCCACGGCGCCGATCTGCCGCTGATGATCGACAATACGTTTCCGACCCCGTACCTGTGCCGGCCGTTCGAGTACGGCGCGGATATCGTGATCCATTCGGCGACCAAGTTCCTTGGCGGTCACGGCACAACCATCGGCGGTGTGATCGTCGAGTCCGGCAAATTCCGCTGGGATAACGGCAAGTTTCCGGGCATGACGGAACCGTCCTACGGCTACCATGGGGTGCGCTTCTACGAAACCTTTGGCGACTTCGCCTTCAGCATGCGCGCGCGGCTCGAACAGCTGCGCGTGCTCGGTCCCTCGCTCAGTCCGTTCAACGGTTTCCTGCTGCTGCAGGGTATCGAGACCCTGCCGTTGCGCATGGACCGCCATTGCGACAACGCGCTCGGGGTAGCGCGACACCTGCGCGACCACCCCGCGGTCGAGTGGGTCCGCTATCCAGGCCTCGAAGACGACGACTATTACGATCTGGCACAAAAATATATGCCGAAAGGGGCCGGCGGGATCCTGAGTTTCGGTGTGCGCGGCGGTCGCGATGCCGGCGCGCGCTTCATCGAAAACGTCACCTTCCTGAGCCATCTGGCCAACGTCGGCGACGCCAAATCGCTGGTCATCCATCCGGCCTCGACCACCCACCGGCAGATGAGCGAGGCACAGCAGCTCGCCGCCGGACTGACCCCGGACATGGTGCGCCTGTCGGTCGGCCTGGAAACCCTCGACGATATTCTGTGGGACATCGATCGGGCCCTGGCAAAGTCGCAGGCCTGAAGCGGATCCTTAGCCCGCGCGGCCGAGAGCAGACCACGATGCGCTTTGAACGGGTGCTCGAGCGGCGCCACGTCATCGCCTTGGCATTCGGCGCCATGGTCGGCTGGAGCTGGGTGCTGCTGACCGGACTGTGGATCGAACGCGCCGGCACCCTGGGTGCGGTATTGGCCTTTGCCGTGGCTGGGGTTGCCATGGTCCTGATCGCGCTGACCTACGCTGAACTCGCTGCCGCGATGCCGCAGGTCGGCGGTGAACACGTCTATACCGAACGCGCTTTCGGCCGCTCGTTGTCGTTTGTGTGTACCTGGGCCCTGTTGCTTGGCTATGTGTCGGTGGTGGCATTCGAGGTGGTGGCCTTGCCGTTCGCGCTGGCTTACCTGTTTCCGGCCATCAATGTCGGACCGCTGTGGCAGGTCGGCGGCTGGCAGGTTTACGCCGGGCAGGTCGTGATCGGGATCGGCGCGGCCGTGGCGCTGACCCTGGTCAACGTTCGAGGCGTGGCCAGCGCCGCCAGCCTGCAGGGTTTCGTGACCTGTTTCGTCGTCATCGCCGGGTTGGTCCTGTTCAGCGGTGCGACCGTGCACGGCAGTGTCGGCAACGCCGCGCCGTTGCTCGTCGACGGCGTGTCGGGGGTGCTCGGGGTTATCGTCATGGTGCCGTTGATGTTTGTCGGATTCGACGTCATTC
Source organism: uncultured Gammaproteobacteria bacterium (assembly GCA_942490995.1). Classification (GTDB taxonomy): domain Bacteria; phylum Pseudomonadota; class Gammaproteobacteria; genus UBA981. The sequence continues at coordinate 45,583 of CALOBG010000131.1, forward strand.
CGCAGGCCGCCGAAGAGATCGCGCTGCCGCCGCGACGTATCGGTACCCTGGTGGTGACTTCGGTGTTGTGCGCGGTGGCCTGGTATGCGCTGGTCATCATTGCGGTCGGCTGGCTGCTCGATGCCGGGGCACGCGAGCAGTCCGAATTGACCACCGCCACGGCAGCAGCCGCAGCCTGGTCTGGCGAATGGGCGGCGACATTACTGGTGTGCGGCGGCATCGCCGGCATCATTACCACCTGGAACGCATTCCTGGTTGGCGCCAGTCGTCTCGTTTTTGTCCTCGCCGAGAGTGCCATGCTGCCGCGCTGCCTGGCCGGTGGCGCAGCCGGTGCGGCGCCGTTCACCCGCACCCTGTGGATCATCTGTGCATTGTCCTGCCTCGCGCCCTGGTTCGGCCGACCGGCGCTGGTCTGGCTGGTCGATGCCGGCAGCGTCGGGGTCATCGTTGCCTACGCGCTCGTGGCGCTGGCGTTCCTCGCCCTCAGGCGCAGGGAGCCCGAAATGCCGCGGCCTTATCGCGTCCCCTGCGGCGCCCTGGTCGGCGGTCTCGCGTTCCTGCTCGCCCTCGCTATCGGTGCGCTGTACCTGCCGTGGAGTCCGAGTGCATTGTTGTGGCCGCAGGAATGGATCATCTGCGGCGGCTGGATCGTGCTTGGCGCAGCGCTCTATGGCCGTCGTCCAGTGCCTGTAGACGCTTGAGCCGCCGGCGCGCACAGATGACAATCGAGTCATGACCGAACCCTCGACCCGAATCGATATTCCGGCGCCGTATTACGGCTATTCAACTGTTGCCGCCGACTGGCTGGATCCCAATGGCCATATGAACGTCGCGCACTACGTGACCGCCTTCGATCACGGTAGCTGTCCGATGTTCGACGATCTCGGGCTGGGTTGGGATTACACCGCACTGGGCGCGTCTTCGGTATTCATGGTCGCTTCGAGCATTGATTTTCGACGCGAGCTGCTGGCCGGTGACGCACTCGAAATGACAACCCGCCTGTTGGCCCACGACCGCCGCCGCATCCATATCTTTCAGGAATTGTTCCACCGCGATAAACACTACCTCGCCGCGCAGGCCGAGTTTGTGTTTGTGCATGTCTCGCTCACAAGCCGAGGTGTGACGAACATGCCGGGTTCCGCGCAGCAGCGTCTCGCCGAGATCCTGCCGGTACATGCGGCCCTGCCACGACCGGCGTTTATTGGGCGCTCGATCGGTCTCGACTGGAAACCCCGGCAATGAGCGGCCCGACCGTGGCTGCGACCGCGATGGTGGCGAGCAGCCAGCGGCTGGCCACCGAAGTCGGCGTCGATATCCTCAAAGGCGGCGGCAGCGCCGTCGATGCGGCGCTTGCAGTCAATGCCATGCTGAATCTGATCGAGCCGTATATGTGTGGCCTCGGCGGCGACCTGTTCGCGCAGGTATGGGACCCGAGTGACCGCAGCCTGCGTGGCCTGAACGCCAGTGGCCGAGCGCCGCGCGCGCAGAGCCTGGCCGATCTACAGCACGCGCTGGGGGGGAGCGCCGCGATCCCGATCGGTGGCATCCATGCGCTCACGGTGCCGGGCGCGGTAGCCGGTTGGGCGGCCCTGCACGCGCACTACGGACGCCTTTCGCTGGCAGAAATTTTTGCACCGGTGGTGCACTACGCGGAGGCCGGGGTCAACATCGGTCCGGCCACCGCGGCGTGGTGGTTCCACAGCGCCGGTATGGTCACCGCCAACCAGAAGCTGGGCGCGCTGGCCGATGGTTTTCAGCGTACCTTTCTGATCGACGGTCGCACCCCGACAGCCGGCGCGCGGTTTACCAACCCGGCGCTGGGCAGGACCTACGCGGCGCTGGCCGAACACGGCTTCGATGATTTTTATCGCGGCTCGGTGGCGCACGCGCTGACCGGCTATCTCGAGGACTGTGGCTGCCCGATCAGCGGCGCCGACCTCGCCGCTTGTAGCGCCGAATGGGTCGAACCGATCTCGACCAACTATCGCGGTTACGAGGTCTATGAGCTGCCGCCGAACGGCCAGGGCCTGTCGGTGCTGCAGATCTTGAACCTGCTGGAAACGTTTCCGCTGGCTGATTACGGTTATGACAGCGTCGAATACTGGCATCGCCTCATCGAGGCGAAAAAACTTGCCTTTGAAGACCGCGCGCATTTTTTTGCCGATCCGGACTTTGCCGCGATCCCGGTCGCGGCCCTGGCCGGCAAGGACTACGCACGTGCGCGGGCCGCATTGATCGGCGCGCGCGCAAACAATGCGCCGCGGACCGGCGATCCGCTGCTGGCGCGCGGCGATACCACCTATCTCAGCGTGGCCGATGGCGACGGCATGATGGTGTCGCTGATCCAGAGTATTTATGCCGGTTTCGGCGCCGGACTCGCGCCACCCGAGCTGGGCTTTGCGCTGCAGTCGCGCGGCGCCGGATTTTCCCTCGATCCCGCGCACGCCAATGTTTATGCACCGGGTAAACGACCGTTCCACACCATCATTCCCGGTTTCGTCATGCGTGACGGCGAACCGTGGATGAGTTTCGGGGTCATGGGCGCCGACATGCAGCCACAGGGGCAGGTCGAGGTGCTGGTCAATATGATCGATTTCGGCATGGACCCGCAGCAGGCCGGCGACGCGCCGCGTCTGCGCCACGATGGCGTCAACGGACCGAATCTGAGCACGCCGGCGGACGGCGGCATCGTACGCTATGAAGCGGGCTTCGATGCCGCGATCCTGGCCGCGTTGACGGCGCGCGGCCACCAGGTCCAGGCGGCCACGCTACTGGCGGAACATTTTATGGGCGGCTACCAGAGCATCCGTCGCGATCCGAACGGCTGGTGTGGGGCCAGCGAGATCCGTTTCGATGGTTGCGCCAGCGGCTACTGATACGCACCGACCCGTTCAGTTTCCATTCAAGCGCGCGCGCGCATGATGAGTGCGCACGGCAGGTACCGCGCACCGGCATCACGGCCAGGGCAGCGGTCCCGCCGGCAGGTCGGCTAACTGGAGGCTCGATTATGAAAAGTCTGTTGACGTTTGCCATGGGGGTGCTGGCGCTGAGCTGCATGATGGTGAACGCCGAAGCGCGCGGCGGCCATGGCGATCATTATCGCGGCGGCTGGGGTGGTCACCATTATGGTCACCATCGCGGCCATCATTCGCGTTTCAGTTTCAATTTCGGCGTGCCCCTGGGCTGGGGTTACGGCCCGCATTTCGGGCCGCGCTATTTCGCGCCGCGTTACTACCCGCCTTATTACGTCGCGCCCGCGCCGGTCATCATCCAGCAGGAGCCGACGGTCTATATTCAGCGCCAGCCGGTGGTCGTCGCGCCGCCCGTGGCCGCGGCACCGCAGGCCGCTGTGCAGTGGCACTATTGCCCGGCGCCGGCCGGCTATTACCCGCATGTGCAGAACTGCACCCAGGCCTGGGTCGCCGTTGATCCGGCCAGCGTGGCGCCGCCACGATGAGCGCGGTCATGCAAGGCGGAGCGACACGTCGCGGCGCCGGCGGCGCGCTGCTCGCCATGGCCGTGCTTGTCGCCAGCGGCTGCGCCACCTATCCAGCCGGTCCCAGCATGATGGTTTTGCCGGGTACCCAGGCCGGCTTTGAACAGTTTCGTTTCGATGAAGCCAACTGCAGGGTTTATGCCGAACAGTCGGTGGGCGGCGTCGTGCCGCGTTCGGCGGCCGGCACCGGCGCTGTCGACAGCGCGGTTGCGGGTACCGCCGTTGGTGCCGCCGCCGGCGCTCTGATCGGTGCGGCGGCCGGTAATCCGGCGGCGGGCGCCGCTATCGGCGGTGGCAGCGGCCTGCTCCTCGGCGCCGCCGCCGGCAGTGATGCCTATGCCGTATCGGGCGGTCGAACGCAGGCGAGTTATGACAATGCCTACGTGCAATGTATGTACGCGCGCGGCCACCAGGTGCCGGTGCCGGCCGCGCTCGCATCGGTGCAGCCGTCACCGCAGCCAGCGGCACCCGCGCTGCCGTCGACACCGGGTCCGGTGCCGACCTATCCACCACCGGGAACGGCGCCGCCGCCGGGGTACTGAGCAAAGGTGCGAAATAGTCCGATAGATCAGGCGCAACCTGCACGCCACGGTTCGGTCACGACGTTTTCGCGCTTTGCGTCAAAAGTGATCAGGTTTCGGCTCCGGCCAGCGCGATTTCGCGGGCGGCGCCGAAATCGGTTTTGCCGCTGCCGAGGCGCGGCAGGACCTCGATTTCAACCCAGCGTGACGGCATCATCAGGGCGTTGAGCCCGGCGGCTTTGAGCTTTTCGCGTAGCCCCGCCGGACCCGCCGCACCCAGGCTGCCGGTGGCAACCAGCGCCACGAGCTGCTCGCCCTTGCGCGGGTCCGGGATGCTCACCACCACGACCTCGAATTCGGGATCAGCGAGCGCATCGGTGATCGCCCGTTCGACGGCTGCCAGGCTGATCATTTCGCCGCCGATCTTGGCGAATCGCGAATAGCGATCGACGATCGTCAGGAAGCCGTCCTGGTCGAGGTGCCCCTTGTCGCCGGTACGGTACCAGCGTCGCCCGTCGAGTTCGACAATGGCGGCAGCGGTGCGCTCAGGGTCGTCGACGTAGCCCTGCATGACCTGGACGCCGCCGATCAGGATCAGCCCGTCGACTTCAGCCGGCAGCGCGGCGAGGGTTTCCGGGTCGACGATTCGAAAACAGCTACCGGGCAGTGGCATGCCGACGCTGCCGGGTTTGCTGCCGGTATGCAGCTTCCAGCTACCGGCGTCGAGATAATCGGGCACATTGACGCTTGCAACCGGGGTCGTTTCAGTGGCGCCGTAACCTTCGTAGATCGGTTTATTGAACTTGTGGGCGAAACCGTCGCGCACCGCCGGGTCGAGGCGTTCCGCGCCGGCCACCACCACGCGCAGCGACTCCAGCATCAGCGGGTGCACGCGGGGACTGCGCAGATACAGGCGCAGGAAACTCGAGGTTGCGCACAGCATGGTGCCGCGATGGCGGTAAATCGCCTTGGCGATGTGGACGACATCGGTCGGATCGGGGTGGGTCAGCAGCGGCAGGCCTTCGATCAGCGGCAGTACGGTGGTGACGGTGAGACCGAAAGCGTGAAACATCGGCAGGCAACCGACGACCACGTCGTCATCGACCGGGTTGAGCATGTCGGTGATCTGTTTGCTGTTGGCAAGCACATTGCGATGACTGAGCGCGACGCCCTTGGGGCTGCCTTCGCTGCCGCTGGAGAACAGGATCGCGGCGGTTCTGCCGGCGTCGCTATCGGCGCCGTGGAGGGCGGCGACCAGCCGCGGTGGCAGGCATTTCAGCATCAGCCAGGCGCCCAGCAACTGCACACGATCGATGCGCTCGCGCAGGGTTTCCATTTCGATCAGCTCGCAGTCCTGTAGCGCCGCGTCGACATCGACGCCGCGCTCGGCGAGGCGCCTCAAGAACTGACCCGAGGTATAAACCTGCTCGATCGCGGCGCGGTCGATGGCGGCACGCAGCGCGGTTTCGGCGGCGGTGTAGTTGAGGTTGACGACGGTTTTGCCGGCGAGCAGGGCGGCGAGATTGGCCGCCGCGCCGCCGATCCCCGGTGGCAGCATGATGCCGACATTGCGCACCCGGCTGCGCCGGCGCATGGCGCGGGCAAAACACAATACCGCGGCGGCGAATGCGCCGCGCGTCAGTTTGCGCCCGGTCGATTCGATGATGGCGATGTCGCCGCTGGCGCGACGTGCGGTCGTCAACCATGCCAGCGGCAGCGCAGGCAAACCGGCGACGTAATGTTCCCAGGCCGAAACGGACAAGCCGGCGACCGCCTGTTTAACTTCGACCGCGCTGCTGGCGAGCGCCATCGGCGCGCCGAAAGCCACCGTGATCTCGCGCCGCGGGCCGTGCGCCGAGCGGGTTTTCAGCGCTCCTGAGGCGTGCGAAAACTGGCTGCCCCACAATCCGCGCAAATAGAACGGAATGATGATCGCACCGCTGTCCTGCGCCTGCGCGGCGGCACGCTCGAAACCCCGCTTGAATTCGTTGAGCTGGCCGTGACGACTGATCGTGCCTTCCGGAAACAGGCAGATCACTTCGCCGGCGCTCAGGCGCTGGCCGATGTCGGTCAGCGAGGCCTGAGCCTGACCCGCTGCGATCGGGATCACGCCGACGAAATCCAGGAACCAGCGCAGGTACCAGCGCTCGTAAATATTGCGCGCCATCACGAAGCGTAGCGGCCGCGGACTGGCCATGGCCACGATCGCCCAGTCGACCCACGAGATATGGTTACCGAGCAGGAGCACGCCGCCGCTGCGCGGCATGTGCTCGATACCGTCGACACGCAGTCGATAACGAAATGCAAACAGGCGCGCGATCGACAGGCGGACGAGGGATTGCGGCAGCTTGTAGACGGTGTACAGCGCGCCGCCGACGGCGACCACGGTCAGCACCGCCATCAGGCCGCTGTCGTCCTGGCCGGCGAGCGCGAAAATCACGGTCAGACCGAGAAACGCCACCATCGCGGCGTTGTTGACCAGGCTCGAAGCCGCCAGCACGCGACCGATTTCGTCATCGCCCGCGGTGTACTGGATCAGCGCATTGAGCGGCACGATGAACAGCGCGCCGGACACGCCGAGGCCTAAAAACAGCAACGTCTGCAGTGTCGGCGACGGCGCCGCGGCCATCAACGCCAGGCACGCGGCGACGCCGATTGCCCCGATCGGAATAAACCCGGTCTCGATGTGCGCGCGACTGAGACCGGCGGCCAGTACCGAGCCGAGCACCACGCCGATGCTCGCCGCGGCCATGATCATCTGGATGGTGGCGACATTGCTCAGACCCAGAAAATTTTCCGCGAAGGTCGGGTAGACGGCGATCAGAACCTGGGCTATCGACCAGAATATGGCCAGGCCGATCACCGACAGGCGCAGGACCGGACGTCGCCACACTGCAGCGATGGTTTCGCGCAGATAAACACCGCGGCGATAGTCCGCCATGTCGAAAACCATGTCCGGCGCGTCGGGGCGGGTTTCGGGCAGGCGGCGCGCGAGCAGGTATTCGAGTATCGAACCGGCGACCAGGAACCAGCCGAGCGGCGCAATCGTGGTGAGGATCACCTCCGGATCGCTGCTCGGCGCCGGCTTGAGCAGCAATTCGAAACCGAACGAAAACGCCAGCATGCCGGCGAGGATGGCCGCCGTAGTTGCGGCCTGCATCACGCCATTGGCGGCGGCGAGGTCGCCGACCGCGGTCAGTTCCTTGAGATAACCGAGCTTGGCGGGACCGTAGATTGCGCTCTGCGCGGCCAGCAGCAGGGTCAGGATCATGCCGGCCCAGAACCAGCCCTGGTAGTAGCTGAACGTGATGCCGAGGGTGATAAGCACTGCGACCAGCGCCGCGGCGCGCATCACCCTGGGTTTGGCAAAGCGGTCGGAGACGAAGCCGGCGGGCGACATCAGGGCGATGAACGGCAGCAGGATCAGGGCATTGACGAGACCGGTAAGCGCGATCTGCATGCCGCCGTCGAAAACCTTGAAGGCGGTATTCTGGATCACGACCTTGTGGCCGAGGTCGACGAAAGCGTTTAAAAACGCAACCCCGACCAGTGGCAGCATGCCGGTGATGTGAAACAGACGCAGCATTCCGTCTCCTCTGGCAACCGCCGTCAATATATCGCAATGGGCGGGTATGATAGCGGCCGGCGCGCGCCACCCTGTGACCCGGGCCGCGCCGCTCCACCTGGCCCATTAACAGGAACGCCATCATGTCCGCAGCGCCGCGCATAGGCTTCGTCAGTCTTGGCTGTCCCAAGGCTCTGGTCGATTCGGAACGCATCCTCACCCAGCTGCGCGTCGAAGGTTACGAAATCGCGCCGAGCTACGAAGACGCCGCACTGGTGGTAGTCAACACCTGCGGTTTCATCGACAGCGCCAGGGCCGAATCGCTTGAGGCGATCGGCGAAGCGCTGGCCGAAAACGGGCGCGTCATCGTGACCGGCTGTCTCGGCGCCGAAGCCGAGCATATCCGTGCCGCGCACCCGGCGGTATTGAGCGTGACCGGACCGCAACAGTACGAAGCGGTGCTGAATGCGGTGCACACCCACGCCCCGCATGTGCGTGATCACGATCCGCGTCTTGACCTGGTCCCGCCGCAGGGTATCAAGCTCACCCCGCGTCATTACGCGTATCTCAAGATTTCCGAGGGCTGCAACCACAACTGCAGCTTCTGCATCATTCCCAGCATGCGCGGCCGACTGGTCAGCCGTCCGGTCGATGAGGTGCTGGTCGAAGCCGAGAAGCTGGTCGCGGCAGGCGTGCAGGAACTGCTGGTGATCTCGCAGGACACCAGCGCCTATGGTTCCGATCTCCGTTACCGTACCGGGTTCTGGAACGGGCGGCCGGTGAAGGCGAGTTTCCAGGGGCTGTGCGAAGCGCTGGCTGAACTCGGCGTGTGGGTGCGTCTGCATTACGTCTATCCGTACCCGCACGTCGACCAGGTCGTGGCGCTGATGGCCGAGGGCGCGCTGCTGCCTTATCTCGATATCCCGTTTCAGCACGCGGCGCCGCACATACTCAAAGCCATGCGCCGGCCGGCTGCGAGCGAGCGGACCCTGGAGCGGATCGCCGCATGGCGTGCGGTGCAGCCGACGATGACCTTGCGCAGTACCTTCATCGTCGGTTTTCCCGGCGAAAGCGACGCTGATTTCGAACAGCTGCTGGAATTTCTCGGTGCGGCCGAACTCGACCGGGTTGGTTGTTTCGAATATTCAGCAGTTGCGGGCGCGGCGGCCAATGCGCTGCCCGGCGCCGTCCCCGAAGCACTCAAGCGGGAGCGCTGGGAGCGCTTCATGGAAGTCCAGGCCGGGATCAGCGCGGCGCGCCTGCAGGTGCGCATCGGGCGCCGCATCGAGGTACTCGTCGACGCCATCGAGGACGACGTCGCCATCGCGCGCAGCAGCGCCGATGCGCCCGAGATCGACGGCCTGGTGCGGATCGCCGATGGCGCCGGCCTGAGTCCCGGCAGCCGCGTGCGGGTGCTGGTCACGGCCGCCGACGACTACGATCTGGAGGCGCGTCTCGACGGCGCATGAACGCCATTAAAGCGGCCCGGCAGGACGACATCCGCCACCGCCGCCGCGCATTACCGCAACTTTGTCTGTGAGCATGAAATTATGAGCAGAATCGCCTTCATAGGCCTGGGCGTGATGGGCTATCCGATGGCCGGCCATCTCAGTACCGCGGGTCACGAGCTGACGGTCTATAACCGCACCACCGCGGTCGCCGAGAAGTGGCTGAACGAGTTCAGCGGCCGCAGTGCACCGACTCCGCGCGATGCGGCGACTGGCGCCGAATTCGTGTTTTCGTGCGTCGGCAACGACGACGACCTGCGCGCGGTCGCAAGCGGTGCGGACGGCGCGCTGGCCGGCATGACGCCGGGTAGCGTGTATATCGATCACACTACCAGTTCAGCCGAGGTCGCCCGCGAGCTGGGCGCCGCGGCCGACGCCCTCGGCCTGGAGTTCATCGATGCGCCCGTATCGGGCGGCCAGGCCGGCGCTGTCGGCGGCCGCTTGACGGTGATGTGCGGCGGCAGTGAACACGCTTTTGAACGCGCGCGACCGGTGATCGCCAGCTACGCGCGCGCCTGCGCGCTGATGGGCGCGACCGGCGCCGGGCAGTTGACCAAGATGGTTAACCAGATCTGTGTCGCGGGGGTGATACGCGGGCTCGCTGAAGGACTGAATTTCGGCGAACGCGCCGGGCTCGACATGACCATGGTGCTGCAGGTCATCGCCAAGGGTGCGGCGCAATCGTGGCAGCTCGACAACCGCGGCGCCTCGATGTGCGAAGGGCGCTACGATTTCGGTTTCGCCGTCGACTGGATGCGTAAGGATCTACACATCATCGCCGACGAAGCGGCCCGCATCGGCGCCGATATCCCGATGACCGAACTCATCGATCGGGATTATGCCCGGGTGCAGGACATGGGCGGCGCGCGCTGGGATACCTCGAGCCTGATCGAGGTGCTGCGCAGGGGCTGAGCGTCGGGCTCATCGAGCGAGCCGGCGCAGCAACTGCTCGGTAGCGGGGTCGGCCGGGAAAAACATCTCGACCCGGATCTCGTCGGTGGTGATATCGGACGGCGTACCGAACGTCGAGATCATGGAAAACAATCTGAATTCGAGGTCGTCCTGGCCGATCACCAGGGGCATGACCGGCGGCGGCGGCGTGGTCGGATCGGGGGTGTGCCAGTGCGCCGGCAGACTCGTGTCGTGACGCAATTCTTCGATGAACGCATGCGCGGCACTGCCCGCGTCCAGGGTTTCGCGCCATGCTCGCTGCAGCATCAGCGGCGCTATCTCGTCGAAATTGCGGATCAGGGGGCGCGCGCCCTGGGCGTGAAACGTCAGCCGGAACAGGTTCGGCACGCCGTCCGGGCAGCACGCCTGCCACAGCGCCTCGGGATCACCGAACAGGCTGATCAGGTTGGTGAAAGCGCGGTTGTCGAGCAGCACGTTATAGTCACGATCAATCACGATTGCCGGGTAGGGGTCGTGGTGTTCGAGCATGCGTGTGAGGGCGTCGTGAACCGCTGCCATATCCTCGTCGTCGAGACCACGCTGGCGGTAGAACGGTGCGAAACCGGCCGCGGTGAGCAGCGCATTGCGGTCACGCAGCGGGATCTCCAGCGCTTCGGCGAGTTGCACCACCATCGCTTTGCTGGGGCGCGAACGACCCGATTCGAGGAAACTCAGGTGGCGCTGGGAAACCGCGCAGTTCAAGGCCAGATCGAGCTGGCTGAGCTTACGCGATGCGCGCCAGGATTTGAGCAGGCTACCGAAGCCTGGCGCCTGCGTATCACTGTTGGTTGGTGCCATTGCGTGACCCTCCCGGCCGCCGTCCTGACACTACTTTAACTTCGCATGGCGCGTCGACAATTACCTCGCGGGTAATTGCGCGCCCCGCACCCGCTGCAGAAACTGACCACCGTGTAAATCTGAACGGGAGAAGTTCACCATGAATTGGAAAACCCTGGTTTTGAGCGTCATTGTTTTCGACTTTCTGGTCCTGAGCGCCTACGCGGTCGGCGACGTTGGCTATATCGGCATTTTTACCGGGCAGTTCGGCGATTGGGGCCGCCTGCAGGTGCTGGTAGACCTGGTCATCGTCTGCGGACTGGCCATGATCTGGATGGTCGCCGACGCGCGCCGGCGCGGCACCAGTCCGTGGCCCTATCTGCTGGTCACGCTGCTGGCCGGCTCGTTCGGCCCGTTGCTGTACCTGTTGCAGCGTGAATGGCGTTCGCACCGGCAGTTGCAGGTCGCGCGGGGCGCACCATGATCGCCATCGCGGTCGGACTCGGACTGATTTGCATGGGCTCGGTGGCACTGTACCGGCCCGCGTACGTGATGGGTTATTTCGGCGTCGCCGAGCTGTCGCCGGAACTGCGCAACGAGGTGCGCGCGGTCTACGGCGGTTTCGGGCTGGCCGTGGGCGCGCTGTTGCTGAGCAGCCTGGCGAGTATCGATTTCGGCGCCGGCGTGCGTCTCGCGATCGCCGTCAGTCTGCTCGGCATGGCAGCCGGTCGCGTGATCGCGTGGTGCGTGCAGGGTACGAACCGCTGGCCGTGGCTGTTCGGCGGTGTCGAGCTGCTCGCCGGCGCGGGTCTGCTCGCGACGCTGGTAACCAAATAGGTCTGAGCGTGCGTCCAGCGCAGCGCGAGGGCAGTGAGACCGTGCATGGATGCACGGTCGAACGCTAGCCGGACGCGCGACCCGCACGCCACGAATCGTGTCCGAAGTTTTCAAACACTATTTAGTTAACGTTGCGCGTTTTGCCTTGCCAGTAGGGCGCGCGTAATTCGCGCCGCAGGATCTTGCCCGACGGGTTGCGCGGCAGCGCATCGACGAAATCGATTGATTTAGGCGCCTTGAAGCCGGCGATGCGGGTGCGGGCAAAACGGATGATGTCGGCGGCATCCGCCTTGGCGCCGGCTTTCAGAACAACCACCGCCTTGACCGCTTCGCCCCAGGTGTCATCCGGTACCCCGATTACCGCGACGTCGGCCACCGATTCGTGGCCGAACAGGGCATTTTCGACTTCCGCCGGGTATACGTTCTCGCCGCCGCTGACGATCATGTCTTTGACCCGGTCGTGAATGTACAGGTAACCCTCGTCGTCGAAATAGCCGGCGTCGCCGGTCTGGAACCAGCCGTCTGTGATTGCCTCGGCGGTCGCCTCGGGCCGATTCCAGTAGCCCTTCATGATGATGTCGTGACGGATCACGATTTCGCCGACCTCGCCGGTTGCGACCGGTTGGCCATCGGCGCCGCGCACCTCGATTTCGATGCCGGGGTAGGGTTTACCGCAGGAACGCAGTTTGCCTGCTGCGTGCCCTTCCGGATCGAGGCAGGTACCGGCACCGGACGTTTCAGTCAGCCCGTAGAGGCCAAAAAATTCGCAGCCGAAACGTTCCTGCGCAACCTTCAGAAGGTCTTCGTTGATCGGTGAGGCGCCGTAAAAAAGTTTCTGCAGTGATGAGAAATCGCATTTGTCGATCTCCGGGTGCTGGGTCAGCATCAGGATCACTGCCGGTACGAACAGCGCATAGTTGACGCGGTAGCGCGGGATGAAATCGAGTATCGCGTGCGGATCGACTTCTTTCATGACCACGTTGGTGGCGCCCTGGGCGAGGGTGAATACGCCCATATTGACTCCGGCGATATGAAACACCGGCATACAGGTCAGGGTCGTACCACCGGCTTCGAACAATCCCCATTGCGCTTTTTCGGCGACATCGAACAGGGCGCGAAAATTGGTGTTGCTGAGTTGCACGCCCTTCGGGTGCCCGGTCGTGCCGCTGGTGTAGAGCTGGATGACATCGTCATCGGCGCCTATATCGATCAGCGGGTCTGCACTGTCCGCGGCGTCGCGCCAGTCTTCGAAGCGCGGCCAGTCGGCGTGCGCGGCATCCATCGCGACGATGCCTTTCAGCCCGGGGCAGCGGGCCAGGATCTGCTCAGCCACCGCGTAGTACTCGGCGCCGACGAACAGCAATTCGCAGCGTGCGTCGTTAACGATGAATTCGATTTCCGGGGCGGCCAGGCGCCAGTTGATGCCGACCACCACCATATTGGCCTTGCACGCGCCGAACAGGAGTTCGAAATAGAGGTCGGAATTTTTGCCGAGAAATCCGATCCGGGCCTGGTTCGACAGGCCGCCCTCGAGCAGTGCATTGGCGACCCGGCTGGTGGCCGTATCGAATTGTGCGTAGGACGTTTCGCGGCGCTCGAAAATCTGCGCCGTAGCGTGCGGCGTCTGGCGCGCATGCAGGCGCGGAATATCTGCTACCGTGGTGATGTCATTCAATGCAAACACGCGGCCCTCCCCAGGCACTGTCGGCTTCGGAACACGCGGAAAGTGTACCGTGTTGCTGGCAAAACTGAACCACACCCGCGTTGCAGCGGACTCAGGGACGGGGATACGCCGCGGACGGCGCTTGCCGTCACGGACACAATGCAGCAATCGCGGCCGCGGCCGCAAATGGACAGGCCGATGCGACTGCGTGGACTCAGATTAATTTCGCGGCTGAGCGCCTGGCGCTGGCGGTTGTGTGGCGGCCTGATACTGATCGCCGCGCTCGGACTTGGCGCCTGCAGCGAGCAGGGCCACGAGCGGGCGGCGGTCATGCATCCGTGGATCAATGCGCCGCAAACGGTCGATGACGAGGCCGTGGTGCTGGCCCCGTTTCTGGTCTACCGGGTCGATGGCGAGCGCCTGGCCGAGTGCGTGGACATGCTCAAAAATGAACCTTACATCCAGATCAGTCCGGCCATGGCCAGCTATTACACCGGCTCCGAGGTGCGCGTTCCTGCCGAAATGCGCCCGTTCCTGGTCCGCGCGGTCGCCACTCCCGACGCCAGCATCACGGTCGTGCAGTCGATGAACGGTCTGTGGATGAAAGCCGCCGGCGGGACCGGTGTACCGGGCTTTACCCCGCTGGTGGTGCTGGTCGACCCGACCCCGCGCGAAATCTACGTCACGGTGGAATAGTCGCCGCCGCGCTGGCGGTCTAGAATCGGGGTTTATCTATCACCGCCACCCACGGAGGGCGTACCGTGACGATCGAACCTGGCAGCCTGGCCGCACGCGACCTCGAAAGCGTATTTCACCCGCAAACCAATCTTGCCCAGCACCATCGCAGCGGGCCAATGATGCTCGCCCACGCCGAGGGCGTGTACATGTACGACGACCACGGTAAGCAATACCTCGAAGGCCTGGCCGGTCTGTGGTGCACCTCGCTCGGTTACGGCAACGAAGAGCTGGCCCAGGTCGCCTACGATCAGATCAAGACCCTGTCCTATGCGCAGATGTTCGCCTCCAAGAGTCACGAGGTCGGCATCCTGATGGCGGAAAAACTCAAGCAGCTGGTGCCGCTCGATAATGCGCGGGTATTTTTTGGCAACTCCGGCTCCGATGCCAACGACACCCAGGTCAAGCTGGTGTGGTACTACAACAATGTCATCGGTCGCCCACACAAGAAAAAAATTATCGGCCGGGTCAAGGGTTACCACGGCATTACGCTCGCGGCCGGATCACTGACCGGGCTGGCGCCGTCGCACAAGGGTTTCGATCTGCCGCTCGCCGGCGGCCGCTTTCTGCATACCGACCAGCCGCATTACTGGCGCCATGCCGAAGCCGGGGAATCTGAGCGCGACTACGCCACGCGACTGGCTGCCAATCTCGAGCAGCTGATCTTAAGCGAAGGACCGGACACGGTTGCGGCCTTCATCGCCGAACCGATCATGGGCGCCGGTGGCGTGATCGTGCCGCCAGCGGGCTACTTCGAAAAAATCCAGGCAGTACTCAAGAAATACGACGTGCTGTTCATCGACGACGAAGTGATCTGCGGCTTTGGCCGCACCGGTCAGCCGTTCGGGATCGACACTTATGATCTGAAGCCCGATTCCGTGACCCTGGCCAAGGCCCTGACTTCGGCATACCAGCCGCTCAGCGCAGTGATGGTCAAGGGCGACATGTACCAGGCCATGGTCGACGCTGCGGACGACATGGGCATGTTCGGGCACGGCTTTACCTACAGCGGCCACCCGGTGGCCTGCGCGGTAGGCCTGAAAACGCTCGAGATCTACGAACGCGACAAGTTGTTCGAGCACGCCGCGGCACTGGCGCCGCAGTTTCAGGAACGTTTGTCGCGCTATCGCGACCATCCGCTGGTCGGCGAGGTGCGTGGCACCGGATTGATTGGCGCGGTCGAACTGGTGGCCGACAAAAAAACCGGGCGCGCGTTCGAGCCGGCCGGCAAGGTCGGCGCCGAGGTGCTCAATCATTGTCATGCCAACGGCCTGATCTGTCGCGCCATCGGCGACGTCATGGCGTTCTGCCCACCGTTGATCATCACCTCGACCCAGGTCGACGAACTGTTCGACAAATTCGATCGTGCGATGGCGGCGAGCCTGGAGTGGGCCAACAGCGAAGGTCTGCTCGCGGCCTGACCGCGACGCGTGCCGGTGAGGCCGGAGCCGGCGGCAGTGCTCGCCGTCGCCGGGCACAGGCTGGAGTACGCGCGGCTTGCCGCGCGGCGGCCCGGGCCGACCCTGGTGCTGCTGCACGAAGGGCTCGGTTGCGTGGCGATGTGGAAACGTTTCCCCGCCGCGCTCGCGGCCGCCACCGGCCTGGCGGTGTTCAGCTATTCGCGCGCCGGCTACGGTGGTTCATCGCCGGTTACCCTGCCACGTCCGATCGATTTTCATACCCGCGAAGCGGTCGACGTTCTGCCACGCTTGCTCGATGCGGCGGGGATTGGCGAGTGCGTATTTATCGGTCACAGCGACGGCGCCTCGATCGCGCTGATTTATACCGGCGCGAGCGCTGATCCGCGGGTCGTAGGATTGGCCGCCATGGCCCCGCACGTCCTGACTGAACAAAAATGCGTGGCCAGCGTGCGCGACGCCATCGACGCGTTTGAGCACGGCGACCTGCGCGCGCGCCTCGCGCGTTACCACGGCGACAATATCGAGTGCGCCTTTCGCGGCTGGAGCGACACCTGGATCGACGCGCGGTTCGCGGCCTGGAATATCGAACGATACCTGGCCGGGATCCGGGTCCCGGTGCTGACCCTGCGTGGTGACAAGGATCCCTATAACACCCGCGTACATGTCGAAAAAATTGCCGCCGGCGTGACCGCCGAAGTGACCTCGATCAGCCTGCCAGGCTGCGGCCACGCACCGCATGCTGAAAGCGAGGCGGTCGTGACCGACCACCTGCGAACATTCCTTGCCAGCCTCGAGCGCGACGCCTGATCAGGATGGCTTATTTGTCGACTGTGATCTTGATTGTGCCGGAGTAAACCGGCGGCTGGTGGGGTATATGCAGGTGGTTGCCGAGGACGAGCTGCAGCACGTAGCTGCCGGGTGGCAGTTCCAGCTCGGTCTCGGTCTGGCCCTTGCCAAAATGGCGGACCGCGTCGCTGCTCTGCAGCGGCTGACTTAAATCCGCCGGCAGCTCGGTGTTGATCAGCAGATGGTGATGGCCGGTATTCTCGACCGCCACGCCGGCTGGCGCGACACCCATGCCTTTGAGTCCGAAACGGACGGTAAACGGACCGCTGACGCGCGCGCCGGCCATGGGGCTGATGAAATAGACTTCGGCGCCGGGTGGCGACGGTGTCGCTTCCTGCGCGCCACAGGTGGCTGCGCTCAGGCTGAGGAACAGGGCGACGATACAGTGGCGTAGTCTCATGCGTTCACTCCGAATGCTTGGTGACGTCTGCCCGTCAGTGTCCTCGACTGCGACCGGAGCGGCAAGTGGGTTAGACCGGCGCGCAGCTTACATCGCGATCACGGTCGGTTCGATGCCTTTACCGTAAACGAAACGTGAGCCGACCGCACCGACCACGGCGGTGCGACGTGTGAGGTTCAAGCCGGCGCGCAGCCGCATCAGCGGCTCGATCCCGGTGCAGTGGCCGGCCATCAGGTGCTGTATGCCGATTTTGCGCAAATGGTCGGCGGTCCAGCCGAGCGTTTCGTCGTCGGCGGCAAACAGGTGCAGGCCGCCCATGACGGCGTGAATGGGATCGTCGGCTATGTGCGTGCGGATATGGTCGAGCGCATTAACCACTCCGGAGTGACCGCAGCCGAGCAAGACGATGTGGCCTTGCGCGGTGCGCACAACCAGCGCCTGGCTTTCCGGCACGTAATCCTCGATCCAGGCGTTATTCATCGAGACCTGAATACTGCGGTCGTAGTTTTTTTCCGGATGGCGACGCTCGACCGGACCGCTGACCCAGATCCCGGGCAGGATCTCGGTGGCCTTGCTGTACTCGATGAACTCGACCCCGGCTGCCTCGAGGGTGGCCCTGAGCGCAATCATTTGGTTGACCTCGGCAGCACCGTCAACTGTCGGCCGGCGCCGCGGCAGAAAAAAGCCACTCGCGACATGCACACGGCGGATGGCGTCGGCATTGTGCTCGCGCAGAGCGCGCACCAGCGGCAGCAGTCCGGTGGTGTGATCGAAATGAAAATGACTGAGCACCACATCGGTCACGCAGCTCAGATCAATGTCGAGCGCGGTTGCATTGCGGATCACGGTGTCCGGGTAACGCCCGACGTCGAATAGCACACAGTGGCCGTCGACCTTGACGAGGGCCGATAAACCCCACTCGCCAACGGTCGCCCCGTTGGCCAGATTCGACGACAGGATGGTCACGGTTGCGGCGGTGGCGAGATGGGCGCCATCGCCGGCGGGTTCGGCGGCGGCGTCGGCCAGGCAGCCGGCGATGAGCAGGGCGCCGATGAGCAGGGACGGACAGGATGGTGAGCGCATGGTGAATACTCCCGGCGCGGCCTCGCACCTCTCAAGAATTGATTTCAGTATAGAGTCTCGCTGGCGCCGGCGGCGTCCTTTACCCGTTCCTGCAACCGGTAGTGCTGCACGGCGAGCCTGATCGAAGCCAGTCCGAACTGCGTCGGGTCGAGCGCGGCGAGATCGAGCCACTCAATGGCAGCGATCTCCGCACCCGGACACACCAGCGGCCGGGCCATACAGTCGAGCGCATAAAAAAGATCGCAGGTGGCATAAGTGACCGCGTCGTAGGGGTAATCGTTGGGCAGCGAAAACAGGTAACGCGGCGGGGCCGGCAGTGTGTCCAGGCCGAGTTCTTCGCCGAGTTCCCGGGTCAGTGCCTGTTCGGCCGATTCGCCCGGCTCGACGAAGCCGCCCGGCAGGTCAAGAGTGTCGCGGGCGGGGCTGGCGGCGCGACGCGTTGCTAGCAGCGCACCGTCGTGGACAACAAACGCCGCGACCGCGGCCGCGACGTTGTGAAAATAGCGGTAAGTGCAGCGCTGGCAGTGGAATTCACGCGTATCGTCGCTGATCGCGCGCTGCTCGCCGCACTCTGGGCAGTGGCGAAATCGGGCCCGGACGGTCATTTGCCGTTGGCGCCGGAGCGGACCCGCGCCGGCTGTGTTCGACAACGGCTGCCGGGCGGGCGCGGAGCGGGTAGAATAGTGTCAATGATCACCTAGCAGATGCTAACAGGAGTCAATGCGATGGGCTGGCACGGAAAAATTTTGCGCGTAAACCTGAGTGCGGGGACCTGCACCCCGGAACCGCTGAACATGGAATGGGCGCAGCAATACCTGGGCCAGCGCGGCCTGGGCACCAAATATCTGACCACCGAAGTCGATCCCAAGGTCGATCCCATGTCGCCGGACAACAAGCTCATCATCGCGACCGGGCCCCTGACCGGCACCTCGGCGGCGACCGGCGGCCGCTGGTCGGCGATCACCAAAGGCGCCCTGACCGGCGCTATCGCCTGCTCCAACTCCGGCGGCCAGTTCGGCGGCGAATTCAAGATGGCCGGCTGGGACATGCTGATCCTGGAAGGGCGGGCGCCGGAGCCGGTTTACCTGTATATCGAAAACGACAAGGCCCAACTGATCCCGGCCGGCGATCTGTGGGGCCAAGCGATCTGGGATTCAGAGCCGGCCATCAAGGAGCGTCACGGCGATCCGCTGATCAAGGTTGCCTCGATCGGACCGGCGGGCGAAACCGGATGCCGTTATGCCTGTATCGTCAACGACCTGCATCGTGCCGCCGGCCGCTCCGGAGTCGGCGCGGTGATGGGTTCAAAACAGCTCAAGGCGATCGCGGTGCGCGGTACCGCCGGCGTGCCGTTGATCGACGGCAAGGCGTTCATGGCAGCGGTCGCGGAGTTCAACAAGACCCTGGCAGAATCAAAGCCGCGCCAGGGCCTGTCGCGCCACGGCACGATCGCCATGATGGACATTACCGGTGGTTACGGCGCGCTGCCGACGCGGAACAATCGCGAAGTGCAGTTTGAAGGCCATGAAAAGCTCAACGCCAAGGCACTGGTAACCCCTAACGAGCACGGTCATACCAACCTGATCCAGAACAGCGCGTGCTTTTCCTGCACCATCGGCTGCGGGCGCATGAGCCATATCGATCCGCAACATTTTTCGGTCAAGGACCAGCCGCGTTACCAGCACGCGTCCGGTGGGCTGGAATACGAAACCGCCTATGCGCTGGGTTCGGCGGTCGGTGTCGATGACCTCGACGCGGCAACCTACGCCGGCTTTCTGTGCAACGACTACGGCATGGATCCGATCTCGCTCGGTGGCTCGATTGCCGCGGCCATGGAACTCTACGATGTCGGCGCCCTGACCGATAAGGATACCGGCGGCATCAAGCTCGAATTCGGTTCGGCCGAAGCGCTGTGCAAGGTCACCGAACTGGTCGGCAAGGGCGAGGGGATCGGCAAGGACATTGCCCTGGGTTCAAAACTGCTGTGCGAAAAATACGGCCGGCCGGAACTGTCGATGGCGGTCAAGGGCCAGGAGTTTGCGGCCTACGACGGCCGCGGCATGCAGGGCATGGGCCTCGCCTATGCAACCTCGAACCGCGGCGCCTGCCACCTGCGCGCGAGCCCGTATGCATCCGATTTCCAGACCCTGGAAACGGAAGAAAAACCGACCGTGGTGAAAACCTCTCAGGATTTCATTGCCGCCGTCGATTCCAGCGGTCTGTGCCTGTTTACCGCCAACGTCGGCGGACAGATCGGACATTACGCGGCGATGGTCGATGCGGCCTGCGAGGGTGAATGGACCGCCGAGCGCATGACCGAGATGGGCGAGCGGATCTGGAACATGGAACGCCAGTTCAACCTCGCCGCCGGACTCAGCGGCGCCGACGATACCCTGCCGAAGCGCATCCTCGAGGAGCCGGCGCCGAGTGGCGCGGCCAAGGGCCTGGTGTGCAAGCTCGACGAAATGCTGCCGAAGTACTACGAGCTGCGCGGCTGGAACGCCGATGGACAGCCGACCGGCGAAACCCTCGCACGGCTCGGGCTGTGAACAAGGGTGCAGGTTACGCTTGATCTGGTCGGGGTCGTCAGCGAGTACTACCCGCTGAAAGCGGATTTTTCCAACGGTCCGGTGGCGCTGGAGTGTGCCGCTGGTACCAGCGTCCGGGACCTGCTCGATCACTTCGGGGTGCCGCGCGAGGATGAATATTTCATCATGCTCGCTGGCGAACGCGTCGAACTTGGCGCGGCCGACTCGCGTGTCCTCGCGGACGGCGACGCGGTCAGCCTGATCGCGGTGCTGAAGGGCGGCTGAGGAACTTGTGACTAAGTGCACGTAATGGTGCGGCAGCGGCAGTCGCCGGCGGCGCACGAATCGCGCAAGACGTTTCCGCACGCTCGATTTGCAGCACCACACGACAAGCTGCATTACCAGTTATGACATCCGCCCGCGACACGCGCGCTCAGACCACCGTTTATCCGCACAACAACCGCGCGGGCGCCGCTGCCGCCGTGGCCGCGCCGGGCGACTGGCACCCGCTGATCGATGCGCTGGTGCAGCGTGACTATGCTTTCCATGCCGCGACCTATGGCGACGATGGCTTCCTGTTTCGCGGCGTCGACGCCGGACTGGAGGCGGCGCTCGCCGCGGGGTACTGGCACAGGAACGGTGGTGACCATCCGCTGGCCGCGCTGGAGCGCGAAACCGGGGTGATGTTTGTGTCGCAGGATTTGTCCGACGCGCTGGCCGTGGCGCGGCTGTGGGAAACCACCCACGACGCTGCCGTACTCGTTATTCCGGCCGCGGCCTTCACCGCTGCCCTGGCCGTGGGAACCGCGGCAATGCTCGCCTTTGCCGACCCCGGGGTGGTGTTCAAATACCCGTTTTTTGTACCGCCCCTGCCGCTCGCCGCGGTGGCGAAAATTATCGTCTCGCCGGCCCGCGGCGAAGCGCTGGTGGCGCACGGTGGTGCGCAGGCGGGATTATGCGTGGCGCCAGAGCTTGACCCCGCGGCTTCGACGCGTGCGGACTACGAAGCCGCGATCACGGCGCTCTGCGCCGGTCACGGTTACCACCCGGCGGTCAGCTGCGCGAGTCGCCGGGCGCCGGGTCCGCGGGCGGCCTGAGCGCCGCGCAGGTGTTCACTGCGGCGCTGCCTGCCGCGGATTACTGATCTCCACCGCCGCGGCGCGCTTCACCAACGCGCCCACCGCCGGGCTGGTCAGGCTGCGCAGAAAAGCCGCCAGTTGCGCCTGTTCGGCGGCGCTCAATGCAAGCGGGCGGATCAGCGGGTCGAGCAGTTCGTTGGCGATGCCGCCACGGTTGTAGAACGTGATCACGTCTTCCAGGGTCGACAGCGATCCGTCGTGCATGTAGGGCCGGGTCAGGGCGACGTTGCGTAATGTCGGGGTTCGGTACTTCCAGCGATCATCGGGATCCTGGGTGACTTCATAGCGGCCGAGGTCGTTCGGCCTGACCTCCGCCGATGGCGCAACGTAAGCGAGGTCGTACTCGATTTCGGTGCCCGGTGCGAGTTGTGACTTGCGCATGCCGCCGGCCGGCGCCATCGAGGCGCTGAAGCCGAGACCGGTGTTGTGCAGCGCTTCGTCGGTAAACATCGCGTGCTCAGCGACCGATGGCGTGGCAGGCGACGCAGCCGGCCTTGCCGCGAAACAGCTCGAAGCCGCGTTTGCGCGCTTCTCAGCGCGTGCGTCTCGCTCGCCGCCGTAAATACCAGCGATCGAACGCGGAGCCGCCGGCGATCAGGGTGCGCTGGTAGGCGGCGAGCGCGCGCGCCGACGCTTTCCATGTTGATGTCGCTGCCCGAACGCGGCGTCGAAGCCGCGCGCGTAGTCCGGCCAGCGTCGCGAGGTTGTCGATCACGTAGCCGACCGACGGGTTGCCCATTTCGTTGCGCGCGAGCAGCGGCCCCAGACCTGGTGCTCGAGGCGGCTTCTCGCGGGCATCGTGGAAGAGCTGTGTCGAGGTAGGCGACGTTGAGCAGGGTCGGCGCGTTGCGGCGGACGCTGCGCCCCTCGATCCCGACGGCCGTCGCCATCTCGTTGTTGGCGAAGCCCTGCTCGGGGACGTGGCACATCGCACAGGAGATCGTGCCGTTGTGCGACAGGCGGCGGTCGAAGAAGAGCCGTTCGCGCCCAGCTCGACCGCGGCGCGGTGAGCGGCATCGTCGGGGGGGATTCAGCGGCGGCAGTCCGAGCGCGGCAGGCTGCGCGCGCGATCAGGTCGGCGGCGCGCGCCGTGCCGCGCCGCCAGCGAGGTCGAGTTCGAGCGGTAATCTCGTCGGTCGTAGCCGCGCGCGTCGTCGCCCGACCGCAGCGCAGGCTCGGCGGTCGCGGCGTCGAGCGGGCGCCCTGTTCGAGCAGCACGGTCGCGAGGTCGTTGGCGAGGGTGTCGGGTGCAGGAACGAGGTGCTGTAGACGTTGCGGATGCGCTGCTCGCGATCGATCAGGAACACGCGCAGGATGTGCGCGATGCGTGCCCGCCGGCTTCTCCATCGAACGACTGCTCGGTGAGGATTGACCGTAGGCGTCGAGGATCGGCCGAGTCGGCTTCGGTCCGGCGCGTGAGGAAGCGCCAGTCCACGCCCGGTCGGCGGAACGAACTGCGGCGTACTTCTCCAGCACCGCGGGGGTGTCGTGTTCGAGATCGAAGCTGAAGCTGACCAGGCGCACGCTCGTGGCGAGATCCGGGTCCGCGGCGAGGCGGCTCTGGACCCGGTCCATCACCGAGGTCGCGAGCGGGCAGCCGTTCACGTCGCTGCAACTCGCGTAGACGAACGACAGCAACACGACGCGATCGCCGAAGACCTCGTGGAGCGTGGTCGCGCGTCCGTCCGAATCGAGCACCGGGCCGTCCGCCGCGGCGCCGAGCGGCGGCAGCGCGTAGCTGCCGGGCTCGGGGGCGGTGTAGTCGAGGCGCCGTAGCCCGGCGCGAGCACCACCGGCGCGTTCTCCTGCGGGCGCCCGCGTGCTGGTGGGCGGCAGAGGCGCCCGCCGAAACGCCGAGCATACCGAGCATGAGCAGCGCCGGGCAGGGCGGAAGGCGTGCCCGGGGCGAGTCCGGCATATAGGTCGACGCGAAGCTTACTCGGTGCGCGCGTGGATCGTCGGACCCTCGGCGGCGGCGGGTGCGCCGCGTCGGCGTACAGCGCGTGAGCGCCGAAGCGCATCTGGTGCGGACGTCCGAGTTTTTTGGCGATGAAATCAATGGCGAATTTCTGGGTCAGCTGCTCGCCTTCCCAGGTGTAGGCCTTGAAGTACTGTACGTCGCCGTCTTTGCCTCCTTCTTGTCCCAGTTCGCCGAGCAGGGACGAGGTGAAGTACACGCGTTTCCGTCCCAGCTCTGCGACACCATGTTGACCTGGTCGCCGATCTTTTTCCGGAAGACCTCCTTCGGGGCGTGCGGATCGGAGATGTCGAACAGGCGGGTCATGCCGTCCTTCCAGGTGTTGACCCACAGCTGCTGGTCGTCGGCCGAGATCGAGATGTCCACCGGCAGCGGGATCTTGCTGGCGTCGCCGATATCGGCAACGGCCTTCGAATGCCATTCGCCGTCCTTTTCGTAGATCAGCCAGATCTTTGAGGTCAGGGCGGTGGTCGTGAAGCAGTAGTCGTTGGTCGGCACCCCAGGCGCAGCGGATCTCCAGCGGCGCGCCGGGCACGTCGAGGACCTTCTTCGGTTTGCGGGTGTGCAGATCCCAGATCACCGCGGTGTTGCCGAAGTTTTTCATCGCTTCGCTGTCGGCCATCATCTTGCCGAGATCCATCATGTAGTTGTTCCAGCCGGTGAACGAGGACGTCACCAGTACGTTGCGTCGCGGCAGCGCGCGCACGTCGTAGCCGAAACCGTCGGCGAACTTGCCACTCTTGACCGCGCCATTCAGCGCGCCGTCCTTGGGCATCCAGTAGGTGGCGACGTAGTCGCCGTCATTGGTGTATTCGACCATGCCGGTCACGCCGCCGTGGTCGTTGTGGTTGGACAGGCCGGTGACGAGCATGCGCCCGGGCAGGGCGTAGGTGGTGTGCGGCCCGACGACGCCGCCGGCTCTTGTCGACGAAGTCGGTGATGGTCTTGTGTAGCGTCGGTTGCGCGGGGTTGGTGGCGACGTCAAAGATGAAGATCTTATTGGTGTCCAGGCCGCCGGCCCACAGGTAGCGGCGGTCGTCGGTCAGACCCGAATGGTGAGCTTCGTTGCGCCCGCCGACCGACAGGCTGTGGATGATCTGGCCGTATCTCGACGATTTCGGATTGACGTCGATGGTCACCAGCTTGTCCTGTTCGTCACCGAGACCGGGAACACCGAGCGTCCAAACGTAAACGTAATCTTCCTGGCCGACAATTTTGGCCATGTACGGTGACATGCAGGTTTCGTCGGCGACCAGCGGCGCGCTGCCGCCAGCGAGCAGCAGAACGAGGGCGAGAGCAGGTAGGGTGCTGAGCGTGGATTTCATGGGACGCCTCCTCAGGTGATCCGGAACGGGTAGCTCGGTACGCTACACCATATTATGCAAAATTCTTATAAGCAAATAACCAAAGTGCATAAAGGCCTCAAGGCTAGATGCCACCGCCTGAGTGTAGCAAGTCCGCTTCAGTAATCCTCTTCGGCCGGCTCGGCAAACGCGCGCGTACTCAGGATCAGTTTCGGCATCAGGGTCAAGGCGGCCAGCAGCGCCACGATCATGGCAACCGCGGTGAGGACCCCGAACAAAATGGTCGGAATGAAGTTCGACATGATCAGGATCGAGAAGCCGACCGTTATCGTCAGCGTGGTATAGAACGCCGCCTTGGCGATGTTGTCGTGGCAGTAATGCATGGTCTCGATCGGATCGTCGAGGCGCGGCAGTTCGGCCTTGTAGCGGTACAGGTAATGGATGCAGTCATCGACCGCGATACCGATGGTTATCGCGGCAATCGTAATGGTCATGATATCGAGCGGGATGTTCATCCAGCCCATGAACCCGAGGATGCTGGTCGCGGCGAGGATGTTCGGCAGGATGCCGACCAGCGCCACTTTCAATGAACGGAACAGCAGGGTCAGCATCAGCAGGATCCCGACCATGACCGCGCCAAGGGTCATGATCTGCGAGCGGAACAGGCTCTGCAGCACGTTGTTGTACAGGACCAGCAGGCCGGTGATTTCGTATTCGTCGGTGCTGAGCCCGAATTTTTCGCGCAGATCGGCATCGATTTTCTGCAGCAGTTCCTTGCGCCTCAGATCGGGCATCGAATCGATGATGCGCATGGTGATACGCGCTTCGTCATGGTCGATCGATATATAGGGATCGATCATGGCCGCACGCACCGGCGCGGGGATACGCTTGTACAGGACATTCAATTCGAAGGCGGTGAATTCGATACCGCCGTTGATGCGTTCAGCGACGCGCAGCCCGGATGCCAGCGACAACACTTTGCCGACTTCGGGCAGTTCGTCGAGGTAGTCGTGGATGGCCTTGATGCGATCGATCTTGTCCGGAGTGAACCACGAATCCGCTTTTGCCGATTCGTCCTCGACCTCACCAAACATCGCCGCGAGGTCGTCATCCATTGAGCCCAGGTCCTGGTCGGCGGCGCTCTGGGGGAATTTCAGGATGATATCGAGCGGCGTCGTGCCGCCGAGTTTTTCATCGATGAGCTTCAGGCCCTGGTAGATTTCGGTGTCTTTGTGAAAGTAGGAGACGAAGCTGTTTTCGACCTCCAGCCGCTGCATGCCGGTTACCCCGCCGATGGCGCAGGCCAGGGACACGAACAGGACCAGCGCGCCGTGGCGCTCGGTGAACCGTCCCAGAAACGCGGTGAACGGGTAGCTGTCGCCTTCGGGACGCTTCAAATTCACCTTCTTCGTCAGCAGCAGCAGCGCCGGAAACAAGGTAAACGAGGTCAGGAAAATCGTTGCCAGACCGAGGGTCATCATCCAGCCGAAATCGATAACCGGCTTGATGTCGCTGACCACCAGCGAGGCGAAGGCAATGATCGTGGTCAGCGCCGTGTACAGGCACGGCCGGACCATGTGTGCGATGGTTTCGTGAACCAGCTCGTCCTGGCTGGCGTTCGGCTTATCGCGAAACAGCTCGCGGTAGCGCACCACCAGGTGGATGTTCATCGACATTGTGATGATCAGCATCATGGCGATGAAGTTCGAGGAAATGATGGTCACGTTCCAGCCGAGTAAGCCCAGCAGTCCGATCATGACGGTGCCGGCATAGATACAGCTGGCGAAAGGCAGCAGTACCCAGCGTATTTCACGGAAAATGACCGTCAGCATAATGACCAGAAACACGAACACGCCAGTACCGAAAGTGACCAGGTCATTGCCGATATAGGTCACCATGTCATCGGCGATCATGGGCAGGCCGCCGAGGTAGAGACGGGTCGCACCCTGGTACTTGTCCATGATCGCGCGAATATTGGTAATCGCTTCGTGGGCCGCGGCTTCGGCTTCGTTTTTGACCAGGGTGTAATCGCCCCGCAGCCGCTCGAGCTCGATTTCCTGCGGTGGCGTGAGGCCTTCCGAGACGCGCTGGTAGAGCAGTTGATCGCGCAGCAGGCGCAGGCGCTCAAATTCCGCGTGCGGCTTGAGAAAAACCTGGATGGCGGTGACCTTGCCGTCGGCGCTGGCAACCAGGTCGCGGTAAATCGGGCTGCTGGTCAGTTCCTCGCGGGCCGCGGAGGGATTGACGTCCGCCATGCGCAGGGTGCGGAAATTGCTGGCGACGTCGGCCAGCGAGCCGCGGATGTTCATCACCAGCGGCACGTCGAGCATGGAAGTGACATCGTGGACCTGCGGTACGGCGGCGATTTCGTCGCGCAGCTTGCCGATCAGTTCGAGGTTTTCCGGCGCCAGGATATCGTTTTCCGGCACCACCGCGATAAACAGAAATTCCTGTGTGCCGTAGCGCATGCTCATCTGGCGGAAGGCGCGCAGGTCCTTGTCGTTTTCGAGCAGCAGGGCGTCGGCCGTGGCATCGAGCCTGAAGTTCGGCACGCCGCTGGCGAAGCCCGCGAGGATCACGGCCAGTACCAGCAGGGTCAGCAGCGGGCGGCGCAGCACCGCGCGCTCGTAAAGCGAAGCGATTAAATTGTTCATGATGTCCAAATTGAAGTGCGCAGAGCAGCCACGGTCGTTATATCGCTCAGCGCGGCTCAGGGGCGGTGATCGCGCAAACGCTCAATTACTCCTGGTCTTCATTGATACCGGTCGATTGCCGCGCGGCGCGCGGGCGGCTTCGCTGGTGGGGAGTCGGGTTACTTCCTCGAGGCGCGCATCATACCCCGAACGGAGCGTGGCAACTATTGCGTCACAACGCCAGCGGGCAGCGTTGGAAATTGCCGGAGCGAATGCCATGATGCGCCCGGACGCCCCCAGCAGGCTACGACACCATGCCCAGCGATGACCCCGACGCGGCTACCCTGTGGCCGTTTTTCAATGAGCTTGCCGCGTGCGCCGCGGGGCAGACCTTGCCCCGCTTCCGCCGCCCGCAGGTGGTGGACAACAAGGCCGGGCCGCACGCCTATGACCCGGTTACCGAGGCGGATCGGGCCTGTGAGCGCGCGCTGCGCGCGGCCATTGCGGCACGCTATCCCGACCATGGGATCCGCGGTGAAGAAGGCCAGGACAGCGACGGGTCGAGCGCGTGGTCGTGGATTATCGATCCCATCGATGGCACCCGGTCGTTCGTTTGTGGCATGCCGACCTGGGGCACGCTGGTCGGCCTGCTGCACGAAGGCGTGCCGCGCTACGGCATGATGAGCCAGCCGTTTGTCGGCGACATTTTTATCGGTGGCGGCGGCCGCGCGGAATTGATCCGCGGCGATGCGACGGTCGCGATCCGCACGCGGACCGATCGCTCGCTTGCCGAAGCGACCCTGTTTGCGACCACGCCGGAGATGTTTGCCGCTGGTGCGGAACGCACCGCTTTCGACGCCCTGTCGGCGCGGGTGCGATTGACCCGCTTTGGTGCTGACTGTTACGGCTATGTCCTGCTTGCCGCCGGCTACGTCGATCTCGTTGTCGAAGCCAACCTCGGCTACTACGACATTGCGCCGGTCATGCCGATCGTCGAAGCTGCCGGCGGCTCCGTCAGCGACTGGCAGGGCCGACCGCTGCGGGCCGGCGGTCAGGCACTGGCGGCGGCCAGCCCGGCGCTGCTGGAGGCCGCGCTCGAGGTGCTGCGGCCGGCGGCGGTGTGAACATGGCACGCTACGATGCGGTTGTCGTCGCGCAATACTTTCAGCCGCTGCACGCCGGCCATGCCCAGGTGCTGCGCCAGGCGCAGGCGCTGGCCCCGCAGGTTGTGCTGTTGTGTCTGGGCGCGGATCGCGCGCGTTCGCTGCAGGCGCCCTGGACCAGTGCCGAACGTGTCGCCGGGCTGAGCGCGCTCGGCGCCGACGATGCGGCCGTTACCGTCGTGCCGCTGCGCGACGTGAGCTACGTACCGGCACGCTGGCGGGAGCGCGTCGCGAGCGTTGTCGCCGCCCACTGTGGCAGGCAGGCCAGGATCGCCGTGATCAGCGATGCCGACGTGGACGAGGTGCTGCCGTCGGCATGGCAGCGCCTCGCGCCGGACGTTCCTCTCGCCGCCCGCGAAGACGAACTTGCGCGACGCCTGCTGTGGCCGGATGCGCTGTCGCCGGGCGCCCTGGGGGACGCGTTCACCGCCGACCAGCACGGCGCCGTGGCTGCATTCGTTGCGCGACCCGAATGTGACGAACTGCGTGCGGAAGCCCGTTATGTGCTCGATTACCGAGCGACCTGGGGTGCGGCGCCGTATCCACCGGTGTTCGTCACGACCGACGCGGTGGTGTGCTGGCGCGAGCGCTTGCTGCTGGTGCGTCGCTGACAGCGGCCGGGTAAAGGCCTGTGGGCCCTGCCTGGTGGTTTTATCGATGCCGATGAAACGCTTGCCGAGTGTGTGCGGCGCGAAGTCGCGGAAGAAACCGGGCTTGCGCTTGACGCCGCCGTTTGCCGCGCGGTGCGGGTTTTCGATGCGCCGCGGCGTTCGCTGCGCGGCCGGACTATCACCCACGCATTTCACTTCGAACTGGATGGCGATGCACCACGGCCGCGCGTGCGCGGCGGTGACGATGCAGCGCAGGCGCGCTGGTTTGAGCCCGATGCGGTCGAAGCGCAGGCGCTGTTCGAAGATCATTACGCGATCCTGCAGTGCATGCTCGGCTACGATTGACCGACCGGCAAAGCTGCCAGGCTATGCGCATCGCCTTAATCAAGCATCCAGGTACCCGGTGTGGCGCCGCCGCAGTCCTGACCCTGGCGCTGGCCCTGGCGCCGGTCGGTGCGGCGACGGTTGCGGACGATGGGCTGCCGGTCATGACGCTGCGCCAGGTTTTGCCGGAACTCAGGCGCTCGTCGGCGCGTGAACGGCGGATTTTTGTCGAAATCGCGGTCGCGGTCCTGGCAGACCGGTTTCTTGCCGCTGCCAGCGAGAGTGCCGATGATGCCGGCTGGGCACGTAATACGCGCGCTTATGTGGCCGATTTGTGGCGCGCGGTCGACGCGGTGCGGGCCGGCGGAGCGGTCAGCATACTGGAAGAACACGACGGTTCCCTGCGGGTGGTGGTAGCCGGGGCGCCGGCCTCACAGTTCGCCCTCATGCCGCCGAAACCGGCGCAGCGCGCCGCGCTCGAAGCGGAAATCGCTGCACACCTGTGCCGCAGCATGGACTGCAGCCCGGTCGAGCATGCCTTGCTCGCCGTCGCGGTACCGCCACCGGGGACGGGCGTGCCAAGTAACGCGGGGGGCGCCCGCCTGGTCGACGATCCCGGCGGCAATGACGGGCTGCGCTGCGTTGCCGACGGCGTGCACAGCCGCCTGCGCGAAACTGCCTGCGCGCGCCTGCTGGCCGAGGTCCGCGTCCTGGTCAAAGCGCTGCACCTGCACGCGCTCAGCGGCCAGCCGCTGGAATGGGGCATGCTGATGCAGCCGAAGTGGCGTCGACGCGGTCGCGAACTGGTGGTGGCGGGGGACGGCACGGTGGTTTTTGCAGACACGCCGCTGCTCGGCCGCTATCCACAGATGGTGGTCGAGCTCGTACCCTGGATGCGTGCGCGGGTTGGCGGAACGGCGCGCGAACACACCCTGAAACCGCCGCCGCGCCTGGTTTATACGGCCGGTCGGCCGGACAACGAACCCGAACAGGAATAGGACAGCGATGGCGAGAGTGATAATTGCGATGGCTCTGATGGCGCTGGGAACGGCGGCGTCAGCGGGCCCGGAAGGCCGTTACCAGGGCATCCCCATAGACGCGGGACTGGACTATGGGGCTGAAAAAGCGCTGCTGGTCGACACCGTCGCCGGACATTTGTGGATCTGGGTCGAGAGCCCGGCGGTCAACGACGAACCGGGCGGGCGCTACCTGATTTACCAGGGCCAGCTCGAGCCCGGCAAAGACATGGGCCAGATCATGTTCAAGCAGGAGTGGGGACCGGCTGAACGCAGTCCGTGAACCGAGCGCGTCTGGATGCCGGCCGAAGGGGCGTCCATAATAGCCATCCTGTGATCTCTGCCGGCCGCAGGCCGGCGCGTCCATGCGGGGAGCCGACACATGCCGAAACTGAATGACGCCGAGCGCGACGCCTTTCTGGCCGAGCCGGGCGTGATCATGAACATTGCCACGGTCGATGAGAGCGGTGCGCCGCTGGTCACGCCGATCTGGTTCATCCACGAACAGGGGCGGATCTGGTTCACGCCGCGTCAGCATTCGGAATGGCTGCGGCATATTCGCAACGACCCGCGCATTGCCCTGAGCATCGACGAAACCGCGATCCCTTATCGCAAGGTGGTTGTGCGCGGCTCGGCGCAGATCGATTACGAAGTCGGTAACGACGATGCCTGGCGCGACCGCTACCGGCGAATTGCCGCGCGCTACATCCCGCCCGATGACGCCACCGCTTATGTTGACGGTACCGACGATCAGCCGCGCGCCTTGTGTTCGATCCAACTCGATGGCGCGCAGGTGCGGTCGTGGCGCATGCCGGTCGGCGACGAGCCCTACCAGGGGATCTGGGCCAGGCGTTACTGGACCAAGGACGCCAAGGTCGCGCGCCAGGCGCCGGAATTGTTCGACAAAAGCGTCGACTGAGTGATGCCGGGTACGGCTCGGGCGCGGCGCGCCGGCGCCGGCCCGTGGCGGTCGGTTTTG
>CALOBG010000132.1:0-15008 GCA_942490995.1 uncultured Gammaproteobacteria bacterium
CATAGGAAGCCGGACCTCGCGCCAGGGCGAACGGTGGCGGTGGCGTGGGCGGGTGAGAACGCGTAGAGTGCGCGTCCTGTCGTTAATTACCCGCGCCGCATACCCTCGCTACTCGTTATCCCGGTCGAAAACCAGGTCCGCGAACTCGATGCCAAGCTGCTGCTGGCCTGTGCCGCGGCCGAGCGTGGCTTTCGCGTGGTGATCGGCTCGCGGCGCTTCATCGATTTCTGGATGCCGTTCCTGCCGCGCGGGATTTTCCTCGCCAAAAGCATGACCCCGGTCGGGCACAAGATGCTGCGTCTGATCCACGACCTCGGTCACGACGTGGTCGCCTGGGACGAAGAAACCCTGGTCCGCTACGACGCCGAGGATTACCCCGAGTGGCGCTTCTCACCCGCTGGCTTTGCGGTGCTGAACCATATTTTTGCCTGGGGCCAGGACGACGCCGAGTTGTTCGCCGCTTATGAGGGTTACAACGGCGCGCCCATCCATGTCACCGGTAACCCACGCGTCGACGTGCTGCGCGAGGAACTGCGCGAGTACTACCGTGAACAAGCCGATACCCTCAACCGCCAGCACGGCGAGTTCATCCTGATCAATACCAACTTCGCGTTCGTCAACAATTTTGTACCCGAACTGAACCTCTGGCAGGGCGAGGGGCGGGGCGAAAACGGTGACGGGATCGCGCGCACCGGGCGCGGCATGAGCGTCGATTTCGCACGTGGTCAGGCCGCGCATGCGCAGGCCATCTACGCGGCGTTCCGCGCACTGGTGCCGCATTTGAGCGCGTGGTTCCCGGAGCGCACCATCGTGATCCGCCCGCATCCTTCCGAAAATCACGAGGTCTGGCGCGAGTTCGAACGCGCCCACGACAACGTCCGCGTGCTGCACGAAGGCAGCGCGATCCCGTGGTTGATGGCTTCGAGCGTACTGCTGCACAACGGCTGTACCACCGCCGTCGAAGCGGCAGTGCTCGGCCGCCCGACGGTTGCCTACCAGCCGGTGACCGCGGCACGCCACGATTACCACCTGCCGAATGCGCTCAGTCATCGCGCGGCAACGCCGGAGGCGGTGCGGGATACGATCAGTCGTATCCTCGCCGGTGAACTGGCCCTCATCGACGAAGCCGAGCGCCAGCGCCTGTTCGACCGGCATGTCACCGCGGTCAACGGCAGACTCGCCGTCGACCGCGTCATGGACGTGTTATCGGCGCCGGATTTTCGCAACCACCAGGCCGAACGCGCCGGCTGGCTGGGTTATGCGGCGACCTGGCTGCGCTGCAACCTGCGTACCGTGCTAAAGCTCATTAATCTGATGCGACCCGGCCATCGCAATAGCTGGCGTCACTATACCCACCGTTTCCCGGCGCTGTCGGCCGCCGAACTCGAACGTCGTATCCAGCGTTTTTGCGCGTTGCTCGAGCGCTTTGAAAACGTCCGCGTGACCCGCATCGGGCGCGACGTATTTCGCATTACCAGCGCGTCCCAATCCGCGGGGAACTTCGGACCAGATTAGATAGGCAGCGCCGGGGTCAGCAGGTAGGCGCCGAGCAGTAACGCCGCAACCCCGGCAACCCACAGTTCGGCGACCAGTCGCCACGGCATGGCGCCGGATTTGAGTTCCATGAAATGCAGGAATACCAGGCGCACCTTGAACGCCGCGATCAGGATCACGACGGCGATCGATGCGCGCGATGAGACATTTTGTTCGGCCAGTGCGTAGAGCACCAGCGTGGCGCTGACCAACACTGCCCACACCACCGTCATCGGATGTCGCATTAGCGCGTTCATACGACGCGCAACAGGTAGATCATCGGGAACAGGATGATCCACAGCAGGTCGACCATGTGCCAGTAGCAGCCGCTGGATTCGATCCAGACTCGGTAATTATCGTCGAGCGGCTCGTTGCGGCATTTGAACCAGCACACCGCGAGTACCCCCATGCCGATCAGGAAATGGATGAAATGCAGACCGGTCAGCGCGTAATAAAACATGAAGAAGTCGTCGGTCAGCATGGTCAACCCGGACTGGATCTTGGTGCTGTACTCGAAAACCTTGGTCACCGCGAATCCTGAACCGACCAGCATCCCGGCCGCCAGGTACCGCGATACCGCGGCGCGGTCGGCAGCGCGGGCGGCGTGCACGGCCAGCGCGACCAGCCACGAACTGCTCAGCAGAATGATCGTGTTGAGGGTGCCAATACCCGGGTCCAGCAGTTGACGCGAGCGCTCGAACAGCTGCGGATCGGCATGGCGATAGACCATGAAGGCGGCAAAAAATACCGCGAACAGCATGATGTCCGCGGCGATAAAAAACCACACGCCCGCGTCGCCGACCGCCTCGGGTCGAGCGTCGCGGGCGTCGGTCAGCGCATCATCGAGGCGCGCCTGCGCCATCGCTTCAGGCCGAAACCCCGGCCGCGGATCGACCGCCCGCCAGTGCCGGTTCGCGCGCCTCGGCGGTGTGGCCTCGGGCCTCGGCCTCGAGCCGGCCGATCGCCACAAAAATGTAGAACGACAGGCCGACGATCCAGAAGAACCACAGGAAAAACTCGATCCAGAAGTTCAGCACGCCGTGGCGGGCAAACAGGCCATCCATAAAAAACGGCATCAACACTTCGGCGATGAAACTGAAACCGACCCAGATCCCGTACCAGGCCAGCCATTTCGGTACCAGCGGCACCGCGCGCTTGTCGGTGAGGAAGGCCGCGCCGAGGGCGAACATCTGCACCGTGGTGACCATGTAACCAAGATCGATCAGCAACCACGGCAGGTCGTAGAGCAACTGCAGGATCGAATCGTCGAGTGCTTCGGGGCGGTACGAGCCGGCCAGCCAGAACGAACACGACACCATGATCGGCACCACGGTCAGTCCGGCGCCCCACAGGGCGAGGGTGGACAACACGTTGTTACCGCGCTCGACCCCGTATTCGATGACTTTGGCGATCGCCAGGCCCCAGATCATATAGAGCACGACAAAGCTCATGGCCATGGTCATGCCCATGCGCACCATATTGGCGTTGTCACGATAGTGATCGCCGATCACGCTGGCCGGCGAATCGGCCGGCAGCGGCGGAATGTTGTTGCCCATCACGCCCCAGAACACGATGAACACGATTAGGAAAAGCGGGCCGGCGGCCGCGCAGAGGCGCAGATACTTGAGTCGTTCCATGATGAATTCCCCTTTATTACGGGTTGTGGACAGCACCCGACCCGATGATCGGGGCCGCTGTCCGCATTGTTGGCAGTCTCACGCGGGCGTCATCGGCGCCGCTCTGGCGCGCCTTGCCGAGGCGCGGGGCAGCGGTTCGAAAGCCGATGTCGTACGCATGCGTACTAATAAGGTACGCAATATTGAAATACCAGTCAATAAGGCTGCGCGAGGGCGTTTGCCGCGTGCTATGGTGCGCGCCATGAGCAGCACCAAGGGCGTAACTTCACGGAAGCAGGCGCGATGAACCTGACCAGCAAGCGTCGCAAGGCGCCGCGCAAACCGCGCCGCACAACCCCGGCTGTAGCGCCCCGCCCGCGCGCGCCGCGCATGGCCAGCGCCGCGCGCCGCCGGCAGATCCTGATGTGTGCCCTGACCGAGAGCGCCGAGCGCGGGCTCGGGCACGCGCGTCACAGCGACGTTGCGCGCGCCGCCGGGGTCGCGGTGCCGACCGTGTTCCATTACTTCAAAACCCGCGCCGCGCTGGCCGAAGCGGTTATCGACGAGGTCCAGCGGCTGTTGTTCGACGACATCGTGGCGCCGTGTTTCGCCCGCGATATCCCGGCCCCGGAGGCCCTGATCGCGATCCTGCTTGCGTTTGCCGATGCCATCGATACCGACCCGGACCAAATCCGCGTGTGGCTGGGCTGGAGTTCGGCCGTGCACGGTGACTACTGGCCGGCTTACCTTGCTTTCCACCGCCGCGCGATGCGCGAGGTTTCACGCAAAATCGAAGCCGGCAAACGTGCCGGGACCTTAAGCCCTGCGCTCAATACCGAGGACGAGGCGCGGGTGGTGATCGGGCTTGCGCACATGATCGCGCAGATGAAATTCGCCGGTAACGAACGCCCGGCCATCGAACGCACCGTGCGATTTTTGATCGAAGGCTACCTGAGCGGACGCGGCTGAACCGCCCGCGGGTGGGGTCCGGCGGCCACAAATGGCCTTGTACGGCTTCTGTTTGCTAGCACATAGTAAGCTAATGTACTATTAGGCCGGATTGGACGAACAGCATACGGGGAGCGCGAGCATGAAGTTCGGAATCGTCAGTTACAACACCGAATACGGGATCCGGCCGGACGTCGCCGCGCGCGAGGCCGAAGCGCGCGGGTTCGAGTCGATCTGGCTGCCCGAACATACCCACATCCCGGTCAGCCGCGAGTCGCCGTTTCCACTCGGCGGCGAATTGCCCGAAGAATACAAACACTTCATGGATCCCTTCGTGTCGCTGACCGCCGCCGCGATGGCGACCGAACGGCTCAAGGTTGCGACCGGGGTCTGCCTGCTCATGCAGCACGATCCGATCGTGGTCGCCAAGGCCGTGGCAACCCTCGACTACCTGTCCGGCGGGCGCGTCATGTTCGGCATCGGCGGTGGCTGGAATCGCGAGGAGATGGCCAACCACGGCACGCGCTTTGGGGACCGCTGGAAAATCCTGCGCGAACGGACCGCGGCGATCAAAGCGATCTGGACCGCGGAGCAGGCCAGCTACCACGGCGAGTTTGTCGATTTCGATCCCATCTGGTGTTACCCGAAACCGGTACAGACCCCTCATCCGCCGATCTACTTCGGCGCGGTCAGCAAGGCCGGCCTGCGCCGCGTGGTCGATTACTGCGACGGCTGGCTGCTGGTCGATCCCCAGGACGACACCCTGGAGCGCGCCACCGGCGAACTCGCCGAACTGTGCGCCGAGCGCGGTCGCGACCCGGCGACGATCTCGATCACGACGTTCGCAACCAGCGCCGTCGACAGCGCCCTGGTCGAGCGCTATGCCGCGGCCGGTGTCGATCGCACCATCGTGTGGCTGCCGCTGGAGTCCGATGCCGCGGCGCTGGCGACCATGGACGCGGCGGCGCCCCTGATCGCGCGCTACGCCTGAGCGTCTTCTTGATTGCAAGGAATTACCGATATGAAACTCAGCTTCGAACAGATCACGGCCGCTTATGAGCAGGAACGCCGCGGCAAGGGCCCGGTGCGCAACAAGGATCAGATCCCGCTGGGCTGGGATCTGATCACCACCGAATGGCTGACCGATGCGCTGATCGGCGCCGGTGGCGACGCCAGGGTCAGCGCATTTCGTCTCGACGACGAAGACGAGGGTACCTCGAGCCGGCGGCGGATTTTCCTTGAATATACCGACGCCGGCCGCGCCGACGGAATGCCTGCGAGCGTCTTCTGCAAGTCGACCCAGCACCTCGAAAATCGCTTCATCATCGGCATGAACGGCGGCATCGAAGCCGAGGTGACGTTCTACGACAAGGTCCGGCCGCGACTCGATATCGAAGCGCCGGTGGCGCTGCACGCGAGGTTCGATCCGGCCTCGCTGAACTCGATTATCGTCATGCGCGACATCGCCGGTGAGGTCGAATTCTGCGACCACACCACGCCGATGACCAAAGATCTGGCGTTGAGCCAGATGCGCGTGCTGGCAAACGTGCACGCAACGTTCTACAACAGCCCCGAACTCGACACCACGCTGTCGGCGTGGAACACCTGGGAAGACTATTTCGCCATCACCGCGCGCGAAGCCGGCTTTGAAGCTGCCTGTCAGCGCGGCTTCGCCGAGGCCCGCGACGTGATCCCGCCGGCGCTGTTCAGCCATGAGTCTGAGATCTGGCCGGCCACCGTCGAGGCGATCGCGCTGCACAGCAAGCTGCCGCGCATGCTGGTGCATTCCGATGTGCATCTCAAGAACTGGTACATTGCTGCGCCCGATCGCATGGGCCTGACGGATTGGCAATGTTCGTGCAAAGGACACTGGAGTCGCGATCTGTCTTACGCGATCTCGACCGCACTGACCGTCGAGCAGCGGCGTGCATGGGAAGAGGAACTGTTGCGCTATTACCTCGACCTGATGCACGCGCAGGGTGTGCCGGAGATCGCGTTCGACGACGCCTGGCGCGCGTACCGGGCGCAGATGTTCGGAGCGCTGGCGTGGTGGACGGGAACCCTTGGTCAGCCGCCCGAAGCGCCGGCCATGCAGCCGCGCGAAACGAGTTTTACCTTCATCGAACGTATGGCCAACGCGGTCCACGATCTGGATTCGCTCGGCGCCGTGGTGGAATCGAAACAGCGCCTGTCGTAACCATGCCGGCTTCGGAACGGACTGCCCCGGCGCGCATCGAGCAGCTACGGCGGCGTTTCCCGACCGAGCCCGAAATCGACCGTTTTCTGACCCGCAAAATGAAGCTGCGGGACGGTCCCGGCTACGCCGGCCACAGCCTCGACGAACTGATCGCCGCGACCACCGCGCTGATCCGTTCCGAGCACGGCGAACAGGTCGAGATCAGCGCCGCGCGCTGGCTGACCGGCGGCGCGTCCAAGCTGCAGGTTGCGTTTACGCTCGACTGGCAGCCGCCGAATGTTAAGCAGCGCGAACGCACGCCGATGGTGTTGCGTATGCAGCCGGCCGAATCCCTGGTCGAGACCAGTCGCCGGCGCGAGTTCGAAATCATTCGCGCCATGCAGGGCGTGGTGCCGGTGCCGCCGGTGTACTGGGTCGATGCCGAGCCTGCGCACCTGCCGTATCCGGCTATCGTCTACGGCTTCGTTCCCGGGGTGACCAAGCCACGTAACGCGGCCAGCCAGGCGACCGGCATGGGCACCTGGATGGCGCCCGAGTGGCGCGCCGCGTTGGGACCGCAGTTTGTGCAGACCCTGGCCGGGATCCATCGTCGCTCGCTGAGCGACGCCGGTCTGACCGTGTTCGAGGTTCCCGCGCCCGGCACCGCATCGGTGGAACGGGCCCTCAATCATTGGCAGCGGGTCTGGGAAGAGGACCACGATGAGGATATTCCGTTGCTGCGCCTGGCCGCGGCCTGGCTGCGCGAACACATGCCGGCCTGCGCCAGGCCCGTGATCGTGCACGGCGACTACCGAGTCGGTAATTTTCTGTTTACCGAGCACGACCGCCGTATCAGCGCCGTGCTCGACTGGGAAATGGCGCGCATCGGCGACCACCATTTTGACCTGGCGTGGGCGGCCAACCCCGCTTACGGGCACCGCGCTGAAGACGGCGTCACCGCGCTGGTCGGCGGGTTCATGCCAGAAGCGGAATTCTATGCCTCCTACGAGCAGCATGCCGGGCTGGCGGTGGACCCGCGCACCCTGCATTACTACAAGATATTCAGCGCCTGGATGCAGGGTGTGATCGCGTTGGGCACCGCCTGGCGCGTCGCCGATGGCGGCAAAACCCACCAGGACGCCCTGGTCGCGTGGATCATCGGCATCGGTCCCAAGCTGCTGGCCGAGCTCTGCGATCTGCTCGAGCAGGCCTGACCAATGAACGGCTGACAGGCCTCGGGAGAACCTGCATGCAGTTGCGCGCCGACCTTGCGCTGAAAAGCGCAATCAAATCCCTCACCGATGTCGTGTTGCCGGCGCTCGATAGCGGCAACGCACCGGCCCAGGAACAACTGCAGGTCGTGATCGGATTGCTCAGCCTGCTCGCCGCCCGCCTGCCGCTGCAGTTCGAATACGATCGCGACGAACTCGCGCGCTTGCTCGAGTTCGCGCGCGCGCTCGACGCCGCAGACGTTCCACATCGCGATACCCAGCTGCCGCTCGAACTCGGCGCAAGTATCGCCGCCGCCGGCGAGGTTCTGGACCGCGCGCAGACGACGCCCGAAGCGCTGTTGCTTGCCGTTCGCGATCTGCGCGCAATGACCGGCGCCGCGGTCAGCGCGCAGTATGCCGCGGCGAGTGCAGCGCAACGCGCGACGCTGACCCGCCTGGTGCTGGCGCACGCCGACGCCCAGATCGTGCGCGAACGTGCGTGGGTGATCGCGCAGGGCTGGGAAGCGGATCCCGCCCTCATCCCTTCGATCGAGCGCCTGTTGCGGTGAAGGCCGGCGCCTGAAGCGCCGCTCAGGAGGACAGGAACGTATAGTCCCTGAGGACCATCGGGAAGGCGTTGATTTCCTCGCCGGTGGCGGCAAATACCGCTTCCGTCACGGCCGGAATGAACGGCGACACGCCGACTTCGCCGACCCCGGTCGGGTACTCGAGTCCGTTGTCGACCAGATGCACGTCGACCGTCGGCACCTGGTGCAGGGCGGCGACGGTGTAATCGTGGAAATTGCTCTGCACGGCCGCGCCGCCGGCGATCTCGATTTTCTGGCCGATCAGGGTCGACAAGGCAAACGCGACCGCACTGTAGACCTGCGCCTTGACGCTGTCCGGATTGATCACGCGCCCGCAGTCAAAGGCTGCCGTCACTTTATGAAAGTCGAGACGCTGGCCGGTCTTTTTCAGTTCCACGACATAACCGCACACCGAACCGAACGAGGGATGCACGGCCATGCCGCGGAACACGTCGGCGGCCGGCGGCTCGCTCCAGCCGGAAGCCTGTTCCAACGTTTGCAGGACCCCGCGGATGCGGGCCGCGTCGTCGTTGTCCGCCAGCAGACGGTGGCGGTAGGCGAACGGATCGCTGTTGGTATGGCGGGCGAGCCGGTTGATGATCGCTTCGACTGCCGGTCCGTTGTGCGAGTCACCTTCGCCGCGCAGCCAGCACACCGGCACCGCGTGCGCGGTGGTATGCAGCTGGAAGTCGATATTGGCGGCGGCGTAGTGCGTGTTGATCAGGCCTTCGACCGAAACGCGGTCGAAACCTTCGCTGTAGAACGCCGCTTCCAGGGGTGTGCCCTTGTTGATTGACGCGCACACCACACGATGTTGCCAGTGCGCGGGCAGACCCTCGGCGTCGACGCCGACCGCATAGCGATGCAGGGCCATCGGCCGGTACAGGCCGCCCTGGATGTCGTCTTCACGCTGCCAGATCATCTTGATCGGGTTGGCGAGGCCGGCGGCCTGCGCGATCTGCACGGCCTCGACCAGGTAGTCGCCATGTGGCGCCGCGCGCCGTCCGAAACTGCCACCCAGCCACTGGCTGTGGATGGTAATGCGGTCGGCAGCGATGCCGGTGGCGGCCTCGAGGTTGGCCACATCAATGCCCTGAAACTGGGTGCCGGTCCATATCTCGCAGCGATCGCCGCTGATCCGGGCGGTGGCGTTGAGCGGTTCCATCGGCGCGTGGGCCAGGAACGGAAAACGGATCTCACCGTCGATACGGCTGGCGGCCTGTTCCATCGCGACGGTGCCGCGTTTGGCGACGCTCTGGCCGGGTTGGTTCCCGAGTTCGGCGTACTGGCGCCACAAATCGGCCGACGAGGTCTCGGCGAATGCACCGTCGTCCCAGCGGATCTCGAGCGCGTCCTTGGCTTTTTTGGCGCGCCAGTAACTATCCGCGACCACCGCGACGCCGGTCGCGATCTCGACTACTCGCCGAACCCCCGGCATCGCTTGCGCGCGCTCGGCGGCCACAGTGTTGACCCGACCGCCGAATACCGGCGGGTGGGCGATCGCGGCGTACAGCATGTCGGGCAGCTGCACGTCGATACCAAAGGTCGCCGTGCCATTGCTTTTGTCCGTACTGTCGAGACGCTTCAGGTTGCGGCCGATGAGTCTGAATTGCTCCGGCGTTTTCAGCGTGACCTCGGTTGGCACATCGAGCCCGGCGGCGTGTGCGCTCAATTCGCCATAGCTCGCCTGGCGCCCCGCACCGCGGTCATAGACAACTGAATCGGCGGCGGTCAGCGTAGCCGCCGCGACTCCCCAGCGCTCGGCAGCGGCCTGCACCAGCATCGCGCGCGCGGTGGCGCCGGTGCGGCGCAGGTTGAGCCACTGGTTGTTGACCGAGGTCGAGGCGCCGGTTGCGATCACGCCCCACGCCGTGTGCTGAAAGGCCGGGTCCAGCGAGTTGAGATGTTCGGTCACGATCGTCGACCAGTCGGCATCGAGTTCGTCGGCCAGGATCTGGGCAAGGCCGGTATAGATGCCGGAGCCGAGATCGGCATGCGGCATAAAGATCCGCACCGTGTTGTCTGCCTCGATACGCAGCAGCGCGTTGGGTGTCAGCACGGCGGCGCGCTTCGGCGCCAGCGCCGCGACGGGCGCCACGCTGAAGGCGACACTCAACAGCGTGGCGCTTTTGATGAATCCGCGTCGGTCGATACTGAAATCAGCCATGTTGCAGCGCCTCCGCGGCCTGTCGGATCGCGACGCGGACGAGCTGGTAGCTGCCGCAGCGGCACAGGTTGGTCATTTCGCGATCGATATCCGCGTCGCTCGGCTGCGGATTGTTGTTGAGCAGGGCAACCGCCGCCATGACCATGCCCGACTGGCAATACCCGCATTGGGCAACGCTGTTGTCCGCCCACGCCTGCTGCACCGGGTGGGTGCCCGCGGCGGCCAGGCCCTCAATGGTGGTGATGGATTGTTCCGCCGTGATGTTCGCTAGCGGTAGCGCGCAGGTCCGTGTTGCGACCCCGTCGATCAGCACCGTGCATGCGCCGCAGGCCATGATGCCGCAGCCGTACTTGGTGCCGGTCAGGCCGAGCGCATCGCGTAGCACCCACAATAAAGGCGTGTCGTCGTCAACGTCCAGCGTATGGGTCTGGCCATTAACCGTAAGTGTTCGAGACATACTGCGCTCCTGTGTTCAGTCCAGCCGGCGAGCTGTGGATGGAAATATTCGAGGAATGTCCCCATTTGCATCCCCATTTGCACGAGTTTACCCCGATCGGCGCCGGTACATCCCGGTTCGCTGTGGATATAGCGTCTTCAGGCGTGGCCCGCGTTCATTGTTGTAAGGACACTTCGCTGATGGTCGAATCCGGCAGCGCATCGCCCATCAGGGCGCGAAACAGGAGGTCGTCAATCCTGCGCAGGCGGCGGCTGAGCTCCCTGCCGATGTTCATCTGCAGCAAGGTGTACTGTTCGGGATCCTGGCTATACAGTTCGTGCAGGATTTCGGGCGTGATCTGCAGGGCTTTACTAGTCTCCAGCGCGACCGCCGAGGCGCTGCGCGGGAACAGGTCGATGAGTGCCATTTCCCCGAAACAGTCGCCTGCTTTCATCACCCGCAGCACCGTCGACACCGACTGCCAGGTTTTGTAGATCTCCACGCGCCCGCTTTCCAGCACGTACATCACCTGGGACTCGTCGCCTTCGTGGAAAAAATGTTCGCCGGCGGCGACCGTTATCGGTCGTGCCAGTTCGGTCAACAGG
This sequence comes from uncultured Gammaproteobacteria bacterium, assembly GCA_942490995.1. Taxonomy (GTDB): domain Bacteria; phylum Pseudomonadota; class Gammaproteobacteria; genus UBA981. Next base: position 11,280 of record CALOBG010000132.1, read on the forward strand.
ACCAGCGCGTCGGCGCTCAAGCCGCCGAACACCGGCATCGCCCCGAGCAGTTTGAGGCGTTCGTTCATGTCTGCTGTTGCACCGCCATGATCGAGATATAGCCACCTGAATAATCCGGCGCGACCGGTATCGCGCGACCATCGATCTCCACCCACGGTGGCCGGGCGCCGCGCACCATGGTGTTGGCGTATTGACCGAGGCCGTTGGTGCCGATCGTCTGCAGGGGAAACGAATCGCCGGCCGCGTAGGTCTGCAGCAGCAGTGGCCGCACACGTGGCGACAGGTTCGGCGCCGAGCCGTGCACGGCACAGCAGTTGTGCACGGTCACCGAACCGGCCGGCCCCTGCAGGTAATCGGCGCTTTCGGGTCTGGCCGCCGGCAGGTCGCGCTCGCGGATCGCGCCGACCCACTTGCCGCTGTCGTCCTCGAGGCTGAACAGCGGTCCACGATGGCTGTTCGGCACCACCCCCATCGGTCCCATCTCGGCGTCGACATCCTCGAGGTAGATGCCGATCGTCAACGGTGAAAAATCGGTATGCGGCCAGTACTGAATATCCTGGTGCCATTTGATCGCCTCGCCGCCGTGACCCCACTTGTAGTTCAGTTTCGAGTGGTGGTAACACACGTTCGGGCCGAGCAGATCTTCGGCGATGTCGACGATCGGGCTGTCAAAAGCGAGTTCACGAAAACATTCATGATGGTCGACCGGGAACGACAAGCGACGCAATTTCGGCGCGGCGGCGCTATGGCCGGGTTCGAGATCAAATTTTGTGTCGGATTGCGTTACCGCGCGCGACTGCTCGACGAACTGCGCCGAGACCGTGCGCAGCCGCTCGAGCCAGGTTTCGTCTACGAATTTCGGCAACAGCAGGTAGCCGGTCTCGAAATAAGCCTCACGCTGGGCCTGCTCGAGAACGCGGGGCGCATGCGCGAGGATCTCTGCGGGGGTCATGGTCGTAAGCTCCGGTTGTCGGCCCGGGCTCACTCGCCCGGCTCGTAGCACGCAATGCGGTCGAGTCTACGGCGTTCTATTTGCGCCCGACAACCCGCACCACCCATCGCCCCACCACCGCCTGTGGAAAAAATCAAAAGGGGACATTCAGCGTTTAAAGGGAAAGAACGCTTGATAACCCGGCTTTATGCCAATCAGTACGGCCTCAATCCGGGCCCCTGTGGATATCTGGAAACGAAGAATGTCCCCGATTTCAGAAACCGATCTGGGCGCCGCCGTCGACATTGAGGTGCTGGCCGGTGATGTAGCTGGCCGCGTCGGAGAGCAGGAAGCAGCACGGGGTGGCGACTTCGTCAGGGGTGGCGATGCGCCCCATCGGGATCCCGGCCATGGTGCGTTCGATAAACTTGGGACTGCGGATGACCTCGGTCATCGGCGTTTCGACGGCGCCGAAGCACACGCTGTTGACGTTGATCGCGTGGCGCGCCCATTCGCGCGCCGCGCTCATGGTGATGCCGAGCACGCCGGACTTCGCCGCGCCGTAGTTGATCTGGCCGATGGTGCCGCGGCGTCCGGCGATCGAGGACACGTTGACGATGCGGCGCGGGGTCGTGTCGCCGGCCTCGGCGCGTTCGATCATGTGCCGCCCGACGGCCTGCAGGCAGTAGAACACGCCACTCAGGTTGACGTCGACGACGGCCTGCCAGTCGGCCAGCGACATTTTGTGGATCATGGCCGTGCGGATGATGCCGGCGTTGTTGAACAGACCGTGGATGGCGCCGTGTTTGGTGACGATAGCGTTGATGGTGTCCTGCACGAAGCCCGGATCGGCGACGCTGCCGGTGTACACGTCGCTTGTGCCGCCGAGTTCGGCGGCGGTCTCAAGTGCACCGTCGCCGTTGATGTCGATCAGCGCCAGGGTCGCGCCGAGTGCCGCGGCCTTGGCTGCGACGCCGCGGCCGATGCCTTGCGCGGCACCGGTGACGACGATGACACGACCGTCGAGATTAAGCGGATTTTCCATGCTGCGATCTCCAGGATTAAAGGCGCGAACAAGCGCAAAAATTTGAATCGGGCGGATAGCGCGGCGTGATCGCCGCCGCGTCGGTTACGTTCAGGTATGGTGCAGCTGATCGCGGTGGCGGGTCAGGTAGGCGCGACTCATAACGTCCTGCTGGACGCCGTAGCCGATGTCACCGCCGCAGTTCCAGCGCTCACGGGAAAATGAGCGCGTACGAGGGGTGGGTGCGGTCGGACGCGCCGACGTCGGGGAGTCCCCGATGGGCCGCGCCACAACTCCGCGAACGTACCCCCATGCCGGCAGCGATGGAAGTGTTGCCGGTCACGTGACATCAACAGTCGCCGCGCTTGTGGGCAATGGGCTCGCAGGTGAACGCGCCGTCGCTCCAGAGCCCGCGTCGTTCGGCGCGGGCGCGACTGACGGCGGCGCGAATCGCCTCGAGGTGCCGGACGTTGGGCGGAAAGACGACGGCGACCGCCCACCCGTCGCGAGCCAACGCGAGGTTGAGGTGCGTGCCGTCCTGTGCATCGGTCCAGACATGCGCCAAGGTGCGTCCATACCGGTCTTCGCGCTGCACGTCGTACTCCAGCCACACCGTGTCGCCTCGGCGCATGCGTGCAAGGGGCGCCCGGAGCGCGTCGCGCGCGCGAACGCCGAATGGTGTCTGCGACATTTCCGGTGCGTCCAGCAGCAGGAGCCGAATACGGCGATCGTCCGCGCAGCGAAACGAGTCGCCGTCCGAGACCGTGGCAACCTTGCACGGCGCTCGCGCGCCGGGCAGGTGCGGGCCGTCACGGCCTGTTCGCTCGCGACGGGCGGCGCGGCGTCGTTGCGGGGCGCTGCTTCACAGGCCAGCAACGTTGTCGCCGCGAACACGAGCAGCGGTCGCACAACACGTGATCGTGTAGTGCATGTCACGCTCGTGTGCGCCGGCGTGTCGCTCGTCACGACAACCATCCGCGCCAGCGATAGTACAGCAGACCCACCACTCCGTGCACCGCAGCCCGCGTCGCGACAAGGCGTGCCGTGGGCGTGTCCAGGTGCGCGAAATCCACCTCGCGCGACGCGGCGGGCGCGCAGGTGACACGCAGTCCGGTCGCCTCCAGCGAGGCGCACGCGCGCCGAGCGTGCAGCGGCGACGTGACCGCGCGCACGTGCTGCCAGCCGCGGGTACGGGCAAGCGCCGCAAACGCGAGGCTTTCGTTGTATGTGTTGCTCACGTCGTGTACGGCGCTCAGTCGCAGGCCGCCTCCGAGCCGTTCCACCAGCGCCGTCTGATCGGGGAGTGTGGACACCGTCCGACCATCCACGGGGCGTGTGAGTTCCGAGACCACGACGTCCGGAATCCCCAGTCGCTGCGCATCGAGCATGGCGCTCACGAGTCGAGCGAGGGCGATGTTGCCGATCTGTCCGGCGTCCGTGTGTGATCCGGAAAACACAAGCACGGCCTCGGCAGGCGCACCGTCGTCGTCGGCGCGCAGCAGCGCACGAACGGGTGCGTTGACGAGTGGGGTGAACATCACCAGGAACAGCGAGGCGCACAGTCCGATGGCCGTCAGCTGGAGCCACTTTGCCCCACGCGTGGTCGCCACGACGGCGCCGAGCAGAAGGGCGCCCACGCGCAGCGTGGTGTCGCTCAATCGGGTGGCATCGCCAAGGCCAAGCGTGAGCGCGACTTCCACGGCGCCCACGGCCAGCGCGCTGCCACCCGCGCGCACCAGCCAGCCGGACGCATGATCATCGGCCGACTTCTCGC
>CALOBG010000133.1:0-19699 GCA_942490995.1 uncultured Gammaproteobacteria bacterium
CGCTGTATTGCCGGACCACGCGCCGCTGGCGCCGCCGCCGAATCTCGCCACCCGGACTACCGCGAGACGGCAACCCGCCGAACCAGCAAGAGGCTCATCATGAGTACCGCTTATCCTCATCGCCGGCCGGGCAAGGCCAGCGCAACATCCACCGTCACGGGTAGCGCTCGAAGAGGCTCGTCGTCACGCGCAGAAACGCGAGTTGCGGCATCCAGGATGTCGGCATCCGGTGCCGGCGTTCACCGGCGATCGCGTACCGGGCAGCAACAATGCGCAGGAAACCGCGCGCTCGCGCCCGGCGTCAGTACCTCCGCAGCCTGGAACGGTCCGTTACGCGATCGCGATCCGTACCCAGAACGCCTTATCAACCAGGAAAAGCCCGGTCCGATCCGGATCGACGCTCCATCTGAGGCCAGATGTCGAGCCGGTTTCACGTTGCCCGACCCCGAGCGCGCGAGGATCCCGCGCGGCTCGCAGTGGCACTTCTACGGCGCAACGCAACCGGTTGCCCACTATGCGCTCGCGCAAGCCGAGCGACGAACTCGACGGCTACGCAGCCTCACCGGCGGTTACGACTGTCTGTAGCGATGGCCGGCGGCGGCACGCGGCACCGCCGGGCGCGTTTCGGCGGCGACCATGGGCCCAGTGGCCATGTCGAAAACCGGGTGTCTGGTGACGACATCAACAATGCCAACGACATGGCGCGGCGCGCAGCCGCCGTTCACCCGACACCACCGAACCCGGCCTGGCGACCTGCAGCAGATCCGCACCGGCTTCGAAAACGGCGCGCTGACCTGGCCACCGGTAACGGCTTCACCTTCGGCCTCGGTCTTCGTGCAACGGTTGTTCGCGACGGCGACGTTTTCGCCTACATCGCCGATCTTGCCGGCCACCAGGACATGGAAACGCATGTCCGGCAATTGGCCAGATCTGCAGGATAACGTTCAGCCGATCTTCGATCACCGATTTATTACCGTCACGCGCGATTGGCCTGGAAGACTCCTCGACGCGTCGCTCGGCGATGACTTCACCTCTACCCGGTCACGGATGCCGAACAGTTTCTCAGGAACTGCGCCCGAACGGCGCGTCTAGCGCTGGCGCTGGGTCGCGGGCTCTCTTTCCTGATCGACGTCAACGACGCCAACGGCGCGGGAACAACATTCGGCACCGGCCTGCCGGCACTCTCGATCCTGCCGCGCGGCCGCCTACACCACCGGCGCGCCAAGGTCGCGGCCAGCCGCTTAAGTACCGTGCTCGGCGTCGAGCACCCCTACCGTACCGAAACCACCAGTTGGCCGCCGTTCGCCACCACCAGCCAGCGGACGGGCACGCCGGTTTCGCTGGATCGAGGCCAGCGACCACACCTACAACCCGGTCGATCATTGCCGGGTCGCCAGCGGTAACTACCAGCGCATCGCCGTGCTGCTGGCCTACGCCGGCTATCGATGTACAACCACGACGACATCCAGCGCCACCATCAACGGACTGGCCATGGTGGCCGTACTGGCAGGCACCCACAAGCTGCAGGCCGATTTCCAGTACTACGCCGCTGGCCTTCAGCCTGCTGGTGCCCCGGCCAGTACCTGCATCGGCCGGCGCCGACCGGCAACGGCACGCTCAGCTACACGACCGAGGATGACGCGTAGAAGTACAGCCTTCGTCAACAACGCCGACGAGGAATACCTGGTACAGACCTTGATCCGGCTCATCCTCGGCATGACCAACAGGCCATGATCGGCCGCGCTGGGTCGGCATGTTCGCGGCCAGGGTTGCGCCTGAGCGGACTCTACGCCGAGCATCCGCAGCCCGACCAGGAATTGGTCAGCCTGCGTCGAGCCGCAGCGGCTCAGCGAGCGCCTCATCAGCGCGCAGCGCGCGGGACTTCACTGATCGAGCAGCGTGGCGGCAGGCCGACACGGGTCGCGACAGACCAGTCCGCAGCGGGCGATACCGGCTCGGCAAACCGGCGCCAGCGGATCGCGGCGGGTCAACCTCCGAGCCGACCGCGTCTCAACCACCGGTACCTCCCGGGTACGCCGTAGGCTCGCTGCCCCGCGCACGATCAGCACCGGCGCTGAGCACATATCGCCCGGAGCTTCTTGCCGGACAGTGCGTCTCGCCGTCGGAATGATGACGCGGCTTGATGCGGTCGGTAAACCAGTACAGAACCCGTCATCGCGGCGCGACGACGCCGCCGCTGGCGAACCAACTGCCCTCGAACGGCGTCACGCGCACGCGCGCTGCGAAGTCCCCGCGTTCGCTCGCGGTGGGCCACACAGCAGCAGCCACCGATGCCGCACATCGGAGTCCTCGGTAGACGCAGGCGCGCATCGTCGGCATGCAGGCCGGCGTGGCCTACGGCTGCGGGCAGGCTCTCGTCGATGCGTGCCGATAGCCGCGATCAGGCGTTCCTGCAGATCCGGATCACCGGGTGCCTGCGCGCACGGCGTCGATCATCGCATCGTGCGCATCGGTGAAACCACCGCGGAGCGTAGCGAGTGCACCTAAGTCGCGCGCTTCCAGCCCGGCAGTGTTCTGCATGGCCTACAGCCATGGCCGGTATCATACGCAGCAGTAGTCGGTGGGTCGTTTGCAACCCGCCGCGGTGTCCTCAGCCGGGTCGAAGCGTGGCCCGCAGTCTCGGCGCCGTAATTGCCAACGTGCCGGCAGCGATTGAACACTCAGCCCGCCGACATGGGCTGAAGCGGCAACACGGTCAGTGACCTCTGACTCATGCGGCGCTCATAGCACCGCATGGACAGTAGATCAGTGCATGCAGGCTGAGTACCGCAGTTTCGGCGCACCAGGTACCGCGATGGCGAGCTAGCAGAACGGGCAGGTTGAGCATCGCCGTCAACGAGGCGATTGCCGTGGCTGTCCTCGGGCAGCGCCAGGTCGGCGCCGTGCGACAATGCGCGGGTAGTCCAGCGGCACCGGCAATCCCGGCACAATAGCGGTCGACCACGAGCAGTGCCGCGCCGGCGTCGTCGGCCTCACCAGTGGCCTTCGCCAGTTCAAGCGGCACCCGGACTACGCCGCAACGAGCGAAGGCTAATGCAGGCCGTCGATCAGAGCGACTGTACCAGCGCCACTACCCGCAGCCCGAAGCGCGCAGGTCGTTCTCAGCCAGCATCCAGGTGCGATCCGCGCTGCCAGCGCGGCGTAACTTACGCCTCACCACTAAGGCGGAGCGCGGTCTCAGACGGCGCGTCGTCAGCGTGGCGTTTCGATCCAGCCCTCCAGGGTTCTTCACTGCCCGGCAGTACACCAGCATGGCAGTGTCGATCCAGCCCATTGCAGATATCCGCAGCACGGCAGCGTCAGGGTTCGCGGCAACGCAGCCGTCGCCGAGCGAGCAGGCATCGAGCATCGATTGTCTCCGCAGGCGGGATCGCCATGCGACACACCCGACCGGCGTTTCCACCACGCGGTAGCTGCGCGGGCGCATAGGCGCTGCATCATCCGCGCGGCGGATCGATGCGCGCCACCCGGGAACCACAGCGCCCAACTGCTCCGCGAGAGCATGGTCGCGATGCCGTGTTGCTTGGCGGCATTACTGCAGCCGTCTCTGCAACGGCCCGGCGCCCGCCCCGCCACGGCGGGTACGCACGGCGATACCGGATAGGTACGGGGGTCAGGGTCAGGAACATATGCGGCCAGCGCAGCGCCGCTCTGGTGGGCGTCGCGTCGGCATCAGCGGGTCATCGATGTCGATCCCATCGAGCAGCAGCGTGCGGCTCACGGCCACCGCATGCCGAGCGGGACCTTTCGTCGCCCTCCACCGTCACCTCCCGGCAGCGCGGTCGGGTACCGCCACGCGTACGGGGTGTTGCGACGCGACAGCCTGCCGCCGTCATCCGTCTTCGGTGCGCACAGGATCCCGTGGTTGTCGGCACTGTTGACGTTTGTGCGAAGCGAATTTCCGGCCCCGCACCCGCCAACTGCTGGCCGAGTGGCGTCTCGGCCAGCGAATGCCACCGCCCCGGCAGCCGCGTTAGCCGCCTCCGGAGAAACGGCCGTGCGTGGACCGGTACTCACGACGCCCTATAGATGCGACGGCGAATGCGTCTCAGCCGCGCGTCGCGCTTCCATGTCGACCGCGTCACGCGCCGGTCCACAGGCTCGAACACTGCGCAGGTCAGGCGGTCAGCGCGCGGCAGCAGCCCGATCCGCCGCGGCGTAGGGCGCAGGTACTGGCGCCGCATGTCACCGAGGTTTTTAGCTTCGATCGCACGCAGAGCCGGCCGTGCGCAGCTCGGCAGAATTTTCGGTCGGGAGCGCGCTTCGCGATGTACTTGCCGGGCGCGCGGGCAGGCCTCAGCGTTCGAGGGTCGCGGGCGGCTCTTGCTCTCGTGAACTCGGACTTCGGCGTCGCTCAGACGGCAGCGGCGGCGGGGCCGAAAATAGCCGGATCGCTGGTACTGCCCAATCACCATCAGTCGTCCGGCGTCGAACCACCAGCACGTCGTCGAGCGCGAATCGGTGCAGCTGCGTAGCGGCAGACTGAAATGCGTCTTCCGGTGGTACGGCTCCGGCCACTGGCCATGGCGCCGGACGAGCAGATATAACCGCCTACAAGCGCGCAGTTCGGCCAATGTTCGTGTCGCGCCGGTCGGCGATGCTCAGTAGCCCGTCAACGAGCGCGCGGGTTGGTTTCGTGCCGCATCCCGCAGGTTTCCGGATCGCTCCACGCTTCAAGGCGGCGAATGAGTTCCGCATCGGTGCCGGCACGCCTTGGATCGCGACCGACGAAATCGCTCGATTCTCGAGTTCGACGACCGCCCTGCAGGCAACGCGCCTGACCGTCAGGTTGATGTCGTCCACAGTCCATGACCAGATGTAGCCGTTGACGCTGTTCTCGGCCGCGGCTAACCACCAGGCACGCCTGGCCAGCGCGAGACCACGAGCCGAGCAGCGATCCACAACTGCCGCCACTCCGCGAGCTGGACAGAGACGCACCTGGGACGCGCACGCGCCGCGGCGGAAGGTCGGTGCGTCCTGTTGCCGAGATTGGAATACCCGGACGTTCAGAGATATTACTCACAGCGAGGGCCGTGAGCCGAGTCTTGCCGCTCACGACCACAGAGACGCGCATCGCGGCCGAAGTGCGTGCTTCGGGGCCTGCTCCAGCGCGAAGCTGCGCCGAGGGTGACCGCGCGACCTGTTCGCCGTCGGCTGCCCAGCAGCCTCGAGCCGGCACGCGTCCTTGCACAGTTCGACATACTCAGCTTGAACGCTTGATGACGCGTCGCTATGCGGGCGGCCACCTTGCCGCGCAGTGATGTCCAGCGTCGGTGCTGGTTCACAGTCATTCGTGCTGCCGGAGGCTACCTGAGACAGCGGACTTCGCCGTCAGAGACAGGTCAGTCGAGCAGCCAGCACGAGTGGTCCTCGACCGCGGCGAGGCGCGGAAACTCGTCGATATCGATCCATTGCGTTGCGTCACCGAGCTCGCAGGATCGAGGCAGATATCTCGCGATCGACGGCACGGCCATTCGCAGCGAGTGCAGCCCTCGCCGCCAAGCCACAGTTTCCACGCGTCGAGCCTTCGAGCAACCAGTAGCGAAACCATCTCGACGCGCACCGGCGGCGACCTCGAGCGCATCGCGCAGGTAGGCATGCACGTGCGAAACCGCTCAAGCGGATGGATGCCGGAGACGATGACCTGCGGAACCGCCCGGTGCGGGCGCGCTGCTCTGTCGTTCGGCAACAACGGTAGTGATCGTGGTAGCTCGTCGAGATACTGCCATCGCCAGCGACTGGCTCAACAAGATCCTGTCGTCACAGACACGGCAATCAGATTCCCGACGGGGTTGCTCGACGCGCTGCACAGGATCGACCGAGACGCTTCACCGGGACGCTGGTGTAGTCGATTTTTTTCAGCGCCAGTGCTATGCGTACGCATGGCCGTACCTACGACAAGCAAAAGTCATGAAGCTTCGCTACACGCCAGCACCGCCGGTGCCTCGTTGTCTCTAACCACCCGTTCAACCATCGTTCTGGTCCGCCGTGCACTGTGCGCATGTCGAAACACGGCCCTTCAACTGTCAGTCGGTTACCCAGCTCGAACGCAGGAGCTCGAGTGTCGAATCCTCGATTTCACCAAGGAGCTTGCCGATCGCGCCGATCAGGCGTCGTCGATGCAAGAGTGGCAGTTGAGAGCACGCGCAACTGCTCCGCATATCTCCAGTATGCCGCCGATACCATCTTGACGCACTTCCATAATCGGAGATGCGACATCATACCCTACGATTGCCGTTGACGTGTCGACATAGTGCTGGTTTGTAGGCATAAGTCAGGCTTTTCTCCGCGCATCGTGTGCGTGAGCACATGGCCTGCGGCAAGCGTTGTGGCGCGCGCTGCTGCACAAGTATTCCAGATTTCTGTGACACTGAACATGGGTGTCGTTGAAGGAGTTTCTCGGCAAGCCATGTGCTCAGCGGGCGGCTGCGTACCGTGAGTCGGAATACTGAAATGTGGCCGACACCACGTGTCACGCAGTCAGAAGTGTGGCGCGATGCTCGCGATCTGCAAGTTTCACGTCGTATTGATCGTTCGTGAACCACGGTACCTGCCATAGGTTCGTACCTCACCACACATACGGCTGTGTCGTGTGGTCCCACGATGCTCCGAGATCTCGGCGATTTCGCGGCCAGGACGTGTTGTCGCGCACGTACAGTTCGCAGCACGATACGGGGGGGCTCACGACAGTGCCGCATGACGGTTTTCAGGTCCGCAGTCCCGGCGGGACATTCGGCACTGGGCCGATCCCGCGACCACGTCGGCATCGCTACCCGCCGCCGAGCAGGGTCAACTCCGAGGGGCCGCCGTCCTTGCTATCGACGCGAGTCTCGCATTGAGACGCACATCGACGCCGTGCGAGCGGCGCAGGTCGGCACGACACGGCCGGCGTACATCACCGGTCCAATGCTGCTGACGGTGTCGCAGTTTTATGTCGATGTGCGTCTCGAATGCGGACTCGCGTCGATAGCCGCTAAGGACGGCGGCCTCGGGTTGACCCTGCTCGACGGCAGCGTGCTTGATGCCGACGTGGTGGTCGCAGGGATCGGCGTAGTGCCGAATGTCGAACTCGCCGAGGCCTGCGGCCTGAGCTGTCGTAACGGCATTGTTGTCGATGCCAGCGCTCGAACCAGCGATCCCGACATCGTTGCTGCGGGCGACTGTACGATGCACGACAACGCATTCCTGGCCCGCGAAATCAGGCTCGAATCAGTGCAGAACGCAGTCGACCAGGCCAAGATCGCGGCAGCCAGCATGTGTGGTGAGGTGCAGACCTATAACCAGGTACCGTGGTTCTGGTCTGATCAATACGACGTGAAACTGCAGATCGCGGGCATCGGCATACCTTTCGACGACTGCGTAGTGCGTGGTGATATCGCTGGCGCTGCATTCTCGGTGTTCTATTTCCGCAACGGGAAACTGGTCGGCGCTGATTCGATCAACCGGCCCGCTGAACACATGGCTTGCCGGAAACTCCTTCAGCAGGGCACTATGTTCAGTGTCGCGCAGGCCGGGGATGGGGATCTGGATCTTATGCAACTGGCGCGCGCCTAGCAGCCTGTCGCACGCCGCGGGCTCTCACGCACACGATTAGCGCAGGAGGAAAGCTATTTATGCCTAAAATTATCTATGTCGACGTCAACGGCAATCGTAAGGAGTATGATGTCACGGTCGGGATCTCCGTTATGGAGGGTGCGATCCAGAATGGTATCGACGGCATATTGGCGATTTGCGGAGGCAGTTGCGCGTGCTCAACCTGCCACTCTTACATCGACGACGCCTGGGTCGACGCGGTCGGCAAACCCGATGAAATCGAGGATTCGACACTCGAGCTTGCGTTCGAGCGCAAGCCATCGAGCCGACTGACCTGCCAGATTGAAGTGACCGAGGCGCTCGACGGCCTGGTCGTGCACGTGGCCCAGAACGATGGTTGAACGAAAGGATAGTTAGGACCAACAGGCCCCGCAGCGTGTAGCGTGTACGAGCTTCATGACTTTGCCCGATCGAGTGCGGCGTATCGCGTACGCATAGCACTGGCGCTGAAAAAAATCGACTACACCAGCGTCCCGGTGGACCTCGTCGGCGGCGTGCAGCACGAACAGGCGTATCGATCGATCAACCCTCAGGGGCTGGTGCCGGTCTACAGTGACGACAGGATCTTGTTGAGCCAGTCGCTGGCGATTATCGAGTATCTCGACGAGCGTTACCCCGATCCACCGTTGTTGCCAGACGACCTGGAGCAGCGCGCCCGCGCCAGGCAGTTTGCCCAGATCATCGTCTCCGACATCCATCCCTTGAACGGTTTTCGCGTGCATACCTACCTGCGCGATGCGCTCGGGGTCGCCGCCGGTGCGCGTCGGAAATGGTTCCACTACTGGTTGCTCGAAGGGCTCGACGCATTGGAGCTGTGGCTGGCGGCGAAGGGCAGCGCCAAACGGTATTGCGTCGGCGAACTGCCGTCGATCGCGGATATCTGCCTGATCCCGCAACTCGATGTGGCGCGACGCAACCGGATCGATATCGACGAGTTTCCACGCCTCGCCGCGGTCGAGACCTCGTGCCTGGCGCTCGACGCCTTTCGCCTGACCCGCGACGAGCCGCTTGTCACAGGCTGAGCGCGGTCCGGCATCCAGCAAACAGGCACACAATGACTGAAACCAGCGCAGGCACGGATAATTGCGCACCCGTGACAGCCGCCCATAGCGGCGCACGCGTCCGCCGGGAGAACAGAGCATGTTGAATGACCGTATCGAATACCGCTGGCTGGACGCGTTCCGGCAAGTGTTCGAATTGTGCAAGGTAACCGACGGCGAACAGGTTGCGCTGCTGTCCGAGACCCAATCGCGCGAGCTGAATATCACCCTGGCACGGCTCGCGCTGGAGCAGCTTGGCGCCCGCGTATTCGAAGTGATTGTGCCGACTCCCGCGCAGGCTGCGCCGGTGCCGGTGCGTTCGACCGGCGCGAGCCGGGCCCTGAACGGTCACGACGCCGCGCTGGAGGCTCTCAAGCATGCCGGCCTGGTTGTCGACCTGACCGTCGAGGGCTTGCTGCATGCGCCGCAGCTGCCAGCCATCCTGGGCGCCGGTGCGCGGGTTTTGATGGTCTCCAACGAACACCCTGAAGCGCTCGAGCGGCTGGTGCCGCGCGCCGCCGACGAAGCACCGGTACGGCGCGCGATCAAGAGCTGCCGCGGCGCGACGCGAATGCAGGTCAACTCGGCCGCCGGTACCGATCTCAGTATCAATCTCGCCGAGGCCCGTACCGGCGGGGTGTGGGGCTGGAGCGATCGCGCCGGCATGGTCTCGCACTGGCCGGGCGGCCTGGTGGTTAATTTCCCGCAGCCGGGCAGCGTCAACGGCCGCCTGGTCATGGATGTGGGCGACATCAACCTGACGTTCAAACGTTACCTGGAGAGCGTCGTCGAACTCGAAATCGAAAACGATTTCGTGGTCGCGATCAAGGGTACCGGCACCGATGCCGAACTCATGCGCCGCTACCTTGAAGCGTGGGGCGATCGGGAAGCCTACGGGGTCAGCCACGTCGGCTGGGGGCTCAACCCACGCGCTCGTTACGAGGCTCTGAGCATGTACGACCAGCGCGACACGAATGGCACCGAACTGCGCGCTTATGCCGGCAATTTTCTCTACTCGACCGGCGCCAACGAAGTGGCGGGCCGTTTCACGGAAGGCCATTTCGATCTGCCGCTACGCAACTGCACCATTCGGCTCGACGACGTGCTGGTGGTCGACGCCGGACGTTTGTGTGAGGGCTGATTCATGAGCAGTACCAGCGATCCGGCTATTTTCGACCCCGCCGCCTACCGTCTGAGCGACGCCGAAGTCGAGTTCACGAGCAAAGCCCGCGACCTCGGGCAGCGGGTGTTTGCCGCCCGCGCGGCAAGCTATGATCGCGAAGCGCGCTTCCCGACCGAAAATTATGCCGACCTGCGCACAGCCGGCCTGCTCGCGATCTGCGTGCCGAAAGCCTATGGTGGCATGGGCGCCGATTACCGCGCCTATGCGCTGACCGCGGCCGAGATCGGGCGCTACTGCGGCGCCACCGCGCTGACCTGGAACATGCACGTGTGTTCGAGCCTGTGGACCGGCGCGCTGGCGGACGCGGTCGACATGGAAGCCGGCGCGCGCGACGAACACGAACGCCGTCGCGCTATCCATTACGCGCGCATCGTCAACGACGGTGCCATTTACGCGCAGCCGTTTTCCGAAGGCGGCAGCGCGGCTGCCGGGGCGGTGGCATTCGCTACAACCGCGACGCCGACCGCCAACGGTTGGCGGGTGCAGGGCCGGAAAATATTCGCTTCGCTGTCCGGCAATGCCGACTATTACGGGATCCTGTGCACCGAGGCGGATGACGGCGGCAAGCTGTCGCGTCGCAACACCCTGTACGTGGCGGTACCGGCCACTGCCGCCGGAGTGACGGTGGAGGGCGACTGGGATCCGCTCGGCATGCGTGGCACCGTGAGCCGCACGCTGCTGCTCGATAAGGTCGACATCGATGCTGACGAAGCGCTGATGCCGCCGGGGGTTTATTACCAGGCGGCGCTGCGCTGGCCGCATATGTTCCTGACCCTGACCCCGACCTATGTCGGCATCGCCCAGGCTGCCTATGATTTCACCGTGCGTTACCTGCGTGGCGAGGTGCCGGGCCAGAAAGGCGACAAGCGGCGCAATAATGCCGCCAAGCAGCACAACATCGCGACCATGCTCCTGATGCTCGAGCAGACCAAGGCGCTGTGGTTCCAGGTGATCAGCGAAGCGCGCATCGATCCGCCGCGCGAGATGATGCTGCGCGCCTATGCCGCGCAATACAGCGTGATGGAAAACGCCAACGAATTGTGTCGCATGGCGATCCGCACCTGCGGGGGGCAATCGATGCTCAAGTCCCTGCCGCTCGAGCGACTTTACCGCGACAGCCGTTGCGGTTCCCTGATGCTGCCGTGGAGTGCGGATATCTGTATGGAACGGATCGGCCACGATGCCCTGTACTCGCCGGGTGAGGCGGACGATTGAGAACCCTGGCGGGCTGGATCGAACGCCACGCTGACAGCGCGCCGTCCAGGACCGCGCTCCGCTATGGTGGTGAGGCGATAAGTTACGCCGCGCTGGCGGCGCGGATCGCGCGCCTGAGTCACTGGCTGGAGGACGACTGCGGCCTCGCGCCGGGCGCGCGGGTGGCGTGGCTGGGCCACAATCATCCTGATCAGCTGGCCCTGCTGTTCGCCTGCGCGCATTGCAGCATGGTCCAGGTGCCGCTGAACTGGCGACTGAGTTCGAGCGAACTGAACCAGGTTCTCGACGACGCCGGCGCGGCACTGCTCGTGGTCGACCACAGTTGTGCCGGGATTGCCGGTGCCCTGGACCACCCGCGCATTGCCGCTGCCGGCGCCGACCTGGCGCTGCCCGAGGACAACCACGGCCATCGCCTCGACCCGCGTGACGTCGATGCCAACCTGCCCGTTCTGCTGGTCTATACCTCGGGTACCACCGGCCGCGCCAAGGGTGCGGTACTCAGCCAGCAGGCGCTGCTGTTCAATGCCCTGAACGCGATCCACATGCACGATATGAGCGCCCTTGATCGGGTCCTGACCGTGTTGCCGCTGTTCCATGTCGGCGGGCTGAATATTCAATCGCTGCCGGCGCTGTATTGCGGCGCCGAATTGCTCCTCGAACCACGCTTCGACCCGGTAGTTACCCTGCAGCGGATCGCAAACGACGCACCGACCCTGACCACGCTGGTGCCGGCCATGGTTGACGCCATGCGGAACACGCCGGCCTGGGAGCGCGCGGACTTCGGTTCCTTGCGCTGCATCGCGACCGGTTCCACCGATGTGCCACGTGCGATGATCGACGCCGTGCACGCGCGCGGGGTACCGGTGATCCAGATCTACGGGGCCACCGAAACCGGGCCAGTCGCGGTTTATCAGCGCATCGACGAAGCCTGTGCCACGGCCGGCTCGATAGGCCGCGCCGGCCTGCATACCGACGTGCGCCTGGTCGATGCCGAGGGCGCCGATGTCGACAACGGTAGCGTCGGTGAGCTCCTGTTGCGTGGCCCGCACCTCGCGAGCGGTTACTGGAACGCGGAGCGCGCGTGCGTGACGCCATTCGAGAACGGCTGGTTCGCCAGCGGCGACGTCGCGCGCCGCGATGACAAGGGTTTGTACTGGTTTACCGACCGCATCAAGCACGTCATCATTTCCGGCGGCGAAAACATTTATCCGGCCGAGCTCGAACGTATTCTCAGCGCCAGTGCGATCGTGCGCGAGGCAGCGGTGGCCGGGCGCGCCGATGAACATTGGGGGGAGGTGCCGGTGGTGGTTGCGGTGCGGTCGGCGCCGGAGGTTGACGCCGCCACGGTGCTGGCGCTGTTTGCCGAGCAGATCGCCCGCTACAAGCGGCCGCGTGACGTTATTTTTGTCGACGCACTGCCGCGCAACGCGCTCGGTAAGGTTGAAGTCCCGCGCTTGCGCGCGCTGGTGAACGCTCGCTGAGCCGCTGCGGCTCGATGCGGGCTGATTAATTCCCTGGTCGGGCTGCGGATGGTTTCCGCAGCCCGGTCAGGTTTCCGCTCAGAACTGGTAACGCAGGCTGCCACCGACCCAGCGCGGCAGTCCGTAGTACTGTTCGGTCATGCCGAGGATGAAGCCGAGGTCAAAGGTCTGTACCAGGTATTCCTCGTCGGCGATGTTGTTGACGAATACGGCCGCTTCCCACACGTCATCCTCGGTCGTGTAGCTGAAGCGTGCGTTGCCGATGGCGTAACCGGTCTGGGTACTGGCCGGGGCCTTGGTCAGGCTGAAGAAGTGCCGCGAGCGGTACTGGAAATCGGCCTGCAGCGCGAGGTTGCCCTGCCAGTACGGCCACTCATAGCGGACCAGTCCGTTGATGTTCCATTTTGGCGACTGTACCGGTTCGGTATCGATGGTGGTCCCGGTGCCGGCAATGTCGACGTCCTGGATCACGGTGTCGAGATAGCCCACCCCGAACATGAAATCCCAGCCCTCGAACGGTGACGACTGGAGTTCGATCTCGAAGCCGTGGCTTTCGGCATCGGCGTTGAAGATGAACGTGGTCAGACCCAGGATCTGGAAAGCCTGGTAGTCCTTGTAGTCGTAGTAAAAGGCCGACGCATTCAGGCGCGCCAGGCCGCCGAACAGGCTGGCCTTGAAGCCGCCTTCAAAGGCGTCGAGTTTTTCCTTGTCGAACTGCATATTGTTATCGGTGAGCGGGATCGCGCCGCCGACCGGACCAAACGCGCCGAAGTAGTCGGTGACGTCGAGCGGCGCATTGAAGCCACCGCCCTTGACGCCACGGTTCCAGCTCACAAACAGCAGCCAGTCGTCGTTCGGTTTGAAATCGAGTTCGGCCTTGGCCGACCACATGCCGTCATCGATATCGCCGGCGTAGGCCGCCAGCGGCGCAACGATGCGCGGGTTGCCGTTGCGCTGGGTAAAGCCCGGCTGGTAGTCGACCAGGTTCGAGACGTAGGTGTGGTCCTTGCTTTCCTCGATCCAGCGAAAACCGGCGATACCCGTCCACTGGCTGGTGAAGTCGTATTCGAGCTGGCCGAACAGCGACCAGCTGGTGGTTTCGGTACGGTAGGGGTTATCGACGCCGAGCACGGTGCCGTCGCCTTCGAACACGGTGCCGAGCGCGCCGGTTGGTGAATCGTAGAGCGGTGCCGTGAAGCCCAGGATCGAGAGTGCCGGCGAGGTGGCGAAATTGCCGGAAATGGGTTGTTCCGCGCCGTTGGCGTCGTTGACGTCGATATCCAGGAAAAAGAAGCCCGCGACCCAGCGCCAGCTGTCAAACGCGCCGTTCAGGCGCAGTTCCTGAGAAAACTGTTCGGCATCCGTGACCAGGTAGAAATTGAAGTCATCGCCAGGCGACGCGTCGGAATCTTCCAGGTAATCGCGCGTGACGGTCTGGTAATCGGTGATCGAGGTCAGCTGAACGTTATCGCGCAGGTCCCATTTGAAGGTGCCGGACACGCCCCAGGTTTCCATGTCCTGGTGGCCGAACAGATCGTAATCGCCGGCAAAAACGTCGCCGTCGCCGTCGCGATAGCCGTTGAAGTTGGTCAGGGCCGGGGTGTTGAAGCCGTTACCGGTAGCCGGGTCGAAACGCGCCGAGACGTTTTCGAAAAAGCCGGTGCGGATCTGCTGCAGTGCGCCGCGGACGTTGACCAGGAATTCGGTGGTGTCGCTCGGGGTGAACAGCAGCTGCGCGCGGTCGGCGTAATCGTTGGCATTGTTGATGTCGTCACCAAGCACGCGGTTTTCGACATAGCCGCCGTTATGGTGGGTCGCCACCGAAACGCGCCCGGCGAGGTTGTCAGCGATGCCGCCGCCAACCGCGCCCTGGAATTTGACCTGGTCGTAATAGCCGCCGGTGAGCTGCGCGTAGCCGTCGAATTCGTCGCTCGGCTTGCGCGATACATAGTGGGCGAGGCCGCCGGTTGCGTTGCGACCGTAGAGGGTGCCCTGCGGGCCGCGCAGGATCTCGACACGCTCGAGGTCGAACAGCATGAAGCCGGCGCTCGACATCTGGCTCAGGTAAACGTCGTCGATATAGATCGAGACCGGGCTTTCCTGGTTGGAAATAAAATCGTTCTGGGCGACGCCGCGGATCGCGATCGCGTAGTTCGACGGACCGTTAGGCTGCAGGGTACTGACGCCGGGCGCGAGCGCGGTGATTTCCTGCGCATTGGTATACCCGAGCGCGGCGATTTGATCGCCGGTGAACGCCGACACCGAGATGCCGACATCCTGGATGCTCTGCTCGCGTTTCTGCGCGGTGACGACAACCTCTTCGAGCACGGCAGCGGTGGATGTTGCGCTGGCACAACTCAGCGCGGCAGCGATGAGGATAAGGCGGTACTGGTGAATCATGATGAGCCTCTTGCTGGTTCGAAACAGGCAGCGGGATGCGTGTTCCACCGTCTCGCAACGAGTCCGGGTGGCGAATTCGGCGGCAGTATAGCAGCGCGAAATAGTCCGGTCGATACCTGATTGTGGCGTTCGTGCCACGCGTTTTGTGGTGTCGAACGATACGCTGGCGTACGCCAGGCCGCGTGCCGCGCGCTGCTCCCTCAGAGGTTCTCCAGGATCGCGTCGCGCTCGCGCTGCTGCTGTTCCGGCAGGGTCTGATCGAGGGTCGTGTCGCGGCTCATTTCGCTGTCGACGTAGCCCAGCCATGCCCGCGCGGATTTGGCGCTGCGCTGGTCGCGCGCGGCGACGCTGAAGGCCTGGCGCGCGGCGTCGAGCTTGCGTTCGTTGAACAGCGCCATGCCGAGCACGATATTGGCGGTGTCGAGGCGTTTGACCCCGCCCTTGTCGAGGCCCTTGCGGACCGCCTCGGCGGCTTCCGCCCAGCGTTCGAGATTGATGTAGGACTGTGCCAGGCGCACGTAGAGTTCACCGTCACCGGACATCGCGGCGGCCCGCTCCAGCGGCGGAATGGCCTTGGCGTCTTCACGCGCCTGGTACCAGGCCTGGGACAGCAGGCGCAGGTTGCGTTCCGTGGCCTCGACCCGACGCGCGGCGATTTCCGCATCGAGCAGCTTCGCGGCCTTGTACGGAATGTCGTGCACGAGATAAAGATTGGCGAGGTTGACAAGGTGCTGCGGGGTGGCGATTTTGCCATCTTCGTACAGGGCCTCGGTCAGGCTGAGCTGCTTTTTGGTATCGCCGAGTTCGCTGTAAACGCCGGCCAGGGTCAGGATGTAGCGTTCTCGAGGATACAGGCGGATCAGATCCTTCAGCACCACCAGCATGTTTTTGAAGTCGCCCAGTTCGTAGTAACACACGCGCAGCAGCAGCAACCAGTTTTCCTGCGCGGCTTTACCCTGGGCGCGGTATTTCTCGATGCCGGTTTTGATTGGCGCCAGCGCCTGACTGTACTGCTCGAGCTGAAAATGAGCCTGGCCCTTAAGCATATAGATATCGGCGCTCGGTTCGGGCAGGGCCTTGATCAGGCGATCGACCGCAACCAGCGCGCGTTCGTAGTTCTCGATGGTGAAATACAGCTGGGCGAGGGTTTTCAGCGTACTTTGTACCAGGCCGACAGGAAGATCGCTCTGTTTCAGAACCCGGGTGTAAGCACCGATCGAATTTTTGTAATTTTCCTGCAGGTAGTAGGCATAGGCGGTCAGGTTCCAGATCTGCGCGGTTTCGTAGCTCGACAGGCCGTCGCGTTCGCGTAATTTTTTCAGTTCGGCGTGTCCGGCGCCGTAGTTCTTGGCCTCGATCAGTTCCTGCGCGGCCTGCAGGCCTTCGTAAACGGGCTGGCTCATGGCCACCGTCTGGCGGGTCTGCTGGTCATCCTCAGCCGCCTGCAGCGGCGTTGCGAACAGTAGCAGCAGCACGACGGCGAGGGCCATTGGCGAGCGCTTCATCACTCAGTCCTCCAGCCGATAGGTGAACTTGTTACGCACGCCGCCGACCTCGACGGTATTGCCGTCGACGACCCGCGGTTTGTACTTGAACTTGAGCGCCGCGGCCACCGAGGCCTTCTCGAACGCGCGGTGGCACTGGCCGTCTACCGGTACCACGTCGCGGGTGGTGCCCGAGCGGGTGACCGTGAATTCGACGATACATTCGCCCTGGATCCCGCGCGACAGCGCGCGCTGCGGGTAAATCGGCGCGACCTTGACGATCGGCAGGTAATCGCCTTCGCCGACCCCAAGGCTGAAGCCGCCGGAAGACAGCTCGATTTCAGTCTCCACCGGCACGGCGTTGATGGCGATTTTTTCCGCGCTGGGTTTCAACCGGTCGAGTTTCGGCGCCGGCGGTTCGGGCGGCGGCGCCTTCGGCGGCGGCGGTTTTTGCGGTTTGATCTGGCGGCGCTCGACAACTTCCTCGCGTTTGACGCGCACGAAATCGAGCAGGCTGCCGCGCTTGGCATCGTCGAGGGTATTGTCCGCGGTCGCGATCAGATACTGCATAACCCAGAACAGCAGCAGCGTGACCAGGGCACCGGCCAGCAGTCCGATGCCAAGGCGCACTGCGCCCAGTCGGTCGCGTGGCAGAGCAAAGAGCAGGTTCGGCTGCATGTCAGCGCGGGTCAGGGTTCCTGGGCCGCAATCGCGACATTGAATACGCCGGCCGAACGCGCCGCGTCCATGACCTTGACCAGGGTATCGGTTTTGGATTCCTTGTCGGCCTGGATCACGACCGAGCCCTGTGGATTTTCGGCGTGGAGACGCTCGATATTGGGTCGCACGGCGCGGATGTCGATACGCCGCCGGTCGATCCAGATCTCATTGTTTTCGTTGATCGCAATGAGGATATTGGCCTTTTCCTGTTTGACCGCGGTGGCGGCATCGGGCCGGTTGACGTCGATACCGGCTTCCTTGACGAAGGTCGCCGTGACGATAAAAAAGATCAGCATGATAAACACCACGTCGAGCATGGGCGTGATATCGATCGCCGATTCGTCTTCGTCGGCGCTGGTGCGGGAAAGCAGGCGTCTCATGGTGTTGTTTCCATTGTTCGACTCAGTGATCGAGTGTCATGTGTTCGCCGAGCAGGGCGCGCTCGCGGATGAGCTTGCGCTGCAGATAGGCGCTCATGGCGACGCCCGAAAGCGCCGCGACCATGCCGGCCATGGTCGGAACGGTCGCCTTGGAGACGCCGGCGGCCATCGAACGGGGATTGCCGGAGCCGGAAATGGCCATCACCTCGAACACTTCGATCATGCCGGTGACGGTGCCGAGCAGACCCAGCAGCGGGCACAGCGCGACACAGGTCTGGATTAACAGCATATTGCGTTCGAGTTCCTGAGCGACGGTCGAGATGAGGTATTCGCGGACCTGGTGGGCGTGCCACGACACCCGCTCGCGGCGCGCTTCCCAGGCGTTGAGCGCGCCGGCGGCGTTGCGCGGGTGGCGCAAGGACAGGAACATCAGCCGCTCGATGATCAGGCCCCACATGATCAGGGTCAGGATCGCGATCAGCAGCAGTACGTCGCCGCCGAGTTCGAAAAAATCGCGTACCGCCTGCAGTTGCGGTAGGTAATAGTAAAGCTGCTCGAACATCTCAGGCGGCGTTCTGGTGCTGCTGTTCCGACTGCACGGCGATCAGGCCGGCAGCCTGTTCTTCCAGGATCTGGTTCAGACGTCGCGCGCGGCTCGCGACCAGGGTATGCATCAACACGGTCGGGATAGCGACACACAGACCGAGCACGGTGGTCACCAGCGCCTGCGAGATACCGCCGGCCATCAATTTCGGATCACCGGTGCCGAACAGGGTAATCGCCTGGAAGGTGATGATCATGCCGGTCACGGTGCCGAGCAGGCCGAGCAGCGGCGCGACCACGGCGATGATTTTCAGGAACATCAGCATGCGGTTGATTTTCGGCGTTTCGCGCAGGATCGCCTCGGACAGTTTCAGCTCCAGCGTTTCGATGTCGGTACGCGGGTTATCGTGATAAACCTTGAGGATGCGTCCCAGCGGGTTGTTGCCGGGCTGGTCGAGGCGACCGCGCTGACGGCCGATGGCGAGGCCGGTAAAGGTCAGGGTCAGCAGCCGTTCGAGTGCCACCAGCAGGGCCAGGGCGCCGAGTCCGATGATCACATAGCCGACCACGCCACCTTGCTCGATGCGTTCGGTCAGGCTCGGGGCCTGCACCAGCAGCGACAGGATCTGACCGCGCGAGGGGTCGAGGCCGAAGGCGTGGGTACCCGATGTCGCGGCGGTGAATTCGGCGACCCTGTCGAGATAGCGCTGCTGCGGCTGGCGGCCGAGTTCGATGAGGTGGCCGGTTTCGGGCACGAATTGCAGATACTTGTCACCCGCGACGACGTTGAACGCGCCGACGCGCACCACGTCCTGCAGCACTTCGTCGCCGGTGGCGGTAATGACGTTGGCGGGGAAGCGTACAAC
Organism: uncultured Gammaproteobacteria bacterium; assembly: GCA_942490995.1. Classification (GTDB taxonomy): domain Bacteria; phylum Pseudomonadota; class Gammaproteobacteria; genus UBA981. The sequence continues at coordinate 18,927 of CALOBG010000133.1, forward strand.
CTTGCCGGACTCGGTCATTTCGCGCTGCAGTTCGAACCACAGGCGTTCGATTTCTTCGATCGAAGCGAGGCGGCTGGTCTGGCCCATTTTCTGTGCCAGCTCGGTCAGAAATTCGATGCGCTCGGGATACTGGACATGCGTCAACGAACTCTCGAACTGTCCGCGCGCGTCCCCGGCGGCCTGCTGCAGGACGCCGAACAGTTCTTTCAGGGAACCGAGTCGCTCCTTGAGCGCCGTTTCCAGTTCGCCGACCCGCACATCGTTGGCCTCGAATGCGAGTTCGAGCTCCTTGGAACGCGCTTCACCGGCCTGGCGCTGGGTCTGGGCCTGCGCAACGAGTTGCGCCTGGCGCGCCTTGTCGGCCTTGAATGCCTGCAGCCGCGCGGCGTTTTCCTTGCTGTCCTGAACCCGTCCGGCTTTGACCTTTTCCAGTAGCTGATCGAGTGAAATGGCGTCCTCGGCGCTGACGCCGAACGCCGCCAGCGAGCTCAGAAGCAGGGTCGTGATGAGGAGCGATATTTTCATGGTTTCGCTCCCGTCGCGGCCGCCACCGGCAGCACCAGGAGATCCGGCGCGACCTGTTTACGCGCGATGCGCAGACCTTGCGCAACTTCCTGCTTGTAGCGTTCCGGCGCGAGCGTCGTCCAGCCGCTGGTGGCGCCGTCCCAGGCGCCGGTGAATTCGCCGTTGTCAGACTGGTAAAGCAGGGCGAGGCGACCGACGCGGAGGAAATTGACTTCGCGCTTGCCGCCATCGAGTTCGAGGGTGCCTTT
>CALOBG010000134.1:0-48381 GCA_942490995.1 uncultured Gammaproteobacteria bacterium
GAATCAGATCCATGAAATCGCCGCGGAACACGGAAAAGACGCGGCGGAAATACGGGTCAACGTGCTGGGTGCGGAGGGGCAGTGACGTGACGCGCAAGGACATCGAGACCCTGCGTGGGATCGGCGTCGAGCAGGTCACGATCTGGTTGACCGAGGCCCGCTCGGACGGCATTCCGGAAAGAACTCGACACACTCGCCCGCGAACTGCTGCAGGGCGGCGCTGCCGAGCAAGTTCCGAGGGGCTGCGAACAGCCCCGGGAACGGCACGCAGCTAGTCGCGCAGCGGTTCGGTGACGGCTTCGAGGACGCCAACGCCGACGCCGGGTACCGCGCCCTTAACTGCCTGGCCCGCTGCTTTCACGCCGCCCTTGACGCTGCCGGTGACGACACCGACCGGACCATGTTTTTCAGCATCTTCGGCGATGCCTTCAACGACCTTGCCCGGTGAAGGTGAAGCTCTGCGTCGGCGACCGCCGCCCGCGGCGCGATCGCACGCCTTCTCCCTCGACCGCTACCAGCGGGCTGGTGGCAAAAGGCCAGGACGAACGCCGCAGCTGCGGCAGAGATAGCAGTTTTCATCAAGTTATTCTCCAGATTTCCAGTGTGATGCGAAGTATACCCTTGTCGCTGCTTAGTTCACCGTGGTGCCCGGCACAGGTCCGCATAAGTCGCACCCTGTTAAGCGGACGGCGCAGGCAATACTTTAGCAGAAGCAGATAAATGAAAGCTGAACCGAAGCCGCTTTATCCGAAGCGAATCTTTACTACGCGGTACATGTCGGCAACCCGGGCGACGTTGCATTCTACCGCGACGCCTGTCACGGCGTGGATTCGGTACTGGAGCTTGGTTGCGGTACTGGCCGGGTCGCCGGCGCGCTGGCGACGACCACGCCGCTGGTGGTGGGTCTCGATCTCGACCGCGCGGCGCTGGTGACCAGCGAGTATTGCTGAGGTCAGGTGCCTGGTCGCCGATATGCGCTACTTCGCCCTGTCGGTTCGATTCGAACTCTTTATCATTACCGTACAACGGACTTTACTGTCTGCTCGACGACCGCGATTTGTTCGCCTGTCTGCGTTGCGCGCGGACTCACCTGGCGCCTGGCGGCGAAGTTGATTTTCGACAGTTATGCGGTTGGCGATATCGATCCGCAACGCGCGACCGCGCCGCTCTCAACCACGCCGGAACAGGTCGCCTGCGTAACCCTGCGCGGCGAGATCTGGGACGTCTATGAACAATCCAGCTTATGGCCATCGCGACGACGCGTCGATGCCCACTATCAACACGTCGCGCGCGACAGCGGGGCGGTGGTCGAGGCAGGCATAGCCAGCGTTACCTGGACGCCGGCCTGCTTCACGCGGATCTGTCCCGTGCCGGCCTGATGCTGCTCAGCCTGAACGGCGGATTCGCGGAGGAAAGTTACACCCCGGACAGCGAACACCTGGTGGTGCGCGCCGCGCGCGCGTGAACATCGATACGGCAGGCGTGCGCCGTAGGCATTGAACAACGGTCTGAGATCTCCGCATGCTTCCGTCCCGTGCTGTAGCTGCACCCCTTTTCAATTGCTGCCGAAGCGCTCGCGCACATCGCGGCGCAGGATCTTACCGACGTTTGATTTCGGCAGTTCGTCGGTGAATACGATCGAACGCGGCACTTTGTAGCCGGTAAGGCGTTCGCGACACCAGGCCAGGACCGCCTCCGCGTCGAGCTGCGGGTCCTTGCTGACGACGATGAGGCGCACCGCTTCGCCGGACTTTTTGTTCGCAACGTCCGATCGCCGGCAGCTTCGGCGATCACCGGGTGAGACACGGCGACGTCTTCGATTTCGTTGGGGTAGACGTTGAAAGCCGGAGACCAGGATCAGATCCTTTTTACGGTCAACGATGCGCAGGTAACCGTCGTCGCGCATGATCGCGATATCGCCGGTTCTGAGCCATCCATCGGCGTCGATGGCGCGCGCGGTTTCTTCGGGATTGTTCCAGTATCCGGGCATGACCTGGGGGCCGCCGGACACGCCGGCTGCGCCGACGGCGACGCTGTTGCCGTCCTCACGTCGCAGATGCGCACGTCCGTCGATGGTACCGGCAAGCCGATACAGCCGGTGAAAGTGTCGGTGTCGAAGCGGTTGACCGTGACGACCGGGGACAATCCGTCCAGACCGTATCCCTCGGCGATGATGGTGCCGATAACCTGCTGCCATTGTTCGGCGACGGCCCGCTGCACGGCCATCCCGCCACCGCTGGTGAATTTGAGTGCGCTGAAATCGACGCTGGCAAACGCGGCTTCGTGGAGCAGCGCGTTGAACGGCGTGTTGACGCCGCTGATGGTGGTGAAGCGGACGCGTTTGATCTGTTTGATGAAACTTTTCAGATTGCGCGGATCGGTGATCAGGCGAATTAAGCCCGCCCTGCGAAACGAAGGCCAGGCGGTTCGCGGTCAGTACATAGATGTCATTGAGCAACCGTTTGATCCCGACCAGTTTGTAGTGCGAGGTTGATCTGCGCGCCAGAGGTTGCGTTGACCAGCAGAATAGGCGATTGTTGGGATGGAATCGGCGTCGGCGGCAATGCTGTAGCCGATGGGGAAAATCCCATAGTCGCCGAGGAAAAACGGATCGGCCCTTGGTTCCGGGCAGGCCCCTTCAGCCCTTGCCGGCTCACAAAAACAGCGCATCAGTAGGAGTGGTCCTCCCAGCCAGTATGGAACGGTCGCGACAACAGGCTTGCTGGTCGGTCAGCACCACGCGCATCGTTGAGTTCAAGAAGTCTTCCACCAGCGAGGCGGTGATACAGAGCCACGGTTTCGCGCCATCAGTGCAACCCATTGCCATCAAAGGATTCTCACAGGCCAGGGTGATGTTGCGTCGGTGTCCATCAGGCTGGTGCGCGAGTTCGTGTGTCGTCCTCGAAGTTGGTCGTTGACCACCTGGGCGCTCGGCACGCAGCACGCCGAGCAGGGCCACCGGGTAGGCCAGTATGTTCAGCATCATCAGCGCGGCCCTTGCCGACCAAGCTCATGTCCAGCTTCGCCCTTGCCGGTGGCAGCAAAGCTGGTCGCGTGCCAGATCGACCTCGGCAAAGCTCATGCGCGAGCACATTGGTCATTCCCACCGGAGCGTTCTTCATATTCACCACCAGGCGCTGCTCGATGGGGTCCAGCAGCAGGCCGCCACTGGTCCAGGTCTATCATATGCGGTACATCGGCAGACCAGACCGTAGCCAGACAGTACTACACAGGGTAACCTTTGAGCACCAACGCACGGCGGCAGGGCGGGCAGCCGTCGTTCCACTGCTCCCTTCATGAAGTTCGAGGGTGGACACTGCAACGAGCGCTACCTCGATGTCGATATTGCGCAACCGTCGCTGACGCGTGGCGCTAATAAAAAGGACTGCTCCGAAGAGCGGGCAGTTAACCACGTAGAGAAAGGCATCGAGCTTATCGAACGCCGTCGAGGGATCGGAGGGGACCGTAGGATCATCCTCGCCAGCATCAGATTCACTGAGTAACCGCCAATCTGCTTCACATGGGTGGTAGTAGAGGTGCTGCAGGCCTGGCTGAAATCAAGTGGATCGAGCTGAACCAGATCGCGCAGCTTGCCCTGGTAAATCGCCAGGTCGTCGAGCAACTGCGAGTGGCGCGCGGCCAGCTCGGCGTTATAGGCGTTGATCGTAGCGCGCAGGGCGGGCGTCTGCGCGGCGCTCACCTGGTACTCGTCGAGCTGGATCATGCATGGTCGGATCTCCTATTGGGAAGACACAAGCAACATTCGTGCCAGCCAACAGCAGGTTTGGCGAAGCGTCCTATAAGCTCGCGAAATAAGGAGAAATTGCACGCGCAGTGGCAGTCATGCACAGGCTCTGCAGCGGTTCGCCGGGGCGACCTGACGTTTCAGTTGTCGTTGCCGGGCGACGCTCGTCAGTACGAATAGGCCTGGCGCAGTTCGACCTTGCGCAGCGCCAGCTCGCGCTCCGGTGGCGATGCTGGGCGCGCCGGCAGCAGCACGATAAAACGCTCCAGCGCGTGGTTCTCGCGGATCCCGCGCAGCGCCGTTGCTGCTTTCTCGACACTCGCGCTCCAGGCCAGGTAATCCAGTGGCAACGCCAGGACCGCATTACCGTCGCTGCTCGCCAAGGGTCGGGCCACCGCGAGCTGGTGATGAATTCCGTGAGCAGGCCGGTCTGCAGCTGGTAATACGCCAACATGCGCGCGTAACTGACGTAGGCCAGCGCGTCGACTTCGGTTACCGCGGTCGTAGCGGCGCCGAACAGCCGCTCGATATGTCTGACTGACTTGAGCAGCGTGGCATAAGTTGTCAGGTACAGACGCGTACGCGGGGTGTACGCCGGATGAGTGAGAAACGCGATGCTGAGTGCATCGGGGACCTCGAGATCATGCAGGCTGCCCCTGATTTCGGCGTGCAGATCGGCGCTCGATGAATTCTTCAGGTGCGAGTCGAGGCGTTGATTGAGCACACCGCTGCCAAACGGCGCGGCGGCGTAGATGTTGCGGATCAGGGGTGATATCGAGCTTTGCACCTTGCCCGCGCTGCGTGCCCTGCGCGACGGCGTTCAACAGTTGCTGCAGCTGCTGGTTCGAACTGTAGACGTCGACCCCCAGTTGCGCGGCGGCGCTACGCTTGTGAGGACCGGGGTCGAGGTCCTGCTCGGAGCGCCCGCCGAGCTTTGGCATCGCTCGGGTCGACGCCCTGGAAGGTTTTCTCAACGTTGTATTCGATGTTGCTGAGCAGCGTGGTGGCGGTGCTGACCGGGTCGGTGAAGATGTCGAGTACACGTTCCGATTCGACCCCGTAGCGTCCCCCGGGTGAGCGCTCGAGCCGGACCTTCTTTGCCGCCAGGCGCGGTTCGAGTTCTGCCATCGTAACGATTTCGTGGAGCCGATGCGCAGCATCTCCAGCGATGTGATGTTGTAGGTCGCGGTGGAGTCGGTGGTGACGGTGAATTGTTAGAAATTCTCGTCAGCTCGAACCCGCAGTTCGATCGCGTAATGCGCGGAATGCAGGAATTTCGTCAGCACCACGCTTTCGACCGCGACCTCGTCGAATTCCTCGTAGGCGTTATCCGCCGCCGCCAGCGCCAGCGGGCAGAACAGCGAGCACGCCGATTAGCGTGCGGATTTTGACTTAATGGCGTCATGTATTCAACAGTCGTTTCAAGCTGTCCAGTGTGCCGCGTCCGGCGGCGCGGTTCTCCTCGGCGTCGCTGACGCGGCCTTCCCAGGCCAGTTCGTCGGCCGGGAGTTCGGCGAGGAAGCGGCTCGGTTGGCAGGTCTCGATCTGCCCGAAGCGCTTGCGCGTCCCGGAGCAACTGATGGTCAGGGTGCGTTTCGCGCGCGTAATGCCGACATAGGCGAGGCGTCGCTCTTCCTCGATTGTATCCTGTTCGATACTGGAGCGATGCGGGATCAGGTTCTCTTCGAAGCCGGCCAGGTAGACGTGAGGATATTCGAGCCCCTTGGCGGCGTGCAGGGTCGTCAGCGCTACGCCGCCGTCGTTGTTGTCACTATCCTGGCGTTCGGCAATGTCGAACAGCGTCAGGGCAGCAACCACATCCGCGGTTGTGCGCGACTCATCGGCGGCGTGGATACGTTCGATCCAGGTTTTCAGTTCAGTAACGTTGGCCTGGCGACGCTCGCAGGCCTGTTCGTTTTCGGAGGTCTGCTCGAGCCAGTCGTCGTAGGCGATATCACTGAGCAGCTGGCGAAACGCCTGCGGCGGCGGACAGGCCGCGAACTCGCGCTGAAAGTTCAGCAACCAGTCGGCGAACAGGCGCACGCGCTTGACCGCCGCGGGTGATACGCGCGCCGCGAAGGCCGTCGACACCGCGGTATCGAGCAGGCTGGTGGCATTCGCCGCGGCGGTTTCCACCAGCGCCTTGACCGTCTGCGTACCGATCGCCCGCCGCGGCACGTTGATCACGCGCAGCAGGGCATTATTGTCGCTGGGGTTGGCGAGCAGACGCAGGTAGCACACACAGTCCTTTATTTCGGTGTAGTCAAAAAACGAACGACCACCCGAAAGCACGTAAGGGATCTCGCGCTCGCGAAAGGCGTGCTCAAACAGGCGCGCCTGAAAGTTGGAACGCAGCAGCACGGCGTAGTCCTCGTAACTGAAGCCGTGGAGCAGGCGGCGATGAAGAATGTCGTTGGCGATGCGTTCGGCCTCGTCATGTTCGTGGCTCGCGTTGAATACGCGCACCTTGTCGCCAAAACCATGTTCGGACCACAGCTTTTTGACGTGGGTATGCGGATTGTTCGCGATCAGAGCGTTCGCGCATTTGAGGATAATGCCGCTGGAGCGGTAGTTCTGTTCCAGCTTGATGACTTTCAGGGCCGGGAAATCGCGCCCCAATTGGTCGATGTTATCCGGGCGCGCGCCGCGCCAGGCGTAAATCGACTGGTCGTCATCACCAACCGCGGTGAGACGCTGATGGGCGCCGGCCAGCAGGCGTACAAGCTCATATTGCGACAGGTTGGTATCCTGGTATTCGTCGACCAGCAGGTAGTCGATTTCTGCCCGCCAGCGCGCCAGCGTCGCGGGGTCCTCGTTGAACAGGCGCACCGGGCCGATGATCAAATCGTCGAAATCGACCGCGTTGAACGTCATCAGGGCGTCGCAATACGGCGCGTAGCAGCGCGCCGCGAGTTTCTGCGCCGGCGCGAGGTCGTGGAGCGCAACGGCATCGGGCGCGACGAGCGCGAATTTCCACGCCGAGATCGCCTGCTGGACCTGGTTGACGGCAACTTCGGCGCCGGGACTGTCGCGCCGCATCAGGTCGGCAAGCAGGCCGGCGCAATCGCCGGCATCGAGGATGGAAAACCCGCTACGGTAGCCGAGCGCGGCGTGCTCGACGCGCAGGATGCGCAGCCCGAGGGTATGAAACGTCGATATCCACGGGCGCTGTTTGCGTTTACCCAACAGGCCGCGCACGCGTTCGCGCATTTCGCGTGCTGCCTTGTTGGTGAACGTGATGGCCGCGATACGACTGGGCTCGGCATCGCATTTTTCGATGAGCCAGGCGATTTTGTGCGCGATAACGCCGGTTTTCCCGCTACCGGCGCCGGCCAGTACAAGCAACGGCCCGTCGCTGTATCGAACCGCTTCGCGTTGTCGCTGATTGAGTTGTTGCAAGCTGAGTACGGTCTTGGCGGTGCGGCTTGCGCCACCGCGGCCTGCCACAAGCTGAGCATTCTAGCAGCCAGCTAAATGGGTGTGCGAAATACCGTGACCGGCAGATGCTGGTGGCGTGCGGATTGCCGGACCGTAACCCGGATTGGCGTTAACTGCTTTCCACCTGTCGGTGACGTTGACATTCAACGCTGTCGGTGGTGGTAAGACGATCGGGGTGCGCCATAGCCGCGCGCACCGTTGCCGAGATATTGACGCCGGTGGTGGTAGCCGCCGTGATGCCGATCGGCGTTACCGCGTCCAGACCGGTTGTAATCGCGAAAGCCACCGTGTCCGCGAAAGCCGTGGTGTTCACGATATTTATGATGTCCATGGTAATCATGCTTGCCGTGGCTACGGTGTCCGTGCCGATTACGGTCGTAATAGCCGCGGTAACGCGGCTCCGGTGCGCGGTAGCTATGGCCATAGCCGTAGCCTGGCCGGGTGCCGTAACTGAAGGAAAAATAGCTCGCGGCCGGTACCACCAGGGTGTGTGGCCAGCCGGGCGCAGCCGCGGCAGGTGCGCTGCCAAGCAGCAACAGGTACGCGCCGAGCATACTTTTATGCAAGTTCGTGTTCATGGCGCCTGCTCCAGGTTGGTTGTGGTGGTCAGCGTAGATGCAGGCGGCTGAATATGACCTGAATCGTGCCTTAGCAGGCTGGTGAAAAACTACTGCGTGTAGCGTGACAATCAGTTTGGCCAAAATTGACAATCAGTTTGATACGCCAATTTCGCACCGATTTACAGTCAGTTTGATACGCGCATTATGGCGCGTTTAACGCCACGCCACTCGACCTGCTCATTTTACGTTCACTTCCTGGCCTAGTAGCCCACACCTGCGGTCCAGTTTAAGGCCACACTACCCCATCGATTATCGCGGCGATGTCGGCGTCGGCTGTGGCTGCGTCCACCAGGAGATCGACATCCTCGATCGCGCCCTCGTAAGCGTCTTCGATAGCCCGTCCGATGGCTTCCCAGGCGGCTGCTTTAGCGTTCCACTCATCGGCCACAGCCTGGCCCGTAACGGACAACCTGGTCGCTCGCGCATTAATCCACGGGAAGTCGCCAAGAATCGGAGTCCCTAGAGCATCGATTATGGCCTGCCAGCGAAGTGCCTCATCTCGCTTCAGCGCGTAGATGGCAGCCTTGCCGTCGCCCGGCGTGATGTAGCGCTGGCGCTGTACTTCCGCCAGGGTGCTGAGGCGTCGCTTGGCAGCGGCTTTCGCGCGCGTCAGGGTGTCTGCGTCGTTCACCACGCGCCAAGTGCCGGCGTCGTCGATCAGTGCCGCGTCCCAGCCGCAAGTCAGCGACTGCCAGCCGGGATCGCTCTGGGCGAGATGCTTAGCGCCGCCGTCGTCGATATACCACTGCGTGATCGCAGCGATGTCGACGATATTCGTGCCGTCGAAGCGGAGTTGCTCCCGCCGCAACGCCCGCAGCGGGACTGGGATCTCTGGACCGACGTATTGTCCGGTCGCCGTACCAATGACGAGGTCGTCTTTCAATACTGCAAACATCTTGGGCTCCTTATGCCTTATGCCGCGAAATCAGCTCGGATCTCTCCCACCACCGTGGTCGGGGTCGCGTCCCAATCGGAGTTGTATCGGACGTAGGCCGTGTACCGATCAGTGGTGACGGTACGGTTGTAGTTCGCCCCGCCCTCCAACGCGGCCGGGCCCGCGACTGTGGCGAACACGGCGCCATACACAGCCCGGATCCTCGGTGCTCGGCCCCAATTCAGAGCAAAGGTGTCTTCATAGAAAAAGCCGAAATCGCCGCCGGGCACGACCGACGCGCTGCCGCTGGAGCTTACGGTTACGGTCAGTAAACGGGCGTTGGCCAGGGTCGTGACCGTGGGCGCCGACCCCGCTGCTCCAGTCACGACCTTGGCGAGTAGCGCGTCCAACACCGTCGAGTCGAAACCACCGCCCGCGCCTGCGCCAGGTGTACCCTTCAGGCCCGCTGGAACTGCATCACTGTCCGTGCCTTTTTGGAGGTACGGCGATAGCGTCCCAGCGGCTCCCACATTGCATCGAAGATAGTAGGTGCTTGCCACGTCGAGATCGGCACTTTGCCACGCAGCAGAGGTGACCCGCCGCATGCGACCCGTGAGCCCAACTGCCGCCTCCGCGCCTAGTGAAATTTCGACGTCGGCGGGGATGGATACTGTGCCTCCGGCAGCCGCGATCGCACCCGTGACATTTATCCGATTATTAGCCGTGTCGACGGTCGGAAACTGCAGCGCACCGAGCGGCAATTCTGGCGCAACTCGACTGATTACCCGCCATAGCTGGTCAAGCTCGGTGTGGTCCGGCGTCAGGCCGAAATTCTCAATGATATTTCGGACTTCTTCCTGCCACTGGTAGAAAAAGTACTCCCCCGGTTTCGTTGCCGGGATCGACGACGTAGGGTCGCCATTGGTTGGGTACCCTGTTGAGGGAGTCACGGGCGCGGCAGGCGGCGCACCGGCCGCATCCGCTTCGTACTTGCTAAGGTCCACTGAATTATCCTCCGTACGCGAATTGCACGTGTGTGTGCGCCGGCTTAAGCCTCGAAATTACGCACTCTAAAATCTCGTTCCCCCAATCCGCCAACGGCTCGTTGACGCCAGATGGAACCGTGAAATATCGAACCGTCTCGGCCGGCGCATTCACCCGCCACGCGAAAATCCAATCGATGCCGTAGATCGGCGTATCAACAGTGTCCGCAACGGTGTACGGCCGAAACTCGGTGATCGTGATAACGAACCCTAACCGCGCCGCCACCGCAATGTAGTACCCCGGCGACTGTCCGCCGATCCGAGTCACCTTTTCGTGCAGAACCAAGCGCCGCTCCTCCAACGTATCGGGCAGCGCCAGGCATTTCTCGGGTAACCCGAATGCACGCTCCCAATCCGTCAGTAGCTCCAGCGTAGTGCGCGGGTCGGCTTCTTCGATGAGATCGTCACCACGGGCATCAATTCGGGCGAGCTCGATCGCGAGCCCGTGCAGTGTCTCAGCGAACACGGAATCCGGGTCACGGGGCCATGCATCACCCCGCGGCGAGGCGGCGAGCAGCTGTTCCCGATACTGCTCTGCCGTCATGCCCATATGATGGTTCCGAGCACAGCGATTTCGCCGGGATTGTGGGCAACGTCCGCGACCGGCGATGTCAGCGCGTGATCAAATTCGCCAGCCGCCACGCTTATCGCTTCCCGAATATGAGAAAGAAGAATCGTGCCACCGGGCTCCGCCTCGCGGCGAAGCAAATCAGAAAGTTCGGCTGAAATGGCGGCCTGAACCGCCGCGCTCGACGGATTGAGGCCAGATATAGTCAGGTCCAGGTCGACCGCGACGGGCGCGACGACGGTTACGGCCGCTGTCACCGGCCTCACGCTGTCGATGTGATCCTGGACCGCTTGAACCTTGGCAGCATCGGGAATGAGACCGCCAGGGTCATCGTCGACAACGAATCGAACAGACACTGTGCCGAGGCCCAGTTCGAGAGGGTAGACCCAAGCTCGAGACACTCCGGTGATCTCGCGCGCCCAGGCGACGTAGTCGAACGACGCGCCTCCATGCGGCGGTTCCTGGATCCGCTCGAGCAGCCGCTCTCGCAGGCTGGCGTCAGATTCGAGATCGGTGCCGCCGGTTAATCCGCCGGCATCGATCACCGCAGTTCCGACAACACCAGCGATGGGCGACACGAAACTGAGCGACGCGCCTGCGGCGGCGTTACCCGCGACTCCACCGTCGACCGCCGTAACCGAGACAGTCGCCGTGCCAGCCACCAGCGTAGCCTCTGCATCAGAGATGTACTCGCGACTGTCCGAACGCTGCAGGACGGTCCCTGACGGCACGACAGCACCCGTCGTGCCCGTCACGACAATCGGTCCCGCCGCGCGCGCCGCAGCCTTCCTTGCTACGCCCCAGATGCTCGACCACCGTTCGAGATGCTCGATCTCTGCGGTATCGGGCATCAGTTGGAGCGCTAACCAGGCGAGGTGGCCGTAGAGCATGTGCGCGGCACCGGCATGGACTCTACCCAGAACGTCCAGGTTGGAGCCCGGTAGCCGGGCGTCAGTACTAGGTAGGCGAGTCTCGATATCGGCCGCGACGCGGTCAATCAGCTGGGTCAATGTCGGTCGATTAAATGGCACCAGACTGCCTCCCTTGTTCCTTGGCCATGAGCAGGCGTGTGGCGTCGTTCAGCGCGGACGCCCGGACTTCGGCAGCGCCGTTTCGGATGACGGTTTTCAGGTCATCGGGTACCTGGCGGAAGTGCGCGTCACAAAAGGCGTAGTGCGCGGGCACGTCATACAAACAACCGGCAGCGGCGCAGCGGCTCACTTAGCCCCCTCCCAGAATTTCTGAAACCGAAAAATCTCGGGCGCGGTGCCGGGTCGATGGACGGTGACCCCGATCCCGAGGATGTGCGAGAAGCTCGTTGCGGTCCGCGTTTCAGTAATAACGCCGCTCGCCTCAACCCAACCGGTGACGACGTCGATCGCGTCCGCAACGCCCTCGTCAATCAGGACCTGCAGCGCTTCGATGCAATACTCTCGTGCTCGAACCACGACCGATTGCAGCGATTTTTCACGCTCCAGCAGCCAGAGTCGGCTGCCGAGTTGCGGGCTCGCCCACCATCCTCGGCGATCGCCAGAGCCGTCGGGAATGCTGTCATCATCACGGGCACGCCGATCGGTGAATAACAAAATCAGCACCGCGCTTTCGAGGCCGATATCCTCGGCGAGCGAGGGGCCTTGCACGGCCCAGTCGAACCGCGGCGGCTGCCCCAATTCGTTAGCGACGATCAGGGTGGTTCTAATGTCACTCATGCGCTCGCAAGCTCCAGCTTCACGAATACCCCGGCGACTTGAACCACTTCACCCGATCTAAGCTTCGATGCGTAATACGCTCCGTAGTTGTCTACAGGTTCCTTGACCAGCACCGGCAGTGGTTTCTTCTTGCTGGACATCAGTGCGCGTGATTCGGGGTGTTACCGGCGTCATCCAGGATGGTGCCGGTAGCGTGGAGACTTCCGTCGACCTCAACGTCACCGTTGATCTGCACGTTGGCGTCGATCAGTACGCGCGGCGCCGTAATGTGGACATCGCCATTGCGTGCCATGCGAATGGATTTTCCGAGGTCGTCATAGATCACGACTTCTCCTGGCTCGCTGTTCTTGGGCCGAAACTTGCGATCTGCTACCGCGATGGCAATCACGTGCGAACGGTCGCCCAGCGGACAGATGTACAACACCTCCCCACCCGGCAGCGGATGGTAGGTGAAGCCGTACGGCTGCCAGTGTTCGACACCGTCGAGTACTTCGCGATCCAACGCCCGGAATTGCAGTTCCTGCATCAAGCGCGCGTCGTTAATGACGTCCACGACGCCCCGGCCGCAGATCATCCGGATCCGACGCACCAGAGGGGCGACGAATCTTCTAAAGACTCGCGAATCCACTACCTACCTCCGGAGTGTCAGGGATCGGGATCACGTCGTACGCCTCAGGCCGAGTCACAGTCAGCTCGCAGCGCCGACCATTGTCATCTAGCACGTAGCGAACGCTGCTGATCAGAAGTTCTTCATTGAGCCCCATGTACGCGTCGTCGACGTGAGTCAAAACACTGTGCCGCCACAGCGCACCGTCACTCTGCGCCCAGTCCTGCACGGTGTACGTCACCTCGAGGGACCGGCCGAAACGCACGTTTCGTTCCCATTCCGCGCGTACCTTGGCCTCGGCGTTGTCGACCTGGTCCTCCGCCAAGATGATCAGAGGTCGGTATCGAGCAATACGCCGGTCGTCGGCGGTACCGACCCGCTCGATGGTGCTGTCGGGAGACACGAAATCGCTGCCTTTCATGGTGCCTTTGACGATGTATTCCGAATGGCGCTCACGGTGGCTCAGGTTCGCAGTGGCAGACAGGATGTTTTTGCCGAGTACCAGGTTGTCACGGGCACGTACCGTTGGGCGCCGCGTGATCACCAGGTCCCCGTTTCCCGAAGTTGTCAGGAGTACGCCGCGCGTGCGCGCCGCGCGCTCGAGGAATTCGAACACGCTTTCGCCGTCTTCAATCTTTCGAACTCGGAATGGGGGGCCGGTGTCGACATTCGCGAAGACGCGGATCCCGAAGGGCGCAACGACGTCCTGGGCGAGCTGCTCAAGCGTGCGGCCCTGCCACTGTCCAGTCTTGAACTGAGCGGAGCAGTCGACTAAGTCACCGGTCTTGTCCCGGCCTCGAGCTGTAATCCGAGTGCTCTGTTGCTCCATATTTCGACGCGACGTCGTCGACGTAGCCGGTGATCACCAGCTGGTCATTAACAAACACCTGACACGGCTCGCCAGGCCGGATCGGGCGCGGCTCAGTTTGCTCGGCCCAACGTTCAGTCAGTTCCAGCGAAAAACTACCGGCGATGGTCGCCATCGACAAATTGACTTCGATCTGCGTCCAGCCACCGAAGATTTGACCGCTGACGTGCAGCTGTACGTCAGGCTGCATTGGTCAATACCTCAAGCGGCTGGTCGCCGGGGATGAACCCGGGATGGCGAACGCGGTTGCGCGCCAAAATGTCCGCTTCCGCGCCGATATCGCCGTACAACTGATAGGCAACGACTAGCGAGGGCAGTGTTGTGTTTGGCCGGTACTGAACGATGCGGGCCAGGTCTGCGCTGCGCGCTGTGATATCGCGCACCACCGCGACTCGAAGATCGGTCAACGCGACATAGTCATCGTCGGCTGCAGTCAGCATCTCGACATCGAGCCGGCCGGCCAGGTACTCGCGTACTGCAACCGCTTCGTTGAAGCTGGAAAACGTAATCTCGCTGATCGCCATAGTTTCGTTGATCAATGCGTTACGCCGCGCAAAGCTATCGATTGCAGCTCGGTTTGTAATCTGACGTGCGCGCGTTGCCGTGGTTTGCGGCACTGGCTGACGCGTAGTCCCGAAACTGGAGAGGGTCCGCAATGCTCGCAGTTCACCGTGCCGATGGGAGAATGTCCGGGTCGCGGCCGGGAACAACGCACCAATTGTTGACGCCCACAACGTCGGTAGCATGACCAGGCTCGCGAGTAGTGATTTCGCGCGGTCGATCTGAGCCAGGTAGGTGGTGACGGCGGATGGGATCGTCGGTGAGAGCGCAGTCAGGTTGGCAAGCCGATCGAAGAGTTCCGTAGTCAAAGTTCTGGCGTCGTCGACCACGAAACTCGGCACTGCGGCGGTGCTGAATTCTTCACCAAAGGTAGTCTGCAGCGCGGTGCGTGTCTCAGCCGCCTGGCTCTGTAGCTGCACCCGTGTATCCGGTGTATCCCCCGGAAACACCTTGTCGCCGGTTTCGACGAACGTTATCGAGAACCGTGCCATGCCGCCTTCGCGCGTCGACTCGCGCGGACCACGGCAGCTGGTGACGGTTACCTGTAGATTGCCAAAACGAGGATGTACGAGCGTGCCAGACCCCGGCGCCTCGACGGCCGCGATCAACGCATCGCGGCCGGTCATGTAGTCATCTCCAATCACGAACACGTCCAGCGTAAATTCGCGCGCCTTGCGGCCGAGGTCTTCTGCCCACGGCTTATCTCGCAGCGGATACTCGTGCAGAGCGACGCGTCGACCGATCTCACTATCACCGCCTTCGAATTCGAACGGCACCCCGCGAAATGTCCCGGCCTGCAGCTGATCACGCCAGGCCATCAGGGCATCACCAAGGCCGCGCCGTTATTGATCTCGACGTCCAGATTCTCAGTGCGCAGGGCGCCTACGCGGACGCGTGTGCCCTGATCAGATGTCACGTTGATCTCCAACGCGCCATTCATTTTCCCGCGCTCTTCCGTAGCAACGGCCGCTTGTGCTTTATCATTGCCAAGCCGTGCCAGCGTCGTCGCGATGACCTCCCCCAGACGATCGCGGAAATTTAGTCCCCCCTCCGATTGCTGCAGTAGCTTGTCCGCACCGGTTCCGACCGCGTAGCCTGCGCCACCGGCGGCGACAGTTGCTGCACTGGCGATACCCATTGCTGCCGGTCCGAGCGCGGCGACCGAACGGATGTTGGGCGCGGCCTTCAGGAGTCGCGCCGTACCGCGGGCACCTTTCAATTTTTTGCCCGCAGCTGCGCCCTCGATTGCCGGGGCCGTACTTCCTAGCGCGCCTGGCCAATTGGTCACAAATACCGGGGTGCCCGCTGCCGCGCTGGCGACAGCGCCGACAATGCCGCCGCGTGCGCCACGAGTAGCCCGGGCCGCGCCACTCACTACGCGGGATATCTTGCCGCCGCTGCGAACGCCACGAACAACACGGGCCGCGCCACTCACGGCGCGAGGCGCACCACGAATAAGACGGGCCGCGCCTGTAACGCCGCGAAAAACCTTCCCGGCGGCGGACATCGCAATCATGGCGCCGGCGCCTGCAACCAAGGTTTTCATGGTGGTCTGAATCGTTTCGCCGTCAAGGCTGTTGAACAGCTTCACGACGTCGGCCAGCGGTTGAGCCAGGTTGTTATTGGCAAGCTCCATCCACTCTGCTTTCAGAGCCCGCATTGCGCCGGCGCCAGTCTCCGCCGCGCGGGCCGAGTCCTCAAGGATGGTCTTGCCGTCGGCCTGCACGCTGTAGAACTTCGCGATGCTTTCTATGCTGCCGGTGCGATTGAACTCACCGACGATCGCATTGAACGCGCGACCGCCTTCGTCGCCGGCAAATGCCTGCAGCACTGACTTGCGTCCGTTAGCCGCAGTCACGATCTCGACCAGCAATTCGTTGATGGGACGCAGAACTTCTCGACCTTCCTTGAGCGCATCGGCATCGAAGATCTGGATCCCGGCGCCGGCCAGCTCCGCCCGCTTCTTGGAATCCGTCAGTACGCGCAGCAGCGCTTCGAACGCGGTGGACGCCTGCTCGGCGTTGCCGGTGCCTTGACGAATGACCTGGAGCGCCGCGCCCATCTCACGAATGGCCGGCACCCCCTCGCGTCCCATCGCGGTGTAAGCCGTCACCACGCGCGGGCCGAGCGCGGCCAAGTTCTGCAGTGTGAATGCGCCTTCCTTGCCCTGTACGGTCAGGATATCGAGCGCCTCGGCGACGTCGTCCCGGGCGACGATGCCCATCTTCTGGAACTCCGCCGAGATCCCACCGATTGAGCCACCTTCAGCGCCGGTGGCGCTGATCGCAGCAGCCAAGTTGCGAATGTTCTCGCGCGCGAAATCCAGATCGCCGGTCTTCTCGACAACTTCCTCGATGGCCGACGTCAACTCGGAAGGGTCAACACGAATGTCCGGCGCCTGCGCGACGTCGAAGATCTCCTGGGTCAGCGCTTTGATATCACCCGCGCCCACGTTCGCCTGGATCCCGAGCCGGGTCATGCGTTCTTCCAGTGACAGTAGCGATCGCACAGTCCCCACGCCGGCGGCGCCGGTTGCGAACGCGGTGTAGCGGTTGCCGAGTCGGTCTATGCCGCGCCCGGCCAGCGCGATCGTGCGGCCGAGCTGGCCGATTCGGCGCTGGCCGAGCGCACTGAAGCGCGACAACGCGTTGCTGTAGGTCGGGACCTTCTGCGCCAGGTTGCCCGCGAGGTTGACGACAACATTGGTTTCAAGATCAGCCACGGGTATGGTTCAAATATCGGATCATTTGGGCGGGGCACAGCGCACGCGCCTCAGTCAGCGTGATCCCCCGGTTCTCCGTGAGCCGCATCATCGCTTTCTCCAGCGGTCGCACCCACGTCAGCAGATCGCCCCCGGTCCGCCACCTCGACGGACGCGGCCGACAATTTGTCGGCTTCTTTCTGGAGGCGGTCGAGATCGGTCCCCGAGAGCTTGCGCAGCATTGCCATCGACAGCGGGCCGCTGATCTCGCCCACGCTTTCGATCTGCCGAGCAAGCACAGCGAGCCCCATCCTGGTCGGACTCGCAACCAGCTGATACCCGTCCGGTGTCGCGATCAGTCGCTCGCAATCCTCGGCGGCGTCGAAGATATCGCCGGCTGTCGGCTCACGCAGAACCGCCGTGGTCTGCGCGACTGTGCCCAGCATGAGGCCCCGCTCAAGCAAGACCGCTATTCGCGCCATCAGTTGACTTCCTCGCACTTCATGCCGACGAAGGTGATCGGCAGATCACCGTTCTCGTTGGCTGTGAGCTCGAGGTTGTTCTGCGTGCGAGCGTTACTCAAGATGTAGGTTTTTCCCGAGTCGGTCTCGAACGTGATGGACTGATCCTTGATCGCCGCCAACGTGGTCAGGCTGACCGCCTTGGAGTGCGGGATGGTGGCTTCGATCTGCGGTACCGTCGGCTTTTCCGTGAACCCGGCCACACCTTGGTCGGTCACCACCGGCGTGGATTCGATGTTGCCGAACGTGAGTTTGGCGCCGTTCATGGTCGAGAGCTGTTCTCCTTCGACTTTGATGAACGCCCGCCCGGTGAGTGTCGTCATGCGCTATCTCCCTGTGATACTTCGGCGGTCGCCCGCTCAGACGATAAACTGCGTCTTGTTCGCCAGGACGCGGAACTGGTTGACGATGTTGGGCTGGTCATTGACGTTGACCCGGTTGCGATCGCCGCCGCCCTGACCATCTCCGATCATCACCACCAGGGTTGCCTTGTAGTGGGCGAAATCTTCGACCCAACCCTTGTTGATCTGCGAACGGTAAATAGCCAGCAGTTCGCCGGCGATGATTGATGGCGTCGCGATCGCCGAACCGACCGGGATATCCTCCAGCTCGCCGTCCTCGCGCAACTTGTGGCGCGGGTACTTGGTGCTGATCAGCTGGACCTTGTCCCAACGCACCCGCTCCATCGTCTCGGGGGTGGTGATATCGAGGTAGGCATCGTCCGCGACCTGCGAGGCGTTCTCGCGGTACATCGTGATCTGCCGTTCAATCAGCACGCGATCATCGTCAGTGACTGTGAACGTTGCGATCCCGTCGAACAGCAGTAGGTTGCGCTCGTTCCAGTCCCAGCGACTGTTGACGTTCGGCGGCAGCAGGCCCGGAAGCTGCAGACGCTGCAACGGCCGCGCCGGGTCGTTCGCCAGGTTGAACGACCCGATCCCCGCATTGATGGACGCCCAGATGTATGGCGGCTGCGGCGCGATCCCGGTGCCGATGCACGTCACGTGCGGATTGTTTCGGGTTTCGCCAAACGTACCGGTCGCCGCGTGAGCGCCGCGGTAGGCGCAAAACGCACGACCTCCCTGCTGGAACGGCGGCTGGTAGCGCGTGTCGAGCTCCGTTTCGAGTGCGGTCAGATTCGCGGCGTCGGTGTATGGCATCACCACGTAGTTCCACCACTCGTCGCCCAGCGCCGCGATGGCCGTGGCGATATCCGGATTCGCAGTGCCGCCGTTCATAGCGACGATCGCGACCGCCAGGCCGCGCGGCAGCACTTCGCCCGTGTAATAGTTGGTGCGGATATCGATGTCGTTGCCGACTTCGCCCTTATGGCGCGCGGTCAGTGTGACGGCATTTGTCACAGCACCGGCGGTCACCGGCAAGTCGGTCACCAGGTTGATGGCCGCTGCCACATTGGTTGCCGTCGTGTTGTTCGGCTCACCAGCTGCGACCGCGACCTGGACACGCTTGCCGGCGATCATCAGGTTGAGCGTGCCGCTTCGCGTCACCGCGCCGGTGAACGTCAGCGTGCCCGTCGCAACGACCCCGGCACCGTTGTCATCAAGCGCGATCCCCCAAGTCTCAGTGAACTGGTTCGCGCTCTTGAAGGCTGCGAACATGGCCGCGATCATCGAACCGCGACCCCACGCATCT
This sequence comes from uncultured Gammaproteobacteria bacterium, assembly GCA_942490995.1. GTDB lineage: Bacteria > Pseudomonadota > Gammaproteobacteria > UBA981. The sequence goes on from CALOBG010000134.1 coordinate 18,909, forward strand.
TCAGCCTGGCTGGGATCGGTGATCCGGGTCTGCACGCCTTCAGCAACATTGCCACCCGCGAGGCGCTGCCCGACGATCAGGACCTTGGTCTGGAATGTTGCGGCGCCGGCGAGCTCGCTGTTGATCTCGACGTAGACGCCCGGGACCCGGAGCTGGGCGGGAATGTAGTCAAACGAAATCGCAGTCATGCGTCATCTCCTTGCGGTTTGGCCGCTTTCGGCGGCTTGGTCACCTCGACGGAACCGTCAAGGACCCGGCGATTCCAGTACTTGCTCTTCTGTTTGGACTCGCCTTCGGGGGCCAGTCGTACGCCGGTGATCGGATCACGCGGACAGACTTTCGGATCGGTCGGTTTCAGGAAGTACGCATCCATCAGGGTGCCTCCAGTTCTACTTCGGTGGTCTGGTCAATCACGGCATCACCGTTGATGTCGGAATCGTTGTGGAAAACAAGGAAGTCGCCGAGCTCGTTAGCGTCGGCTAGCGACGGCAACGGCATCGGGATCTCGTAGGTCATGGCGAACAACGCGAAACCGCGCTTCTCGAGTTCGCCCGACCATAGGTTGTCAGCTCGCATGAACTTGGGCCGGCCGAATTCGGGAATAGCTTCGCGCATGGCCGGCGCGATGGCGGCCAGGACTTCGTATGCGCCGATCGCGACGGCGTCGCCGTGTCGTCGGGCGGCCTGTCCGCTGGCGTGCGACGTGAGGATGTAAAGTGCCCATCGTGATCCAACGGTCTCCTCGGGTAGGCTGCGGCCCGGGACGGCGCCGACGAACGTGGTGAACACGCCAGGTGCTTTAGGAGCGAGCTGCGCGAGCAGCCGTGCGTTCAGCGGTCCTGGCAATGAGTCGATGGCTTTCAACTGCGTGGGCAGGGCCGCGCTAATCCGGGTGAGCAGCGTGTCCTCAATGGTTTTGAGCGGGTTCATCGCATCGTGTCCTCGAGGTGGGCTTCAACGATGTCGTCGATCTCGATACCGTCGTCGTCGGAGATCCCGAGGTACGGCCGCGCCGGCAACGTCACAGACAGATTGCGACCGGCTTCTCCGCCGAACTGGTGGATGGCGCCATAGACCAGATTGGTACCCACCTCGACCTGGTCGGTCGATGCGTTGTAGGTAATTGAGCCGCGCAAGATGGCGTGGTCAATCAGCGTCAGATCGCCCGTGCGCAGTGCGCGTTTGCTCGGCTTCCAGTCGTTGCCTTCGGGATCGACCTGATCACGAAAGCGGCCCTGTGTGGCGCTGACCAGGTGTTCGCCGATCTCTTCGAACATCGATGTGCTGTCGAAACCCTCCAGCTGCTCGAGCATCGCCAGCGCCTGGTGATCGTTGATGGAGTACTCAAGCGTGACCCCGGCCATCAGTACGACCCCCAGTCGTAACTCTGGGACTCGCCACATCGCGTCTCGATGTGCCCGCTGGTCGGTGTGATCGCGTCCTGCGCCCCGAGACTCGCCTTGCCAGACTGAACGTCGCGCAGGAACTGCATGGCGTCCTTGTAGCGACGATCGGCATCTTCGCTGGATAGATCGCCCTGCAGGAAATAGATCACCAGGTCGCCTGCGATCCGGACTAAAGGCGAAGCGTCGATCATGGCCTGCGTCAACGGCAACGTATGGCGCGGGCTCACATACGCATCGATCGTGCGGTCGGCATCGGCGATGGCTTCGGCGAGGACGTCGTTGTCCAGGTCGCCGTCACCAAATCGATCGGTCAACTGCGCCATTTTCTCGGCAGTGAAGCGGTCGACGAGCTGCTGCTTGGTCACGTAGGTCATGCGCGCACCTTGACCTTGAGCGCTTCGCTCCACACCAATCCGTTCGGCCAGTTCGTGGCATCGTAGACCGTGAGCCGGCAGTCGCCGTAGGTCTTTGGATCAAGGCCCGCGAGTCCGAGCTTCAGTCGAATGCCGTTCACGGTCTGACCCTTGTGAGTCATCGCAATCGGCCACTGGAATGCGGTCGGCTGATTGTCCGAATCGACAACCAGGGTGTCGTCATCGAGGCCCACAACAATGCGAGTAAGGGTCGCGGTGTCGTGCACGACTGGTGGCGTACCGCTCAGCAATACGAGCTCCTCGGGGTTATCCCGGTTGAGCCAGAACGCGAGCGGCAGCAAAGTGTTCATCAGGCAAATGTGATCTGCAGCGTGTTCGGATTGAACTTGGGCGCAGGATCACCGTTGTTGACGGTCTTCGGAGTCGCCAGCGTATGGGTGAACAGGTAGTTGGCGGCCTGATCTTTGATGGCCCACGCCACGACCTGACCCCAGTTCGCCGTTGGCGCCGGAAATGCGATCTCCGCTACATTGCTGGTCAACCCGTTGCCTCCGACCGGCGCCGCCCAATTCGCGTCGCCTGGCGCGCGCGAGACGGCCGCATAGCTGCCGCCCACAACTTCGGTGCCGCCGCCGGCATCGTTAGGCGCAGCCGTGTAGAGGTGCACCGTCAGATCGGTCGGTTTGGCCAGAGAGCCGGTGCGGAAGAGGTGCTTGATCAGCTCGCCTTCAAGGTAGTCGGTCATTGCTGACATGGTTCAGATCCTCGCGAGGGTTCGGCGCGCAGTGGTGCGCGTCAATTGGTGAGCAGGCGTGACCTGGGCAAGGTCCGTGTTACGGGCATACGCCGGGCCGGTGCCGCCCGACAGCTCGCCAAATATATTGACCACTGCCACCGCCGCGCCGCTGAAAGTGATCTCCGTCGTCAGAGCGCCGCCAGTGACCGCATCTAGCAGCACGGTACCGTCGAGTGTGATCGCCGTCTCGAGCACGCCGTTGACGGCCGCGGAGGCGCCCGCCTGGTCGACGAACGTAATCGCCGTGGTCAGCTCGCCCTGGGCCACGGCCACACATGCCGCCAGGCTGTCGAGCTGAACACCTGTGGCGAGCTCGCCCGAAGCCGCTGCACTCGCGAGCGCATTGCCATCGAGCAGTGCGCCTTCACCCGCCGTTTCGAGTTCGCCCGAAGCCGTTGCGGTGCCGGTTGCTGCATCCTCGAACGTGATCGCTGTCGTCAAAGCACCGCCTGCATTGGCGACCGCAGTCGCGGTATCGACGAAGGTGATCTCCGTGTCGAGTTCGCCTTGTGTGAGTCCGGTGCCGCTGGCCAGGTCGGCGAACGTGATCTCGGAGAGCAGCTCGCCGGCGGCGACTGCTGTGCCTGCAGCCAGGCCACCCACCGTGATAGTTGTGATCAGCTCGCCCTGGCCAAACGCGGTGCAGGCCGCGTTGCCATCGAGCAGTGCGCCAGTCGCCGCATTCGAGAAGAACCAGGTGCGGCGCGGGGACCAGAACAGGCCCCAGCGATCTCGCCCTGCCAACGCGTCCAAGTCGGCGTCGCACCACGCCCGATCAGCGAAGTAGGCAAGCGCGGTGAAGCCCTTTCCGGTGTAACGCGTGCCGATGGCGAAGTTGCCATCGGCCGCCGACGTCCAGCCCACTCCGGGACCTGCAGCTGTTTTGGTGCCGGATACGTTCCGGATCGTGCCGCTCGCTGTTGCAGCCGATTTACCGTTAACAAACAAGCCGAGGTTGGCGCCCGTTCGAACGCCAGCGAACATCTGCATGCCAGCGGCGATCAATGAATTCGCGCCGACGTTCGTGAAGGTGCCGTCGTAGGTCAAAAAGCTGAAGGCGCCGGCCGCTACCGCGCTGCCGTTGAAGTTCGCCTGCAGCCGCCATTGATAGGTACCGCCACCGTTGCTGAACACCGGGGCGATGGTTGCTTCCGCGACGTAATCACCCAGCAAAAGGCAACTGAAATCACCTGTCGTTGGTCGTGCGCGTGGATGGGAGATTTGGCTAAACGGCGGCTCGGTCCCGGTACCGGTACCGCCCAGCGACGCATGCAGTGCGAACCCTTTGGCTTCCCTGTTGGCCCGCAATGAGAAGGCGGAACCCATCTGCGATTGCAGGGGCAGATTCTGGGCGAGGTCGACCCGCGTGCCATGCACGAACGAAAACGCATGCACCAATCCGTACCGAGCCACGAACTCCGTGTCGGCGCGCGCGAATGGCGGCGGCCGAAATCCCGGCGCGCGAGCTGCTTGCTGGTGCGCAGGTACGTCATCAGGCTTTGGGTCCTTCGGTACCGGGCGTGACTTTCAAAATCCAGCCGGCCGAAATCGTCACATTGGTCTCGTTCTCGATATAGAACTCGTAAACCTGCGAGGCGGCGTTTGCCACCAATGGGAAAGATTCGGCGATGACTTCATTGGTGGCTGTGGCGAGGCCGGAATCGACGCGGAATGACCCGAGCAGGTGTTTCTTATTGGATGCGTCGGGTTGCGCTTCGTCCGCGGCACCGTCGATGTTCTTCAGACGTGCATAGAGGTGGATCTGGCCGGCCGCTGCGATCGTGCCGGATGCGTACTGCCAGGTCAGGGCAAACTTGCCGAGTGGCGTATTATCGTCGTTCGTCCATTCGACGGCATCGGCAGCGGCAGAGAAGGCGCCATTGCTGACTGCGCTCGTACCGCCACCCGCGGTGACGGTGTCCTGGGTACCGTGTTTGACGATCAGGTCGTCGGTTTCGATGGGCACTACAGTGTCCTCGCGTATTCAACGTGGCCGAGGAGGACGTCGAATAGATCAGCCTGTTCGGCGCGTGATTTCTCAACGGCCATCGCTTTGACACCGTCCCGCTCCTCAGCGGTGATCACAGCTGCCAGCTCCAAACCATCGAGCATGGTGCGCGTCTGGGCATTCCCAACATCAAGCCCGCTGCCGGTGAGAAACTTGAGTCCCCACTTCACCGCAGCGTTGGCCACACTGGCCGCTTCGAGTTTTTCCAGAAAGGCCGCGCCCTCGGCGGCACCGAGTTCGGACATCAACGTGCGCGCGTTGATCAGGCGCTCATGAAACGCGCCGCTACCTTCGCCCAGCCAGGTCAGCACTTGTTCGTCCGTCTTGCCGGCATTGGCAGGGTCGGAGTCAATCAATGCTTTGAGCTGCGCGAAGTCCATTGGTCACCGTGTCCAGGTTGGTTGGTCGACGGCGCTGACGAAACGCCGCCGACCGTAAGTTCGACTCAGGTGTTGCCCTGGCCGGCGACGTGCAGATCCCAGGCGGCGTCGCGATCTTTCGCCGAAACCTTGCCCTCGGTCCGTGCCGCCAGTGCTTTCACTTCAGGCTTGCCGTCAGTGGTCCACCACGAATCGTTCGCTTTCTGGGGATCCTCTGCGAGCATCGCGACGATGGCCTGCGCCAACGGGGATGCATCTGGTTCGGGGGCTTCGTCCGGGGCCGCTGCGTCGAGATCAACCAGTGCGCCGCAGGCAATTAGCTTTGCGACCGTGTCCGCGTCGAGATGCCCTTCGAGTTCGTCGCGCAGCCCGCGTGTGCCGATCGGAATGGTGTCCTTCGCACTGACCTTGATGGGTGTCATGACTTTCAGCATGGTTCTACGCTCCCTTCGAAAAGTGATTGAGTGGCGGCCTTACCGCCGCCACTCCAAGCGGCCCTGACGACCTATGCCGTCAGACCCCCTGCGCCAGGCTGTGCACGCCAGCGCCTGCATCCCGTTGCCCCGCCCGGTGCGGGCGAATTCCGCACACCGGTCTCACTGGTCGCGGGCTTCATGGGTGCCCCGGCGGCTCACACCGCCGGGGACCATTCAACCCGCTGTCACTGCGGGTTTAATTCTTACGCCGCGTTCTGGATCAGGTAGCCGGCCTCCGGCATCACCAGCTGAGCCTGGTGATCGGCATCGACGTCGTAGATCCAGCTGCGATTCTTCCGGCGGTAGTACGCCTCACCGACCGACGGGGTGCCGCGCAGCCGAAAGGTGTACCCAAAGCTCGGTTCGTCGATGGTGCGGTTCATCGGCACGTGCGCAACGATGACATCGTTGCCCCAGATCCGGGCGCGCGCGCCGGCGACCTTCTTCAGGCTGCGACCGACAACCACCTTGCGCACGCCGAACATGACCGCGAGCAACTCGGCGGTGACGATGCCGGTCTGCGTGTACTTGATGCGGTCCATGATCTGGGGGTGCTGACGCAGGTGCACCATGACGTCGGACGGCACCAGTACGACAATGTCGGTACCGCCGGAATCGAGTTCGATGGTATTGACCGCGGTGGTCACCACGCCGAGCGGATCGGACGCCGGGTCTGACCACTGCGTCGCGCCGGCGAGCGCGACCTTGTGACTGCCGGCGTAGCTTGCGGCATTCCGCGCGATCGCGGCATGTGCGATCTCAAGATTGCGCTGCACCGGTTTCAGGGCCTGCTCGACGGCGCGTGCCGCGATCTGCACCGTCGGCACCATCTCCGCGTCCTGCCACACTTCGCGCGGCACAACCGCGTCCAGGCCGTGGGTTTCCAGTGCGTAACTCCGGGAGCCGTACCTGACGTGCACCTCGGCCGCATCTGCGCCGGGCGCACGCAGCGTCTCGATAACCTCGGTGAGGTTATCCTGGTGGTCGACAATCTTGCCGCCATGCACCAGCGTCTCGACGGCCGGGAACAGCTCGTGGCCGGCAAAGCTCGGTTCCTGAAAGCCCACCGCGTGGGTCGACAGGATAGGATCAATAACGCGCGATTCCGCGGTAGTCATCTGAGTAGGCATTTCGGCGGGCTCCTGGTTTCGTCAGTCAGTCATCGGTTACCGCAATACGCGGATCAAGTCGCCATCGGCGGCGGCCGCATCCAGCGCGCGCCCCGAGGCGACGCCGGCGGCCAGGGTGATCGCTTTGCCGTTGGCGTCGGATTGAACTTCAGCACCCAACGCGACAGCGGCGCCGGCCTCGACCAGGACCACGCCCTGGGCGTCGACAGCGACCTGCTCGCCGATGGCGGCGGCGTGGCGCGCGGCGCCCTTGTTGGCTTCGTTCAGCGCGGCCTGCGCATCGGTGAAGTCCACAAAGCGGTGGGCGGCGATGGCGCCGGTCGCGACAGCGCTCAGCGTCAGAACGGGGATGGTTGGCATAGTCATGTCAGTCGCTCCTCAGCGGTTTCGTTGCGCGCGATCAGCTCACCGCCGCGACGGCGATGAGGTACTCGGTTCCGGGATGCTTGGCCTGGTAGTCCAGGGCCTTGTTGTGCAGCACCAGCTTTTCCTCGCTCACGCGGTAGCCAGGCTGGGCAGTGAAGTCGACCACCTTGCCGGGTTCCAGCTCGCGGCCGGCATCGGATTCGTCGAGGTCGAGTTGCTTGCCGAGCTTCGCGACGAAATCAGTAAACCAGGCGCTCGGCGATTTCGACGCCGTCGCGTCACCAGCGCTGAACTCGAACTGTGCGTCCTCGGCATCACTCAAGGTCGCCATGAACTCGGCCATGCCTTCGGTCTGTGCTGGCGTCAACCGGCCCGCATCGATCACGACGGTTACGGTCTTCTGGAAGTCGGAGACGCGCTGCGCGCGTTCGCCGGCGGCAACCTTCTTCTTGAGTTCGATGTTCTCAGCCTGGCTGGCTTCGAAGTCGGCGACGGGAACGGTGGTTTGCTTTTCGGCAGGCATTTCAAGATCTCCTTCGGCCTCGGGTTCGGGCGTGGGTGCTGCAAAACTGGTTTCCTGCGCGGAGGCAGGTTCGGTACGCGCATCGACGTGAAGTTCTTCGGCGGCCTCGACTTCATAGTCCGGCATGACGCGATCGGCGACTTCAACGCCGGACTGCTCGATCAGGAACTCGCGCATGCGACGCAGGGCTCGCGCGAGCAGGCCGCTCGACCGGACCTCCTGGAAACTGAAATCGAATACCTGGTCACTGGCTGCCGCGAATTGAACCGGGGCCATACCTTCGACGGCCGGTGGCTCGGCACCGAGCCAGGCGACGTGAGCGAGATTGAGTCCGGAGGCGGTACGGGCCAGACGAATTGAGCGGTCTGGTAGGCGGCGCTGCGCGACGAGACTCTCGAATGCGGGCTCGACATTGTCCGAGCGGATAAACAGCCGATCGCCCTCACGCTTCGCTTCGACAACATCACCGTAGCGAAAAGGCGAATACAGCGCTTTGTGCGTGATGACGTGCGGCGGCGGTGCCGACGCACTGAGGTTGTTGGCTATTTCATCGAGATCGCTCCTGCTGAAGGTGACCGTTCGGCCAAGAGAATCCTTGTGCGTACCCGCCCGGAATACCTCAACCCAGTCGGTGAGGCCTTTGAAGTCGGACGTGTTCGATTGACTCGGCATCGTGAAGCGCAGTCTGCGCGGATGCCGTGATGAGATTCAGAGGGAAACGGTTCCCCAGCCTGGTGATTCGGTGGGGTCGACATACCCTGCGACGGTTCGAGGCCGGCGTCAAGGATCCAGACCGTGTTTAAAACATGTTTAAAACGCCTCAGGTTGCGCGAGTGGCGCTGAGGCGGGGGCGTTAGGCGTCTGGGGTTAGCTGCGTCGCTTGGCGAGCCTCTCAGGCGGTCGATCGTGGGCGGGCTTTCTGAGCAATCACCTGGACGGGGGCAGCTCGCCGTCTGTGACGCCAAAGTACTCCTGCTCCCACAGGTCCATTTGTTCCTGTTCCTGCGGCGTTGCGACGAGTTTTTTGTAGGCGCGATACATCAGGCGTGGTGCCTCGTCGTGATCGGTCGCGTGGATCATGTGGTACATCGTCCGGCCGCCCGCTTTTTCCCGCTCATAAATGGGCCAGTTCTTCACATCACGATAGCCAAGGTCCCGGATCCGATCGGTCATCAACTTCGCCGCGTCCTCCGATCTCATGTCGGGGATCGCCTTCCAACCTTGATCGCCCCACCAGGCATCCAACGGCGCGGTGTTGTCTTTGAATCCCGCGATCGCCCGATGGACCCAGCCGGTCGGAAAGAAGTAGAACAGCTCGATCTTGCGCGCGCCCTGCTTGTAGTTCGCCAGCGCCTCAACCGTTTTCCAGTGGCACTCGCACGATCTCTGATCGAGCAAGGCGAAGGTCGCTTTGCTATCGGTGACCGCTTCCGAAGCCAGCACATCTGTGACCCAATCGTTGAAGTCGCCCTCGTGAAAGTGGAGCTCGCGGCCGGTGACTGATTCCTGTCGATCCAACATGTGCTTCAACCGCGAGAACGGTGTCCGCTTCAACTCACAGAAGAACAGGTCGCGAAACCACTTCGGTGTCATTTCCGTCACGAGCTTGGCAGCCCACGCGTCTTCGCGATCAGGGTACTGCGGACCGGCGAACCCATCGATGTAGGTACCGTGCCTAGTGATAAACAAAAAGAGCCTCAGGTAGTCCGCAATGAGAGCCGCTTTCGTTTCCGTCCAGATCGGTGAGGGGAGTGCGTCAATGAAGACGCTGTTGGTCCGTGTCGGTGGAATCGGCCAGTCTTCAACATTGATCGGGAGTTGCTCCATGACGCAATCAATTGGACGCCGGCAACCCGTCCCACTTGCGGCCATCCAATAGACGACCACCCAGCTTCTTTCCCACAGCGAACAGAACTTCGCGCTCACCGTCGCCAGCGTCAACCTCGAGTAAGCGTACGCGGCGTTCGTCGGACGGCTCTTCGGGTGCCCAGTGTCCCCATTGTTTGAAATGAAATGCCGCGCCGTAGGTCTCGCACTGATCCCGAAGCGAACGGACCCATTGCGGTTTCGTCGGCCTCGACTTCGGACCGCTTTCGCCACCGGCGATGACCCAGTCCAGCTGACCAGGTTTCAACCACTTCGTCACATCAACATGCCCAAGCAACGGTTCAGCCGAGATGAAATGCACTGCGGCGGCGTTTTCAACAAGCGCCGGGATCCGTTCGTCCGCCCACTTCTGTGTCTCAGCAGTCGTGCCAAGCCAGACGTGCGGCGGCCACGCGCGCCAGGGCGCGAAGGCTCTGATGTTCTGCGGTCGCTTGGTCAGAAGGAGCCAATCGAGTGCAGGGGTCGCGTCAATGAGCGACCACAACTTGGCTCGCCAGGGATCGAGCTCGGCGCGGGTTTCGAACACATCGGCCATCGAGGCACAGAACACGCGGCGTCGTTGGCCATCACGCACGGCATCGGCGTTCCATTTCAAGGGCTCACGCCAGTGTTTATCGCCGAAGAATCGACGCTGCGACCGTGCGCCCCACAAGGCGTGCCCAACCCTTTTCGACCAGGTCTCCGCGTAACAATGCTTGCATGCGGGAGACACTTTGACGCAACCCCACCACGGATTGAAGGTGTGATGCGTCCATTCTATTTTTGAGTTCTTAGCCATAATTCTTGAGTCGTTTCGTAGTTCGTGCTGTCCAACTATCTTAGAGTATGAAGGGCACTTTTGGCTTCTCCGAGGTAACTGTTTGCTTGATATAGAAGGGCCTAGATTGCTAGGTGTCTCTTCGCGAAATCCCTGAGTTGTTCATGGTTGGCCACTGGATCTCGCAGCCCTTTGTCTATGATTTCCCGAGCTCGTGCTTGATATTTGGTTTTGGTTTTTTCAGTTTTCAGTTTTTCCTTGCGTTCAAGAATTCCGGTTGCTTCATTGATATAGACAGCCGTCGCGATGCGGGCTAGCGCCATCTCATATGCTTCGGTGATAGCAGCCATCTCTTCTATCGGCGTGACATGGTCGGAACGCAATCGTAGGTAGCATGAGCTCGAAACCTTCAGGCGTGACTCAACAGTCGCGCGGCGCTTCGACAGTTCCGCTATTTCCAGCGAATCCCGAAGAAGCTGTTGGGTACGCAGTCGCATAGACTTTTCCGGGTTTACCCGCATGAGTGCCTTGAGATATTTAGCCGTTGCGCGCGGATCGTCGAACACTGGTCCAAACGCGTCGTAAGGTACGTCTGCAATTGGTTCGGCGGGTGCCGAAAGCATCATGAAAACGAATACAGCAATTAGGAGCGCACCTGCCGATACTGCAAGCCAAACAAGTCCAGCGGTTTCGAAAAGAACCACACCAAAAACGACAAGCGCGATGAGGCCTTTCATGACCGACGATTTCCCAATTGCGAGATGCGGGGCCGACTTATAGCTTAGCTAGCCGGCAGGCGTCCCGGAGTCGCGCGCGCGTTCAATACCTTCTTGTGCGCCGGATCGTAATCGCATTCATAGATGTGGTTAACCATCGCGCCAAAGCCATTCTGAAATTGAATCCTGTCGCCGATATACGTCATGTACCCATCTGCTTGGCTCTTCCAGCGATAATGAGTGAACTTTTGTTCGGCCCAACTATCAGTCCACTTCGATGAATTGAGGGCGAGCCGTTCAATGGCGGACTCACAATCGACGGACGCATTGATTATGTGTTTTTCGCCCCAGCACTTAAGCGTCTTGCGGCATGTCGCGTTTTTCTTTTCTGCAGTTTCCGCAGCGGCTATGCGTTGGGCTTTTGTTTTAGGCGGAGGGTCGTCATCCTGGAGCATCCAAACCATTACGACGGTCGCAATGATGATCCATAGGAACCCGGTGCCGGTCGAGATATTGCCCGAAGAAGGTTTATTCGGATGCCCACACTTCGGGCAGGAGCTGGCCTGAGGTGACATTTCAACACTGCACGCTTCGCACTTTTTGAGCTTCATTTCCTTCTTCCCGTTGCAAGGGTTATACCCGCCGCCCGATCCACACGACGCGCCCGACTACGGTGAGCTGTTCAAGCTCCTGATCGCGAATATCTTCAGAGGTATAGACCGGATTGTCAGAGGTAAGGCGGACGCTGCCATCCGCAAGTACCTGGACCCGTTTGACCAGCGCTCGATCGTCGATAGCGAGGACATAGAGCCCGTCTTCCAGCCGGTGCGCTGACCGATCGACGAGCAACGTGTCGCGTGGATTGATGGTCGGCATCATTGAATCGCCAGTTGCTTCAACGACTGCGAGCACGTCCGGGTCAAGTTCCAGGTGTGTCGTGATCCAGTCGGTCCGAAACGCGAGCTGTTGTAAGACGGTCGCGTCGTGGTTGAACGTCCCGCCCCCGGCGGACACTTTGATGTCATACATGGGGATGAGTGAAAAGCCGTGTAACGACAGACCTGGTCGCGGCCGTTTCGCGCGTCGCCCAGCCTCTGCACGTTCTGTGACCTCTGCGAGCACATAAGTCAGATCAACACCGGCGTCTCGGACGCTCGTGAGGTAAGCCGCGTCAGGCCACCGCTCACCTCGCTCATAGGTGCCCTGAGTCTTTTCTGATACCCCACCGATGGTCCCCAATTCGACACGCGATAACCCAAGCCTCTTCCGTTCTGACCGCAAACGGGAACCTATTTCGGTCTGAATATCCACAATAGTGCTTGACTCATGTTGCTAGGGGCTTTTAATATCCCCATACGGTTAGTTTTTTCATTAAACAGGTCGTTTTGCGGCCATATCGGAGAGACAACATGGAACACTACGACATCACCCACGCGCTCTATAAGGCCGGTTCTACCGTGAAGCAAATCGCGGCGGACCTCGGCGTTAACCAATCCGCCGTTTCGATGGTCATCCACGGCAACACCAAGTCGTTCAATATCGCAAGCCGCATATCGGTCGTCACCGGTATCCCGGTCAATAAGCTCTGGCCCAACGGGGCATACGATTACAAACCGCACAACCGTGCTGCCTGACGAATCGTAGGCGATTTGGCAGGCCCTGTCAGTGGTAAATCGCGCATCGTCGCCGACCACCAATCAGCCTGATTTGTTCCAGCTGGTCGACGACACCCCGCTCGGCGCCGGGAATGACCGCCCCGACCTCACCCTGAACGTTGAGCTCATCGCGGCCCTGCGCGCGGCGCTGCGTGACGCTCGCGCCATATACGGGTACTCGCGCGAGCGCGTCGTCGATCGCATGAACGCCACGTTGGACCGGTCCGACCACATCACGACGCGGCAATTGAATGCCTGGACTGCCTTGAGCCAGGAGAAGAAGAACTACCCCGCCGCGTGGCTTCCCGCTTTTTGTTGGGCGACCCGTTCCCTCGGACCGTTCCAGGTCCTGCTTAACCCGCTCGGATATGAAGCCTCAGATCAAGCCGACCAGGTCGCGCAGCGTCTGGGCGAACTGGAACTCGAGGCCGTCCGGCTGCGGCGCGAACGAAACCTGCTTCGGAATCGCCTGGGCGGCTGATTTTTCCAACCGGTTGGAAAATTTTTTCTCAATTAATCAATTGGTTATGGACAAATCAACTGCAATTTCTGCGCACATGGAACAACTCGAACCCGTCCGGCTGGGGCGCGAAAGAAACCTGCTCCGGAATCGCCTGGGCGGCTGATTTTTCCGACCGGTCCGACAAAAACTTTCAAAGGAATCAATTTGTTATGAGTAAGTCAACTGCAATTTCTACGCTGCCCAAAGCACTTTCCCGCATGCCGGCGCCGCTCAAAAAGGCGCTCAAAGAGCTGGATATCGACGGGGAACTCGCTCCTGACGGGATGGACGCCGAGGCGTGCTTCCAGCAAGCGGTCAAAGGTGTCCAGTCCAGTTTCGTGCGCGTGGTCTATGCCGGATGGTGGTTTCGGCGTGCAAAGGCTCTGGCCAACGGTGAGCGTGCCTGGATTGACGCCCGCGCCGCAGAAATCGGCGTCGGAAAGAGCGCCATCTACGACGCGATGCGACTTTCCGAGTGCGCCGACAACCTGGACCCGAAAGCGTTTCAGCGGTACACGCAAATCGAGTACTCGAAAGTCACCCACTGCCTGCGTCAATTTCTGCCCGAGGAAATGAACGCACTCGCCAATGGCGACACCGTTCACGGGATCACCTTTGACGAACTCGCGACCGATTCTCGTCGCGAAATCGAAACCAAGATCCGAGAGGCCGAGAATGCCGATCTCGCCCGCAAACTCAAGAAGACCGAGCGCGACAAGATCGATCTGGCGGAACAGCTAAAAACCTCGCAATACAAGATCCGTCAACTGATGGACTCGCAGATCGATCCGAGCTTGGCGATGTTCCCCGATGACATTCACAAGGTGCGCCTGGAGTCCGCAGCACTCGCCGAACGTGCGCTCCTTTCGGTCGAGGGTCTCAACGCACTGTACATCGAACACAGTCAGCTGTGGCCGCTCATGAAGGGTGACGCCAAACAGGAAGGCTATTGGTTCCTCGGGGCTGGTGCGATCTACTTTCAGCTGCGCGGGATCCTGGCAGAAGGCGACGCGCTGCTCCGCTCGCTCGAAGCGGAACTCCCGGAAGAGGCGATCGGCAGAGCCGAGTTCAAGCATATCTTCACCGCCGAAGAAGCCATCAATGCGGCAAAGGATCGCGAAATGATCCTGAACGCTCATAGCGCAGACAAGGCGCGCCGCGAACAAAATCGCAAAGGCGGGAAAGTTCGCCCACGTGCTTCCACGAAGAAGAAGGGTAAGGCGTGAGCGCAGTTGCGCGGCACTGTGCGCCGCTTGCCGTTGTTGACGACATCGAGCCTTATACGCCGGAAGTCGATTGGGTGCTCGCCAGCACCGAGCAGCGTGCGCAAGCTGAACGTGTCCGCACGATAGTTGAAGCCGTATGCAAACTCGTTGACTCCGGCGTTCGGCTTAACACTGCCGCAGGATCAGTGGCCGTTTCAATCGAGACCGGACGTGGCGACAAAGCATTGGTCGTTGCGGGTCGCAGATGCGCGCGCGGAAAGAAGACGGCGCCGAGCGTGAGCAGCATCAAGCGCTGGTATTACGACTTCCAGCGCTGCGGCGTAGCGGGGCTGCTGCCATCGTACCAGGGCAGCGCGCGTACCGCGTACGGCTGGGAAGCGCGCGCCATGCACCTGTATGCGCGGCCGCAGCGCCCGGCGTTCGCGACCGTCGCCCATTGGTTGCGCGAGGAAGGTTTCGAATCAGCCCTCGACAGTCGAGTGCGCCGATACCTGAAATCACTTCCCACGGACAAGACCACCAGTGCACCTGCGCGTGTCGGGCGGCACTACTACGATCAGAACAAGCGCCCGTACATGCTTCGCGATCACGCAGATACGCCGGTCGGTTTCATCTACCAGGGTGACGGCCACGCCTGCGACGTTTACGTCCAGCACCCCAAGTCCGGGAATCACTTCCGCCCGGAGCTCACCGCGTGGATTGACGTGCGCTCGCGCTACCTCGTTGGCTGGTGGTTGTCGGAAAGCGAATCCGCGGTAACAACGTTGTACGGACTATCGCACGCGATCGTCGCGCACAATCACGTCCCCGCCGCGATCCATACCGACCCCGGTTCTGGCTTCCAGAACAAGATGATGGACGCGCAGGTCACCGGTTATCTCAACCGTCTGTCGATCGAGGCCATTCGCGCAATCGCCGGGAATGCGAAAGGCAAAGGCCTCATCGAGCGCTGGTTCGGGATCTTCGAAGAGCGGTGCGGAAAACGGTACGAAACGTACTGCGGGCATTGTCGAACTGACGACGCGCTCGCACGATTCGCAACCAAGGTACGTCGCGGCGAGATGACTGTCCCCCACACTGGTGCAGTTTCTTGAGGGCGTGGCCGATTGGGTGCGCACCTACAACGAAACGCCACAAAGCGGACTTGGCGGCGCGACGCCCGCATCACTGTGGGCAGCCCTTGAGCGCACCCCGGTCGAATTCGCTGCCGAAGCGATCGTGCGCCCGCAGGAAAGCCGTCGCGTCCAGCGCTGGGGCGTGCAGCTCCACAACAAGCTCTATCGCCACGATGTGCTGGCGCAGTACGACGGCAAAGACGTCATCGTCGAATACGACTTGCACAACGCTTCGGCGGTCGTGATCCGCGATCAAGCCGGACGGTTCCTATGCGACGCGCGCCTGGTCGAAGCGAAGCCGGGCATGCCCCTCGAACGGATTGCGCAACTCGAACGCAAACGGACTAAGGGCCGGATCGAGCGCGCCCAAAAACGTATTGAAGAAATCGAACAGCAGGCCGGGCTCGCGGTGACGCATGACAAGGCGACAGCGAGTCTTGAGCACGCGATGTTCGGGATTGAGGAGAAGGGAAAAGATCCCTCCTGGCCGGCTGGCACCGACCAGGAGGAAGCAGCGTCGGGTATCAAACTCGACATCACATCGCTCGATTGGTGATCGAGCACTAGCAATCCGGAGATTAACACATGAAGGCATTAGCTGAAGAGCATCGCGAACGCGATACAAAGGTCCCACGGCCACCGAGTCGTAGCGGTGCCGTCGTGCACGCATTTGGCGCCGACCTCGAACTGCCAAGTTCCTGGGCGGAGAAGTACACGGCAGACGACAAATTGGCCGTCGAGAAGGTCCTGCGCTGGCTGGCCGACGGCGCCAGCCACATACCCGGCTATGCCGCGCAACGCACGCGAGCGAAACTGGCCCGGGCCGCCGGCCTGAATTCCAGCACGGTCTCGTTGATCATGACGGGCACCTACCCGTCGCCACCCGCGAAGCATCTCAAGCGATTGCTCGAGATCATCGACCGCGACCAGCGGCGCCATCGCGAGATTGTGCGGCTACCGTATGTTGAGACGTCCGTGTCCCGGCTGGTCTATTCGATCTGTCACCGCACCCACCTGTACGGTGATATCGGTCTCATCGCGGGTCGACCTGGTACAGGCAAAACCGAGGCACTGAAACGATACGCCTCAGAGGTCGATTCCGCGATCTTGATCGAGGCCAGCTACAACATGTCGGCCGGCCTGCTGCTCGACGAACTGATCGAGCGCACGAAAGCGACCGTACGCACCGCCCGCAACGGTACGCGCGGCACTCAGGCGCAGCGACTACGCGGTGTGATTGACGCGCTGATTGGCACGGACCACCTGGTCATCGTCGACGAGGCGGACACGCTGACCCCCGCGAACCTTGAGCACCTCCGTCGGATCTCAGATCTCGGTGGTGTCGGGATCGTGCTCGCCGGCGAGCCGCGCTTGCACGGCATGGTGCGCGACCCCGATGGCCGCTTCGGCCGTATCCACTCCCGCATTGGTTTCTGGCCGCCTGTGATCCGCTGCATCACGGAAGAAGACTGCGCGGCGCTCGTCGAAGCGGCGCACGCGACAGACAAGGTCACGCTGACTCCCGAGCTGCAGGACGCCTACTGGCAGGTGTGCGAGGGCAGCGCGCGGACCTTGTCGAAGCTACTGCCCAACGTCAGGGATTTCGGTATGGGTCAGGGACATGAGCTGACGGCAAAACTCATCTTCACCGTCGCCCAGCAGACGATGGGGATCCAGGCGCAGCGAGGTGACCGCTCATGACGCCCACGGTCGCGCTCTATGCGCGCATCGCTCCGAGCGAGATGCGGCCACTGCTGCCAGTCCAGGAGCGTATCAGGATGCGCCTGCTGGCTGACGAGTGGGCGGAACGTTTCGAGACGCTCAGCCGCCGCGACATCGAGCGCGTCTTGTTCTACCGCAACGGCCAGTTGTTTGAGCCTATGCATCACCACTGCGTCCAGCGACGTGGGTCGCAGTTCGCAAACCGAAAGGAGGTCCGGCTATGAACTACGAACCGAACTGGATCTGGATCCTGATGCAGTGGCTCTTCGGCACGGGCTGTTTCGTCCTAGGCATGTGTGTCGCGGCCTGGCTGGCTGCAAATGACGATGACGACGACGACTTCCCTGACTACGGCGGGTATGCATGAAAGGCTCCTGCCCCGCCTGCGGCGCGCGCTTCGATCTCGAATGCGCGGTAACGGATGCCGACGGTCGGCGTGTCACGGCCATCCTCGCCGAGATGCCAGGCAACCTCGGCGGTCTCACGCTGCAGTACCTCGGGCTGTTCCGGCCGAAGTCAGGCGGTCTGCGCTACTCACGCATGCTCACGCTCCTCGAGGAACTGCGGCCTTGCATTCGAGAGTCGCGCGTAGCGCGCGGAGGGCAGACGCACCTGGTACCGCACACCTTCTGGAAGGAAGCCCTTGAACACCTGGTCACGCGCCCGACGTCGTTGCGGCTGCCGCTCAAATCGAACGGATACCTGTTCGAAATCCTCGGATCGATGGGCGCGGACCTCGCGGCCAAGACCGAGCGCGAGCACGAAGCACAGCTGCGCCGCGGGCAGCGTCCAAAATCGAACCCGAACGAACCGCCTCGGACCGAACCCCAGCGCGTCTCCGAGATCGTGGCAGCGATGAAGGAGAACATGAAATGAGCCGGCGCTACGACCGCCCGCAGCTCACCGTCGCGGTGCGCATGATCTTGGAAGTGCACGTCGGACCTGACAACACCATCTCGATGGTCGAGCTATTCAAGGCAGCGACGGGTGAAGTCGTGATGCCGGGCAAACGATACGACCAGACGCGCATCATCCGCTCGATCATCGACCGCTTGCGCGCTGAAGGATTCGCGGTTTGTTTCGATGGCAAGGGGTACTTCCTGCCGCGCGACAACGATGATCTCGAATCCACCGTGCGCCTGCTCGAAAGCCGAGCAATCGCGTCGTTCAGGACCGCCGCTAACCTGCGCCGCTGCTCAGTACGCGATCTGCTTCGACACTACCAACGCAACTTACCCATAGAGGAGACCCCTGATGGTTGACCATGACAATGCGGAAGGCTGGGGATGGCCCCACAACGCCCGTAAGGCGCACTACTTTCGTGGCGGTCGGGCGCTCTGCGGCAAGTGGATGTTCTTATCCCGCACGCTTGAGACTGACAACCACGACAGCCCTGACAACTGCGCCGCCTGTAAGCGCGCACGTACAGAAACCACTCCCACAACTGAGGACACCCACCGTGGCTAAACAAAACCGTATCAAAACTACCGCACTCGATACCCCGCAGTCCCGCGAGGATGCCGAAGCCTTTCTGCTTCGGATCGGCGCGCTGCAACGCGAAGTAAAACGCGTTGAAGCTGCCATGAACGATGAGCTGGCCGAGATCAAGGCGCGTTATGGCACGCAAGCTCAACCGATGAACGATGAGCTGCGCGAGAAGTTCGTCGCACTGCACGCGTGGGCGGAAGCCAACCGCGCCGACATTCTGGACGGTCGCAGTAAGACCGCCAAACTCACCACCGGTGAGCTGTCCTGGCGCACCGCCCCGCCCAAGGTTGGGCTGCGTAACGTGGCCGGTGTAATCGACGCGCTCAAGAAGTTGCGTCTGACGCAGTTCATCCGGACCAAGGAGGAAGTGAACAAGGAAGCCATCCTCGCTGACCAGGAATCTCGAGAGCTCGCCAGCGGCGTCGCCGGCGTGAGCATCACCCAGCAGGAAGAGTTCATCGCCAAGCCCTTCGAGACGGAACTCGAAGTCGTTGAGACGGTGAAGAAAAAGGAGGCCGCGTGATGACCTACGAGGATGACATCGAGGTCATGCTCAGCGACATGGTCGAGGCGACCGATGAGTTCGGCAACCTGTCGCTTGCCGAAGTGATTCTTGTCGGCA
The DNA here is from genome assembly GCA_942490995.1 of uncultured Gammaproteobacteria bacterium. Classification (GTDB taxonomy): domain Bacteria; phylum Pseudomonadota; class Gammaproteobacteria; genus UBA981. The sequence goes on from CALOBG010000134.1 coordinate 38,058, forward strand.
AAACCGCGATCCGAACGCGTTTCGTCGATAACGACGTGCGACCGCGTACTGCATGGCACGTACCGGCTGACGTTGAATTCATGTGGAGGACAGATTGCTGATGGCTACCAAACACGATAACCGATGTGCGGACAATTCTGCCGACGACGAACCTATATTCACGCTGTGCGCCCGCGATCCGGCTGCACCGGCCGGGGTCTATCGCTGGATTGAGGAATCGACGCGTTTAGGCGTGCGCGAAGAGAAACTTGCGGACGCCCGCCAGATCGCAGCCGAGATGGTCGCCTGGCAGCAGGAGCACGGCGCCAAGGCGCCGGACTGATGGCTTCCCGGGTGTTCAGTTCCAAGGGCCTGGCGGAGCGCATCAGGGTGGCACGAAAGCGGCAAGACATAACTCAGGCAGACCTCGCACATGAACTCGGCTGCGTCGAGAACGCTGTTTCCTACTGGGAGCGTGCTTGCCGCGAACCGAGAGCCCAAAATCTCGCACTCATCGCGATCACCCTCAATGTGTCTGTCGATTGGTTGCTCTTCGGTGATGATGAAGCCTAAACCCTTCACCGCCGATCCGGATAGCGCGCGCCGCGAAGTGCGGGCCGAACTGTACTACATGGATTGCAGCGAGGGGATCGCAGGCACCCACGGCGCCGACCAACCGCAGCGGCGCAGGAACTGCGAGCCCTATCATGCCCCGGTTCCGGCCAAGCACAGGGTGTGTGGCGTATGACCTGTCGCCGCGCTGCCGATCCTCGGCGCCGCTACTACACGTTGCTCAGCGTCGGCAAGAAAGCGCTGTCCTGGGACGACGACACTTACCGTGCGTTCCTGCGCGATCATGGTGCGTCAGACGTCGACGGCCGCACGTCGGCAACGACGATGGCGATCGGCGACTTGATCAAGGCCGTCGACGACATGCGCGATCTCGGGTTCCGTCCGACGCGCAAGCCTCGCCAGGAGGACTGGCGCACGCTACGGATCAAGAAGGCCTATGCGCTCTGGTGTGCGCTGTACGACGGCGGCGCTGTACGTGACAAGCGGTTCGTTGCGTTCGAACGCTGGAGCGCCACACAGACTCGTACAGCCAAGCTGGAGTGGGCGGACAGCTCGGCATTGAATCGGGTGATCGAGGGCTTGAAGTCCTGGGCCGGCCGCGAACGGATCGCGATTGAGAACTGATGCCGGTTGAAACCCGTCTTTTGCCGCCCATGATGCGCGCATTGATCGAGGTCCTCGGCTTCGACAGCACGGTCGCCTTGCTGCGCGCCCGGGGCGGCCAGCGCGTTCATGTGCCACTGTCGGCCTCGCGTTGGATGATTGACCTGGTCGGCGAGCAGGGTGCGTTCAAACTGTGCCACAAATACGGCGGCCAGGAACTCGACCTGCCGAAGCACGACAAGATCGTGCAACAGCTCCGTGATAAGAAGATCCGGGACGAACGCAACAAGCATTCCCTGAACGAGTTGGCGGCGAAACACAACCTGACGCGACGCCAGATCCAGAACATCGTTCGCGACGTCGAAAGCGAAGAACCCGATCTATTCGGATTTCCTTAGATCTGGGGAAACGTTTCCGCAGGGTATTCCGCTCAACAACCGCGCATTCTGCGGTGCCATGACATTGCTCATCACACCTTTCAGCGCAGCGGCTCCGTGGATACTCGGCGCCGAGGGCGGCTTTGTCAACGCCGTCGAAGACCGCGGCGGGGCCACCAAGTATGGGATCAGCTTACGCTACCTGCAGCTGCTCGACGATCGTGACCAGGACGGCCACAAAGATGGCGATCTGAATCGCGACGGCAAGGTCGACGTCGCAGATATCCGCTGGCTTACCGAATCCGACGCACTCGATATCTACGAGCGTGACTTCTGGCACGCAGGCCGCTGCGGCGAGATGCCGCTCCACGTCGCGCTTTGCGTATTTGACGGTCGAGTCAACCACCGTGTGAAGCCACAGGCCCGACTCGTTCAACAGGCGCTGCGCGTGCAGTGTGACGGCATTATCGGAGACAAGACGATAACAGCTGCTCAGCGTTGCGCCGCAGTCGATTTTCTACCCGACTACTTCTCGTACCGCGCTCGGCATTACGCCGACATCGTCCGCATGGACAGCTCGCAGGCAAAGTTCGAGCGCGGCTGGTATCGACGCTGCTTTCTGCTGCACGCCTATATTTTGCGCGCTCAATTCTCTATCCGGGAGAACGCCTGATGTTCTTTAGCGTCCCGCTTGTCCTCGCATCCATGCTGGGTACCCCGCCGCCAGGTCCACCTGGAAATATGCTGCTCTCGCCTCCAGGGTTGGTTGATTCTCGACCGGGAACGCACCGACGCAGCAGCAGGCCTGGGAAACGCGGATCAAAAGCTCGTGGACTCTCCGGGTCGCGGATCCACAGCGCGGCCAAGCGCACGAAGGAATCCCGGCGACGCCAATGCATCAACCGTCGCCGACATCGGCACGGTATCAAACGGCGGGCCTGAGTATGCCGTTCCCGCTCGCAGCGATCGGGCTTGCCTTGAAGGCAGCCGAAGGGGTGCCCGCCCTGATCCGGATGTTATCGGGCGACAAGGCTGGCGACATCGCGGAGAAAGTGGTCGGCGCTGCCAAGGTGATCACCGGCACGGAAGATCCTGAGACCGCGGTGGCCCAAGTCCAACAGGATCCCGAGCTGACGAAGCTCTGGCTGATGGAAACTAGCAAGATCGTGATGGCTGAACTGGAGGCGGAAACCGAACGGCTGAAAATCGTTAACGAGACGATGCGTTCAGAGGCCAAAAGCGAAGACCCTGTCGTGCGCCGGGCTCGCCCGTTTATGACGTACATGATCGCGTGCGCGTGGGGCTGGTTCATGGGCTGCTTGGGCTGGGCGTTCGTCACCCGTCCAATGGCCGAGATGGCGGCGCTGACAACTGCTGCGGCCGGGCTCACGCCAATGTGGGCAGTTGCGCTTTCGGTGATCGGTGTCTACGTGCACCAGCGTTCGAAGGACAAGCAGACTCAGGCGGGGATCTCGACACCGGGTCTGTTCGGGAGTACACTGAAGGCCTATTCGAAGGGCGCCTCGTAGTAGCCCCTGCCCAGACCATCATGCCCGCCCGTATGCCCCAGCATCCGAAGGAATCGCTCGCCCTGGTCGACCGGGCGCTTGGGCTCCTGCAACGAGAGTACGCAGAGGAAGACGACGTCTTCAGGGTGTTCCATGAAATCGCGGCGTATTTACCAGTACCGTTAGTGGTGTACTCACGGCCAGGTGACGACCGCATCATCTGGGCGAATCGATGCATGCTGAGGTTGTTCTTCGGTGTAGCCGAGGAGTCACTCAAGGTGCCAACCAATAAATGTCTCGGTCGGCGGGTCGTCGACGTGTTTCCTGACGAACTCGCCAAGTACGTGCTTGAGCAGAATCGGATCGTCTACGTCAAAGGCGAATCGCAGATGGAGGAGTGGCGGGCTGATCCGTGGGTCGGGATCCAGTGGGACTGCATTCGATTCCCGGTCAATGGCGAAAAAGTCGGCGTGCTGCTGCTGCCACAATCTCAGGAGTGGCTACGCAAGTGCCAGATAGCAACGACGAGTTAGACGCCATGATTGTCGCCTACGTCGAAGGTGAAGATCTGGATCCACAGTCAACCAAGAAGCTGATGCTGCTGCTTCTGCGCTCGCTACGCAATCACCTGGCGATCGCCCACGAAGAAATCACTGCTGTGCGCGGCGAGTGGAATCGGTTCAAACGCGTCGTCTACATGGTAAACGGCGGTGCCGTTTCGCTGGTTGGCGCGTTCCAGGTCCTGCAGTTCCTCGCATCGCGAGGGATCGTTTTCTTTTGAATGCCGGGAGGCCGTCATGAGTGCTGAAGCAATCCAACATATTGGCGAGACCCTCAGCCGTCTCGAATTGAAAACCGATCAGATCCAGCGCGGGGTGGTCAGCATTGATACGCGTCTCCAACGCGTCGAACGGACGTTCGATGCCGCCGACGAGATCATTGCCGCGGGGATAGCCATCCTCAAAAGCAAGACGAGGTCGTGATGCATGGCGTATTCCGAAGAACAACGCCAGGCGGTCCGCCGGCGATACGTTTATGACCGGCAGGCGCTGAGCGCGGCGGCCGCGCAGCTAAACGTACCGTACGCCACCGCGCGTCGCTGGAAGGCTCGCGACAAGGAACTCGGCGATTGCTGGGATAAGGCACGCGCCGCGTCGCGCATGGCAGCCGGGGGCTTGGGCGATCTCACGACGCAGGTGCTGGAAGATTTCGCGCGCCTGTTCCAGGAGACCATCAAACAGCTGGAGACCGAGGAAGTTGATCCGATCTCGAAAGCCGAATCCATCGCGCGGCTTGCTGATGCCTACACCAAGACAATGAAGGCAGCCGGCGCCGCCGAGCCGAAGGTAGCAAAACTCGCCATTGCCATGCAGGTGCTCGAAGAGTTGTCGAAGTTCATTCGTGAACGTGACCCGCAGCTGCTTGCGCCGTTCAGTGCGCTCCTCGAACCGTTTGGTTCCCGGATCGCGGAGGTCATGAAGTGAACGAGTCGCTACCGCTCGCCTCCGATGCCATCGCCCAGTACCTGGAGACCTGTGCGTGCGCCAGTAACGCCGACCAGGTTGCCGCACTCTCGGCGCTGCTGAACTCGTCGACGGTCGCACTCATCCAACTCGTCGGCCAGAACATGGCGGCATTCGTACTTGTAGGTGCGTTGGGTGAACTGTGCGGGGTTAGGACGTCGATCGAGAGTCCGCCGGCGGGGCACCTACATTGAGCCAGGGTAACGAACAGCAGTTCTTGATCGACCTCGAGGACCTCGCCAGTAAGCTGCGAGCGGAGATCGAGTCTTTTGCACGAGGTCAAGACCCTTCGAAGGAAGCCGTGCTGGAACGTCGCAAGCGCGTGCTGCGCGATCAGGACTTTGAGTTTTTCGCTTACACCTACTTCCCGCACCACATTCGCGGCGAGCCCTCGCATTTTCAGCGTGAATTCTGCCGAGACTTCGCCGCGCTGATCAGATCACCGGAGCCGTGTCGCGAATGGTGGGTGGCGCCTCGTGGCGAATGCAAGTCGTCTCTGCTGACGAAGATTGGCGTGGTCTATATCCATGTCCTTGGTCTGTTGCAACGTGCCTCGGTGCGCAGCGAGGTGGGCGCCGAAAAGCCCGAAGTATTCATTGACTACGTCACCATGCTCGGTGCCGAAACGCGCATGCCCACGAAGCTGATGGAGGTCGGCAAGATAGAGCTCACCAGTAACGCGACGCTCGCGCTCGATTTTCCCGACGTGTGCGGTCGAGGCGACGTCTGGAAGGTGGGTGAATACATCTCCAAGACCGGCGTGAAGATCGAACCCTTCGGCGCCGAGCAGGCCATTCGTGGCACGTTTCACGGAGCGTCTCGGCCGAAGCTGCTGCTGGCTGACGACATCATCACCGACAAGGAGGCGAAAAGCCCGACCGAGCGCGAGAACCGCTGGAATTGGCTTGAAGCTGCGATCGACTACCTCGGGCCACCAGACGGTTCGGTCAAGTTCATGGACGTCGGTACCATATTAAATACCGACGACCCTACCTCCCGCGCCAAGGGCACGATCGGCCACCGGGTTCATCACTACAAGGCGATCGCCACAATGCCCTTTCACATGGACTTGTGGGAGCGCTGTGAAGAGCTGATGCGGAACGATGACACGCGGGCTCAATCGACAGCCATCGAAGCGTTACCGTCCTACAAGTTCTACCTGAAACACCAGGCACAGATGGACAAAGGTGCGGTGACCTCGTGGCCGTCAGTCCGGTCGTTGTTCTGGCTGATGCGTCAACGGGCCAAGAACAAGCGCGCGTTCGGCACTGAAATGCAGGGCGAGGCCCGCAATGACGAGGACCAGGTGTTCGATATCGACAACCTGCGCTTCTGGGTTAACGTCAAACGACACTGGCGCTGGTACGGAGGCTGCGACCCAAGCCTCGGCAAAGGCAAGACCTCTGATCCCAGCGGGCTGGTCGTGGGCGCCTGGTGCACCGAGTTGCTTCAGCTGCACGTCGAAGTCGCGGCCAGTAAACGCCGGATCCCGACCAAGCTGCAGGCCGATCTGATCACCGCCCAGAAGACTTATCCAATCGTGCTGTGGGGGTTTGAAAACAACGGCGCTTTTGAGCACTCCCGCCAGACCTTCATTACCGAGGCGCTCCGCCAGGAAGTGACGCTACCGCTGTACGGGATCACCGCGACGGCGCAAACCGGAGCTGAAGTCTGGATTGATAGCCTCGAGCCGATTGTGAACGGCGGACGGATCCAGTTTCGGTCCGATCTGCACATGCTGCTTGAGCAACTGCGCGACTGGCCGAACCCGCAGTCGCATCACCACTACGACCTTATGGTCGCGCTCTACCTGTGCTGGGTGATCGCATCGGCCGGCGTGGGCGGGCTTCCGAAAATCAACACCGCCGGCCGGCGCCGAGCCAGCCAACGCACCTACCGAGGGTATGACTGATGGGCAATCCGGCTGCAACGCCTCAACCTGCGCCCTTACCTGGGCAAATCAAAGTCAGCGAGCTCGTAGTCCGAGACATCGTTGAAGCTGATGACGCGCCGCTGAGCGCGGCAGCCAACCAGGTGGTCATCGACCTGGCCGATCGTGAGGCGATGGGCACCGAGAAGTACGGTACTGCGCTCATGACCCACAATGGTCGCGACGCGCTGATGGATGCTTACCAGGAAGGCCTTGACCTGGTGATGTACCTGCGACAGCACCACGAAGAGACGTCACCGGAAGTCGATTACTACGAGGCGCCTGAATACATCTCAGCGCTGAACCTTGCGCTGCGGTTACGCCAGCTTCTGAACGAACGGGTTCTTGAACATGGATAATCACGAACTTCCCAAAGCTGGCGGTTCCGGGCGCCGAGTACTCGCTTCCGAGATCGCCTCGCGGGCGACCGACCCGCGGTTTTATGCCGCGCTCACGGTGCTCCCAAACCCCGATCGCATATTGCGAAAGATGGGTCGGGCGCAGGAAGTGTTTGACGACATCTATGGGGACGCGCACGTGATCGGAGAGCTGCGCTCGATACGCTCGGCGCTACTTTCCTACGAGTATCGTCTCCAACCAGGTGGAGACGATCCGGCGAGTCTGCGCGCCCTGGAGCTCGGCGAGCGAGTACTGGCGCAGCCACCGTCGCCCAGCATGCAGTGGTACGACATCATCTGGTCAATGGCGGGCTCCATTTTTCGGGGCTATTCCGTGATCGAGGTCGTGTGGCAACGCTTCGGGAACGAGATGATGCCGGTGAAGCTGCTCGACCGCCCGCAGCGTCGCTTCGTGTTCGGTTCGGAGTTCAATGAGCTTCGGCTGCTGACGAAGGACCAGATGATTTTCGGTGAGCCTCTCGGCGACCGGAAGTGGCTGGTCTCGAGGCATATGCATTCGTTCGATAACCCATACGGTGTCGCTGTATTCAGCGCCTGCTTCTGGCCGTACGTGTTCAAGCACTCAGGATTTAAATTTTTCGCCAAGTTCTGTGAGCGCTACGGGATCCCCTGGGCGATCGGGAAGTACCCGATCGGCACGCCTCAGCCAGATATTGACCGCCTGGTCGACGCGCTGGCCCAGATGGTCGAAGACTCAGTCGCGGCCCTACCGAACGACAGCTCCGTGGAGCTGCTTGAGACTAAGCATTCCGGTCAACTGGTTCACGAGCGCCTGATCGCAGTGTGCAACCGGGAGATGAGCAAAGCGCTGACCTCTCAGACACTCGCCAGCGAGCTGACAGATGCCGGTGCGCGCGCCGCAAGTGAGACACATCGGGAGCGCGAGACCACCGTAAATCAATCCGATCGGGCCATCATCGAAGCGACGATGAATCAGCTGTTGGCCTGGGTTACTGAGGTCAACGTTTCGGGCGCGGTACCGCCAACGTTCGAGTTCTACGAGGAAGCCGAAGCCCGTAAGGACATGGTGGAGTCGCTCACCGGTGCGCGCGTGTTGGTGCCGCTTTCGAAAAAGGAAGTTTATGACCGTCTCCAATTGTCGCCGCCAGAGGACGAGGAAGACACAATCCCGGTCGCCGCGGCGCCGATAGTGGCGCCGCCGATGCCGCCTGCCGAGTTTTCTCGGTGTCCGCAATGCGGGTCTGGTCATGACTTCGCTTCGGCTGACGATGACCCAGTCTCGAAGTTGGTGGTTGCTGCGGCAAGCATGACTGACGACGCGATCGCCGCGATGCCCGAGCCGGCCCGTGCGCTGCTCGACGAAATCGAAGCGGAAGGCGGCACGCTTGAAGATTTTCAGGCTCGACTTCCTGAATTGTGGAGCGCCATCGATGAGACCCGGGTTGGTGAGTTGACGGAACTCGCGGTGATGGCCGGTTTTCTACAAGGGATGGACCGGGGATGAATCGTACTTTTCTACCTTCCAGGGGGATTTCTACATGGACAATGAACACCAGAAAATAACCGGATATAGAGACTTGTCGCAGGCCGAAATCGATCTCATGAACGACATCAAGGCAATGGGAGAAAAGCTCGGTGAACTGATCGCCCAGCTTCGCTCCGATCCGAGCCTCGACCAACGGTGGGTTTCGGAAGCGAATACCGACCTGCAGAAGGGCATCATGTCCGCAGTCAGAGCCGTGGCTCAGCCATCCAGTTTCTGAGCATTTGAACTCGCGTGCCCGAGGTCACTGCCACTCCCGTTGCGTTCAAGGAAGCTAACGAGTTCCTAAAGAACAAGCTTCGTATCCCTACGCGGCGCTCAGATGAGCTCCAAGGGGCGATCCATGCAAAGGCCTTTACGGTCGCCGGGGCAACAAAAGCGCAGTTGCTTAAGGACCTGCATCAATCGGTGTCGGATGCCATCGAACAAGGGCAGTCGATAGGGGATTTTCGGAAGACATTCGACTCAGTCGTCGCAACGCACGGCTGGAGTTATCGAGGTGCGCGCGGGTGGCGCACTCGAGTGATCTACGACACCAACATCAGGTCCGCTCATATGGCGGGGAAGTGGTCGAAAATCCAACAGACGAAAGCGCGACGCCCTTACCTGGAATACCTGACCGCCGGCGACACCAAAGTACGTGCTGAGCATCGCGTGTGGGACCACCTTATCCTTCCCGTCGACGACCCGTTTTGGAAGACCCACACGCCACTGAATGGGTGGGGGTGTCGATGCGACATTCGAAGCCGTTCGCAGCGTGAAATGGAGCGCCTCGGACTCACGGTTTCGAAGGCCCCGAAGATCGAATTTACCGAGCGGATCAATACCCGAACAGGCGAGGTCTATGGGCCAGTCCCGAAGGGTATCGATACCGGCTTTGAATACAACGTTGGCGAATCCTGGCTCGCACCAGAACAGGCCTTCGGCGAGACGATTGCGCAGCTCAGCCCGAGACTTCGTTCATCTGCCCTGGAGTCGCTTTCGGATGTTTCGGACAGGCTGGTTAAACCCTACACGGCGTGGGCCAGAGAGGTGCTTGCATCGGACTCGGCCGGTTCGCAATTCACTATCGGATACCTGTCCAATCCAGCAGTCGAATTCTTGACCGGGAAAGGCCTCAAACCGGAGACGATTACGGTAACTGTCCTGGACCACAGGTTGCGTCGAATGGGGCGATCGGTCTCTCGGCGAAGCGGGAAATCTACCCTCCCGGAAGAAGTACTCCTGACCATCCCGGAGCGGTTCGCGCACCCCCTGGCCGTACTGTGGGATATTCGGAAACGCAACCTGGCTTACGTCGTTGAGATTGGCGACCAGGAGGGCCTCGGAAGGCTTGTCGTTTCAATCGATTTTGTGCGTAAAGGGCAGCCGACGAACGCTCTGCTTTCGGGCTCGATTATTCCCCTCTCAGATCTGCAGGACGGGAACCGGTATGAGGTTGTAGAAGGCGGGCTGTGACTGCTTCGGCGGGACGCCTATATCCCGCATTGAGAGGCCCCGAAAGACCCATCCCCGTGCCGGCGATTTTCCAGGCTCGAAGCAGCACAGCCACGGTGCCATTATAGCCCCTGAAACGATCGTTTAATGGGCGTTTAGAGGGCAATAATGCAACGCTTTTCACCACTTTTTCGGGCCAATTATTCCGGGAAACGATCCCGTTTTTCGTTTTTTTGTATCAAACTGATTGTCACTTCGAAATTTCCAGATTTCCGGGTTTTTGTTTTGTTCTCGGGGACTTACGGGTTTTTTCTTCAATTCCCGTTTGTATCAAACTGAACGTCACCCCACACTGCGGATGCCGTGGGCGGCGTTGTGCGTTCGCCTGCGGTCCTCATTTACACCAGTAAACTCCGGTCCTCGACTCGCGCACGCCTTGCCCACGGCATTCCTCGCGACGTTTTTGACCAG
>CALOBG010000135.1:0-14667 GCA_942490995.1 uncultured Gammaproteobacteria bacterium
GTCAGATTAAGCCCCAGGCGCGGCGTGTTCGATCGGTTTGCCCCACCGCCGTGCAATACCGTTCCGGTGTACAACAGCACCGACCCTTTCGGCATGACCGCCTGGGTAATTTCATTGGATTTCGCTTCCCGATTCCAGTCCCATTTGTGCGAGCCAGGGGCGATATTGGTCGCACCGTTTTCCTTGGTAAAGTCGGTAATCGCCCACAAGGTGTTGAACTGTGGCTCGATTTGCGCGGGAATGTTGTTCCCCCATGCCTCCCGGTCGCGATGCAGGAGCTGCCCTGTTTCTCCGGGATTAATGGTGGTGGCTTGCGTGAGGTGAATGGTTATTTTTTCGGTATATGGAGCCAAAAAATGGTGTGCTAATGCCAGCACTCGAGGGTCCGTGACAATTTTGCGACAACTTGGAGTACGCGCAACCAGCGCGCCGATGCGTTGGGTTTTACGTCCCATGAAATCGTCGCCGCCATGCGGAGCCGCGCTTAGATACGGCTCAAGCTCTTCTCTGAAACGCTTTAACGACGCGGGTGTCAACGCATCGGTAATTATTGCGCCACCATCTCGCTGAATCGTATCAAGCACCGCTGCCAACGATGCGTCCGGCTCGAAATATTTCAGCATCAAGATACTGCCCCAAGCTCAATAAAGTTCACGATAACGCCCGTGGCAAGCGATTGTACCTCGAACCCGCGCAGAGTCCCCGTAAGCTTCGCCTGGCAGCAGCGGAGAAATTCAGCCGCGAACTGCACGTGAAGGCGCACGCCAGTCTCCATGTCCGGTTCGTGACAGCCGCAAGTGCGCCGCACTACAGACGCAGCGAGCGCACGACGAGTGGCTCAATGCCGAGGTGGGCAAGGTGGCCGACTCTTTTGTAGTATCGATGGCAAACGAGCAACGCAAGGGAGTGCAGTGTGGCGACCGACAGCCCAGCCACGAGCAACGCCGCAGATGAGCATTTCGGTGCGTGTCCGCACGATTGCCCGGACAATTGCGCGCTTGTATATACGGTGCAGGACAACCGCCTGAGCGCGGTGCGCGGAAATGCGTCTCACCCTTTTACCGCCGGGCGGTTGTGCGTCAAGGTCAACGACTACGATCGCCACCATTATCATCCCGAGCGCATCCTGTATCCGCTGCGTCGTACCGGCGCAAAAGGCAGCGGCGCCTTCGAGCGAGTGTCCTGGGACCAGGCGCTGCAGGAGATCGGCGCCCGATGGCGCAAAATTATTGACACCCACGGTGCCGAAGCCATCGTGCCGTACGGCTACGCCGGTAACCAGGGCGTGCTCAACGGCTTCAACGCCGGCGACGCGTTTTTCAACCGGCTCGGCGCCAGTACCGCGGAAATTTCTTTCTGCGCGTCCTCGCTGATCACGGCCCAACTGATGACCATCGGTCCCAGCCTGGGCACCGACCCCGAGACGTTTGTCGATGCGCGCTACATCATTATCTGGGGCGCAAACACCCTGTCGACAAATTCCCATCTGTGGTCGTTTATCGTCAAAGCGCGCCGCCGCGGCGCGCGCCTTGTGGTCATCGATCCCTACCGCTCACGGACGGCAGCGCGCGCGGACTGGCACCTCGCGCCACGCCCCGGCACCGACGGCGCCCTGGCCCTGGCGCTCATCGATACCATCGTCAAGGAGGGTCTGCAGGATGCCGACTACGTGCGTAATCACACCACCGGTTTCGAAGCACTCGCCGCGAGTGCGGCGACCTGTTCAGCCGAGGCTGCCGCCGACATCACCGGTATCAGCGCCGCAGACATTCGCACCCTCGCTCACGAGTACGCCGCCACCAAACCGGCGGTTATTCGCGTCGGTGTCGGTATCGAGCGCTATCCGGGCGGTGGCCAGGCGATCCGCGCTATCGACTGCCTGCCAGCGCTGGTCGGTGCGTGGCGACATCGCGGTGGCGGTCTGTTGCAGATGCCGGTGTTCGTGCCGCTCATGCAGGAGCGACTTTCGCACCCTGAATGGATCGCGCCTGAGAAGCGGGTGCTGAACCTGGGCCAGATCGGCGCCATGCTCAGCGGCGATAGGCCGCTCGATCCGCCGATAGCATCACTGCTCATATGGAACGCCAACCCGGTATCACAGGCGCCTGACAGCAATCGCACCATCGCCGGTCTTCGCCGGGACGATTTGTTCACTGTCATCAGCGAACACTTTATGACCGACACCGCGAAATACGCCGATATCGTGCTGCCGGCGACCATGGCGGGCGAACATGTCGACGTGCAGACTTCCTGGGGACACTTCTATATCAACTACAACGCCGCGGCGGTGGCGCCGGCCGGCGAGTCGGTACCCAACGCCGAGTTGTTCCGGCGCCTGGCCCGTACCATGGGCATGAGCGACCCGCATTTCGATAAGGGTGATGACGAGCTGCTCGCCGAAGCGTTTGACTGGGATCATCGGTGGTTCGGCGGGAAGGGTTTCGCCGATTTGAAAGCGCAGGGTTTTCTGCGTATCGAAGCGCCGCTACTGCCGCATGCCGAGGGAAATTTCCCGACCCCCTCCGGGCGTTGTGAATTCGTTTCCGAGCTCGGTGCTGAGGCGGGATTTATCGGCCCGCCGCTGCGCCAGATGCGGAGCGACGCTTACATCGGCACGCCCATCGATTCGGTCCCCGCTTATATACCCCCGGGCGAAGGTGATGCCGCCCATCCATTGCGCCTGCTGGCGACCAAGAGTCATGGCTTTCTGAATTCCCAGTACGTCAACGAACCGCGCAAACTCGCCGCGCAGGGTGAACAACAGGTACTTGTGCACCCCGACGACGCACGACGCTTCGGCATCAAGGACGGTGACCCGATCCGCCTCGGCAATCGCAACGGCTCACTGGACGCAACCGCACACCTCAGCACACGCACCCTGCCTGGCACGCTCACAACCGGATTCGGATACTGGCGCAGCCTCGCCGGTGGCGGACTGGTCAATGCGCTCAGTGGCACCGGCTTGCCCGGATTTGCGGGGACACCGGCTTACTACGATACGTTCGTTTATATCGAGCCGCGCGTGGATGCGGGATCATAGCGGCACAGGAAACGGGGACATGCCTCATCAATTCTGCCGAATCGCTCGAACCGATGCATCAACGCGACCGTCACGGCAATTGGCACAGCCGACCGCTAGTGCAGAAACTCAGCCGCGAACTGCACGTACAGGCGCACGCCTGTCTCCATGTCCGGCTCGTGGATTGTAAAGTAGGGCGAATGATTCGTTGGCGCTGTCGCCGGATCGATGCCATCAGGAACGCTACCGAGGAACACGAACAGGCCAGGCGTAGCCTGGGCATAGTAAGAAAAGTCTTCACCGACAGTCTGCGGCAGGATCCGTTCGACAGGTTTTTCCCCGGCAACCCGTTCAAGGACCGGCCACATCCTTTCGGTCAGGGCCGGGTCGTTGATCACGGCCGGTACGCCGCGCGGGTCGATCTCGAATTCGACACGGGCGCCGGCGCTGTCGGCGATCCCTTGCGCGGTTCTCGCCATGGCTTTGTGAATATAGGCGCGCATTGCAGGATCGAACGCCCTGATCGTGCCTTCCAGTTCAACCACGTCGGGAATGACATTGTTGCGGATGCCGCCGCTGATCCGGCCTACGCTGATGATCGACGGGGCCCTGGTCACATCGACCTGGCGCGCGGTGATGGTCTGGAAGGCGAGTACGATCTGCGCCGCGATGGTGATGGGATCGATGCCGTCCCACGGCCGTGCGCCGTGGGTCTGGCGTCCGATCACCTTGAGTGTCCACGCTTCGGCCGAGGCCATCAACGGTCCGGGCCGGGTTGCGAGGGTGCCGCCGCCGGCCGCGATGCCGACGTGGATGCCGAATACGGCGGCGGGTGTTTGCGGCTCGAACAGACCTTCGTCCAACATCAGCCTGGCGCCGCCGTACTCGCCGACTGGCGCGCCTTCTTCGGCGGGCTGAAAAATCAACAGCACCGAGCCGGCAAGATCGGCGCGCCGATCCTGCAGGATTTTCGCGGCACCGAGCAGCATAGCCATGTGCGTGTCATGGCCACAGGCATGCATCACGCCGGTGGCCTGGCCGTTGTACTGCGCCCTCGCCGTGGAGGCGAACGGCAGCCCGGTCCGCTCCGTCACCGGCAGCGCATCCATATCGGCGCGCAGCGCGATCAGCGGGCCGGGTCTGCCGCCCTCGATCAGGGCGGTGACGCCGGTATGTGCGATCCCGGTGCGCGGCTCGAGACCGAATTCGCGCAGGGTGTCGGCGACTTTCTTCGCGGTCTCGAACTCGCGGTTGCTGAGTTCCGGATGCTGGTGGAACCAGCGTCGCCAGGCGACCACCTGCGGTTGGATCTCGGCCGCGGCGCGGTCCAGCGCGTCCCAGTCCGGCGCCGCGAGCGGAACCCCCGGCAGCACAATGCCAACAACGGCGAGCAGGGTAATAATTTTCATGTTGTTGGCACCCATTTCCACGAAGGGTCAGTATAGTCCCTGGGCGCGGCGCTCCAGATCACGGGCTGCGCCTGCGGATTCTTAGCAATTAATCGAGACAGGAACCCAATATGACCAAACCCGTATGTCTAGTGATCGGTGCCGGCGCCGGGATCGGCGGCCACGTGGGGAAAAAATTTGCATCCGAAGGCTACCACGCCTGCTTGTGTCGCCGTACCGACGCAAGCGGCCTCGATAGGATCGTCACTGACATCCAGGCCGCAGGCGGCGACGCCACGGGCTTCATTCTCAATGTGATTGAAGAAAACAGCCTGGAAAACCTGATCGAAAATATCGAAACCAATATCGGTCCCATCGAAGTTGTCGTGTATAACCTCGGCGCCCAGGTCGGCAACCGCTCGCTCGCCGATACCACATACAAGACGTTTGAAATGGGTTGGCGACTCGGGACGTTTGGTCTTTACCGGATCGCGTTCAACCTGTTTCCGCGCATGGAAGCGCGGGGGCGCGGCACCCTGCTGGTGACGTCCGCGACCGCCGCAATACGCGGCAATGCCGGCCAGCATTCTCATGCCGCCGCGATGGGCGGGAGACGGCTGTTATGCCAGTCACTTAACGCCGAATTTGCCGCGAAAGGTATCCACGTTGGGCACATCCTGATTGACGGCGCGGTCGACGCCCCGGATACGATCGGAAAGATGCTGGGCCCGGAGAAGTTTCAGGCGCTGCGCGAACGCAAAGGATTGGAACACGATGGCCTGATATTGCCGGCAAAGCTCGCCGAGACTTATTTCCACCTGGCCCAGCAGCACCGTTCTACCTGGACCCATGAGCTGGATATCCGCGCGTATTCCGATCTCGCCTGGTGGAACCACCACCGCGGCGGGCAGGACTTCTAGCGCGCCGGATTGGATTGTTCGCCTGTGATGACCCAGATCGACAGGGCGTTCGCTGAATAGGCCAATGTCGCGGCGGGCACGATTTCCGTTGCAGGCCAACACGGTTTGCGCATACTGGCAGAACGACATTGTTGGAGAAATTGAGGAGAAAACCTGATGGCGCAATCGTCCGAGCAGTCTCGCTATAAAAAGCAATTCAAAACGGTCAACGGCAAGCGAATGGCCTATATCGACGAGGGTGCAGGCGATCCGATCGTTTTCCTGCATGGAAATCCGACTTCTTCGTTTCTGTGGCGCAATATCATGCCGCATCTCGAAGGCCGCGGACGGTTGATTGCGCCGGACCTGATTGGCATGGGCGATTCCGAAAAGCTCGACGACAGCGGGCCCCGATCGCTACACCTACGTCGAACATCGCGACTACCTGTTCGCGCTGCTCAAAGCCTTGGGGGTCGAGAAGAATGTAACGCTGGTGATCCACGACTGGGGATCGGCGCTGGGCTTCGATTGGGCCTCACAGCACCAGGGGGCAGTCCGCGCGATTGCCTATATGGAAGCCATCGTCGCGCCGGTTCCGAGTTGGGACGCGTTCCCGGCCGATTTTGTCGAAATCTTCAGAGGTTTTCGTTCGCCGGCCGGCGAAGCGATGGTTCTCGAGCAGAACATCTTCATTGAGGGTGTGCTGCCGGGAGGCATCGCAAGAAAGCTCAGCGAGGCCGAAATGAACGAATACCGGCGGCCGTATCTGGATGCGGGCGAAAGTCGCCGACCGACTTTGACCTGGCCGCGACAGATCCCGATTGCAGGCGAACCCGCCGACGTCGTTCAGATCGTCACTGAATACAGTGCCTGGGCGTCAAAAAGCAGTATTCCCAAGCTTTTTGTCAACGCTGAACCCGGTGCGCTGATCGTCGGCGCCGTGCGCGACTATGTCCGCACCTGGCCCAACCAGACAGAGATCACCGTGCCCGGCATTCATTTCGTTCAGGAAGACGCGCCGGACGAAATCGGCAAGGCGATCGCGGCTTGGTTGCCGGCCTGAGGATGAGCAATCGGACCAGAGAGAAACAGGGACGGAGGGATCAGCGATGATCAAACTTTACGGGATTGCGATCAGCAATTTCTACAACACCGCCAAACTGGCGCTGGTTGAAAAAGGCCTTGAGTTCGAAGAAGTGAAGGTCATGCCGAGCCAGGAACCGGACGTGCTGGCCAATAACCCCACCGGCAAAGTGCCGTGGATAGAAGTGGACGGCAAAGCGTTGAGCGAGGTCAACGTGATTTTCGACTACCTCGAAGATACGCACCCCGAACCTGCGCTTTACCCCGCCGACCCGTGGCAACGGGCAAAAAACAAGGAAGTTTCGCGCCTGTTCGAGCAGTACCTCGACAGCCCCGCACGAAAACATTTACCGACGGTGTATTTTGGCGCACCGGTTGACGACCATGCCTATAAACACGCGCGCCCGGAAATCGAAAAAGGTTTGCGCGCGTTAAGAGCCGCGGCGGCTTTCGGACCTTATATTGCCGGTGACACGTACACATTCGCCGACATCAATGCGTATTTCCATCTCGGCTTCGTCAATATGCACACCACCCGGATTTATGATTGGGATATCAGCAAGGATGTTCCGCAGATCACGGACTACATGGCCATGCTGCGTGAGCGCCCTGCAGTTGCTGCCGTGGCGAGCGTGGCGGAGGCGGCGCTTGCTGCATTTCAGAACAAGTAGCGCCGGCTGAACGATCAATCAGAGCGCACGATCGCAAAAGGCGGCGGCTGGCGAGGGAGGGGAAGGGACAATTACCCTGGGGAGGGGGTAATCGTTACGCCAGCCGCCGTTGGGCGTTAGCCCTTAGACAGGTAGTGGGGACGCCGGCACCGGGATTCAAGTCCCTGCCGCACGCAGCGAGCCGCTTACGCCGGCACCATTTAACTTATCCGCCGAGTGCCAGTAGGATAGCGCCCCTTTTCACGAGGATCCGCGATGTCGGAGCCACAATCCGCGGGCACCAGCGGGCGCTCACCCGGTCAGCCAACGCTCGGTATCGCCGGCGGCGGTCAGCTCGCACAAATGATGCTGCCGGCGGCGGCGGCCCTCGGGCTGCGGGTGGTGGTACTCGATCCCGATCCACAGTGTTCTTCGGCGGGGCAGGCCGATGGCGTGATCGTCGGCGCCTTCGATTCGCTCGCCGGTCTGCGTGAACTCGCCGCGCGTTCGGATTTCCTGACCTTCGAAATCGAACGGATCAGCGCCGCGGCGCTGACCGAACTCGAAGCCGAGGGCTACCTCGTGCGGCCCTCGGCAGCGGTGCTTCACACCATTCAGGACAAGCTGGTGCAGAAGCAGTTTCTGCGCGACCACGACATTCCAACCAGCGCCTTCGCTGGCGTCGACACGCCGCGTGACCTGCAGCGCGATCTGCCCTATGTGTGGAAAGCGCGCCGCGACGGCTACGACGGCCGCGGTGTGGCGGTTGTGCGCAATGTGGACGACGTCGCCGCGCTGCCGGACGGCGCGGCGATGGTCGAGGACCTGATCGATATCGACTACGAACTCGCGATCATGATCGCGCGCGACAGCGGCGGCCGGATCGCGCACTACCCGCTGGTCGAGATCATCATGGACAACGCGGCGCACGTTATGGACAGCCTGGTCGCTCCGGCCGCGGTACCGGCCGCGGTCGAGGCCCAATGCCTGGCCATCGCTGAGCGGCTGGTCGGCGCGCTCGACTATATCGGCGTGCTGGCGGTGGAATATTTCGTCGATCGCGCGGGCAAGGTGTATGTCAATGAACTGTCGCCGCGACCGCATAATTCCGGTCACTACACCATCGAGGCCTGCGTCACCTCGCAGTTCGAACAGCATGTACGGGCGGTGGCCGGGCTCGAACTCGGCGATCCCGGCCTGCGCTCGGCGGCGGTCACCTTCAATGTTCTCGGCAGCGGCGACGCCAGCGGGACACCGCGCTATATTGGCTTCGAGCAGCGGCCGGCGGCGGACGGGATCTACGTACACTGTTACGATAAACCGCAGGTGCGCCCGGGGCGCAAAATGGGTCACGTTACGGTGCTCGCGGCAACGCGAGAACAGGCGCTGGCGAAAGCCGCGGCCATCAAGGACACGATACGGGTAGACAGCGCAGATGAGTAAAGCAGTACGGGGACCGGAGGTCTCGATCGTAATGGGCAGCAAATCGGATCTGCGTGTCATGCAGGCCGCGGCTGATGCCCTGCGCGCGTTCGAGATTGCCTACGAGATCGACATCGTTTCCGCGCATCGCACGCCGCAGAAGTTGCGCGATTACGCAACCGGTCTGCTCGAACGTGACGTCGCGGTGGTGATTGCGGGCGCCGGTGGCGCGGCACACCTGCCGGGCATGATCGCGGCGCAGACCATCGTGCCCGTGATCGGCGTGCCGGTAGCGGCGACCAAGCTGGCCGGAATGGACTCGCTGCTCTCGATCGTGCAGATGCCGGCCGGCATTCCGGTCGCCACGGTCGCAATCGATAACGCTGAGAATGCTGCCCTGCTGGCCGCGCAGATCGTTGCGCTCAGGCAACCCGGTCTGCGCGAACGCCTGCTCAGACATCGCCGCGCGCTGGAAGACAAGGTCCTTGCCGCGGCCGACGAAACCGTCTCCCGCTATATACCCAACTGAAGCCGACCGGGCAGGCGCGGACGCCGCCTGGGCTAACGAAATGGTTGTAAATGATAATCATTCTCGTTAGCATTCGTACCGCGATGTGCGCTTGGACTTCAGGCCCGAGCTCACGCCTATAGAAATGCTGCCCTGCGACCCGCGGGGCAGCGTACCCGGACATCATTGGAGGACTCGAGAATGCCTACGCGCGCGCGCTGGCCAGTCGTCAGTAGTATTTGTTTATTGATTTTTTCCGGCGCTGTCAGCGCCGAGGCGCCGAGCGTCGAAGCGCTGTGGAAACTGTTGCAGGCCCAACAGCAACAGCTCGACACGCTGGCCACCGAACTGCGCACTACGCGCGCCGCGCTGGCCGAGGCGGTCACGAAACTGGAAGGCACCACGGCGAGCGTGCTGGAGTCGAACGAACGCATCGCCGAAGTCGATGCCAAGGTCGAGGCTACCGCCGATGTTATCGACCAGGTCGGAGCGGGCGCTGACGGCGATGCCCTGGCAACCACCAACGTGCCCCAGCCCATCACCAGCGTTGGCGCCGCGGGCGGGCGTTTCGGGCCCAGCACCTCGCGCGCATCGGCGACGTCCGGAAGCTGGGCGGCCCGCACCAGTATCGGCGGCTACGGTGAACTGCACTACAACAACCTGACCGACAACGCCACCACCCACGACCGTGATGCTGACGACCTCGAACGGGTTGATTTCCATCGTTTCGTGTTGTTCGCCAGCCATAACTTCAACGAGTGGTTGCGCTTTGCTTCTGAAATCGAGATCGAGCACAGCGTGGCCGGCGATGGCAAGGCCGGTGCGGTGGAGATTGAACTCGCCTGGCTTGAAGCCGACCTCAACCCGCGACATCACGTGCGGGCCGGACTGGATATTCTGCCCGTCGGCCTGATCAACCTTACCCATGAACCGAACACGTTTTACGGCGTGGAGCGCAACCCGCTCGAAACCGAGATCATCCCGGCAACCTGGTGGGAGGCCAGCGCCGCGCTGTGGGGCGAACTCGCGCCGGGCTGGAACTACAACGCCTATGTTCACTCCGGCCTGGTGATCCCCACCACCGGGGGCAGCGCTTTCAGGCCGCGTAGCGGGCGTCTCATGGGCGCCGAGGCGGATGACCAGGACGTCGCATTCCTGGCGCGCGTGCTGTATTCCGGCACGCCCGGACTGGAACTCGCGGTAACGTTTGACTATGAGGCCGATTACACCGGCACCGCCGACGCCGCCGAGGCCGATGCCTGGCTGGTCGAGACCCATCTCGACTGGCGGCATGCTTCGGGATTCGGCTTGCGCGCCCTGTACGCACGCTGGGAATTCAGCAGCGATCGCAACGCCGGACTCGACCCGGCGCTGGTCAATGCCGACACCCTGCAAGGCTGGTATGTCGAACCTGCCTACCGTTTTTCGACGGCGGCCTGGTTCCCCGGCGAGATTGGCGTGTTCGCGCGCTACCAGCAGTGGGACGAGCGCAATGGTTTGAGCGGCGCCGCGTATCGTTTCGAGCAGTTCGACGGCATCGTGGCGGGGCTGAATTATTGGCCCCATCCGCAGGTCGTGTTCAAGTTTGACGCCCAGTGGCAGGACGCCGATGGTCCGGTCGATCGTGAGCTCGACGGCTTTAATCTCGGCCTCGGGTATCAGTTCTAACCATGTGGCCGGGTGCGCGCCGTTCAGTTCTCACCTGGCTGCTGCTGATCGGCGCGGCTCTGCCGCTCGCCGCCGAGGACGTTTACCAGGCCCCGGCGGCGTTCCTGGCCGAAGTGTTTGACGACGACGTACCGCCACCACAAAGACTGTGGGTCACCGCGCCACTGAAAGCGGCAATCCGCGAGATCCTCGGCCGCGATCTCGGTGTGCTGCGGGTGCGCTACTGGGGACGTGGCACGAGAAGCGCCTGGATCCTGGAGGAGCTTGGCAAGGACCAGCCGATCACGACCGGGATCGCGGTCGAGGACGGCAAGGTCAGCGATCTGCGTGTGCTGATCTACCGCGAAAGCCGCGGCTGGGAAGTACGCTACCCGGCGTTTACGGACCAGTTCCGCGGCGCGCACCTGGCCGCGCGCAACGAACTCGATCGACCGATCGATGGTATTACCGGCGCGACGCTTTCGGTTCGCGCCCTGACGCGCCTCGCCCAGGTGGCACTGGTCCTCGACCGACAGCTGCGCAATAGCGGCGAGTGATCAGCGCCGCGCTGGGGTCGCCAGTGAATTGCCTGGAGGGGTGAGGGCGCTACGCCGGTCGAGGTATAGGTAGCGCTGAACAGGGGTGACCTGGTCGCGGCCGCCCTGTAGATTGTCGGCACATCCGCCGGTGGTGGAGCGGGTGCGCGCGGCAACACACAAAGCAATGAATATCGAAACTCTCAAGATCTCCGTGCACGAACTCGCGTTCGGCATGCTGGTCGTCAAGCTTGATCGCCCCTGGCTGGAAACGCCGTTCAAGCTGCAGGGATTTCGCATCAGCAATGCGCGCGAGCTGCGCACGCTGGAGAAATACTGTAAGTACGTTTACATCGATATCGAGCGCGGCGTTGCGCCACGCAACGGCAAGGGCGAGCGGGTGGTACTCGATCGCGATTTCGAGATCCTGCAGAGCGAAGGCGTCATCCCGACATCCGCGTCCAAGGCAAGTCAGACCAGGCGGCCGTCCGGGTCGGCCCTCGCCGCGTCGGTCGCGCTGCCCGCACCGATGGTCGAGTACGCTGTGGAGAGTACGTTCGAGGCCGAATTGCCGCTCGCCCTTGGCGCCGTGGGCCAGACCAAACGCGCGCTGAAAGCCCTGACCGCGAAGCTGAGCGGCGGACGCCGCGCCAATCTCGAGGGCGTACGCACTGCGGCCGCACTGCTTGAAGCCAGTGCGCTGCGTAATCCCGATGCGGCGATGCTGGTGCGTGCCCTCAGCGGGTCGGAGCCGTTTTCTTACCGTCACTGTGTGAACAGCGCCATTCTCGGTATTGCCATCGCCAGAGAACTGGGGTTTCGGCGCCAGGGTGTGCACGAGTTGGCGATGGGGATCCTGCTCGCGGATATCGGCAAATTGCGCGTACCGAAGGAACTGCTACGAACCCCACGACGACTGTATGCACACGAAACGAAGGTGATCCAGCGCCACGTGCCGAGCGGCGTCGAGATCGCAACCGCGCTCGACGGGCTGACCCCGGGAACCATCGAAATCATCGCCGCTCATCATGAACGCTTCAATGGTTCCGGCTATCCGTCCGGACTGGTTGGCGGCGAGATCCCGCTGGCCGGACGCATCGCCGGACTGGTCGACAGATTCGACGCCATTACCAGCGACCGCGCCTATTCCGAAGCGATCCCGATCCACGAAGCGGTGCAGGAAATGTACGCTGCGACCGTCGATGTTTTCCAGCGCGAACTGGTCGAGAAACTGATCCTGGTGCTGGGTACCTATCCGGTTGGCAGCGTGGTTGAACTCAGCGACGGCAGCGCCGCGCTGGTGGTCGCCCTGAATCGGCACCGGCGCCTGCTGCCGAAAGTCGTGCGGCTTACCGACGCGGACGAGAAACCGCAGGCCAGTTACCCGATCCTCGATCTTGCCGTCGAGGCGCCCTCGGCGGTGACGATCAAAGATGTCCTGGCGGCGGGCCGCTACGATCTCGAACGGCCAACCGCGGCCCTGCTCGGCGGCTGACGCTGGTCGCGGCCGCCGGCCCGGGCCGCACGCGCATTTGAAGCCGATGCCAGCCTCGGCGTAGACTGGATGCAGACATGGGCAAACAAAGTTTCATCATCGGCCGCGCCGGTCACATCACGCTTTACGATGACACCGTTTCGCGGCGGCATGCCTGCCTCGACGTGGAGGACGGACAGCTTTTTTTGCGCGATCTGAAGTCGCGTAACGGCACCTACGAGATCCGCGACAAAAAACTGGTGCCGTTTTCGAGCGGTACCGTCACCGCCGACCAGGTGTTCGCCTTCGGCGAGTGTGTCCGCAGCGTCACCCAGCTCCTCAGTGAGGCGGGGGTCAGCAACGACACCCTCAGCGCGACCCATGGTCCGCTGCCGGGCGACGACGATGACCCGCTCAACGCGACCCAGATCGGCTTCCACGTGCCGTCGCAGCCGCGCCTGAGCGCAACCGACATCATCGCCATGCTTGAAAAAATCGAGGATCATCGCGCCGGTGGCGGCTCCCTGGCGGACATTTGCGCAGAACTGGGGGTCAACGAAGCGCGTTACCAGCGCTGGGCGGCGGAGTACGGCGCTACCCGCGACGATCGTCAGAAATCGCTTGCTGACCTGCGTCGCGAGAATGCGCAGTTGCGCACCCTGGTCGCCGATCTCTCGGTCGAACGTCAGGCCTTGCTCGAAAACCTGCGCCAGCATGGCGTGACAGTCAGCGAAAAGACGGCGCGCAAATTCGAGTCCGTGCCGAACTTTTCCGTCGTCAGCAACGATCCCAAATCCTGACGTTCCCTAGCCGGGTTTAGCGCCGAGCTGGGTTTTATGTCGCGGCGTGCCGTCGCTGGCATGCGGTGTACGCAACACGCTGTCGGTTGATTTCTCCAGTTCGCGCGCCTCGTCGGCAAGCGCCGCCGCGCTGCGTAACATTTCGTGTCCGGCCGCAACCAGCGGAATATATTTCGTCGGCTCCTGTTCCATGAAGCAACCGCGCGTCGTCACCCCGGCGACCGCTTCGGCAATGGTGAGCGCGGCAAAGGCTTTCGCGGCGGCGTAAGGGTTGCTGAATTGTGCCGCGGCGACCGCTTTCTCGGCGCTCAGGTTCAGCGTCGGCAGGGACGGCGCGGCGCCCTGTTTGAGCGCTTCTATGACGCGGTCGAGTTCGTTCTGGATTGCGCGCAGCGCGCCGCATGCGGCAAGGATGCGAATGGCGTCGCTGTTGAACAGGGCCATCTCGGTGGGGTCGAGAAATTCGCGACGCGCACCGATCATGGGGTCGGCGGGCAGGATAATGAAGCCCAGCCCGTCAGGTACATTCTGGACCTGTTTGCCGTCCTCGTTTTTCTTGAAAAAGGCCTTTTTTGACGGTCCGTCGCCCAGGGCGATCACCGGTACGCCGCTTTCCAGCAGCGCGTTTCGCGCCTGGCTCGGCCCCGGCAGGGCGGCATTGGGACTGACCACGACAACCAGGTCGGCGCCGAACGCCAGGCAGTCGGCGGTCGCGCCACCGCACGACACCGGGTCGAGTTTGGCGCCGCTGGTGAACGACCGCGTTTCGAGGTCTTCGCGATCCGCGCGTTCGTCGAGCAGCAGATCGAGCAGGGGCGCTGCGCCGATGCATCCGAGCTTGAGTACCGCGAGTTTGAACGGGCCATTGGGCATAACGATGTCCTCGATTTATCTACGCCAGGGGGTCCGCGACTTTACCATGCATACCTGCGCCCGGCCCGTCGGGCGGGCAGAAAAAAGCCGACGCGAGGCCGGCTTTTCGGAGCGACGCTCGGGCTGCGGTTAACCGGCCTTTTTCACCCAGGCGCTGCACCAGCCCTTGGCATTGACGTGTTTGCCGGGGAAAATCCCGCAGCCGCCCCATTCTTCACCACCCTGGTAAAGCTGGCAGTTGGCGCAATTGCTGCCGGCCGCGAAATTGGGAAATTTGGCCGTATCGACCGCGCCGGCGTCATGGACGTAGCCGAGCGCGGCGGCCTGCGGGCCGGCCGGATCGAGGTGTGGCACGTCGGCGGCGTGAA
>CALOBG010000136.1:0-46375 GCA_942490995.1 uncultured Gammaproteobacteria bacterium
GCATCGGGATTCAGGTTGGCATGATGCCGGCAGGCAACCGCGATTTCGCCGAAGTGCCGCGATTCGGTGCCATACAGATGCATATGACGGCGCGCGGACAGCGCAATCATCTGCGCCGGGCTGAACATGCCATAGGGTGCGAGGTAGGAGGCCGGACCCGCTGCGCCCGGCGCGGCGGCGGCCTGACCAAAGCGCGGCGTGCCTCGTCCCGAGCGCTCGTTCATGGCGCGAAAGGCGACTACCGCCCGCGCCTGACCGGTTGCTACCGCCATCGCCGCCAGCATGATCGAACCGACCGGACCGCCGCCGCCGCCGTAATCGACTTCGCCGAAAAATCGCAAATGCGGAATGCCAAGACTGCGCGCGATGTCGATGGCGTCATTATTGTCCATCGTGTACTTGGTAATGCCATCGATGTCCGCGGCTTCAAGGCCGGCATCGGCAATCGCCGCGCCGATGGCTTCGCAGGCAAGTTTGAGTTCACTGCGCCCGGAATCCCTGGAGTATTCGGTATGGCCGACCCCGACGATGCAGGCGCGGTCATTGATCGATTCCATGCGCTGGTGGTTCCCTTCGGTTGCTCGATTTGTGATCTATTTCGACTGCGCGCCGACCAGCGCGCCGAGGATCCGGCACGGCTCTGCATGCGGGTTCGTCCAGCGATGCATGGTGCCGCTTTGCACCACCACATCGCCGGGGCCGAGCGCCGTTTTCGAGCCGTCGTCGAGCTCAAGCACACAGCGCCCGGAAATGACATACAGCATGTCGGTAGTCGCCGAGCGGTGCATGCCGGGATCGTCGGGATCGAAATGGCCGAGCAGCCCCGGAAATAACTGTTCGGCCTGTGCGTTGATCTCGGCCTCGCTCATCGAGGTGTCCGGTGGGGTCGAGTCCGGCGCCAGGATGAATTCGATGAAGCGCGCGCCGCCAACGGGTGGAAACCAGGCCGGGTGTGCAGGTTCGTCGCCCGCATCGGGATAGCGGATCGCCGTGTCCGCCCCCCACAGGGTGGTGAGATAGACGCCGGCCAGACCCGGCACAGCCACCCCTTTGAC
The DNA here is from genome assembly GCA_942490995.1 of uncultured Gammaproteobacteria bacterium. GTDB lineage: Bacteria > Pseudomonadota > Gammaproteobacteria > UBA981. Next base: position 1,056 of record CALOBG010000136.1, read on the forward strand.
CGCGCTGTCGCTCGCGACTATTGATTTACCGTCGGCACGGTGGCCGGTCACGACACGTCGGAATGTCGACATGCTTTATTCCCCTTGATGTCCGCCGCGTGGCGGCGACGTTTGGATTCTAGCAGGGTGTTGAAACGCTGCTGCGCACACCGTCTACGGCCTTCCTCGCTTGGTGTTTGAACGCCTCGCTATCTCGCGATGAGCCTGAGTTCGCGCAATCCGCGAGTGCCGAGAAACGGCAGCCATTGGAGCGGACCCGGCGCCACTTCGAGATGGCGGAAGTGTTTGACCACGGCCGGTATGGCGATGCCGGCTTCGAGTTTCGCCAGCGGCGCGCCCAGGCAGAAGTGGGCGCCGAGGCCGAAGCCGACGTGACGCACCAGGCCGCGGTCGAGGATCAGGCGGTCGGGTTGGTCGAACTCGGCCGGGTCGCGATTGGCGACCCCGAGAATTATGAACACGCGCTGGTCGGCTTTGATCTGCTGACCGGCAAACTCGAAGTCCTCGGCGGCCACGCGCACCACCGTTTTGCCCGGGCCGTCGAAACGCATGAATTCATCGAGCGCCATCTTCATGTCGACACGGTCCTCGCGTACCGCGGCGAGCTGATCGGGGTGCTGCAACAGGGCCAGCACCCCGGTGGCGATGAAGTTCGCCGTCGTTTCGTGGCCGCCGAACAGCATCAAAGTACAGGTCGCCATCAGTTCCGCCTGCGACAGGGCATCGTCTTCCTCACGCGCGCGAATGAGCGCGGAGATCAGATTGTCTTCGGGCGCCGCTTCGTATTTCGCGATCAGTTTGCGGAAATACCGGACCAGCGAATCCATGCCTTCGGCGACGCTGCCGTAGCGGGTCGGATCATCGAGCCCGGTCGATACCAGCGGCGAAACCTTGGCCGTCCATGATTCGAACGCCTCGCGATCGGCGATCGGCACGCCGAGCATTTCGGCAATGATGATCGAAGGGATAGGCGCCGCAACTGACTCGATCAGATCAAACTCGCCGGGCACCGCGACGGCCTCGAGTAATTCCCGGGTCAACTGCTCGACCCGTGTCCGCAATTTTTCGATCGAAGCGGGGGTGAACGCTTTCATACATAAGCGCCTGAGGCGCGTGTGGGTTGGCTCGCCCTTGAACACCATCCAGCCGCTGAGTACCTCAAACGCCTGCAGAACCAGCGGATCGGTATCCGGGCCGGACAGGCGCTTGCGGATATACGGCTCGATGCGATCAGAGGAAAAGCGCTCGTCACGCAGGGCTTCGGCCGCGTGCGCGTAGCTGGTCACAATCCAGGAGCGATAACGCGCATCCCAGAACACCGGTTGGGTGGCTCGCAGTTCGGCAAAATAGCCCGATGGATCGGCCATAGCCTCGGCGGCCATCAGGTCGATCGCGGACGTTGCGGCGCTTTCGGCTGCGCTCATAGTGGTATCTCCGGTGCGGAATCGCGCGTTCGGGCTCAGGCGGCCTGGGGTTTTTTTCCGGCGCCGGGTGCGTCTGCCCGCCAGCGTTTCAGCTCGGGCAGTACTTTCTTGCCGATCAGGCGCATGCTTTTTTCGGCAACATCAAAGGGCATGCCGCCGTAGCTCACGATCGAGGACCATTCGTAGTGGCCGATGAGTCCGCGGCGCGCTTCGAGGGTGTCGAGGATCTGCTGCGGCGTGCCCCAGGCCTGGTGGGTAATGTAGTCGTCCACCGCGGCATCGAGACCGAGCGAGTTAAGAAAGCCGGCGGCGTCGCCGTAGGCTTCGTAGCCTTTGATCTCTTTATGGTAATCGGCCATGAATTCGTAGTGCTGGAGGATGGAGAGATAATTGGCGGCGAGGTGTTTGCGCACGACTTCTTCGCAGCGCCCGGCGTCTTCGTCGCAGTAGCTAAAATCGAGCAACAGCGGTGGCGGCGCGGGACGGTCGTGGGTTTTCTGAAAAGCATCGCGATAAAGCGCGAAGTTGGGCAGGTGTTTGTCCATCGAAAACTGCACGAAACACATCATGCGTGCGCCGAGCTCACCAACGATCGGTGCTGAATCGGGAGACATGGTTACCGCGTAAAGGCGATCCTGCAACGACTGCTGTGGCGTCGGTCTGATCTCGGTGCGCTTCTGCTTGAAGTGCGGGCCGTCACCTTCGATGTATCCGCTGGCCATGGCGTCGATGATCATTTTCGCCGCCTCATCGAAACGCCCGCGGGTTTCCTCCATCGGGATCCCGAACGATTCGAACTCGTTGCGCGCCAGGCCGCGGCCGAAGCCGACCAGGTAGCGGCCGTTGGACAAGGCATCGAGCAGCGAAATTTTTTCGACCAGGCGAATGGGTTGGGTCCACCACGGCAGGATCAGGGCGGCCGAGCCGAGCATGATCGTTTCCGTACGGGCGGCGAGCCAGGTCAGGATCTGAGTGTTGTCCGGGGCCATCGAGTAGGTTTCGAAATGGTGCTCGGCACACCAGATGGCGTCGTAACCCAGGCCCTCGGCGAGTTCGGCCAGGCGCAGTTCCTGACGCACCATTTCGGCGTCCGGAAGGTTATCGTGCAGGTTGGCCATCATCATCATGTAGCCGGTTTTCATAACGTGATTTCCTTTTCAAGCGAGGCGCCGGCCTCGGGTGGGGATAATTCGGTAAGCGGAAAATCCTGCACATTGTCGAGTGCCAGAACGTTTTTGGCCGCGCGCAGGCGTTCGAGCAGGCGCGTGCGCCGCGCACCCCTGGCGAGCGGCAACAGGATCATCACCGTGCCGTAGGTCACGCGCTGGCGAAAACCTTCGGCGTCGATGTCATCGTGGATCCAGAATTCGAGGACGCCCATGAAATGGGCCATCAGGGCATACACCAGCGAGTCGGCGTCGAAGTCTTCATTCAGCAGGCCGGCCTGTTCAGCCTGCGCCAGCGACGAGCGCCAGTAGGCCAGCGAGCGGCTGATGAAACGTGGCCGGTGTACCGGATCGACCACGCCGAGCAGAAACTGGTAGAGCGGGCGCATGTAATCCGGATCGAGCAGAAAGAAGTCGGCCGCCTTTTCCGCCGCTTCGAGCACGCAATCGAGCGGATCGGCGGACGTGAAATCGAGTCCGCTGGCGACGATGTCGTCGAGCGAGCGCGACAGCAGGGCGTAGAGCAGGCCGTCCTTGGAGGTGAACAGGTTATAGGGGGTCGCCGGGCTGGTCTCGGCGGCCTCGGCCAGCGCGCGCATGGAAAACTCGGTACCACCGGTGCGGCGGATCAACAGGGCTGCCGCATCGAGGATGCGGTTGCGGCGGGCGTCCAACTGTTTTTCGCGTAATGACATATAGCACGCTCTAAACTTAGAGCATGGTATAAGATATTTCAGCGGACTTGCAAGCGTCCCGTCGCGACCTGGTCAGGAGCCCTGGCCCGGTGGCGATTCGAGCGGGGCCATGTCGAGCGCCTCGCGCAGGTGACGATGGAAATGATGAAGCGGCACTTCGTTACGCCCGAACAGAAAATGGTCAATCAGCCCGCTTTCGATCGAACGCTGGGTCGATTCCGCAATGCGGTAATCCTCATTTTCGACAGTACTGTCGACGATCTCCATGCTCGCCTCCGGCGACACGACCGAGTTGCCGTCGCGAGCGTCGGGGTTATAGATGCTGTGGCGGCCGATTACCGTTTTGTTGCCGCGGTCGAGCAGATCGATCGCCTCGGGGCTGAAGTAATGGCTCGATTGCGTTATCGAACGCGTTGGATCGGTGCCCACGGGGTAAATGCGGAAAAGCGTCGAATGGCGTGCCGTGATCACAAACTGGATATTCGGAAAGATGTAGTAGAGCACGCTGCACGTGGCGGCGAGACGCCATTCGTCGCGTGGTTTTTTCGGCAGCTTCGCCAGCGAGCGATTGGGGAACACCATGCGGTGGTTACGGCCGGCGCTTGCGCAGGCGATCAGATCGCTGTGAAAAATATTGTTGACCGTTTCACGATGCAGGCGCGCGAAATGATAGGTCTCGCCGAAACTGTCGTTGGCGAGTTTCCAGTTCATGCGATTGTCGAGCTGGCGTCCGCCGCGATGGACCAGGGTTTCGCAGTGAAAACCGGCAATTTCACTCGCAAATTCGCCGAGTAAGGCATCGACGTCGAGCACGGCGCCCGGCTGCGGGTGCACCCATAACATGCCGTAACGTTCGACCGCCGGCAACTCGATGAGTCCCATGCAGCTCCGATTCAAGGCGCCGAATTTCCCGGCCTCGGTAATTGCCGCCAGTTGACCGTCGGGTTTATAGGTCCAGCCATGGAACGGGCAGGTAAAGCGCGTCGCCGAACCATGTTTGACCGCGGTCAACTGGGTGCCACGGTGGCGGCAGGCGTTGACGAACGCATGGAACGTGCCGTCCTTGTCGCGCGTGGCGAGTACAGGCACACCAAAATCGTCCAGCGTAAAGAAACTGTCCGGCTGCGGGAGGTCACCGGACAACCCGATCAGTTGCGGATGCTCTCGAAACAGGACCTGCCACTCTTTTGCCGCCACGGCCGGATCGATGTACACCGAAGCCGGATTCAGTAGCTGGCGGCCGGCGTCGGCCGAAGTGCCGGCTTCGAGCCGGGCCAGCAGTTCGTCGAGAATGTCGAGCTGCAGCGCGTGTTCCATCGCTTAATGCCCCTGAGTTGAGCCGGAACTCTCGTAGGTCGGCCAGCCATCCGAGCGTGGCAAACTGGTAAGAAGGCGTACTATACGCAATCGAACCCTCTATGCCGAACCACGAATTTCAGGTCCTGACGACCGGCGGAGCGGCGCGGCCGGGCCGTGCGTCACGGCTCGAAATCAAGGTTGCGAGGCTACACCTTGCAACCGCTATGCATGGCGCTGTCGTGGTGCCATACCCGCACGACGCTGCCGGGGGTCGGCATCGCCGGCAGGCGCGCATAAAACGAGCGAACGATCCGGCGCGGGAAACTTGAATGCCGAGCCGTGACACAAGCCGTGTCCGAGTCACCCGGGCCCGTGATCTCGATATCGATGTGACCGAAAAGCGGCATCCTGTTCGTCGCGCGTGGAACCACCCGGCCACGCAGGTAGGTGCCGCCACCGCTTACGATGAAGCTCGTACCCGCAATCCGCGCTCGCGATGTGGCACGTGGCTCGACCGCCACGCCGGGGGCTTCAATATAGGTGTCCATCAGCGCGCAGGCAGGCAGCAGCAAACTCAGCATGAGGATCCCGAGCCGCGCGATAGACGCGTGCACCGAATGCGCGGCGGGGAGGGTAAACCTCTGTGCGGGCGACCTTGGGCCTCCTGCGAGCGCTAATTTGCTGTCCATGATCGGATCTTGACCGCACGGTGCACGGCGTTCTTGATCGTCGTCAGTTGCGCAATAGCTGGTTTGTTACACTCGCGATCCGCGACGGCGTAAACACAGGCTTTCGACGCCGGTTGCAAGTACACTACCCGCCACGCTCAGGATCTGGAGTCCGGGACAACGATGCGCCGCTCGACGACACGTGAGTTCAGAAAGATCCTCGGACTGGGGTATCTCTTCGCTGCGCTCATTTTCCTGCAGGGCGCGCAGCTGCACGTGCATATCTATGACCATGATCCGGGCACCGCGGGCCATGTCCACCAGGCTCACCCCGATTTGCTCGTCGGTGAGTTCGATGCGCCAGACGACGCCCATGGCGACAAACTCGGGCAGATTTCTCTCTCCCAGTCGGCGCTCCTGAAACTTTCGCCGTCCGCGCCGCTGATCGCCATCCTGCTCGCGACCGTCGCGCTGTTACTGCCGGTCCGTTCGCGCGGACAATTATTGCGACCCTGCACTACCGCCTCACCCTTCCCATCGACCCTGCCCGGGCGGCGGCCACCGCTGCGCGCCCCGCCACCCTAAGACCCCGTTTCCGTTCCCGCGTCAATGCCTCGCGCGTGAGTCGAGGTGTTCGGCGCGTGCGTTTGGCGCATGCGGTGGGCGTGATTAGGCGTCCACAGCAGCAATGGGTTGATGGTGTGATCGAATGTGTGATTTATCGGTTTCGGCACGGCGTTGGTGGCGGGTCGTTGCCTTGCTGTTGTACGCCGGTGCAGCGGGGCGCGTAGCTGCCGAGACGGCGCTGCCGTGGACCCTGGAGCAGAGCATTCTGCATGCGGCTGAGCTCGCGCCGGAAATGCGCGGCGCGCGCGCCGCGGTGACCGCCAGAGTCGGCGCGCTTCGCCAGGCCGGGGCGTGGCCGAACCCGGCCATCGAACTGCGGGTTGATAATCGATTGGGCAGGGACGACGGCGCCGGGGGTACGGATTTCACCCAGCTGGCGGTCAGTCAGGCGCTGCCCGTTGGCGGCCGCCTCGCGCATCAGCGCGCGGTTGCGGCGTTCGAACTCGATAGCGCGCGCGCTCAGCAACATTACCAATTCGTCAATCTCGAAGTCCAGGTCGCGAAGCGTTTCCACACCCTGCAACTCGCCGCCGAACGGCTGCGCCTGGCGGAACGGCGACTGCAGCTTGCCGACGAGCTGCAGCGGATCGGGCGGCGACGGCAACAGGCCGGGGAGCTGTCCTACCTGGAGCGCCTGCGCCTCGACCTGATCCGCGAATCCGCGCAACAGATTCTCGACAAAAGCGAAGGCGCCTACAACGAGGCGCAAAGCAACTTCCGCGCTTACGTCGGTCTTGCGCCTGAATCGTCGGTGCCACAACTGGTCGTCCTGGAGCCGTTCGACCGCATGCCCGCACTCACACAACTGCACGCGGACCTGTTGCAACACACGGCCCTGCTGGCCGCCAAATACCGTGTCGACGCCGCACAAGCGAGTGTCGATCTGGCGCGCGTTCAGGCGATCCCGGATCCGAGTCTGCGCTTTTTTCATGAACGCGACGTCCTCAACGGGCGCCGCCAGGACGTGACCGGCGTCGGGGTCGGGATCAGTGTCCCGTTATGGGACCGCAACGCTGGGCGCATCGACGAAGCGCGCGCGCAGGTGATCCAGGCCCAGGCCGCCTACGATGCGCTCTATCGCGATCTGCGCAGCCGTATCGACCAGAGCTATCTGCATCTCAATCACCTGGTTGAACAAGGCGATCATTTCCGCGAAAGCGTATTCGGCCCCGCCCACGAAGTCTTTGCACTGACGCGTAAGGCCTACGCGGCCGGCGAACTGGAAGTGCTGGCCTTGATTGATGCCAACACCGTCTATTTCGACGCCCACGATCGTTACCTCGAACTGCTGCAGGAAGCGTGGCAGGAAGCCGCCGATCTGCGTCTCGCCGCCGGCCGCACGCTGGTTCTCGGCCAAGGAGCTACATCCGATGAATAGGATCTGTTACGCGTTGTTGCTGATAGTGTCCTGCGTCGCCGCATCGGCAGCCGAAATTACCCTCAGCGAAGCCCAACTTGCCAATGCCCGGCTGACATACGCTGCGGTAGAGACGCGCGACGTGCATGCTGAGCTGACGCTCAGCGGCGAACTTATGCCGGATCGGCGCACAAGCTACCGGGTAACGCCGATCGTTGACGGTATCGTGACCGAGCTGCTCGCGATCAGAAACGACACGGTGAACCCAGGCCAGGTACTGGCGCGGCTGCGCAGTCAAAGCCTCGGTCAGGCGCAGGCCGACTATATCGAGGCACTCGTGCGCTTCGAGTTGGCGGCCGCGGAACGCAACCGTATCGAAGGCCTGTGGAAAGACCAGATCGTAGCCGAAAGCCGCTGGCTGGCCGTCGAGAGCGAATACAAAAGCGCGCGCGCCACGCTCGATAACCGGCGTCGCCTGCTGCGCCTCGTCGGGTTGACGAATGCGGAGGTCGAGGCGCTTGCACGCCAGCCCGAACAACTCGCGCGATTCGAGTTAATTGCGCCGAGCGCCGGTGTCATCACCGAGGTGACGGTGGAACCCGGTCAGTTTCTGGCGGCCGGGCAGGTGGCGTTTCATATCGATGATCTTTCCGCGTTGTGGGCCGAGGTCCGGATCCCGGTCGCCGACCTGCCGAAAATCACGCTGGAGACGGCTGCGCGGGTGCGGGTAGACGCAAACCCCGGGCACGATTACTCAGGCCGCCTGTTGTCGCTGGGCGGTGAAGTCGAACGGCAGAGCCAGACCTTAGGCGGCCGCATTGCCGTCGACAATGCGGACGGCATCCTGCGCCCGGGAATGTTCGCAACCGTCGTCCTCGACGGCATCCCTCAGCGGTCGCTGGCGGTTCCGGCCAGCGCGGTGTTCCAGATCGGTGAACAGAGCTATGTGTTCGAAGTCGTCGGGCCGAGGCAGTTCGTTCTGCGCCCGGTCGAGATCGGCGCGCCCGCCGACGGTTGGATCCCGGTGCATGGCGGCGTCGCAGAACAGGCAAGGATCGTCAGCGGCGGTGTGGCCGAACTGAAATCGCATTGGCAGTACCAGGGAGGCGAGTAAGCAATGATTGCCGCCCTGATCCGTTTCTCGCTGATCCAGCGACTGATGGTGCTCCTGCTCGCTACCGCGATGGCCGTTGCCGGCGTATGGGCATTCCGCAGCCTGCCTATCGACGCGTTCCCGGATATTGCCGCGCCGCAGGTGCAGGTTATCGTCAAGGCGCCCGGCTTGTCGCCGACCGAGGTGGAAAGCCGCATTACCTACCCTATCGAGATCGAGATGCAGGGTTTACCGCGGCAAACCGTCTTACGCTCCCTGACCAAATATGCGCTTTCAGTCATCACCATCGATTTCGAGGACGGCACGGATATCTATTGGGCCCGCCAGCAGGTCGCCGAGCGCCTGAACCTGGTCTGGGCGGCGTTGCCCGACGGCGTGGAAGGCGGCCTTGGCCCCATCACTACGCCGCTCGGTGAAGGCTACATGTATCGCATCGAAGGCGAAGGCTACAGCAACCAGGAACTGCGGCGCATTCAGGACTGGGTGATCCGACCCCGCCTGCGTACCGTGGCCGGCGTTGCCGACGTCAATTCGCTGGGTGGCGAAGTCAAGATTTTCGAGGTGGTGGTCGACCCGCCGGCGCTGGCGGCACACGGACTCGCGATCGAGGATCTGATCACGGCGCTGGAGAACAACAATCGCGATGCCGGCGGTGATCGGATCAATCGCAACAACGAAGTGTTGCTGGTGCGTACCACCGGACAACTGCGCGGCGCGGACGACATTCGCGCCGTGACAGTTGCGGCCCGGGAGGGCGTCCCGGTGCACATCGGCGATGTCGCCGAGGTCCGAGTGAACTCCCTGACTCGCTACGGCGCGGTAACCGCCGACGGCGAAGGTGAGGTTGTCACGGGCCTGGCCTTGTTGCGCAAAGGCGCCAACAGCGGCGCTACGGTCGCGGGCGTCAAGCGCGAACTTGAAGCACTCAAAGCCTCGCTCCCGGACGGGGTGCACATCGTGCCGTTCTACGACCGCACCGAACTGGTTTCCAAAGCCCTGTGGACGGTGGAGAAGGCGCTGGGTGAGGCCGTGGTCCTGGTGCTGCTGGTATTGATTGTCATGCTCGGCAATCTGCGTGCGGCACTGACGGTCGCGTTGATATTGCCGTTGTCCGTGCTGTTTACGTTCATTGCAATGCGCCTGTTCGGGATCAGCGCGAATCTCATGTCGCTCGGTGGCCTGGCGATCGCCATCGGCATCCTGGTCGATGCCGCGGTGGTGGTCGTGGAGAATATCCATACCCAGCTATGCCACGCTCCGGGCGGGGTTAATCGCGTACACCTGGTATACCGCGCGGTACTCGAGGTGTCCGCACCGGTGATCTCCGGCGTGCTGATCATCATCGTGGTATTCCTGCCGCTGTTCAGTCTGTCGGGCCTGGAAGGCAAGATGTTCACGCCGCTCGCAATCACGATTTCATTTGCTCTCATCGGCTCGCTGGCCCTCGCGCTGACCGCGATCCCGGTGCTGGCCAGTGTATTGATGCGTGGCGGTTCAGAGCGCGATGGCCTGGTATTGAAGGTGCTGAAACGCTGCTATCTGCCAGTCATGCACTGGGCGCTGCGCTATCGAAAATCCGCGGTCGGCGGCGCCCTGCTCGCACTGGCGATTGCCGCCTATCTGTTTCCCCTCATCGGTCGCGAGTTCATGCCGGTCATGGACGAGGGCACGACGGTGATCATTATCGAAAAACTGCCCAGTATTTCCCTTGAACGCTCCCTTGAACTCGATGAAGGTTTTCAGAAAGCGATGATGTCATTGCCCGAAGTCACCGGCGTTGTATCGCGCACGGGTGCCGATGAACTTCGCCTCGATCCCATGGGTCTGCAGCAGACCGACAATTTTCTGATCACGGTACCCCGTGAGCAATGGAACATCAGCCTGGACGAATTTCATCGGCAATTGCGCGCAAAACTCGACGAGTTCATCGGTATCGACTATGCCTTCACCCAACCCATCGACATGCGGGTCTCGGAAATGCTCACCGGGGTGCGTGCCGCTATGGCGATCAAGCTGTATGGTGATGAGTTGTCGGTGCTGGAAGAAAAATCCCGGCAGATAGAAACGCTGGTCGGCGACATTCCAGGCGCCGTCGATGTGTTTCGCGGTCAGCTCTCCGGCCAGATCTACCTGCATATAGCGATCAGGCCACAGGCCATCGCGCGCTATGGCATCAACAATGAAGCTATCAACCGCCTCATCGAGGTGGCGGTCGGCGGACGCACGGTGACCGAAATCATCGAGGGTAATCAGCGCATCGGGGTCACGCTGCGCTATCCGGAACAGGCGCGTACGTCGCCGGCCGCGATCGGTGCGATCCTGGTCGACACGCCCGGGCAGGAAAAGATCCCGCTCAGAAGCCTGGTCGAGATCAGTGAGGTGGACGGTCCGGTGGAAATCAAGCGCGAATCGGCCAAACGCCAGGTGGTGGTGCAGGCTAATGTCGAAGGCCGTGATGTGGTGAGCTTTGTTGACGAGGTGCGCGATACCATCGCCCGCGAGGTGCAGTTGCCGCCCGGTTACTACGTCAGTTTCGGCGGCCAGTTTGAGAACCAGCAGCGCGCCGCTGCACGCCTGGGCGTCGTGGTTCCGATCTCCGTCGCGCTGATTTTCGTGATGTTGTTCACGACCTTCCATTCTCTGCGCCAGGCCGGCCTCATTATCCTCAATATTCCGTTTGCGATGATCGGCGGGGTGGTCAGCCTGTACCTCTCGGGCCTGTACCTGTCGGTGCCGGCATCGGTGGGCTTCATCACTCTGTTCGGCGTGGCGGTACTGAATGGCGTGGTGATGGTGACCTACTTCAATCAGCTGCGCGACGCCGGGCACCCTGTATTGCAGGCCGTTCAGCAGGGGGCCGAACGACGCTTGCGGCCGGTATTGATGACGGCCTTAATCGCCAGCCTCGGCCTGGTGCCGTTATTGACGGCCACCGGCCCCGGTTCCGAGTTACAGCGCCCTCTGGCGGTCGTCGTCATTGGCGGTCTGTTCACATCCACGCTGTTAACCCTGCTCCTGCTGCCGACCCTGTACGCGTGGCTGGAAGGTGGTGCCGAGCGTCGACTGCAGGCTGCCGCGGAGCTTGAAGCGTGAAGAACCTGGTGTTGATCATCCACAGCAATCTGCAGCAGGATGTTGCTGACCAACTACGCGGTATGGAACAGCTGTCTGAATTTACCTTCACCCCGGTAGAAGGTCACGGCGTCCAGCTCGACGATGACGCTGAGCTTTCTGCGCGCGACAAAGTGGTCGGGTATACGCCACGGGTGCGGGTCGATATTCTGCTCAACGATACGGACGTGGAATCGGTTCTTAAGGTCCTGCGTGGATCGGTCACAGGTGCGCACCGGCAGGGGGTCTACTGGGTCACTGATGTGGAGCAGCATGGGCAGCTGTAACCGAAGCAAAGTGGGCGGCGCTATTGTGACTGAGGACAACCCGAGCGTGCGCGGCGGGCGGGATTCGTCACCTGGCGCCAACTCAAGAGGCCGAGGATATGAGTGATTTAATCCTGCACCACTATGACGAAGCGCCCTTCGCGGAGAAAATCCGCATGGTCTTCGGCATCAAAAACCTGACCTGGCGTTCAGTCATCCAGCCGTCGGCCATGCCCAAGCCGCACCTGGTACCGCTCACCGGCGGCTATCGGCGCACGCCGGTATTGCAGATCGGGGCGGATATCTATTGCGATACGCAACTGATCGCTGCACTCATCGAGGGCATGCATCCACAGCCGTCGCTTTTTCCAGACGGTAATCCCGGACTCCATATGGCGCTCGGCAGCTGGGCCAATGGTCCCTACGTCGTCACTTCCGTAGCGATCTACATGGGCGCCACGGATCCCTTTGCGGGAGATCTCAAGCTGCCGGCGCATTTTCATGAAGATCGCAAAAAGATGTGGAAGACGCAGTTCGACACCGATTCGCTTGGACCACGGCTTGATGGTTATCGATCGCAACTCGACGCCCACACGGCGTTTATCGTCGAGCAGCTTGCCGATGGCCGGCCGTTCCTGGTGGGTGACAAGCCGAGCTGGTCGGATATGCACGCGATGTGGGATCCGTGGTTTCTGTATCGGTTTGCGCCGGCCGAGGCCGCGCGCGCCTATGATGGGTACCCTGCAATCGCGACCTGGCTCGAACGGCTTGCCGCGCTTGGGCAGGGCTCGCGCATAGAAATGGATCCCGACACGGCGCTGGATATCGCTCGCGATACTACGCCGCTGCCGGCGACAGGCGTACTGGCTGGCGACCCGATAGGCATAGCTGCGGGTACGCGGGTGCGCGTATCGCCGGCCGACTACGCAGAGGCAGAAATTATCGGAACCCTGGCCGGGACGACATTATCCAGCGTGACGATCAGGCGCGACGACCCGCGGGTCGGGGAGGTCGCGGTGCATTTTCCCAAGATTGGTTACCTCATCGAGCCGGTCTGAAAACCGAGCATCAGGCCCTGATATCCTGACGTTTGAACCGTTTCTGCCAGTGAGCCGGACGGTACGTACAGACGTCGCGCAGGACTACGTGTACACCGGAGCGACAACTCAAGTGTCGTTCCGGCAGGCGTCAACGGCAGGCCGCGCGCTGCACGCGGCCCCAATATGGAGCGATTTCGAATGAGCGAGCAGGCAACACTATCAGCGCAATCCGCCAAGGCCAGCGCCCCGCATGACTACGAGGTCGTGGTGATCGGCGCCGGGGTCGCCGGGATCTACCAGATCAAGCGGCTGGCGGACCTCGGCGTGAACGCCACGGTTCTGGAAGCCAACGACGACCTCGGCGGCACCTGGTACAACAATCGCTATCCCGGCGCTCGGTTTGACTCGGAAAGTTTTACCTACGGTTATTCGTTTTCCCCGGAACTGCTTGAGGAGTGGCACTGGAGCGAACAGTTTTCGCCGCAGCCGGAAACCCTGCGCTACCTGAATTTCGTGGCCGACAAGTTCGGCCTGCGAAAGCACATGCAGTTCGGCTGCCGCGTCGAGGCCATGACCTTCGACGAGGATGTGGATCTCTGGGTGCTCAAGCTCGAAGACGGTCGTGAGATCACCACCCGCTTCGTGATCACGGCTGTGGGTGTGCTGTCGATCCCGACGCTGCCGGAATTCGACGGCATGGACAGCTTTCAGGGCGATTCATTTCATCCCTTCAACTGGCCGCATGATCCACCGGATCTCATCGGCAAACGCGTTGCCGTCATCGGCACCGGCGCCACCGCCATTCAACTGATCCCCGAAGTTGCAAAAATCGCCGATCGGCTGACCGTGTTTCAGCGCCGCCCGAACTGGGCTGCGCCGCTCAACAATGCACCGATTTCCGATGCCGAGATGGCCGAGATCCGCGCCCGCTACGATGAGATATTTTCTGCTTGTGCCCGCACTCCCGGCGGCTTCGAGCACGAACCGGACCGGCGGCGCTTCAATGACGTGACGCGCGAAGAGCGACTCGAATTATGGGATCGTCTCTACGATGGCCCCGGCTTCGGGATCTGGCTGAGCAACTTCGTGGAAATATTTACCGACGAGGAGGCCAACGCGGAGTTCTCGGCCTACATCGCCGATCGCATTCGCCAACGGGTGAACGATCCGGTGCTGGCGGAGAAACTGATCCCGAAGGATCACGGTTTCGGCATTCAACGGGTGCCGCTGGAGACCGACTACTTTGAAACCTACAACCGTGACAACGTCGAACTCGTCGACTCGAGCGAGACACCTGTCGTGCGCATTACGCCGACCGGATTGGCGACAACCGAGCGCGCGTTTGAATTCGACGTCATCATCTATTCGACCGGCTTCGATGCCTTTACCGGGGCGTTCGATCGCATCGATATTCGTGGCGCCGGCGGTGTCAGGCTGCGTGACAAGTGGGCTGACGGACCCGTGACCTACCTGGGGCTTCTTGTCAGCGGGTTCCCCAACCTGGTGATGCTGGCCGGCCCTCAGATCGCAGCGACAAATTTTCCGCGGGGCGCCGAACTGGCGGTCGATTGGGTGACGCCGTTACTGCAGTACGCCTGGCAGCACGGACTTACCCGTTTCGACGCCGACGAGAAGGCTGAAAACGACTGGTTCGAACATGTCCGCGAAATGTACCAGGGGTTGCTGTTGCGCAAGGCGAAAAGCTGGATCACGGGGTACAACTCGAACGTCGCCGGACACGAGTACGGCAAAACGCATTACAACATCTACAACGGCGGCGGGCCGAAGTATGCGAGTCGCCTTGCCCAGGTCGCCGCCAGCGACTATGACGGGGTGAGTTTTTCCTGACGCAAGCGTGGAAGCGCGCGAAAGCGACAGCCGCTTCGCCGGTCAGCGCCCATTCAGAGACCCCGTATTCAGATATTCGGCAGGATATCTTCTTTCAGGCAACGCAAATCATCGATCGTTTTCGCGGTGGGGGTGCCACTGAACGGCGGCCATAACATCGGCATGGTCATGCCCGCTTCCTTGTAGCGACCGAGGTTATCCGTGATCTGGGCCCTGGTGCCAACCATGGTCGGGGTCAGTTTGCCGGCCGGCGTCTGATCGCTCTCCTTGCCGGTGATCTCAAACGGCATCATGGATGAGATCTCGAGCGTGTTGATGGTCTCGCCGCTGCCGATTTTGTCCAGTTCTGCATGGATCGCGGCACGCCAACTGGCGATTGCCTCGGGGGTATCCATGATCCCGATCCAGCCTTCGAGGCCGTATTTCGCGACCCGTTTCGCCGACGTCTCGGGATTGACCAGGCCGGAGAAATACATCGGTGGCCGCGGTTTCTGTACCGGCTTGGCGCCGAATCCACATTTTTCGAATGACGCAAACTCGCCGTCGTACTCGAACAGGTCGTTGGTCCAGATCCCCTGCATCACCTCGATGGTTTCGCGTACATGTTTATTGCGTTTCTTGTAGATGTGCGCGGCCCCCGCGGCCTGGAATTCTTCCGGCATCCAGCCGGCGCCGACACCGACGTTGATCCTGCCCCGCGACAGGTGATCCCAGGTCGCGATCTCAGCCGCCATCACGCCAGGTGCGCGGAACGGCGTGACGATGATGCTCACACCAAGACGGATCTTTCTGGTCGTAGCGGCGAGGTACGGAATGAGCGGCAGCCCCTGCAGGTATTCGCCGCGTGAACTGACCGGCAGTGCGGTCGGAAACTCCTTCATGGCGCCGAAAGATTTCTCCAGTTGCTGGCGATCAGAGGCTTCCGGAACCACGATCCGGTCAAGCGTCCACAAAGAATCGAAATCGAGCTCTTCGGCGACCCGCGCGAGGTCGTCTATTTCGTCAACCGTGATTTTGTCTCTGAAGTTCGGCAGGTACAGTGCGAGTTTCATGGGCGGTCTCGTTAAGTAATTCAAGCGTTGGACTGCGGTTTCGCGGCAGTGCTGGTCTGGTTTCGATTCGTGCGCTCAGGTTGCCGGTGCGGCGAAGTGTTCGCTGAGTGCGTCGCCAACAACGCCGGGGTCAGATCAGAGATTCCTCAATTCCCGGCGTTATACAGTATCCGTAACCGCGCCACGCGACGATTGATTATACTCACAGGTATCTAGCGGTATAGTGCGTAGCGCGCAACTGAAACGGGCACCCGGCACACGCGCCGGAGAATCATTCGAGGAGTCAGACCATGCAGAAAGCTTTTATCGTCGTCGCCCTTGCGGTGTTTTCCCAAACCGCTTACGCGCATCACCCGCTGGGTGGCCTGCCAATGGAGACGTTCAGCCACGGACTGTTGTCCGGGATCGGTCACCCGCTGCTTGGTTTCGACCATCTGTTTTTTGTGCTGCTGGTCGGTATTGCCGCGGTGTTCACCCGCAGCGGTGTGTTTGGTCCGTTGGCCTACATCGCCGCCATGCTGCTGGGTTGTTTAATCGTTTCGATCTCGGCAGCGCTGCCCGCGGCTGAGTTTATGGTTGCATTGTCGTTGCTGGTGCTGGGCGCGATGGCGCTCAGCGGCCGCGCGTTCGACCCCAGGCTGTGGCTGCTGACTTTCGCCGGCTTCGGTTTATTTCACGGCGCCGCGTTCGGCTCGGTGCTGGCCGCCCAGGAAAGCGGATCCGCGATGCCGGTGCTCGGTGGCTACCTGCTTGGCCTCGGCGTTGTGCAGTATGCGCTGGCCCTGGCCAGTGGTTATCTCTGTACCGCTGTGTGGGGCGCACGGCAGGCGACTGCGCTGCAGCCGCGGTTGGCCGGCGCAATGGTTGCCGGCGCCGGATTGCTGCTGGTGCTCGAGCATCTCGAGGGACCGCTGCTGGCAGTCATATCAAGCTAGCGAATATGCAGGCTTCGGATCGCCGGCGTCAGACAACGGCGGCGACTAGTTTCGATCTCAGCTGAGCTCGAAACCTTCGTAACCTTTGGCGGCGACCTCGGCGAAAATTTCGCGGTACATGGGCACGCCGCCGGCAAACAGCAGGAATCGGCCGCGCACGTTTTCGGGGTTGGTACTGCCAAAGAACCACGAATCCTGCATGTCGTTGATCAGCAGGCCCTGCGCCGAGTCGTAGCAGCGCTGGGTCCAGGCGGCTTCGGCCTCGGCGGTCGCGGCCATGGTGACCAATCCGTTCTCGCGCAAGTAGCGGATACAGCCGACAATCCAGTCGACGTTGCTTTCCACGCAGCGGGTGATGTTGCAGAACAGCGCCGGGTTATGCGGACCCATGATCGCAAACAGGTTGGGAAAACCGCAGAACTGTACGCCGAGGTTGGTTTTCGGCCCGTCGGACCAGTGCTCCTGCAGTGAGTGCCCGTTTTCACCGCGAATGTCCATGCGCAGCAGTTCGCCGGTGATGCTGTGAAACCCGGTGGCGTAGATGATGACATCGAGCTCATGGGTGTCGGCGGCGGTTTCTATACCGGCAGGGGTGATCCGGGTGATCGGCGTCGCGCGCAGATCGACCAGGTCGACGTTATCGCGGTTGAACGTTTCGTAGTAGTTTTTTTCTCCGGGGCAACGCTTGGTACCGAAGGTATGTTTCGGGATCAGCTTCTCGGCCATGTCCGGGTCGGTGACACGTTCGCGGATCTTGCCGGCAAGAAACTCGGCGACTTCGTCGGCCGCTTCGCGTGAGGTGAACGAATCGCTGTAATTGCCGAGCCACAGGGCGAAGCCGCCGCGGTCGTAGAGTTCCTGGTAGCGGGCCAGGCGTTCGGCTTTCGGTACGTCCATCGCCGCGCGTTCGTCCGGCTCGTGAATGAAGCCCGCCCAGGTGCGCCGGCACAGGGCAAAAATCTCGTGTGCTTTGTTCTTGAGATCGGCCTGCTCCTGCGCGGTGATCGGTGCGTTGCGCAGCGGCGTACACCAGTTGGCGGTGCGCTGGAACACCGTAAGCTGCGCGCAGTCGGGCGCTATCGACTGAATGATCTGCACCGCCGTGGGGCCGCTGCCGATAATGCCGACACGCTTGCCGCTGAAGTCGACCGGCTGTTTCGGCCAGCGTGCGCTGTGCAGGGTTAAGCCGGCAAAGTCTTCAACGCCAGGATAATCCGGAAACTGGTGAGCCGAGAGTAAGCCCGTGGCGCATAGTACGTAGCGTGCTCGCGCGCGCAGGCCGTTGTGGGTTTCTATCGTCCACAGCTTGTCGGCGTCGTCGTAGACGACCGTGGCAACCCGCGCGTTGCACTCGATGTCGCGTTTCAGATCGAACTTGTCCGCCACGAAGTGGAGGTAGCGCTCGATTTCAGGCTGGGCGGAAAAATGTTCACTCCATTCCCATTCGTCGATCAGTTCCTGCGAAAAGGAATACTGGTAGGAATAACTTTCGGAATCGAAACGCGCCCCCGGGTAGCGGTTCCAGTACCAGGTGCCGCCGATATCGGTGCCGGCCTCGAACACGCGGGTAGCAAGGCCGAGTTCGCGCAGCCGGTATAAGGAATAGAGGCCGGAGACGCCGGCGCCGATGACGATCACATCATATTGTTTGGTCACGATAACAACTCCCCGTCGCGAGCGATCTGTACGCCCCAGTATGGTGACTTTAACATGGGCCATTGCGCGGTGCGGGCCAAGCTGCGCGCGACGATCACCCCACGATGTACCGGCTGGCCGGGCCGGAGGGCGCAGGAAACTCGCAGTGTCACCGGTCGAGTTGGCCGGTGAATTACAGCCACTGGGCAAAAAATCCTCGAAAGCCGGACGGATAGCGGATCACGCTGTTGTCGTTCAGCCACGCCAGGTCGCCGGGCTGAAAACTGCGGGTAGCAGTGTCCACGCCAACGTCTGCCACCGACAGCGCGACCATCAGGCCGCAGCCTGGGTAGGCGACCTCGGCCTCGGAGTCAGTCTGGATCCGGTACACGCGAAAACGTTCGGCCTGGAAAACCTCATGGTGGTCGGCTGTCTCGATCAACGCTACCGCGGCTGCGGCCGGCCGGCGGTGGGCTTCGGCGCCGATCAGGTGAAACGGCTCCGCGCCGTGGTTGGTGACCTTGTGGATCAGCGGTTCGCGGTGATGCGGGCGGGAGACGGCCGCACCGCACGGGACGTCGGTAACAATGGCCGCGGCGGACGGGAATTCTTCGCCGGCGCGGGCGTGGTTCAGTGAAAAGTAAACCGTATCCTGGGCATGACGGTGCCACAGCGTTGTGCACTGCGGTCGCAGCCGCACTCGATAGGCATGCACAAACTCATTGACCAGCACGGATTCATGATCCGGCTCGTCGTAAACCTCGACATACGTCGTCGCAGTAGCGCCGGAGTGTTTCACACCGCAGACTCCCTGTGGATAAACAGAAACGGGGACATTCTTCGAATTGCTACTAAAATCCTCGTAGCAGACAGGATTATAGGTACTCCAGGCGTTTGCTCCAGAGCGCGCCTGTGGATAAACGAAAATGAGGAATGTCCCCGGGGGTGGTTGTGGCGATACTGCGTTGGATAGGTTATGGGCTCCTGGCGGTGGTGGCGGCCTTGGCTCTGTTGTTGTTCGGTGCTCGCTTCAGCGACGGGCCGATAGAAATCATTGCCGGCGGGCCGTTTACCAGTGGTGAAACGGTTACCGGTGGTGAACCTGACTGGAGCTTCGTGCGTGCCTTGGACACCGTGGAACTGCAGTTGCAGCACCCACCGCGCTCGCGGACGACCTGGATCATGGAGCACGATGGCAGGATTTTTGTGCCATGCGGCTACATGTCGACGACCTTTGGCAAGCTGTGGAAAAAGTGGCCGCTCGAAGCAGAGGCCGACGGTCGCGCGGTGTTGCGGGTCGACGGCAAACTTTACCCACGGCACCTGGTGCGCCTCAAGTCCGAACCGGTGGTCGAGGCGGTGGTTGCCGAGCTCAGCTCGAAGTACAACGTGCCCGCGACGGTTGCGGCCGTGAACAGCGGCGCGCTGTGGTTGTTCGAACTGCAGCCGCCACGCGACGGCGCGTGATCACGACTTGCCGGCAGTAACCAGTTCGATCAGATACGGCTCGCGCTGCGCGAGTGCGCGCCGCACGGCATCACCAATGTCCGCGGGCGTACTGACCTGCTCCCCGCGCATACCCATACCGGCGGCCATGTCGACAAAGCCCAGCTTCGGGCGATTGAGGTCCATGTTCGGATAAGGTTTGTTCGACGCGGCATCGAAACGCGCGCGGTACGAATCGAGATTGTGTTTGAGCACGCGGTACTCGTGATTCGCGATGATCACAAAAATGATCGGCAGGGCGTGATGAACCGCGGTCCACAAGGCCTGAATGCTGTACATCGCCGAGCCGTCGCCGGAAATCGCGACGACGCGACGTTCGGGCCGCGCCACCTGCGCGCCGATCGCACCCGCGAGACCCTGGCCGATACCGCCGCCGCGCCCGCCCAACCAGTCGCCGGGTCGCTTGAAATTGAACTGGCTGGCGACATTCGGGAAATTGGTAATCGATTCGTCGACGACCACCACATCGTCCAGTAGCGCCGCGGCCAGCTCGTGCATGGCGCGCAGCGGATTCATGGGCAGCGCGTCCCAACAGCGCTCGAGCTGCGCTTGAGTGCTGTCGCGCTCGCCGGTGCTGCGCACGGCCAGCTCTGCGTTGCGCCGTCGCGCCGCATCGTGGAAGTTGGTGTCGGCTGCGCCCAGCGCCTGCACCAGGTTCGCGATGGTGCTGCCAAGCGTTCCGACGATGCCAAGGTCGAGTGAAAAATTGAAGGCCAGCTGTTCGTGATTATTTTCGATCTGAATCACGCGCGCGCCGGCGGGGAACGGGGTGCTGTCGTCGAACCAGATGTTCTCAAAGAACGGTCCACCCAACAGGATCACAAGGTCATGTTCGCGCAGTTGCGTGGCGATCTCTTCATGCGTATAGCCCAGCCGCCCACAATAATTCGCGTGTCGGTTAGGAAAAGACAATTGCGCACGCAGCCCTTCGTTGTAGACCGCCGCGCCGATCATTTCGGCACACGCAACAACCTCGTCGAACGCGCCGTCGCGCGCCGGGTCGTCGCCGGTCAGGATGCACGGACTGCGGCTGGCAAGGATCAGCTCGACGGCGGTTGCGATCGCAGCCGGGTCCGCGGTGCCGGCCCGTAACGCGGCCGAGCGACTCGCGCCGATCGTGGTCTGTTGTTCCATCACGTTGACCGGTAGCGCCACGAACACCGGGCCCTGCGGTGGGGTCAGCGCAATTTTGAATGCGCGGCGCAACAACGGGCCCAGCTCGTCGGCGCTATGCGGCTCGGCGCTGAACTTCGTTACCGGCGTGGCCATGGCAACCAGGTCATGGGACAGCAGCGGATTGCTGAGCCGCATGCGCGTGTCCTGTTGTCCGGCGGTGATCAGCAGCGGTGAGTTGGCTTTCAGCGCGCCATAGATCATACCGATTGCATTGCCGAGGCCGGGCGCGACGTGCAGGTTGGTGACTGCAATCCGGGCGCTGGCCTGCGCATAGGCGCTGGCCGCGCCGACCGCGACACCTTCGTGCAGGGCCACGTAATAATTCAGCGATGGAAAATCGACGAGGCGATCGAGCAGTGAGTTCTCGGTGGTGCCGGGGTTGCCGAATATACATTCGACGCCGTGCATGACCAGCGCTTCCATGAACACCTCGCCGCCGCGCATCAGAGGATACTCCACGCCCGTGGGCTTAGGCAGCGATCAGGCACGCAGCAGCCGTCCCGGCAGCGCGCCGCTGTGCTCACCGTTTTCGTAGGTAAGGTCGCCGCGGCAGATGGTGGCGACATAGCCGCGCGCCTTCTGGATCAAGCGCCGCCCACCGGCCGGCAGGTCGTAGACCATTTCCGGGTCGAGCAGACCGAGGGCGTCGAAATCGATAATATTGAAATCGGCCCGGTAGCCCGGCGCGATGATCCCGCGGTCGGTGAGGCCGTAGACCTCGGCGGTGTCGCGCGTCATTTTGTGAACCGTGAATTCGAGCGGGAACGTGGCGCCCTTGGTACGGTCCCTACTCATGTAGGCAAGCATGTAGGTCGGCATGCTGGCGTCGCACAGCACGCCGCAGTGCGCGCCGCCATCGGACAGGCCGAATACCGATAAAGGATGCGCAATGCAGTCATATTGCACGTCGAGATTACCCTGGTAATCGCCGATCAGATGCAACAGCGGACGACCGCTGGCCATCACATCCATCAACGCTTCGCGGCAATCGATCCCGCGCGCCGCGGCGATCGCGGCAATCGAATCGGCGGCGTCGGGTTCGTAGCTGAGCGCCGCGGGCAGCACGTACATTTCATCCCAGGCCGAAATCATATGGGCGGTGTCGGCGTAGCGCGCCACCTTGGGCCGATCGGCCAGGACCGCGCGGCGAAAGTCCGGGTCAAGCAGGCGCGCGCGTTGTTCGTCGATGGGCAGGTGCTTGATGGCCGCGTAAGCCGGGAACTGGCGCATGGGGTTGAGCGTGCCCTCGAGGCTCATCAGCACCGAGGCCGGGCGGGCGCCGACCTGGGGTCTGATCTTGAGCCCGTCGGCCTGCAGCCGCTCGGCCATCGCCAGCGCGCCGATGCCAATGTTGGACGTCACCAGCATGGTCACCGGGCGCCCGGTCTTACGCGCCAGCCATTCGATCCATTGCTGCTCTTCAGGCTCCTGCAGGCGGTCGGAGATGATCTCGATAGCGCCGTGCCCGACTTCCGCGATCGCATTGCCGATACCCATCAGTTCAGCGGCATCGGCGTGGGTTCCGGGCACGACGTTGCCGTGTTTGTCGATATGGCCGTAGAAGCGCGAGGTAGAGAATCCCAGCGCGCCGTCGCGCAGCGCCTGACCGGTCAGGCTCGCCATGCGCGCGATGTCCTCGGCACTGGCATCGTCGTAACAGCGTTCACCCATGACGTAGTGGCGCACGGCGACGTGCGGCACCTGGGTGCCGACATCCATGCTGTAGGGCGTATCAATCGCATCGAGGTATTCGGCAAAGCTCTCCCAGCCCCACGGAATGCCCTCGTGCAGCGCGGTGCCGGGAATATCTTCGACGCTTTCCATCAACTCGACCAGCGCGTTTTCGCTGCCCGGGTGAACCGGTGCGAAACCGACACCGCAGTTGCCCATCACCACCGTAGTCACGCCATGCCAGCAGCTCGGCGTGACCTGTTTGTCCCAGCACACCTGGCCGTCGTAATGGGTATGGATATCGACAAAGCCGGGGGTCAGCAGCTGGCCGGCCGCGTCGATGATCCGGTTCGCCCTGGCCGTCACGCCGCCGTCCCGGTGCGAGGTCACCGCCGCGATCTTGTCACCGCTGACCGCGACGTCACCGTGGTAGCGCTCGGCGCCGGTGCCGTCGACGATACAGGCGTTGCGAATAATAAGGTCATACATAGGAATGCTACTCGGCGCTGCTGGTGGGCAAGAGTATTGCGCGAATCGGCGCGAAAGTAATCCGCCCTGTGGCCGGGTTGTGTGCTGGCACAATGATCCACGGTGTCGACGGCTGCCTCGCGCCGAGGTCCCGTTGCGAGCAGCAGTACGTGATCCGGGGCGTATACCGACGGCGCGGCGATTGCCGGCGACTTCGCGCTGTGTTTTTATACCGTCCACTGGCGTTGCCGGCGGTGTTCGGCGCGCGATCCATGTGCCGGAGATCCGCACCCGTCCGATGACTGCCGATGCTCAAACCAGGCTTGCCATGGAAGCGTTCCTCGATGCTTTCGAGGACGGCGATTTTGCCCGTATCGCGAGCCTGATCGCGACCGATAACTTCAGCTACGAAGGGCCGATTGACCGCTTCGAGCGTGCTGTCGACTTTCTCGACGATCTCGAAAAGTACGCGCTCATACTGAAACATATCGAGCGTCGCCGCCTGTTCATCGATGGCCACGAAGGCTGTGCGGTGATCACTTTCGTGACCAGTGTTGAGGACATTCAACATACCCGCGCGGTGGTGTGGGTGCTGACCGACGCCGACGGACTGATCACGCGCATCGAAAACTTTCTCGACGCACGTGCCTATGAGCGCATGTTCGAGGCGGCCAGTGCCGCGACCGACGACGGCTGAAATACTTCAAATCAGGGCTAAGGAAAATCCCATGAACCGAGCCGACTGCGTGCGTTATATCGACAAATCCCGTGACTATTACGCGGCGCAGGGTTATGAGGTGCCGTACCGATGGGCACACTTCGACACTATCCCGTTTGCCGGATTAACCAAGCCACTGAGCAAGTGCAGCGCGACCGTGATCACCACGGCGATGCCTGATCCGTCCTATGTCGGTAACCGCCGACGCCTCGCAATCGGCGATCTTGGCGATCCGCCTGCGCAGCTGTTTACCGGCGATCTGGCCTGGGACCGGGAAGCTACCCACACCGATGATCGCGAGACTTATTTTCCGGTCCGCGAACTGAACCGCGCGGTAGACGAGCGCCGCCTGGGCCGGCTGGCGCCGCGATTTTTCTGCGCGCCGACCCTCTACGGTGCACGCGAGATCGTCGAGCGCGATGCGCCGGCGATCGTGAAGGCGTGTCAGGACGACGGCGTCGACATCGCACTGCTGGTCCCGTTGTGACCGGTTTGCCACCAGACCGTGAGTCTGGTCGCCAGGGCGCTCGAGACTGCCGGGATCGCGACGGTGATCATCGGTTCGGCACTGGATATCGTCGAGTATTGCGGCGTACCCCGTTACCTGTACGTTGATTTTCCGTTGGGCAACCCTTGCGGTCGCCCGTATGACGAGGCGTCGCAGTCGGCGATCCTGGAGCAGGCTCTGGGCTTGTTCGAGCAGGCTCGCGAACCCGGCGTTACCGTCGCGGCGCCGTTCGAATGGGATGAAACTGCAGCCTGGAAGTCACGTTACATGCACGTCGGGCCGGACAATATTGACGAACTGCGTGCCGCCGGCGAGCGCCGTCGCGCGCAACAGGCGCGCGCGCGGCAGCAGCGGCGGCCGCAATCTGAGTAAACACCGCGGGCCGGGACCTGGTCGAGACCCGGCGGTGACCACGCGCTTTCCCCGCGGGTTGATCCGGGTCAATCCGGCCGGCCCGGGTTTTGCTCGACAATCGCTGCAGCAACGGGGTGGTCACCGTGCGTACCCCGCACCAGGACAATGCCGAATCATCGCAGATTGAACAGGGGGCCAGCATGAAAACCAACGCCTATATCGCCGGAGTCGGCATGACCCGGTTCGGCAAGTTTCTCGATCAGGGCCTGAAGGCGATCGGGGCAGGCGCCATCGAAGCCGCCCTGGCCGATGCCGGCATGGACAAATCGGAACTCGAGGCGGCCTGGGTCGGCAATGCGGCCGCAGGGCTGGTGACCGGCCAGGAGAGCATTCGCGGTCAGGTCGTGCTGCGCGGAGTCGGCATCGGCAGGATCCCGGTCATCAATGTCGAAAACGCCTGCGCCAGTGCCTCAACCGCGTTCAACCAGGCGGTGGCCATGGTCACCGCCGGTCTCTACGACGTGGTCATCGCGCTGGGCGTCGAGAAGCTTTACCACGAGGATAAAACCAAATCGTTCGGTGCCTTTACCGGTGCGGTCGATGTCGAGGCGATGGCCGATATCATGGCGTCACTGAAAAAGAGCGCTGAATCCGGGGGTGCTTCCATGGCCGCAGAAGGGGCGGGCAAGAAACGCTCCATGTTCATGGATATCTACGCCGCCGGCGCGCGCAAACACATGCAGACCTATGGCACGACCGTCGAGCAGTTTGCGGCCGTCTCGGCCAAGAATTCCTTCCACGGATCGATGAACGAGCGCGCGCAGTTCCGGGACGCGTTGACTATCGAGCAGGTGCTGGCGGCGCCGATGATCGCCGAGCCGCTGACCCGGCCGATGTGTTCGCCGATCGGTGACGGCGCCGCCGCGGCGATTATCGTCAGCGAAAAGAAGGCCCGCGCCTTAGGTCTCAAGGATCCGGTTCGAGTGGTGTGTTCGACCATGGTGTCGGGCTGGGATCACGACGATGCCAGCGAAGGCGCGGCCAGCGTGGCGGCGGCCTCGGCTTATGAAGAGGCCGGACTCGGCCCCGAGGACCTGTCAGTGGTGGAATTGCACGACGCCTCCGCGCCGGGCGAAATTTTTGCCTACGAATCCCTCGGCCTGTGTGCCAAGGGCGAGGGCGGCAAACTGGTTGCCGACGGCGTCACTCGCCTCGGCGGCCGGTTGCCGGTGAATACTTCCGGTGGCCTGCTGCGCAAAGGCCATCCGGTGGGTGCGACCGGGATCGCGCAGATCGTGGAGCTTACTGAACAGCTACAGGGCCGCTCAGGGGCGCGCCAGGTCGACGGCGCGAAGGTCGGCCTGGCCCACAACGGCGGCGGCTCGATAGGCAACGACGCGGCCGCGATGTGTATCACCATCCTGTCGCGCTGAGCGCGCTTCGATGCGCGGACGAGGACGGTTGGTATTATTTTGACCACCGCGCCGGCGGCGGCATCCTTCACAACGGCGATTTCGTTAATCCCGGCTACTTTACAGGTTGTCGCCGAGATCCCCAGGACCGCCTCTGAAAGGCCCCAGGAACGTTTTCTGCTCGACGCGTTCGCGCCGGATGCGGCGGGCGTTTTTGCCGCCTGAGTTCATGCCGTCTACGCGCGGCGCAAAACTTGATCGGGATCATGAACAGCGCGCGCTACAGGTATAGCGTGATTTTGCCTGCACTGGTGCGCTGAGCGCGCCGGGAAGCGGCGCAGCCCGCGCTGACGGGCGCTCCATCCTGGCGACTGCCGATACCCTGCGGCCACTGTGTGGCGTCTGCCAAACAAAGGGGAAATCGCCATGGCCATGATTGCAGAACGACTTCAGCCTGTCGGCGCGCCTGCCGCGCATACCCGCATCGCAGCGTGGGCTCCCACGCCGGTCGCCAGACTCGGCCCGCTCGGCGCTGAGGCGCCGCTCAGCGACGAGGAGCGAGCCGTCGTCGACGTGATCCACCGCTTCGCCGAGCAGGAGATGCGGCCGCTGGGACGCGTGCTTGATCGTATGTCGCCCGAGGCCGTGATTGCCGCCGATTCGCCGTTGTGGCCATTCCTGGATAAATATCGCGAGCTGGGATTTACCAGCGATGCGCTGGATGACATCGAACCCGCCGCGCGGGCCAGAATGCAATGCCTGATCAACGAAGAGCTGTCCTGGGGCGACGTCGGCCTGGCATTCACGATCGGCGCGGCGACGTTCCCGCGCTTCATGGCACGCCTGTTCGGCAACGAGTTCCTGCTCGAACAGTGTCCGGAAAACCAGATCGGCTGTTGGGGCATTACCGAACCCGATCACGGCAGTGACAATCTCGATCCCAACGGCCAGGCGATCCATACCGGTGGCAGCCGCGGTCGTCCGAACTGCGTGGCCCGGCTTACGTCGGACAAAATTGTCATCAACGGGCAGAAGTCTTCCTGGGTATCGAACGGCACTATCTCGGAAATGTGCGTGTTGTACTGTGCCGCGGATACTGGCGCGGGCGCCGATAGCGAACACGGCTGCGTGGTGTTTGTACCCACCGATCGCAAGGGTGTGAGCAAGGGCAAACCACTCGACAAGCTGGGCCAGCGCGCGCTCAACCAGGGTGAGATATTTTTCGACCAGGTCGAAGTGCCGCTGGAGTACCTGTTGGCCGGACCCGAGCACTATCAGCGCGCGGTTTACGCGATCCACCAGGAGGCCAACGGTCTGGTCGCCGCCGCGCTGGTCGGGGTCGGCCGTGCCGCCTACGAACTGGCCCTGGCCTACGCGCACGAGCGCAAGCAGGGTGGCGTTGCCATCATCCATCACGAGTCGGTCGCCTATCGACTGTTCCATATGTACCGCAAACTCGAGTCGGCGCGGGCGCTGGCGCGCCGCGTGGTCGAATACAACGCGCAGGTCGAGCAGCCGGCACTGCAAGCGGCGATGGCGGCCAAAGTCGGAGCGACTCAGGCGGCTTTCGAGATCGCCAGCGATGCGCTGCAGATTTTCGGCGGCAACGGCATGACCCGCGAATATCCATTGGAAAAGCTGCTGCGCGACGCGCGGGCCGGATTGATCGAGGACGGTTGCAACGAGATGCTGGCCATCAAGGGTGGCTATGCGTTGGCGGATCCCGACCTGATGTAACGAGGTAAAGCGGGGACGTGGCGCTCACACACGCTCCGAACCAGCATGGCCGCACGCTGCGCGGCCGTGCGTGAGCGTGTTCACTCCTTTTTGACCATCTGCGCGCCGGCGGCGAGATGGATGCCGTTATGGATCAGGAAGCTGCGAATGGTGTTGCCGCGTTTGGCTTTGCGCAGACGCGACTCCGACGACTGCGCCTGGAACTGATCGATGAGTTCGGCGTATTTGCGGCGCCCCTTCAGGCTGATGCGCTGATCACCGTCCTTGTCGACACGCAGACATGCCTGGATCATCGTATCGGGATCGGTTTCGGCAAACCGGCAGAACGCCTCGAGTGTGGGCAGGCGTTCCGGGTCGTCGGCCAGCGGATCGCCGCCCCAATGCTCGCGCAGGCCATCAATCCAGGCGCCCACGGTTTCGTAGTCGAGCAGCGGTTTGAGTGCCATCGCGCTCGCTCAGAGTGGCAGCCCGAGACGCTCGGCGAGTGCCTTGATCTCGGCTTTGCGGGCAGGATCGTCTTTCACCGCCGGCGCTTGGATCATGTTCGCCGCTTTCAACTTCTCAACCACCGCGTCGTCGCGGCGAAACGGGACGCCGTAGCGACCTTCGAAGAACTGTTCTTCGAACGGCGGGCCGCGGACGCTGGCCGCCGGCCGACCACGATTCGGCGGGATAGCCAACCAGCAGGACCCACAGCGATACCCAATCGTCCGGTACTTCGAAAACTTCCTTGATGATTTCCGGATTCGGCGTATTGAATGCGACCCCGAGTCCTTCATCGACGCCGGCAAGCAGCGCCTGGCCGGCGGCCATGCCGGCATCCGCCGCGGCTGCGGCGACGTAGGCCGGGGCATCGGTCAACGGTTTCAGGATCTGCGGGTAGACCAGTTCATCGACGAAACGATGGCTCCAGCCGTGGGTCGGCGGCAGCGCGCCGACGTCGACAAGTTCTTTCAGGCGGCTGCCCTTGATGCGGTTGACGACCCCGAGGTCGACAAAAAAATAGATGTGCACGGGGGCCAGGTCGAGGGCGATGTCGGCAACCGGCGTTTTCAGCTTGTCGAGCTTCTCCTGCGGGATCTTGTCGCGTTCGACGACGACCGCTTTGGCCCAGTGCGCATTCACCGCGCACGATGCCAGGCGCGCAGCCTCGAGCATGATCTGGATCTTGTCGCGCTCGACCGGTTTGTCCGGATCGAAGAAACGAATGGTGCGGCGGCGGCCGATGACTTCCTTGAATTCCATGGTGATTTCTCCCCTTTGCTCAGGCGTGCCGCGACGCGTGTCGAGCGGGTTTGCTCGCGGCGCTCGCCGGCACGAGCGAGCGCCCTGTCCGGCAGCTATGGCCGACCATGCGTACAGGAATTATGGGTAGGGTCGTGGCCGAAATAACTGACCCTGATCAAGTCCGCGATCTCGTTACGGTGTGCTTAATGTGTTGCGCCTGACAGGGGTTCACCAGAGGGAGGGTGGTATGACGTATTCGCGAGCCGCAACCGGATCCGGTCGCCGGGGTTGTTCGTCGTGAGCACCGACCTCGACGGCGAAGTTGCCACCCGGGCGTCGCCGTCGACCGCGTCCGGCACGCGGACGGATAGCGATTTTGCCAGCCAGGGTATCCGCTGTGCCGGCTGGCTGTACCGGCCACCGAAGCTGGCGAAGCCGCCAGTGATCATCATGGCACATGGCTTCGCCGGAGAACGCAGCTTCGGCCTGCCGGATTTCGCCGCGCGTTTCGTCGCCGCCGGCTGGGCGGTATTTTTGTTTGATTATCGCGGCTTCGGTGACAGTGACGGGACGCCGCGCAACGACGTCAATCCGTTCAAACACGGCGAGGACTGGGACGCTGCGATCGATCATGTGCGCGCTCTCGAGGCGATCGACACGGGCACCATGGTGTTGTGGGGCTCATCATTCAGCGGTGCACACGTGATCTGCGCCGCGGCCAGGCACGCCGACATCGCTGCGGTGATCGCGCAGGTGCCTTACGCCGGCATCCCGTCGAACGCTCCGGCGCCGCCAGTGCGCGAGCTGGTGAGGCTGCTGTGGCACATACAAATAGATCGACTGAAAACCTGGCTGACTGGAAAACCGCACTACATTCCCGCCGTCGGCCGGCCCGGCAGCTTCGCCGTCATGAACACCGAGGAGAGTTACGCTGGTTACACCGCCCTGGTGCCACCGGAGCGTAAATTCGCCAACCAGGTTCCGGCCAAAATACTCGGCATGATGGCGGACTACGACCCGAACGCGGTGGCCGGGCAGGTTGCCTGTCCGGCACTCGTGATCGCGGCCGTCGACGATTCGCTGGTGCCGCTGGAGCGGGTCGAGGCCATGGCCAGGCGGATCCCGAAGGCGACCTGCAGAACCCTCGCCTGTAATCATTTCGCGCCTTACAAAGGCGACATGTTCGAAAAAAACATCGCTTTACAAATCGAGTTTCTGACTCAGTTGAAAAGCTGAGACAAGCCGCGCACTCGGCGCCGAAGCAGCACCCCTGGCAGCGCCGCGAGCAGCAACAGCGCCGTTGCCGGCAGCGGCACGGCGGTCACTTCGAGACTGACCAGACTGCCTTCGAAAAACACGCCGAACTGACGACCCGCACAATCGATGCAGGTCAGCGTGTCAAAGCCACCGCCGACGCTGAACGCCGAGACAATGTCAAAACTGTCGCCCATTTGCGGCCGGAAACCGTCGATCAGGGTGATCATGAGCGTGCCGTCGAACGTCGCGTTGCCGCCAATGGATAATTCGTCGTACTGGCCGCGCGCGAGCCCGCCAATTTCGATATCGAGTACGGAATTGTCGTCCGAGACCAACGTGGCGTCGCGCAGCGTGAGTGCGCCGGCGGAGTTGCCGGGCGACAGCGTGCCGCGGCCGTTGTCGAAAATCTGTCCGTTCACATCGATGACACCAACCCCGGTGACCGTGCCGCTGGTGTTGTCAAAGCTGCCGCCGTTAGTCAGGTTAATCAGACCGAATGCGCCGACATGGAGCAGGCCCTGGTTGACGAAGCCGCCGCTGCCGGCGGAATCGACGCGCGCGTTGGTGACGTTCATCGTTCCACTCTGGCGCACCTCGATCGCGCCGCTGCCCATATTCAGGCGCAGAACGGCGCCGTCGAGGATCTCGACTGACCCCTGACCGAAGCCGGTATTGCTGCCCACCACGACCGACGCGTTTCCGCCCATGGTGTAGGTCGTGCCGGCCCCGGCAATGGTCACGTCCGCGGTCGAATTCTGCCCGGCCCCGGCGATGTTCGCACTGCCGAACATGGTGACATCGGCGTCGGATTCGACCGTGAGCTTCCCATGCGAATCGGCAACGCCGGACAGCCCCATAAACAGAAACCGCACGAAGCTCTGCGCGCCGTTCAGGATCCGCACCCTGCCCGAGCCGCCGTTTTCGCCGATGGACAGCCGACCGTTGATGTCGAAATTCGTGGCCACACCGCCGGCGGACACCACCGCGTCGCCAACCCCGATCCCGCCCCCGACACCGACCCCGAGGGCATCGGACCCGGTAATCGGATCGATGGCAAACTCGCTGTCGGAAATGTCGATTTCGTTTCCGGGTCCGAGATTCAGGTAATTGTCGATCGAGAAGCGTCCACCGCGCTGCACCCGCAGGTCGCGACCGGGAGCGAGCGTGAACGTGCTGTCGCCTGCGCCCGAGAGGCGCCCGCCGTCGATCAGCATGTCGCTGAAGCTGATGAAGCGGCCACCGCTGTCGCCGGTGGTAAACATGTGCACCCAGCCGGTTTCATTGATGCTTACCCCGCCAGTGCTTGTCTGCAGGCGTCCATTGTCAAAGATGCGCACGATCGCGCTGCCGTCGTTTGCGTCACCGCCGATGGTGAGCGTCCCACCGTCGCGTTGTTCGATGGCTGATCCGGGATCCGAAATATGTACTAACGTGTCGGTCGATGCGCTCGACCCGCCAATACCGAGCGAGCGCGTGTACAGGCGGCCAAAGCTATTGATGTTGACGGTCGGATCGCCGGCAATGCCGCCGATCTGGAGCGTGCCATCGAATGTCGCGGTGCTGCTGCCGGTGATATTGAACGTCGAGCTGCCGAGACCGCCAATCGTATTCTGCGCGACGCCGGTGCTGTGAAACGTCGTCGCACCGAACAGGTCCAGTTCGCCGCTGCTGAACAGGGTCGGCGCCATCAGCAGCCTGCCCACGGTGAGGGTCGCGCCGGCGGCGGTGTTGACCCGTCCGGTGCCGCGAATATCGAGTACGCCATCGACGTTCGCCGCGCCAACGATGGCGATGCGCCCGCCGCTGATGCGCACGTTGTCGGCATCGAACGAGGTCGCGGCGGCGTTGCCGGTGATTTTCTCGATGCTGAGCAGCGTGCCGGTTCCTGTCACCTCGACCTGCGCCGCGCCGTCGTCGTCGACCGTCAGCCTGTGGCCGTTGGTGCGCAGGATGATGGCGTTCGACAGCGTAAGACCGTTGATGGGGGCGGTATCCCCAAACAGGCTGAGGTCGTCGTCCGCGGGGGTATTGATAAACACGCTGTCGAAGTCTGTCGGTACGCGGCGAATACTGAACGGCGTGCCGAACGGGTCCCAGTTGAATTCCTGCTGCCAGCTGTTGTTGAAGCCGCCGTTCCAGAATATTTCGGCGGCGCGTAGCGGCGACACGAATGCGGCTGTCGACGCGACGAACAGGACAGTACACAGCGGCCATTGACCGGTGCATCGCCATTGAGTGTGCGCATGGGCCATGTCAAATTCTCCGTGCAGGGGGGTGGGTAACCGAATGTGTGCCGCGGGGCTGACCAGGCGTAAACGGTTCGGGGGTGCAACACCGCGGCACTGACAGCGCCACATCGGCGTCGAGTACGTTGCCCAAGGCTAAAGGACGTCGGCTTTGTCGGCGACGTCCTAATAGACCGTAGAAGCGCGGTGTGTGGTGACTTACCGTTTAGCAGGGTGGTGAAAAACGTCGCGAGGAAGGTCGGGCGCAAGGCGCGGGCGAGACGAGGACCGGAGTTTACTGGTGTAAATGAGGCTGGCTGCCGAGTCCGCAACGCCGCGCACGACCTCCGCAGTAGTTCACCAGCCTGGGCAGGCTGGTCAAAAACGTAACGAGGAAGGTCGGGCGCAAGGCGCGGGCGAGACGAGGACCGGAGTTTAC
This sequence comes from uncultured Gammaproteobacteria bacterium, assembly GCA_942490995.1. Taxonomy (GTDB): domain Bacteria; phylum Pseudomonadota; class Gammaproteobacteria; genus UBA981. The sequence continues at coordinate 33,991 of CALOBG010000136.1, forward strand.
TGGTGTAAATGAGGCTGGCTGCCGAGTCCGCAACGCCGCGCACGACCTCCGCAGTAGTTTTTCACCAGCATGGGCAGGCTGGTCAAAAACGTAACGAGGAAGGTCGGGCGCAAGGCGCGGGTGAGACGAGGACCGGAGTTTACTGGTGTAAATGAGGACCACAGGCGAGTCCGCAACGCCGCGCACGACCTCCGCAGTAGTTTTTCACCAGCCTGTCAGGAGCGAGCGTCGATTAACCGGGCGTGCGGCGTTCGTCGATGCCGCGGCGGAGTTCTTCGGGGTGTCGGCGCAGGTAATCGAGCATGCGCCGGCGTTTTTCCTGGCCGCGATTTGCGCCGCGTGGCGCGTCACCAGGGCTCGGCGCAAGTTCAGGTGCAATCTTTGCGACGCGCTGATAGATACCGCGCCAGCGACTTTTGACCGTCGGCACGGCGACCCCCAGCCGGCCTGCAATATTAGTGTCCGTGAGCCCGGAAAGCGCCAGGCGTAATAGCGCCTTCTCGCCTTTGGTGAAACACACCCGCGGTGGTGTGTAGATGAACAGTGCGGCGGCAAGTTCGCCGGGATTGTCCCGCACTTCCTGCCGATTCAGGCCGATGAGGTGCGGGCAGCGACCCGGCGGCGGTTTCGACTCGCCGCGCCGCGCGTAGTAATCGCTGTAGTCGCTGCGCACACTGCCCCAGCCGTTGACAATAAATTGGGGGGCGATCTCGTCCCACAGTTCCTGGGCGATGGCCTTCACCCTGAAACTGCTGAAATTGGCGATAAACGACTCCATCATCTTGTAACGGAGCGCCATCGTCTGGCTTTCGTCGAGCCCGCGTGCCTCGGCATAGTGCAGGTTGAGGACGTTCAGTCCGCGACTGGCATTGTCACGGCCGATGTCGGGCGGGCGCAGAATGGGTGAGGGCTCGGCAGTGAGCGTGCGAGCGGTGACATAAGGGGTTTCCGCTCGCTGTATATCAACGAACCAGGCGTCGGTGACGAACACCCCGCAGCCGAATCCAACGATGCGCTGACCGCCACCGTCATCGGTTACGACCACTTCGGCCTGCAGCGCATCGGCGCCGAGGAGCTCGTGCCACAGACGCGGCAGCGCGGCAACGAAGTCGTCCGCATAGGCCAGCCGTCCTTTCAGCAGGGCGGCGCAGGCCGGGCCGTCGCTCGCCACCATTGCGCGCGTGATGAAATCCATGCAGAACCCTGGTTGAGACTCGAGACCGACGATTCAATGTTATTGAGGCGTAGTCGGCAATGACGGGATACTGGTTTTGCGCAAATGAAAAATGGCGATAAACGGAGAATGTCCCCTAATAATTGAAAACTTTCGGAAAATCAGGGGGTAAAGGGGTTCTGGGACGGGCGTTGGTGCGCGGCTGTGGATAACTGGTGATCGCGAGGTGCGGCCATCTTCGCCGCGCGGTTGTGCCAGACTCTGGGTTTTCCGGACGCAGGAACGACGGCGATGATGGATACCGCAATCGAATCGGGCTACGCCACGAGCGCCCGCCATACAACGCACTACCTTGCCGCCGGTCCCGAGGACGGTCCGCTGGTGATCTTCGTGCATGGCTGGCCGGAGCTGTCGCTGAGCTGGCGCCACCAGCTGCCGGTCCTGGCCGGTCTTGGGTTTCGCGCCGTCGCGCCGGATATGCGTGGTTACGGTCGCTCGTCGGTCTACACCACCCACGAGGCCTACGCGCAGCGTGAAGTGGTCGCCGATATGCTTGAACTGCTCGACGCGCTCGGCCGTGATCGGGCGGTGTGGGTCGGGCACGACTGGGGTAGTCCGACGGTGTGGAACCTGGCCCGCCTGCACGCTGAGCGCTGCGCCGCCGTGGCCAGTTTATGTGTGCCTTATATCGTCGACGACAGTGGTCCGGAAAGCATGGTCGGCCTGGTCGATCGGACAATTTATCCGGAGCGCGATTACCCGCTTGGTCAGTGGGACTACATGATGTACTACCACGAGAATTTTGCGCGTGCGACCGCGGTGTTTGACGCCGATCCTTACCTGACCATGAAACTCCTGCTGCGCAAGGGCGACCCTGCCGGCGCGGGTAAACCGGCCATGACCGCCAGCGTGCGGCGCAACGGCGGCTGGTTCGGTCCGCTTGACGCTGCCCCGGACATGCCGCTCGACAGCGATATGGTCAGTGAGGACGAATTGCAGGTTTATGCCGAAGGTCTGCGGCGCAATTCGTTTTTTGGACCCGATTCCTATTACATGAACACGGTCGCGAACGCCGCTTACGCGTCCGGCGCGGCGGCACAGCTGTCACTGCCGGTGCTGTTCCTGCATGGGCGCTATGACTTCGTGTGCGAAACCGTCGCGTCCCGCCTGGCCGAGCCGATGCGCAAGCACTGTACGGATCTGACCGAAGTGGTGGTCGACAGCGGACACTGGATGGCGCAGGAACAGCCGCTCGCCGTCAATGCCGCACTGACGCGCTGGCTCGCCGCCAGGGTCGACGGGGCGTGGCCGCAACCGGCAAGTTCGCTGCCGTGACCCGCCGCCTGGCGCCAGGCAAGCTATAGCGTTTCGAGATAGGCGGCGACGTCGAGCACCGCCTGTTCGTCGAGCATGGACGGAAACAAACGCGGCATTTTTGTCGACGGGTTTTTGATCCATTCGATGACTTGAGCGGTGTCCATGCGCGTTTTGATATCGGACAGGGCCGGTCCCATCGCGCCCTCGCCGGTACCGCCGTGACAGGCGGCGCAGACGGTGGCATAGGTATTGCGCCCGGCGTCGACGTCCGGGGCGCTGGTGGCCGTGGTTGCGCGCTTGAGTTTTTTGGCTGGTGGCGCACTGCCACCGAGCGCGAAGATACTCAGCGTCGGCCGACCGGCATCGCCGAATGTCAGCCGCGATACGTTGCCTGACACCAGCGCGACGAACTGCCTGCTGTCATTCATGTACGTGATCACGCCACCCGCGAGGCCGCCACCGACCTGCGCGGTATAGAGCTGGTTGCCACTTTCAGCGTCGAGCACCATGAAATTGCCGGCCATATCGCCGGTGAAAATAACCCCGCCCGCGGTCGGCGTGATACCGGCCACGTGCGGACCGGCGGTTTCGAGTTTCCAGCGCACCGCGCCGGTATCGGCGTCGAGCGCGTAGATCCAGCCGCGCGCGGGATCGATGAACTCGAACGTCCCGCCCATATTGAACTGGCCCGGGACATACACGTAGTCCTTCTGCGCTTTGAGTATCGCGCACCAGTCGACGCTGCCGACCACCAGTTGGTGACGCGGCTTGTCATACGCCGGCCCGTTCCATTCGACCCCGCCGAGCGGCCCCGGACAGACTTCGACACCTTTGACGGTTGGTGCGACGCCGGCGTTCTTGACCGTCGCAACCTGGGTTTTGAACACGCGCTTGCGGTTTTCACGGTTGATGCCGTAGGCGTAACCGTCCTTACTGCCAAAGGCGACCATGCGCTGCCCTTTGCGATTGTGATAAAGCACCGGGGCGGCGCCCAGATCGAGGTCCTGGCCGTCGTTCGATAGCAGTTGGTGATACCACTTGAGTTTGCCGGTATTGGCATCGAGCACGACCAGGCTGTTGGTATAGAGGTTTTCTCCGGGACGCTGCCCGGGCAGCAGGTCGGGCGCCGGGTTGCCGACCGGCACGAACACTTCGCCAGCCGAGACATCGACAGTAAAGGTGGTCCAGGTACCGCCGCCGCCGAAGCGCGCGCTGTCGATGCGTTCCCACGATTGCGCGCCCGGTTCATCGCCGCGCGGGATGGTATAGAAGCGCCACACTTCGCGACCGGTGAAGGCATCGTAAGCCATAACGCGTCCACGAATGCCCCAGTCACCGCCTGCCGCACCCATGATCACCAGGCCCTGGTAAACCTGCGGTGCGGCGCTGAAAAATTCTCCGAGTTGCGCATCGCCGACCTGGTGCACCCATAGCGTGGCGCCGTCCACGGCATCGATCGCCATGAAGCGTCCGTCGACCGTGCCGCGGAACAGGCGCCCGTTAGCGTAGGCCAGGCCACGATTAACCCGCAGCGCAGTGGTTTCCAGTTCCTCGTCTTCGTAGTGGTGTCGCCACAGAACTTCGCAGCTCGCCGAGTCGACCGCCAGGGTGTCGTTCGCGGTGGTGAAATAAAGCACCCCGTCGATGTGCAGCAGGGCGGTTTGAAAACTGCCGATGTCGTCAACCTGGACCCGGCAGACTTCGCCGAGCTCGGCCGCATTGGCGGCATTGATCTGGGCCAGCGGCACGTAGCGCTGGCCGTTGACGTTGTGGTTATAACTCAACCAGTTGGTATTTTTGTAGGCGCTGCTGTCGGCACTGACAACGCGGCTGGCCGCCGCGCCAAAGAGCATGGCCGCGAACACGGCGACGACGACGCCGCTGCGATTAGGAATCATCGAGTCACCTCTGTGGCAGAGCCTGCCGGACCGTGCGGATACAGGCCGGACCATACTCGAAGCGGATCGCTCTTGTCATGTCCGGCGGCAGGCTCGTTATGTGTAAAATCCGACCATCCCCTCCAGCCAGACATAACAAGGTCAGCCCATGACGCATTCGGTTTCCTATGCCAGAAACGGCGATATCGGCATCATCACCGTCAACAATCCCCCGGTTAACGCGCTCTCCCAGCATGTCCGCCAGGGGCTGCAGGAATCCTTCGCTGCCGCCGCGGGCGACGACACTGTGGCGGTGATCCTGATTTGTGACGGACGGACGTTTATCGCCGGCGCCGATATTTCCGAGTTCGGCAAGCCGATGGCGCCGCCCCATTTTCTCGACACCCTGCGCACCATCGAAGACCTGCCGAAACCCGTGATCGCCGCCATCCACGGCACCGCGCTCGGCGGTGGTCTCGAAACCGCGCTGTGCTGTCATTACCGGGTGGCGGTGCCGTCGGCGCGCGTCGGTCTGCCGGAGGTTCACCTCGGTCTGCTGCCCGGCGCCGGCGGCACCCAGCGCCTGCCGCGCCTGATCGGACCGCAAGCCGCGCTCGATGCGATCACCAGCGGCGCCCAGATCGCGGCGCCGGACGCGCACGCGGCCGGGGTCATCGACGAACTGGTCGAAGAAGGCCAGCTGCTCGAAGGTGCGCTCGAATTTGCACGCCGCATCGTTGCCGCCGGTGCGCCGCTGAAAAAAGTCCGCGACATGAACGACAAGGTCAGCGATGTCGACCCGGCGATCTTCGCCGCGGCGCGGGCGCGCCTGGCCAAAAGCCGTCGCGGTTTCATGGCGCCGCAGAGTTGCGTGGCCTGCGTGGAAGCGGCCTGCACGCTGCCGTTCGAAGCCGGCATGGTGCGCGAACGTGAGCTGTTTCAGGAACTCCATGACAGCGTGCAGTCGGCCGCGCAGCGCCACATCTTTTTTGCCGAACGTGCGGCGGCCAAGGTCGACGACATGCCGCGCGACACGCCGACACTCGATATCAAATCAGTTGCTGTTATTGGTGCCGGAACCATGGGCGGTGGCATCGCCATGAACTTCGCCAATGTCGGGATCCCGGTCATCGTGCTCGAAACCGAGCAGGACTTTCTCGACAAGGGGCTCGCCGTGGTGCGCGCGAACTACGAGCGCACGGCGAAAAAAGGCCGGCTGACGAACGCGGATGTCGAGCGCCGCATGGGCCTGATCACCTCGACCCTCGATTATGCCGACCTCGGCGGCGTCGATATGGTCATCGAGGCGGTGTACGAAAACATGGATGTCAAGAAAGCGGTATTTACTCAACTCGACGCGGTCGCCAAGCCGTCGTGCATCCTCGCAACAAATACCTCGACCCTCGATGTCGACGAAATCGCCGCTGTCACCCAGCGCCCGGACAAGGTCATCGGCACCCATTTTTTCAGCCCCGCGAACGTCATGCAGCTGCTCGAGATCGTGCGCGGCGCGAAAACCAGTTTCGAGACCCTGGCGACGACCCTGGCGGTAACCCGCGCGATCGGTAAAGTTGGCGTAGTGGTAGGGGTATGCGACGGTTTTGTCGGCAACCGCATGATCCACCGCTACCTGGCCCAGGCGCAGTACATGCTCGAAGAGGGCGCCTTGCCGCACGAGGTCGACGATCCCATCTACGCGCTCGGTTTTGCGATGGGGCCATTGACGATGTCGGACCTCGCTGGCCTGGACGTCGGCTGGCGGATCCGCCAGGGTAAAGGCCTGCCCGCCAGTCTCGCCCCGGGAGAACGGTATTGCGAGTTGGGCGATCGCATCTGTGAGCTTGGCCGTTTCGGGCAAAAGACCGGCAGCGGGTTTTACACCTATGATGCGAAAACGCGCGAGCGCCAGCGCGACCCCACCATCGAGAAGTTGATCATCGACTACTCAAAAGAGAAAGGTATCAAGCGACGCACGATCAGCAGCGACGAAGTGGTCGAGCGTCTGATGTATTCGCTGATCAACGAAGGCGCCTGGATCCTCGAAGAAGGCATCGCCCAGCGCGCCAGCGACATCGACGTGATTTACGTCTACGGCTACGGGGTGCCGGCTTACCTCGGCGGACCAATGTTCTACGCCGATCAGATCGGCCTCGATGTCGTTTATCAGCGCGTATGCGACTTCGCCGAGCAGGACCCCGCGTCGTGGAAACCGGCGCCGCTGCTGAAAAAACTCGCCGCGTCCGGCGCCACGTTCAACCCCTAGTCGCGGCATCACTATCGGCCATCGTGCGGCTTACGTAGCCGTGCGGATGTGAACTTCCCGGAGCAGGAACATGTCCAGCATAACCGCTGTCTCGCTCGACGAGTGGCGCACGCGAGCGCTCGACTTCGAACGCGAAGTTCAGCGCGCGATCATCGGCCAGGATGAGCCGATCAGGCTCCTGCTCATTGCCTTGTTCGCGCGCGGTCACGCTCTGCTCGAGGGCGATGTCGGGGTCGGCAAAACGACCCTGCTGCGAGCGTTCGCGCGCGTGCTCGGCGGCGAGTACGAACGCATCGAAGGCACCATCGACCTGATGCCGAATGACCTTATCTACCACACCTACATCAATGAGCAGGGCCGACCGGCGGTCGACCCCGGGCCACTGCTGAAATACGAAGATCGCCTCGCCACGTTCTTTTTCAACGAAGTGAATCGCGCCCGCCCCCAGGTCCATTCGCTGCTGCTGCGGGTGATGGCCGAACGCAGCGTGACCGCCTTCAACCGCGAATACTATTTCCCCCACCTGCAGGTGTTCGCCGATCGCAACCGCGTCGAAAAAGAAGAAACCTTTGAACTCCCGGCCGCGGCGCGCGATCGATTTCTGATGGAAGTCAACATCGCCATGCCCGAGGATCCCGAACTGCAGCGCCAGCTGATGTTCGACACGCGCTTTTTCGACGTCGACCGGCTGATCGCCGAGCTGCAACCCGGGATCCTGCCGTTCGACGCCCTTAACGATGTTTCGTCTGCCATCCAGAACGCGATTCAGACCAGTCCGACCATTGAACGCTACGCCCTCGAACTGTGTGCCGCGACCCGTAAGCCGAGCGCCTTTGGCATCAGCATCGAGGGCGTAGACATGGATAAGCTGGTTCTATCCGGTGTCAGTCCGCGTGGCATGGGCATGCTGATGCGCGCCGCCAAGGTCGCGGCGTGGCTGCGCGGCCGCGAGGCGCTGGTACCGGAAGACATCCATGCCGTACTGCAGGAGACCATCGCGCACCGGATCTTCTTCAGCCCGGTTTATGAACTGCATCGATCTGAAATGGTAAGCGCGCTGATGACGCGCATCGTCGAGCTCATCGCCGCGCCCTGAAATGAACGCCGCGGAACTGCATTACAAGGTGTCGTGGCGCGCCAGCGGCAGTTATCCCGGTCATCACGCCAGCCAGCAGCAAGGCGGCGGGCTGCAGTTTCGCCACCACGTACCCCTGCTGAATGCCCCCGATCCGCGCCGCTTCGACGTGCGCGCGAGCCTGCGCGATCCATTCGAACAGGTCCAGGTCAGGGTCTATCAGCAAACCAGTTCGATACCCGTGTTCGTGATCGCCGACCTGTCGGCCTCGATGGCCTACGCCGGTGCACGCAACAAAATGGACGAACTGGCGCAGTTCGTCGCGGCACTGAGTTATTCGGCTTATCGCACCGGCGACACCTTCGGTTTCATCGGCTGCTCCGACCAGGCCAGCACGCCGTGGGTTCTGCCGCCGACCCTCAACCGTGCGGCCGGCGCCGCGCTCGCCGGCGAGTTGCGCGCCTACACCCCGCGCGGCCACAGTTGCACCGGCCTGGCCCAGGCAGCCGAGTTGGTCGGCTCGCGGCGGGCCCTGATTTTTCTGCTTTCCGACTTCCATTTTCCGTTACCGCAGATCGAGGGCCTGCTCGCGGCCTTGTCCTACCACGATGTCGTGCCGGTCATGCTGTGGGACCGCCGTGAACACGTCGACCTGCCGGCGTTCGGTATCGTGCGGGTCGTCGACGATGAAACCGGGCACAGTCGCATGCTGCTGATGAGGCCGCGCTTGAAAAAGCGCATCGAGGAGGCCTTCGCCGCGCGCCGGGCCGAGTTGCAGGCCTTGTTCGGCGACTTCGGTCGCCGCCCGCTGGAATTGTTCGAAGGTTTTTCCGCCGACGAGGTGAGCCGCTATTTTTTCGAATAACCAGCGCCGTGGCTCGGTGCGGCTGTGGCGCAAATCGTGGTTGCTGTGCCTGGCGTTCGTCAGCACACCGCTGGCGAGCAGATAGAAAGTCCGCTCCCTTGGGCGAGGTCCAAGCATAGCCGCTGACCGTACCCGGATCGGGAATCAGGCGCACTCGTCCGGCATAGGGCGCGCCGTTCTGCGTGAAAGTTCGGGCCAGATCGCTGTTCTGCAGAACGGTCATGATGCCTTCGTTGGTCACCGGAAATTCCGAAACGTCGATCACCACGCCCCGCAGTGCCCCGATCTCCTCGCGCCGGACGGTAATCGGCGACACCAGGGCCGGCATGTCGGGGTCGACCCGCTTGCCGTTCTCGGGCGGAATGTAGATCAGCACTTCGAGCCCGGTGCCGCCCGCCTCGATACTGGCCACGGGTGCTCCCGGCTGAACCACGTCGCCGGCATAGGCCTTGATCTCGGTGATGCGCCCCGAGACCGGCGCCACGATGCGGGCGGTGGCGAGGGTCGCTCCCAGTTCGGCGATCGTCCGCTCGGCCTGACTGACGCGCGCCTCCGACTCGTCCAGCCGGCTCTGCGATTCGGCGCGCCGCGAAAGTTCCCGCGTCTCGATGTCGTCGAGGCGGGTGAGCGCGTCGGAAAGCTCCCGCAGGGCCTGCTGATATTCCTGGCGGCTGCGGTCGACCGTGACCCGCGTGACGACCTTTTCCTCGAACAGCGCCTCGTGGTCGGCGAGGCGGTCCCGACTGGCCGTGATCTTCTCGCGGGCCAGGGCGACCAGATTTCGGGTGCGTTCGAGGGCCGGGCGGCCGCGGCCTCGCTGGCTTCGTCGGTGGCGCGGAGCGAAGCCTCGAGCGCCGCGTGCATCGACCGACGTTCCGCGAGCGCGGCGACGGCACCGCGGTGCCGTTCGACGGCTTCCGGATTGACAACCGTGGCGATCGTGGCACCGGCCTTCACGCTGTCGCCGATACCGACGGCGACGTTCGTGAGCGTGCCGCTAGCGGTCGCCACCGCATCGAGCACCTGGCCGCCGACGACCAGCAGAATGCCGTTGGCCGCGACGCGGGTCCGGATCTCGCCGACGATCGACCAGGTCAGCACCGCGAGTGCGATCACCATGAGCAGGCCGAGGGCGATCCAGGCTTTCGGGCTAGTGACCGAGACGGCTCGATCGAGTTGCTCGGGCGTCGACAGCCGCTCCAGCGCCGCCTTTCGAAACAATTGAACCGCCATCGCCCCCGCCGGTGGCTTCCTTGGACATCCCGGCGGACCAGCCCGCCCCGCCGCCCGGAATCCGTCTCTGTGAGGTGGATCACAGAAGCCGCATTCGGATCAACGGTAAGTATACAGGAGCTTGATATGTGCTCCGGTTCGAGTCTAATACGATAGTGGTATATCATGCTATCCGAATGAGGAGATTCCGATGGCGACGATCAACATTCCAGGCGTGACCAACGAAGAATTCGAGCGCAATCAAAAGATATTTGCAGACGTCGTTGCCAAGTACTACGGCGATCCTGATTTCAAAGCGAAAGTGGACGCCGATCCGGCCGGCACCCTCCGGGCCGAAGGCATGAACATACCGGCAGGAATCAAGGTCACCCTGCTTTTCAACACCGACAAGTTGATGCACGTGGTCCTGCCGAACCGGTCCTGACCGGAGCGGGCTCGGACGGCCGGAGCGTCTCGACCACCATCCGCATCTCGGGGGAAGTCAAATGGCGGAACCGAATATCGCATTGATATCGCCGGAAGATCTCCAGCAGTATCACACGCTGATCGAGCGCATCACCGACCGCTATTACGAGGATGCAGATTTCCGGGAGACGCTCGATTCGGATGCCCGTGCGGCGCTCGCCGACATGGGGCTGCAACTGCCCGAGGGCATAGAGGTCAAGGTGGTGGCCAGCACGAGCCGGCAGGCCTACGTGGTCCTGCCGCCCGATCCCAACGTCGACCTCGACGACGAAGCGCTGACGGCGGTGGCCGGCGGCAGTTCGAGCGGCACCGCCGGTTCGGCCGGAACGGTCTCGACCCTCAGCTCGTTCACCGTGACCATCGGCTGCGCGGCCACGGCGGGAACCGTGGGCACGGCCGGCTCCAACTGAGGCCGCCCCGTCACCGCAAGCCTAAGGAGAACCGGACAATGGCCAGCTTCGAATTCGAGGGTATGGCGCCGGACGTCATCGCCAGGAACAAAGAGTCGTTCTACCGCTTCGCGGCTCGCTACCGCAGCGAGGCGGCGTACCGGGCCGCCGTCGATCGGGACCCGAAGGAGGCGCTGCGGAGGATCGGGATGCCGATACCGCCGGGCGTGCAGGTGAAAATCGCCGCCGACTCGGGTGAGGTGATGCACGTCGTCATGCCCCCGGACCCCAACACCGATCTCGCCGACGAGGCATTGGAAATGGTCGCGGGCGGCGACACGATCGGCACGGCCGGAACGGCCGGGACGATGAGCACGGCGCTCAGCTCGACCATGGTCTCGACCGCTGGCACGGCGAGCTGTGCCAGCACCGCCGGTTCGAACTAGGAGCGGGGAAATGGCCGATATCAACGTCACCGGAATCGCCGACGCCGAGTTCGACGCCAATCTCGGCGGGTTTCGCCGGATCGTCGCCAGCTTCCATTCCGACCCGGAATTCCGTGCAAAGGTCGAGAGTGACCCCGCCGCCATGTTCCGCGAACATGGCATCGATCTGCCGTCCAACGTGGCGGTCAAGGTCGTCGCCAACGATGCGGAGAACCTCTATGTCGTCTTCCCCCCCGACCCGAACGGCGACTTGAGCGACGAGCTGCTCGAAAGCGTCGCCGGCGGCAGCACGTTCGGCAGCGCCGGCTCGGCGGCCACGGCGAGTTCCCTCGTCTGTGCCTGCGCTCCCAGTTCCGCGAGCACGCTCTCGTCGGCCGGCACGGCTTCGTCCGTCGACGTCTGAGCGCGACCGCCCGCGACCACGACGGCGGCGCGGGAGCGACGACTCCGGCGGGCGGCCTCTTCTTCGCCGTGGGACGCGTCCGGACGAGGCCCCGCCGGACCCTCGAGGCCGGATCGATCGACGGTGTGATCCGCTTCACGCCCGTCGGACACCTCCGCCCCCATCTGCGGTGAAGAGGAAGCGATCGAGAGGACCCGCACCATGACGCCCGAGGCCGCCCCCGCCGCAGATGCCCCCACCGCAGCCCGGCCCGGCGTGCTCTCGGACGCGCGTGTTCTGTTCCGGACCACCGACGCGGACCGCGGCGTGATCGGGCGCCCGATACTGACGCCCCATCTCGAAGCCCGACCGATCGGCGGGGACGCCCTGCTGCTGGTGTCGGAAACCTTCAGCGCGTCGCTTTATGGCGGGCTTTACGGCCGTCTGGCCGACCTCCTCGACGGCTCGCTGACGCACGACGAGATCGTCGACCGTCTGTCGGGCGCGTTCGCGCCGATCAAAATCAAGACCGCCCTGGTGTCGATGGCCACGAAAGGATACGCGGTCTCGGCCACGTTCTCGATGGACCGAGGCCAAGCCGCATTCTGGTCGAGCATGGGCGCCTCACCCCGCTATGCGGAAGCGCGGTTCGCCGAGTCCGTGGTCGAGGTCACCGGCCCCGCGGGGAGCGCCGAACTCGGGGCCGTTCTGAACGATCTCGGCGTGCGCACGACGACCGAAAGCGGAGCCGGCGATCTCGTGGTGGTGATCACGCACGACTATCTCGACGACGTCCACGAGCGACGCAACCGTGAGCAACTGGCGACAGGGCGGCCCTGGCTGCTCGTGCGCCCGGGCGGTTTTATGGCGCGATGGTCTGTCCGGTGTTCAGAGGCGGA
>CALOBG010000137.1:0-10344 GCA_942490995.1 uncultured Gammaproteobacteria bacterium
GTTCATACCCGACCCCGTGGTCACCGTATCGCTCAGGGAAATTCGCGGTAACAAAATATACGTTCTCGGGCAGGTCCAGAAGCCAGGCGCGTTCGTGATGAACCCCAGGGTGGATATCATGCAGGCTCTGGCGTTGGCCGGGGGAACGACGGCCTACGCGAGCACCAACGACATCAAGATCCTCCTGGCGTACGGGAACCGCCAGGAAGTCATTGACTTCCGATACGGTGAGGTTGAGAAAGGCCGGAAGCTATCCCAGAACATCATTTTGAAGAGCGGCGATGTCATCGTCGTTCCCTAGGGCCACGGGGTGCAGCGGAAACGAATTATGACGCGACAGAAACCTCTGCTCAGAAGGTACCGCCATTTTGGCATCTACCTATGCTTTTTTAGCCCTCGTCCTTCCGGGAATTGCCAGCGCGGCGGACTGGTATGTCACTCCAGGCATCTCGGAAGGCGGGGAGTACAACGACAATCCGTCCCTGTCGTCCCGCACTGATGAAGAGTCATCTACGACCGGAATATTGACCCAGGCATCTCTTAAAGCTGGATTCCAAACCGAAACGGCAGCTGGGTGGGTCCGGCCGCGCGCGCTTCCGGCGCTATCCCAGCGATGATAACTTTGACTCCAACGACAAGTTCCTCGATGCCGTTTTCGGACAGCGGCTGAGACGGAGCGAATGGGGTACCGTGCGAGTTACTCTCGCGAAGAGGTCAGAACTACGCGGAGCTGGCCCAGGTCGGCCTTGACCCCGATGAACCCGACATTCCCGACGACGACACGGGCGAGGTCCAAGGAAATAACGATCGCACGCGCTTTCGAATCTTTCCAAAGTGGGAAACCCAGTTGACCGAAAAATCGTCACTGGAGGTCGACGGACGATTCTACGATGTGTCCTATGACGACGACGAAGAAGACCGCTTCACTGATTACACAGACGTCCGCGGTGAAGTCCTTTATCGCTACGGTATCAGCCCCGTTACCCAGCTGATCACGGGGTTTTCGGCCACGACTACAGGCCATCGGGACGCCTGGACATTACCGGGTACGGGGCCAGGGCAGGGTTCGAGCACGAATTCCCGGAGACTACACGACCTCAGAGCCTTGGCAGGCCTCGAACACATGGTAGCGGTAGGCCGGAGCCCGGTGGATCTTTACCAGAACTTTAGCTCACGCGTTTTTTAGGCTAGAGTTGCCGGGGCCGGGAGCGGCCCTGAGTCCGACTGCGAGATTGTGCTGGGTGACGACGCTATCGATATCGACAGTCTCGATAATGTCAAGCGTCCGGACCTCTTGCCGTTCCGGCTCTTGCTTCATTAAAGCCTCGTATTCACTATTTGAACGCATACTAGCACGCACCCGTTCCGAAGCTGAACACAAGTGGTTGAGACTCTAGCAGCCTGTCGGACATGGGCAATCGATGCGAGCAAGGTAAGAGAGCGAGGGCAAATGTTCGCGACTTTTAGGCCCATAGTGGTTCTATGTAACGAGAAATCGCGGATATTTACCCTCGCTCTCCCATCGGCGTAGCCGGTTGTTCCTAAGCCCGACAGACGGCTAGGCGAGCGATTAGCTGGCTGGTGGGGTTACAGCGATTTGATGGTATCGCGGTTGGTCAAGATCCCGACATGACGTCCGGCGAAGTCGAGTAGCACCCCGATGCGGTCCTTTATCACGGATCGGGCGCCGGATTAGCACCGTAACTGCGTACATACGGCGAAACTGGCGCCTCACCACGCAGCACGCGGCCGAGGTCGATTTCAACGAGACTCGATAGCTGACGGGTGAAATGGACCGGGTCCCAATAGTTGCGATCGTCACGAGTTAGATTAGAAACATACATGTAATCAATTACTTGCACTCTCCGATCGGCTTTTGCCAACGACACGAGGCGGCCCTTACAGGCGGCCAGGTCGGCAGCTCGGGCGGCAATATAACGCGCGTGCAGCGGCGGCATAAGCAATACAATGCGCGCACTGCGCGGGGTCGTGTCGATCATTGCCGCCAGTCCGCCCTGAACCGGGAAGCGCCGCGCGGGGTGTTCGTCGTCGGGTTCTACCGCCGCGTCCGGTACCTCGTCATCGGCGTCGCCGTACAGGCGCACACGTACCGTCGCGGCATCCCAGAGGCCGAAGTCGGCAGTAAAATCTCCGTAACCGTCCTCGCGATAACGCGGCTCGCGCGCGCCGACCAGCAGTTCAAGCATGCGCACCGCGTTCTCGAGTGCTTTGTCGTTGAACAGGTAGAGAAGGTCATTGTACGGATCGTCGTCGTACATCCACTGCGGAAACATACGGAACGTAAACCGCTCGACCTGCTCGGCGCGCGAGCACCAGGTTTCGTCGACCCCGAGCACAAAATATTTCATCGCCGGATGGTGGCGGACAAAGATCCGGTGCAGCGCCTGTTGTTCGTAGGCGGTCGCAGAGTTCATCGCCAGGTTGGCGATACGCGCACCGTCCGGCAAAGCGAGGGCAGTGGGATCGATCAGCCGCGCGGTGGAGGTGCCGAGGATCAATCCGTCGAAGCGCGCATCGCGCGCGATCGCGGGGTAGGCAAAGCGTTGATTCTGGCTGATCGGCGCGCGCGGCCACGGCGGCGAGAACGGCACGTTCTGGTACGGATCAAGGATCACGATGAACGCGTATACGCAGGCGCCTAAGCCGACCGCCACGGCGAGCAGAAAGCGCAAGTATTGCCGCCAGTTCACTGCTCCGTGGGCGCCGCCGTTCATCGTCAGAACTGGAAATAGATAAATTCGAGGCCGCGACCCTGGCCGACACGCAGACACACCGCGATCAGCAACACCGCCAGCGTGGCGGCCATCGCCCGGTGCCCCGCCCATACCCCGCGTGCGATCTCGACGTTGGTCGGGCCGAGCACGGCGAAGGCGCCGCCGATGGCGATCGACAACCACGCGGTAACGTCGATAATTCCCGGCGCGGCGTTGAACATCGCCGTCAGCACGTTCGCCGCGACGGCAAAATTTTCGGCCCGGAACAGCACCCAACCCAGGATCACGAACAACAGCGTGAGCAGCCAGGCAAAAGGCGCCGGCAGACGCCATCCGCTCCCCAGCCAGGCGCGGTTCACGCACACCGCGACACCATGCAGACCGCCCCAGGCGATGAACGTCCAGCCTGCCCCGTGCCACAGGCCACACAGCAGCATGGTGATCAGGACAATCACGTAGGTCAGCCAGCCACGCCGGTTGCCGCCCAGCGCGATGTACACGTAATCGCGCAGGAAGCGCGACAGCGTCATGTGCCAGCGGCGCCAGAACTCACGGATACTGAGTGCGTTGTAAGGCCGATCAAAATTGATCGGCAGGTCGAAACCGAACAGCCCGGCGAGGCCGATGGCCATATCGGAATAGCTCGAGAAATCAAAATACAGCTGCAGGGTATAGGCCAGCGCGGCCTGCCACGCGAGCCAGGCGTCGAGCCCGGACGCACCGGCCGCGGCGTCGAAACCGAGGTCCGCCAGCGGCGCCAGCTCGTCGGCGAAAAACACTTTTTTTACCAGCCCGAGGATGAACAGGACCAGTCCGCGCGCGGCGAGTTCGGCGTCGAAGCGCCGCGCCAGGCGCTCGCGGAACTGTGGGATGAGTTCGTTGTGGCGCACGATCGGTCCGGCAATCAGCTGCGGGAAAAAGCTCACGTAGACGGCGTAATCGAGCAGGCTGTAGGCGCCGGCCGAACCGCGTCGCACGTCGATGAGGTAGGAGATCTGCTGGAAGGTAAAAAAACTGATGCCGAGCGGCAGGATGATGGTCCACGGCTCGAACGCAATACCGAGCAGGCCGAGCACCGATTCGGCGAAAAAGTTACTGTATTTGAAGAATCCGAGAACGGCGAGGTTGGCGCCCACGGCACAGCCGATGAGCGACGCGTGCGCGCCCGCGAGGTAGGCGCGCACAACCAGCCAGTTGCCCACCACCGTGATCACCAGCAGCGGCAGGAAACGCGGATCCCACCACGCATAGAACACCAGCGACGCGGCCAGCAGAACGACCAGGCGAGCGCGCGCTCCAAGCGGGCGCAGGTAATACGCGCCGATCACAAGCGGCAGGAAGAGCAGGATAAATGCCTGGGTCGGGAATAACATGTCGAGCGCCCCGGCCGGCGCGGCGCCTGAGGGTCAGCGCGATCAGCGGCCGACGCAATAGTAACGGAAGCCGAGGCCCTCGACCGTACTCCGTTCGTAGATGTTGCGCAGATCGATAAACGCGTCGCCGCGCATGCTGCGCCGGATACGCGCCAGGTCGAGTCCGCGATAAGCGTTCCATTCCGTCAGCACCACCACCGCGTCCGCGCCCTCGCTGACCGCATACATGTCGTCGCAGTAATGCACTTCGCCGGGCAGCATTGCGCGCGCTTCGTGCATACCCTGGGGATCGTGGGCGCGCACGCTCGCGCCCTTCTCCATCATCGGCGGCAGGATCGACAGCGCCGGCGAGTCGCGCATGTCATCGGTTTCCGGCTTGAAGGTCAGTCCCAGCACGCCAATGATCTTGCCGGCCTCGTCGCCGCCCAGCGCGCCGCGGATCTTTTTGATCATGCGCGCCTTCTGCGCTGCATTGACTTCGATCACGGCCTCGACGATGCGGCTGCCGACCCCGTGTTCCTGGGCGATACGGACCAGCGCCTGGGTGTCCTTGGGGAAACAGGAACCGCCGTAGCCCGGCCCGGGGTGGAGAAACTTGGAGCCGATGCGCCCGTCCATGCCCATGCCCTTGGCGACCGCGTGGACGTCCGCGCCGACCGCTTCACACAGCGTCGACACCTCGTTGATGAAACTGATCTTGGTGGCGAGAAATGAGTTGGCGGCGTATTTGATCAACTCCGCACTCTCGAGATTGGTCACCAGGATCGGCGTTTCGCGCAGGTTCAGCGGCCGATAGAGTTCGCGCAGCAGGCCCTCGGCGCGGTCACTCTCGACGCCGATGACGACCCGATCGGGGCGCATGAAATCCGAGATCGCAGCGCCTTCACGCAGGAATTCCGGGTTCGAAGCGACGTCGAACTCGGCCTGCGGATTGGTTTCGCTGATGATGCGCGCGACGTTGCGCGCGGTGCCGACCGGTACCGTCGATTTGTCGACGATAACGGTGTAACCCTCGAGCTTGGCCGCGATCTGCCGAGCGGCTTCGTAGACGTAGGTGAGATCCGCAAAACCCTCGCCGCGCCGGCTCGGCGTACCCACGGCGATGAACACCAGATCGGCGTTACCGACGGCCTCGCCAAGGTCGGTAGTGAACGTCAGGCGCCCGGCGGCGACATTGTTACTCACCAGCCGCTCCAGACCAGGCTCGTAGATCGGCACCTCACCGCCATTGAGTTTGTCGATTTTGGCCTGGTCGAGATCGACGCAGGTCACGTTGGCGCCGAATTCGGCGAAACAGGTTCCCGATACCAGGCCGACGTAGCCGGTACCGATCATGACAACGTTCACGCGCTCATAACCTCCATAGCGAAACGCCTTGCGGCTGCTCGGCACGGTCGAGCCGGCCCTTGACGTCGAGCACCGCGCCCTGGCCGTTCTCGAGGTGACGGGTGACGGTTGCCCAGCCGTCGCGCAGGTACTCGCGGTGCGGCACGGCGAAGATCACGACCTGCGCCGGTTTGAGCTGGTCCGCTTCCTGCAGATGCACGCCGTATTCCTCGTGCGCTTCGCTGGCGCTGGCGTAAGGGTCATGGACCTGGACCTCGATGTCGTAACGCTGCAGTTCCTCGACGATGTCGATGACGCGGGTATTACGCAGGTCCGGCACATCCTCCTTGAAGGTGAACCCCAGGATCGTCACCACGCTGCCCTTGACCACACCACCGCGCGCAATCAGATCGCGGATCGCCTGCTGGGCGACATAGCGGCCCATATCGTCGTTGATGCTGCGACCGGACAGGATCACCTGCGGGATATAGCCGAGGATTGCTGCTTTGTGGGTGAGGTAATACGGATCGACGCCGATGCAGTGGCCGCCGACCAGGCCGGGATCGAACTTCAGAAAATTCCACTTCGTGCCGGCCGCGGCGAGCACATCGCGGGTATCGATATCCATGCGGTCGAAAATGAGCGCGAGTTCGTTCATCAGTGCGATGTTCAGATCGCGCTGGGTGTTTTCGATGACCTTGGCCGCCTCCGCAACCTTGATCGTGGCGGCGCGGTGCACGCCGGCGGTAACGACGCTGGCGTAGACGTTCGCAACGATGTCGAGGATCTCGGCGTTCTGGCCGGATACGACCTTGGTGATCTTGGTAAAGGTATGTTCCTTGTCGCCGGGGTTGATGCGCTCAGGCGAATAACCGACAAAAAAATCCTTGCCGCAGGTCAGGCCCGAGACGCGTTCCAGTACCGGCACACAGTCCTCTTCGGTGGCGCCGGGGTAAACGGTCGATTCGTAGACCACGATATCGCCGGCCTTGATCTGCGCGCCGAGCGTTTCGGATGCGCGCAGCACCGGGGTCAGATCGGGGCGCTTGGCATTATCGATCGGGGTCGGCACCGCGACGATATGAAAATCCGCCGCGCGTATGTCTTCCGGCGCGGAGGTAAACAGGATATCGCTGGCGACCAGTTCGTCGTGTTCGACTTCAAGGGTTGCGTCCGTTCCGCCCTTGAGTTCAGCGATACGCGCGGCGTTGATATCGAATCCGATGGTACGCGCGGTCTTGCCGAAAGCCACCGCGACCGGCAAGCCGACGTAGCCCAGTCCGATGACGCTGACTTTTCTGTTGTGCGTACTCATTTGATCTCGTAATACTCCTTGTACCAGGCGACAAAATTGGCGATACCCTGCTCGATCGGCATCGACGGCCGGTAGCCGATGTCTTCCACCAGTGCGGTCACATCCGCGTAGGTATCGGGCACGTCACCGGGTTGCAAGGGCAACATGTTTTTCCGGGCCTCGATGCCGAGGCAGTTTTCCAGGGTCGAAATAAAATCCATCAGCTCGACTGGCGAGTTGTTGCCGATGTTGTACAGCCGATGCGGCGCTCTGGCGGTACCCGGATCGGGCGTGTCGCTACTCCACTCGGGATTGCTCGTCGCGATCGTATCGAGACAGCCGATGACACCGGCGACGATGTCGTCGACATAGGTGAAGTCACGGCGATGGTTGCCGTAGTTGAAAACGTCGATCGGTTCGCCGGCGAGGATCTTTTTCGTGAACATGAACAGCGACATGTCAGGCCGGCCCCACGGGCCGTACACGGTAAAGAAACGCAAACCTGTGGCGGGCAGGCCGTAGAGGTGGCTGTAGGTGTGCGCCATCAGCTCATTGGCCTTTTTTGTCGCCGCATACAGTGACAGCGGATGATCGACGTTGTCGTGGACCGAGAACGGCATCCGCGTATTGGCCCCGTACACCGAACTCGACGATGCGTAGACCAGGTGCTCGACCTCGTTGTGCCGGCAGCCCTCGAGAATATTCGTGGTACCGACGATATTGGCATCGATATAGGCGTGCGGATTTTCCAGCGAATAGCGCACCCCGGCCTGGGCCGCAAGGTGCACGACCCGCTGCGGGCGCGTGTTCCGGAACAGCGCGGCCATCGCCGGACGGTCCTCGATATCGAGCTTGTGAAACGTGAAGGCGGGGTGGTTCTCGATGCGCGCGAGGCGGCCAAGCTTGAGCGACACCTCGTAATAATCGTTGAGATTATCCACCCCGATGACTTCATCGCCACGCGCGAGCAGAAGTTCGGCGAGCCGCGAACCGATGAATCCGGCGGCGCCGGTGACGATGATCTTCATGCAGGATTTGTGTCGTTTCAGGATCGCGGTATTTTACACACTCCGTTGCTATATCGGTGTTAATAATGAGTGCTTTAGCAACGATTCGCGATAGATTCTGCTAACATGCGCAAAACTTGAACCTGGGGAGAAGATGAATGGATGAATCCGGCCTCGCAGGCCTCGAATCGATGTCGGTCGATACCGACAATCTCTATCGCGAAGAGTCCATTACCGACCTGCGCGCGGCGACGATCAGACAGCTCATTCCGATCCGCATCGATGGTCAGGACGATGACACCCGCGCCCGGCGTTTCATCGGTGATACCACGCTCATGACCCAGATGGGTCCTATCCCGGTACAGTTTCCGCTCGAAGCAGCGACCCTCGCCGAAGCCTTCGAGCTGTTTCCGGAAGGCATCAAGGGCGCCATCGAGCGGCTCAATGAGCGCGCCAAGGAGATGGCCCGCGAAGAGGCTTCGCGCATCGTCGTGCCGGGACAGGGCGCGCCAGGCGGCGCGATGCCGGGTGGCGCTATGCCGGGTATGCCCGGCGGCAAGTTCGGCCTCGAGTAAGCCGGCGCCGGCGCAGACCCGGGCCGGCTTTGCATGACCCGCTCGGCGGCGCTGCCGCTCTGCCTCGAGGCCCGCGGGCTGGACGTCGAACGCGGCCTGACGACCCTCGTTCGGGACCTGAATTTCGCCGCGCCCGGCGCCACGCTCCTGCATCTCAAAGGCCCCAACGGCAGCGGTAAAACCACGCTTCTGCGCTGCCTTGCCGGCCTCGCGCCGGCCGCCGCGGGCGAGTTGCTGTGGTGCGGCCAACCCTGCACCGGGCAGCCCGGATTCCTCGACGCACTGAATTATGTCGGCCATCTGCCCGGTCTCAGCGCCGAACTCAGCGCCCGCGAAAACCTCGCTTTCATCGCCGAGCTGCGCACGCGATGCGTGCGCAGCTCGATCTAGGCCGCATTGACCGCACTGCAGGCCGACGGTTTCGGCGACCGGCCGGTGCGCCAGCTTTCTGCCGGACAGCGCCAGCGCGTCGCACTGGCGCGCCTGGCGCTGTTCGACGGCGCGCTGTGGATGCTCGATGAGCCGTTCACGGCGCTCGATAAGGCCAGCCGCGCGCTGCTGGAAAGCCTGATTGATCGGCACCTCGATGACGGCGGCATCGTCGTCATCGCCACCCACCAGGCTTTTACCACCCGCCACCAGCGCCAGGACATAGAACTCGGCCGGGTCAGCGCTTGAGCACGGTCACGGCGCTGCAGGCGGTCGTCGCACGCGAGTTGCGTAAAACCGTGCGCGATCAGGGTGAGGCGGTCAACGCGCTGATCTTTTTCCTGCTCGCGGTGATCCTGTTCCCGTTCGCGCTCGGCCCCGATCCGGAGCTCCTGCGGGCGGTCGCGGCCGGTGTGATCTGGGTCGCCGCCCTGCTCGCCGCGAGTTTTTCCCTGGACGGGTTGTTTCGTAATGATTTCGCCGATGGCAGCCTCGAACTGCTGGCCCTGTCCGGTGTGCCCCTGGCGCTGATCGGTCTGGGTAAATCCTGCGCACATTGGCTGATTTCCGCGTTGCCGCTGGTGGTGCTGAGCGCACCGCTGGGTATCGCCATGGACCTCGATAGCGCAACCGTAGCGACGCTGGCCGCGAGTCTGACCCTGGGCACGGCCTGCATGAGCCTGCTCGGCGCGGCGATCAGCGCGCTCACCGTGGGCCTGCGCGGCAGCGGCATGTTGCTGGCATTGTTGATCCTGCCGCTGTACATTCCGCTACTGATTTTCGGCGCTTCCGCGAGCGCAAACACGGCACTCGGACTCGAAGCCAGCGCCGAGCTGTTGTTCCTGGCCGGGCTGCTTGTCCTGGCCCTGACCCTGGCGCCCTGGGCCACCGCCGCTGCCCTCAAGATCAGACTTGCATAATGTTCAGGTTCCTGCACAGATACGCCTCGCTGATGCATTTCTACGGCTTCAGCCTGCGCCTGAGTCCGTGGCTCGCGACTGCGACCGCCGTGCTCCTGTTGATCGGCCTGGTCGGCGGCCTGGTGCTGGCGCCGGCCGACTACCAGCAGGGTGACAGCTTTCGCATCATCTACATCCACGTGCCGAGTGCATGGATGTCGTTGTTTGTGTACATGAGTATGGCGGCGGCGGCCGCGTCGGTCCTGATCTGGAAAATCAAGCTGTCCGAAATCGCCCTGCGCGCGAGCGCGCCGCTTGGCGCCTGGTTTACCTTCCTGGCCCTGGTCACCGGCGCCATCTGGGGCAAACCGATGTGGGGTACCTGGTGGGTATGGGATGCGCGGCTAACGTCTGAACTGGTCCTGCTGTTTCTCTATCTCGGCATCATGGCGTTGCAGAACGCGATTGAAGACCGTCGCACCGCGGCGCGCGCGGCGGCGGTGCTGACCCTGATCGGCGTGATCAATATTCCGATCATTCACTACTCGGTAGAATGGTGGAGCACCCTGCACCAGGGGCCGACGGTGTCGAAGTTCGACAAGCCGTCGATGCACATCGATATGCTCATACCGCTGCTGGTGATGGTGCTGGCCTTCACCGGCTACTTCGCCACAGCGGTCATGATCCGCATGCGCATCGAGATCCT
>CALOBG010000138.1:0-25093 GCA_942490995.1 uncultured Gammaproteobacteria bacterium
CACAACACGCCCAGATGCGAAGCGTTGCCGAAGCGGCGCGGATGGGCATAACCGTGACCATCGCAAAGAATGATATCGGGTGGCGTTTTCAGCAATGCCAGGGCCTCGAGCATGACCGGCACTTCACGAAAGGACAGCAGTCCCGGCACGTACGGAAAACGGGTTTCCCGCTCCACCACCTGTTGCTCGAGCAATTCCATGGCCGGGTAACTCATCACCACCACAACCGCGCGGGTGATATCGCCGTGGTGCGGAAATCCGGCGTCGATGCCGGCAATACGGCGTACCGCGCCGAAGCCATCGGTGCGCCTGACCGATGCGGCGAGTTCGCGCTGCAGCGCGACTGCCTGGCGCGGATCGAGATCCCAACTGGCGGCGCCGAAATCAGCCGCCATCGTAAAATGCTCCGACCCGCTCACGAGTACTCGACTGGCGCAGCCGCCGCAACCACTCAACGCTGGCCTGCGCCGAGCGTTTATGAACCGAAGCTGTCGCTCTCAACATGGGTGCCGCGCCGTTTGCATTCACGCTATTATCGCCGACATTCGCCGCCAAAGCAGAACCCGATGGAATTGATCAAATCGCGCATCCGCGATATCGCGGATTTCCCCAAACCCGGCATCGTATTCAAGGATATTTCGCCGCTGCTGCGTGACCACAAGGCGCTTTCACGCACCGTAGAGCTGCTTATCGAGCCGTATCGCAACGCCGGCATCGATGCGGTTATCGGCATGGAAGCGCGCGGTTTTATTTTTGGCGCCCTCGCCGCGGCGACACTCGGCGCCGGATTCGTGCCGTTGCGCAAACCCGGCAAACTGCCCGCGGCAACCCATCACGTCAGCTACGATCTCGAATACGGCTCGGCCGAGCTGCACATCCATCGCGATGCGCTCTGCCGCGGTGACCGTGTGCTTCTGGTCGACGATCTGATCGCAACCGGCGGCACCGCGGCGGCGAGCCTGGAACTGATCCGACAGACCGGCGCTGAAGTCAGTGCCTGCGCGTTTGTCATCGAACTCGATTTTCTCAATGGTCGTGACGTTCTCGGCGGTTGTCCGGTCCATTCACTGGTGCACTATTGAGCAACGACACGGCCAGCGTCGAGGATGTGCTGGATTTCTGGTTCGCCGACGCGCGCGCCGGCGGCGCGGCCGTTAACCGGCGCGCAACAAACTCTGGTTCGGTACCGATAGCGCTTTCGATGATGCGATCCGCCAGCGTTTTTCGGCAACCCTTGCCGCGGCCGAGAACAGCGCGCTGAAGCGCTGGAAACTGACGCCACAGGGAACGCTCGCGCTGATCATCGTTTTGACCAGTTTTCTCGCAGCATCTGTCAGGCCTGCCGACGGTACGCCTGCGACCAGCGCGCTGGCCCTGTCCTTGATGCGATTGAAGTGGGCGCGATCGCGGAAGCTCGACACCCCGTCGAACGGTTATTTTTATCTACCGCTCGAACATGCCGAGGACCTCGAAGCCCAGGACAAGTCGGTGGCGTGCTATGAGGCGCTGCACGGCGCAGTCACCCGCACGGCTGCGCGCGGTAACCGCGCAAGCGCTGGAACACGCCATCACCCATCGCGCGCTGATCGCGCAATTCGGTCGTTTCCCGCACCGCAATCTCGCCCTCGACCGGGTCTCGAGCGCGGCGGAAAACGCCTGGCTGGCCGAGCATCCCGCGACCTACGGACAGGGTTAAGGGCGGAGTCTGCTCATGTGTCTGCTCTCGTTGCCCATGACTGCTGTCCGGGCTACCGCCTCGTCGTTGCCGCCAACCGCGATGAATTCCACGATCGCCCGACCGCGCCGGCCGCCGCCTGGGACGACCTCGTCCTCACATCATCGGCGGACGCGATCTCGAAGCCGGCGGCAGCTGGCTCGCGCTCGATCGGCGCGGGCGTTTCGCCACCATCACCAACGTGCGCGCCGGCACTCCGCAGGCGGGCGCGCGCTCACGCGGGCTCATCGTCACCGAGTTCCTCGACGGCGCACCCGGCGCCGCCGCGTACGCCGCGCAGCTTGCACGCGATGGGGATGCCTACGCCGGCTTCAACGTCCTGCTGCACTTATGCGACACGGCGAACTGTGCTGGTACTCGAACGCCGCCGGGCATGGACCACGCACGCTCGCGCGCGGCATCTACACGCTGAGCAACGCGTTGCTCGATACCGCGTGGCCGAAAACCGAGCGCCTGCGCGCCGGCTTCGGCGACATCGTCGCCGCCACCGACCGCGAGGAGATGATCACCCAGCTCCTCACGCTACTGCGCGTCGAAGCGCGCCCACCGGCCGGCGCACTGCCCGACACCGGGGTCGGGCATGCGTCTTCGAGCGCGTCCTCTCGGCCATCTTCATCGCCGGCGAGCGGTTATGGCACGCGCTGTTCGACCGTCATCCTCGTCGACGACCACGGCCAGCTCACGTTTCACGAACGCCGCTACGATGCTGCCGTTCGCACGTTTCAGTGGCGACACCCGCCTCGCGTTTGAACTGCCGACGACGCCCGCGTAGCATTGCCGACACATCATGGTCGACGCCAGCCCAGCACATCGCGCCCGGCAGCGCAGAACCCGACTTGGCTTGGCCGACCTGCAGGCGCGTTTCCGCGCCGTGCGCGCGACTTGCAGGGCGAAACGCTCGCCGCGCCGCTCTCGGCCGAAGACGCCTGCGTGCAGTCGATGGCGGACGCGAGTCCGGCCAAGTGGCACCTCGCCCATGTCACCTGGTTCTTCGAGACCTTCGTGCTCGAACGCGCCGAGCGCGATTTCCGTCCGCATCACGCTGCCTTCCGCGAGCTTTACAACAGCTACTACAACGGCATCGGCAAGCAGTTTCCACGCCCGCAGCGCGGCCTCGTCACGCGGCCGAGCCTGGCCGAGGTGCTCGCGATTATCGCAAGTGCGGTCGACGCGAGCGTACGTCGCACGTGCTCGACAGCACGCACGATGCCACGCTGCTCGCCACCGTCGAACTCGGCCTGACCATGAACAGCAACACCAGGAGCAGCAGCACTGCGTAGCTGCTGCTGATGATATCAAGCACACCTGCTCTCACTCAACCCGCCTGATCCCGCCGACGCTGCGGCGGCAGCGCGCGCCAGCGGCGACGGCGTCCACGCCCGCAGCGGCGCTGGCAGTGACCACGCCGGCGGGCTGGTACGAAATCGGCGCCCCCGGCGACGGCTTTCGACTTTGACAACGAAACGCCCGCGACATCGCGCGTGGCTGGAACCGTATCGACTCGCATCGCGGCTGGTCAGCAACGCTGAATACCGTGAATTCATCGACGATGGCGGCTACCGCAATCCGCTGCTGTGGCTGGCGGACGGCTGGGCCACGGTGCAGACCAACAACTGGACGGCGCCGGCCTACTGGCGACAGCGCGATGATGCGTGGCAGGAATTCACTCTGCACGGCGAACGTCCTCTCGACGCCCACGCACCGGTGTGCCACCTGAGCTACTACGAAGCCGATGCTTACGCTGAATGGCGCGGCGCCCGTCTGCCGAGCGAATACGAATGGGAACACGCCGCCTGCGAGCCGGCCGGCGCCGCGCCGCGCGCAATGCCAGCGCCCTCGCTGTTGCCGCTGGCGGTCCCCGCAGGTCCCGGCTATGCCAACCTCGGCGACGCGGTGTGGCAATGGACCCGCTCGGCCTACCTGCCCTATCCCGGCTTCAGGCCGGCGACGGGCGCGGTTGGCGAATACAACGGCAAGTTCATGAGCAACCAGATGGTTCTGAAGGGCGGCGCCTGCATAACACCTTCCGGTCACGCGCGTGCCAGCTATCGAAATTTTTTCTACCCGCACCAGCGCTGGGCCTATAGCGGGCTGCGCCTCGCCGCCGAGGCCTGAACAGAAGCGCGAAGACTTTGTACACCTTCGGTGGCGTGCGGGTCGCGCGTCAGGCTAACGTTCGACCGTGCATCCCTGCACGGTCTCACTGCCCTCGCGCTGCGCTGGACGCACGCTCAGACCTATTCGCGGCGGCATTGGCGCCAAAAAAGCTCGTCTGCAAGGCGCTGTGCGCAGGGAATAGTGGTTCTATTGCCAAGCGCTGCAACGAAGCAGACGGGCTTTTTTGGCCCAACCCGCAGGGCCAGCGACTGATTGGGCGCATTTCGGCGTTGCTCGTCACTCATTTACGGCAAGTAAACTTCACTCCTCGCGCCTTGAACTGCACCCAATCAGTTGCTGGTGCCGCCGTGAATAGGTCTGAGCGTGCGTCTTACCATCCATGGCTCGCTTGCGCTCGAGGCCGCCTGACGCGCGACCCGCACGCCACCAGCGCCTGCCTGTCCCATTATTCCGTACACACGATCCTGGCGCCTGTCGGGCTTAAGCACTCGCCGCGAGCACGGCGGGAGGGCGCACTCAGCTGCTCAGGCCGCCGTTGACCTTGAGGGTCTGGCCGGTAATGAAAGCGGCCTCGTCGGAGCACAGGAACAGCGCGGCGGCGGCGACATCGTCCGGCGTGCCGAACCGCGCCAGGGGCGTATCTTCGATCACCCGGGCGCGGTAATCCGGCGCCATCTCGTGCTCCGCGAAGGCGGTCGCGATCCAGCCCGGGGCGACTTCGTTGACGCGCACGGTCGGCGCCAGGCTGCGCGCCAGCGCGCGCGTGAAACCGGTGACCCCGGCTTTGACCGCGGCAAACATCTCCGGGTTACGTTCGCCCATACCGATCAGCGCCAGGTCCCAGGACATGTTCAGGATCACACCACCGCCGGCGGCCTGCATGAGCGGCGCAACGGCCCAGCAGCAGCGCATTGTGCCGCGCAGATCGACATCGATCAGACGGCTCAATTTTTCAGTATCGCTGTGCGCCGCGGCGGCACCGGTGAGGATATCGGCACCCGCGATATTGGCCCAGATATCGATCCCACCCAACACGGCATCGGCGCGGCCGACCAGTTCGTTCACCGCCGCGTCGTCACCCACATCGGCGCCGCAGGTGTGCGCGGTGCAGCCACGCCGGCGGAGATCTTCGCACA
Source organism: uncultured Gammaproteobacteria bacterium (assembly GCA_942490995.1). Taxonomy (GTDB): domain Bacteria; phylum Pseudomonadota; class Gammaproteobacteria; genus UBA981. Next base: position 4,990 of record CALOBG010000138.1, read on the forward strand.
GCGTTTCGGCATCTGAGCGCGAGCGCGCATAGTTGATTACCACCGCAGCGCCCGCGGTCGCGAACGCGGTGGCAACCGCCCGGCCAATGCCACTGCTGGCTCCGGTGATGACCGCGCGTTTACCGTTCAGACGCATGAGGTACTCAGATTTACCGCGACGGCAAAGACTAGCACGCCGGCCGGCCGGCACGACACGGCCAGCGCCGGCGCAGCTACCCGAGCCGTGGATGATCGACTAGGATTAACGCGGCCCGGTCGCCTGCGAGTGTTCAATCATGCTGCCAACGATATGCCGATGCCTGTGCGCGTCTTTAGTCCCGGTATTGTTTACCTCGGCGCTGTTCGCCGCCGGGGATCCGACCGAGTGCCCGCTCAACGCCGAAGGCGTAGCGCCGCAGGTAAAAACCATCCTCGGCCCGCGCTACGGCGCGGCCGACGGTGACCACGGACTCGCGGACAGCTTTCGCGAAATGGAAATCCTGCTGCTGCAGGCGGGACATTGTTCCGCCGCCGCGCGTTCGCACGGCAACGCCGCCCTCGACCGCGAACGCAACATCATGGAATGGCACTCATTGAACCAATGGCTCGAACGCCTGGTCGGCATCATGCGCCGCAATACCCGCGGCGATCTGACCGCGAGCTGGCGTGATGAGTACTCGCTGTTCGCGCAAGTTTACGAATTCGAACCCTGATCGCCACGGCGACCGGAATGACGATCTGGGTCGACGCCGACGCCTGCCCGCGCAGCGTACGCGAAATCCTCACTCGGGCGGCCGAGCGCTGCGCCATCGATCTGGTACTGGTGGCCAATCAGGCCATTTCGACGCCGCCCTCGCCGCGTGTGCGCAGCGTCCGCGTCGGCGCCGGTTTCGACGTCGCCGACGACTACATCACCGACAGCGCGGCCAGCGGCGACCTGGTGATCACCGCCGACATCCCGCTCGCCGCGGCGGTGGTCAAGCGCGGTGCAACGGCACTGAATCCACGCGGCGAGCTGTACACCGAAGAAAACATCGCCGAACGCCTGGCCGTGCGCGACATGATGGAAGAGTTGCGCAGTACGCGCAGCGTCAGTGGCGGGCCGCCGCCGCTCAGCAAGCGCGACACCCAGCAGTTCGCCAATCAACTCGATCGCTGGCTGGCCCGGCGTGCCTGATTACGCGTGGTACGACGCCGTCGGTACCTTCGGCGTGGCACTGATCCTGATTGCTTATTTTGCGCTCTTGAGCGAGCGTATCAGCAGCCGCGCGCTGAGCTATTCGGTGCTCAACCTGCTCGGCGCCGGCCTCATCACCGTGTCGCTGGTATTTGAATTCAATTTTTCCGCGCTGATCATCGAAGTGTTCTGGATGGCGGCGAGCGTTTACGGGATCTGGCGCGCACTGCAGCTCAGACGCGCGACCGGAGAGCGATGATCGGCGCACTGAAACGCCTGTTTGCGAGCAGCGCGATGCTCCTCGCGAGTGGCGCAGGCGCCGACAGTGACGGCTATTACTGCGCCGGGCCCGGTTACATTGCCTGGGAAACCCGCGGTTTCCACACCGACCGCGTGCATCGCCTGCACCTGATCACGCTCGACGGCGCAAGCGGATCGGGGCCGCGCCAGGTGCTGGAACTGCCGGATTTCGAACTGCATGGCTTACGCTGCGAAGCGCAATCGATCGACATTTATGCCTATGACAGCCTGCACGCTATCGCACTCGTCGATGGGCGCCTGCGCTACCTCGACGCCCGTACAGCCGACGACCTCGCCCCGAAGCGCGATCGTTATGTGGCGCGGCGCTTTGGCGACACGCCCGAGCTGACCCTCAAGGCGCATGGCAACGATACGCGTTTCGTGTTGCTCACCGACCTGCAGCGGCGGAAATTCACCGCCGGCATCGAATACATCACGGTCGCGCGCCTGGTACGCCTCGATCTGCAGCAGCGTCTGCTCGACAGCCAGATGATTTTTGCCGAAGCGGTTGCGGAACCCGACACAGGCGGGCGCGACAATGCGAACGCGCAGCCTTGAGTCACATCGCCGAGTGCGGGTGCTGCCAATCAGCTGAACAGATAGTCGCGGGTCGAGAACGAGCCGAACTCGTAGCCGAGATTGGCGGCGCTGGCCTGACTGAAATCGCCGCGCTCGCCAACCACCGCGCCGAGCGCATACAGCATGACGTTGAAATGTCCGCCGTCGTCGGGATGGGCGATATCCGCCGCCGGGGCCTTGTGCCGCCAGTCGAGGATCTGGTCGATATCGCGCGCAGCCAGGCAGGCCCCGATCCAGGCATCGAAGTCACTCGCCCACGTCGGCGTGTGGTCGACGAACAGCGTCGCGAGGTTATGCGTGAGTGAACCGCTGGCGATGATCAGGACGTCATCCTCGCGCAGCGCCGCGAGGGCCTGACCAAGTTTAAACAGACGCGCTGGCGGCAGAAACGGCATCGCAACCTCGACCACCGGAATGTCCGCGGCGGGAAACATGTGCAGCAGACCCATCCACAAGGTGTGATTGAAACCGGGATGCGGCCGATCAGCGATCGGTACCCCGGTATTTCCAAGCAGCGCGCCAACGCGCGCAGCTACGGCATCAGCCGCGGGCGCGGTGTAGGTAATATCCCCGATCCGCGCATGGAATTGGCGCGGGAAACTGCGCCGCGCCACCCCGCTCGCCGCGACCGAAACATACTCAGCGCGCACGTGCGGGGTGATCCCGACGATCGCGCGTGGCTTGCGCGGCAGACCGGCGGCGAGTCGGAACAATTGTCGACCACGAACCTCGTCGGTGGCGAGGAATGGCGCGCCATGAGCAAAAAACAGGCTCGGCATAGCCAACCCGGCATTCGCCCGGAGCAGTGCCGGGGCCGTGATGGCGGCCGCGCCAGCGAGCAGCAGCTCACGACGCTTCATGACCAGCGCAACCGGTTATTCACGCGGGTGACAACCGAAACAGGAGAATCCCTGGCCGCTGGCCGGATCATAGGCCGCCACGCCCAGCAGTCGCGCCATCAGCGGCGTGACGATGTCACGTTTGAAACGCTGTTCGGCGCTGAGTTCGACGCCCGGCAGGTACAGCCGACGCACGCGCTCCGGGTCGAGGTCGTCGATCGGCGTGTAGGCAATCTGGTAGCGGCGTGCCTCGCCGTCCGCGCCGTGGCAGGTGCGACAGGTCAGGCGCGGTTCCGGCGTTGCATAGAACTCCTGGTAGCGCTCGGCCAGTGTCGGGTGCACTACGAACGTCATACGCTCGTGGCGCTTCTCAAACGACAGGTGTAGCCAATCGTCTTCGGCTGGCACGGCAACCTCATTATCGGCCGGCACGGCGAGGGCAGGAAACAATATGCCGAACAGCATCGACAACCAGCGCGCCCCCCGGTCGGCGCGCGGATCCCGGCCTGTGCTACGCCTTGGCGAGATCGCTATAGTCATGAGCCTGGCGCGGTTGACGGCAAAACAGACACAATGGAATCCTGCGCAGAGAGCGGCGCTCATGCTTGGACTTGCGCCTGGTGCAGGGGTTCCATGATCGCCGTGGAAGGCGTCCGCGGATGGCCACTCGGGGTATAGTCCGACACTGAATCGGCCGCGCCGCGCACCTCGGGAGGATCCAGACAGATGTTGATCGACCACCGCACCTACACCATACACCCGGGCAGAATGCCTGCCTTCCTGGCCATTTACGCCGAATTCGGTTACCCGGTCCAGCTTCAGCACCTCGGCGACTGTGTCGGCTGGTACACCTCGATGGACATCGGTCAGCTCAACCAGATCGTGCACATGTGGCGCTTCGCTGACCTCGCCGACCGCGCCCGGCGCCGCGCCGCGGTGGCGGCCGACCCGCGTTGGCCCGGTTACCTGGAGCAGGCCGCACCGCTCATTCAGCACATGGAAAACAAGATCCTCAACGCCGCGCCATTTTTTGATCTATCGAAATTGAACTACCAGTCCTGAGCGAGTCCGGGCATCGGTTTGGTGCGCAACCCGACCGCGCCGTAGAATCGCTGCAACGCAATTCAAAGTCCAAGGACAGCGACCACCATGCAAGCTAATGCGCCGGGCAGGAGCCGGCCCGTCGCCGTGCGCGACGCGAGCGTGCGCCCGTGAATCCGCACGGATCCCGCCCCGGCGACGAACTGCTGCGTGACCAGGACGGCGCTATTCTCGACCTGCGGCTCAACCGCGCGCATGCGCGCAACTGCCTGTCGCGGCAACTGGTTCTCGATCTGCACACCGCCATCGACGAGGCCAGCGATGACGACAGCGTCCACGTGATCGTCATTGCGGCCGTGGGCGACGATTTCTGCGCCGGCTACGATGTCGCCGAATGGTGCGCGCACGGCGCCGACGCCGGCGCCCGTCGCATCGACACCCTGGCCCGCAACGACATGATGCTGGCACTGGGCGCCAGCCCGAAGGCGACCATCGCTGCAGTCCAGGGCGCGGTGGAAGGCGCGGGATTCGAACTCGTCTCGGCCTGTGACCTGGCGATTGCGGCGGACGACGTCGAGTTCGTCACCGGCGGCGTCGACACCGGCGACTGGGACCATACCGCGCAGGTTGCGCTGAGCCGCAGCATATCGCGCCGACATGCGATGGAACTGCTGCTGACCGGCGAGCGCTTCAGCGCCGCCGACGCCTGGCGCATGGGTCTGATCAATCGTCTCGTGCCAGCCACGGCGCTGCGGGACGGAGTCAGAACACTTGCCACCACAATCGCGAACAAAGCCCGCGACACGATTCAGTTCGGCAAATACAGTTACGACCATCAGGCGCACATGGAGCGTGCCGATGCTTATGAATTCGTCAGCGACCAGCTGCTCCGGGATGCGCCAACACCCCGCACCGAGGCCGCCGCCGAAGGCGAAGGGGACGCGCCGGATCATCCACGGCGCTGAACCCACCCCCACTATAATCAACATTCGGAGACACGCTCATGGCTATGCAGGCAGGCAAAAACGCCCTCGACATCGGCATCATTGCCAGCGACATCAAAGCCAGCCTGGCTTTCTACCAGGACCTGCTCGGCCTGGAAAAAATCCAGGAGGTCCCGCTGTGGTTCGGTACCATGCACCGCCTCGCTTTTGGCGACAGTTTCGTCAAGATCATCGATCCGAAAGAAGTGCCAGCGGCGGGCACACCCGGCCTGCATACGGTACTCGGCTTCCGCTATCTGACCTTCCAGGTCAAAAACATCGATGCCTTGTGCGATGAATGTACGGCGGCCGGGGTCGAATTCGAAGTCAAAAAGAACGAACTCATGCCCGGGGTGACGATCGCCATGGTTCGCGATCCGGACGGCAATATCGTTGAATTCGTTGAGCGCGCCTGATTGCAACGAATCGCGGCGTAATTGTCAGCGACCATGAACGCCGACGGCAGCGAACGGCTGGCTTACGCTATCGAAAGCGAAGCGCCGCCTGCCCGCTGCCGCGTGGTCCTGAGTGGCGCGATTACGCGTAGCAACGGCTGCGAAGTACTGCTGCGCCTGTGGTCGGATTCAGCCTATGCCAACAACGACTCAGCGATCTGGGACGTCAGTGCCTGCGAATTACCCGACTTCAACGATCTGCTGGCGGTAGCAAAATTCATCAACCAGGAAAAGGCCGGTCGCGGCCCGAACGTGGTGGCGTTCTGTTCGCCGGCATTCGCCAGTTCGACCCTGGCGCGCGCCTTTCGTGGCTTCGACCGCGTGATCAACCTCGATCTGAATTTTTTCGGTACTATCGACGACGCGCGCGCTTGGCTGGACCAGCGGGCAAAGGCTTAACAGGCTGGTGAAAAACTACTGCGGAGGTCGTGCGCGGCGTTGCGGGCTCGCCTGCGGTCCTCATTTACTCCAGTAAACTCCGGTCCTCGTCTCGCCCGCGCCTTGCGCCCGACCTTCCTCGCTACGTTTTTGACCAGCCTGCCCATGCTGGTGAAAAACTACTGCGGAGGTCGTGCGCGGCGTTGCGGACTCGCCTGCGGTCCTCATTTACACCAGTAAACTCCGGTCCTCGTCTCGCCCGCGCCTTGCGCCCGACCTTCCTCGCGACGTTTTTCACCACCCTGTTTAGGCGCTGATTCCGTGTCATCGGCGTGCTCTACTTAACCGGCCTCAGTCCAGCCGGCCGAGGATCATGTCCAGCAGCCGCTGGCGCGTCGCCGGGGTAACCTCGCGCGACCACAGGAAACGTACGTGGGCGGTATGCGGCGCGCTGCGATCGAAGCGGATCCCCCACAGGCCGTCGACCTCGTCGGGCAACATCGAGTAACGCATGTCGATAACGAAGTCGTCGCGACCCGGCGCGAGCGCCAGATAAGCATCGGAAAACCACCGAAAGCGCTCCAGGTCGCGCGCCTGCTGCATGCCGATGCGCAGCCACGGCAGATCGCGGAGCGGCTGCAGCGCCGCGATCGAAGTGCCGGGGATGATTCGCGGCTTACCCAGCAGGCGCACAGCGTCGACATAGTAACGTCCGTCGTATTCGTAGATCACTTTCCACACCAGCAGGTTGCCGAAGCTCGGCTTGGCGCTGAGGCGTTGCGGATCGTGGCCGCGCGCCGCGGCCAGCGACGTACCGGCGAGCTCCGCGCGCTCACGCTGTACTACCCCGCAGAGCATGAAAACCGCCACCCAGACCAGCGCCAATCGCGCGTAGCCGGTGCGTCGGCGCCACACGCCGAGGCCGATCAGTACCAGCAACGGCGCCGTGAACACCGGATCGATGATCGAGACCGTGTGCCACGCTACCCGCGCGCTCGAAAACGGCCATAACAGCTGCGTGCCATAACTGGTGCAGGCGTCCAACAGGCCGTGGGTGGCGTAGCCGAGCAGGCAGTAGGCGTAGGTCTGGCGGAAACTCAGCGTGGCCCGCACCAGCAACTGCAGCACCGCCGCACAGAACAGCGCGCCGAATGGAATGAATATCAGGGCGTGGGTGAACTGGCGGTGGTATTCCAGGTACAGGAGCGGGTCGGCATCCGAGCGGATCAGGGCATCGAGATCCGGCGCCATGCCGGCGAGGGTGCCGCACAGGGTCGCGGCCAGCAGGTGGCGCGGCCGACTCGCGGCTTGTGCGGCACTTGCGCCGAGCACACCCTGGCTGATTGGATCCATCTCGTGCTTCCTGTGTCGGGACCTGCTGCCACCGCAGCGACGGCAATGCGGCGCGACCATACCACGAAGCGCCCGTAGCACTTTTATTACTGCTGCAGCGATGGCGCCGCCGTAGGCGTTCGGTCCGTGCGGCGTTAGACTCTTTGCGGACGACCTGGCTATCACCCGCCCCGGCAGCGCCACGAACGCCGCCCGGCGTGGGCCGGAAACCCCTGGAGACTGGACATGGAAGCACAATGGGATCGACTGATACGCAACGCGCTGGTATTCGATGGCAGCGGGACGCCACCGCTCACGGCTGACCTGGCCATCCGCGATGGCCGCGTCGCCGCCCGCGGCGTCGGTCTCGATCCGAGCGCAGCCCACGAAGTGATCGATGCGAGCGGTAAATGGCTGATGCCCGGACTGCTCGATATCCACACCCACATGGACCTCGAAGTCGAACTCGACACCAGCCTCGAGGAAGTCGTACGCCACGGCACCACCACCTGTGTGGTTGGCAACTGCAGCATCGGCACGGCGTTCGGCGCCCAGCGTCGCGGCGAGGACGATCCGATCCTCGACTGTTTCGCCCGCGTCGAGAATATTCCGAAAAACATCCTCGAACGCTGCGTCGCGGCGATGGACTGGCACGACACCGCCGGCTATATCGAACATCTGCGCAATCTCAAACTCGGCCCCAACATTGCACCCTTGTTGCCGCATTCGATGCTGCGCATTGAGGTTATGGGCACCCGCGACGCGATCGAGCGCAAACCGACCGAGGAAGAAATGCGACGCATGGAGGCCCTGCTCACCACCGCGATGGAACAGGGCTACATCGGCTTCTCGACCGACAACATCCCCTTCCATTACCTCGCCAACGAGCCCCACACCGCGGCCAAGATCCCCTCGCCCTACGCCGACAAACGCGAACACAAACGGCTGCTCAAGGTGGTGCGCGATCATGATCGCGTGTGGCAGGCGACGCCGGATGCGGTCAATCGCCTCGGCACCCTCAAGCGATTCCTGTTTACCAGCGGCCGTCTGTACGGCAAACCGCTGCGCACTTCGGCCCTTACCGCTATCGATCTGGTTCACGACCGCAGCGTGTGGCGGGTGTTCCTGCAGCTATCGCGTTTTTTCAACTCCTGGGTGATGCAGGGCAAGTTTCATTTCCAGGTCCTTTCGACGCCGTTCCTGCTGTGGTCGGAAGGGGCGATTTCGCCGATTTTCGAAGAATTCGAAACCACCCGTCCGTTGCTGGCCCTCGACGTCGATGACGCCGCCGGGCGCCGCCGGATTCTTTCCAACCCCGAATACGTCGCCAAATTCGAGCGCGACTGGTACGACAAACGCATCGTTTCGACTTTCCAGCGCGACCTCAAGGTCATGCTTATCGACGAATGCCCGGTACCGGAATGGTGCGGAGACAACGGCGCGGCGGTTTATCAGCGACTGCTGCGCCACCAGGGCGGCGACAGCGGGGCTGCGCGCAGCGACGCCGAGCGCGAGGCCTTCGAGGCGACTGCCGGCGGTCTCAATGAAGCCGGCTTTTTCCTGCACCTGCTACGCCATTATGACCGCGCCATCCGTTGGCACATCGTGGTCGGCAATGACCGTCCGGACGTACTTGAGGAGATGTTGTTCAGTGAATACACGCTGCCCGGCTTCAACGACAGCGGCGCGCACCTGATCAACCTGGCGTTTTTTGACAGCAACCTGCTGACCCTGCAGATCGCGCAGCGGCGCTCATTGGAGCGGGTTGCTGTGGCGGTCAAACGCCTGACCCGTGACCCGGCGGAATTTTTCGGCATCGATGTCGGCTCCATCGAGGTCGGCGCGCAGGCTGACCTGACGATTATCAATCCCGATGCGCTGGCCGGCTACGATACCGCCAGCAACCGCCGAATGGTTTATCGCGAGGTGCTCGGCGCCGAACAACTCGTCAATCGTTCTGACGGCGTCGTTGACAGCGTTTATATCGCCGGCACGCAGGTATGGGGCAACGATCAGGCCCTGCCCGCGCTGGGCAGTGAGCGTCTCGGGCGGCCGCTGACCTTCAGCGGCCGGGTTTCCTGACCAGGCGCACGGCGACAGAACGCGCCACCATCCACGGCACGAACCTTCGCCCGGAACAACGAGGTCTCGACATGGTGATCATTACCGGCACGATCAAGCTCGAATCAGCCGCGGAACTGGCGCGCATCAAGACGGCCCTGGTCGGCCGCGCCGAGCGCAGCCGGGCGGACGCCGGCAACATCGAATACACCTTCAGCCATAGTTTCGAAGACCCGACCGAGATCCGCCTGCTCGAAAAGTGGACCGACGAAGCGTCTCTCAACGCCCACCTGCAGCGTCCCGACCCGGAATTCGACGCTGTGCTTACGAGCGCAAAAATCGTGTCCGCGCGGGTGTTGTCAAACGCGGACCGGCGCCGAGCGCGTGTTACTCGAACGCTGAAACTGTTTTTTACCTGGCAGGACCACCATCATGACCACCACCGATCTGGAACAGCGCATCACGCGCCTCGAAGACATCGAAGCCATCAAACAGCTCAAGGCGCGTTATTGCGAAATCTGCGACGACATGCATAACCCCGACCGCATCACGGGTTTGTTTGCCACCGACGGCATCTGGGAAAGCCCCGATTTCGGCACCGCCAAAGGTCACGCGGCGATCCGCGAACTTTTTCAGAACTTCCGCGACATGTTCAGTTTCTCACAGCACAACATCATGAATCCGATCATCGAGGTCAACGGTGATCGCGCCACCGCCATCTGGTACATCATGGGGCCGTGGACCCAGAGCGAAGGCAACAAGGACATCTGGATGACGGCACGCTACGACGACGACTACATCAAAATCGACGGCGAATGGAAATACCAGCATTTGCGCGCGGTGGTAAGGATGATTGCCGATCGCTAGGAACCGCCAGAAAAACGGCTGCGCTACCCGCTGGCGGCGTTGCGCACCGTTCTGCGATGCTCATTTATCAAATATAAACTGCGCTTCTCGAACGGCGCGCGCCTTGCCAGCGGGCATGCTCGCTCATTTTTCTGACGGTTCCTACGGACCCTCGGGAAACGGCTGCGGTGCGCGCGGATTTTTTATGAGGTTCCTAAATTAAGGGTGCGGAAACTTCGTACCCGGTTCGTGGCCTGCGTATCCGATCATTCCGGACACCCTTTCAGACACCTTCGATGAGCAGGAAATTGGCCGTCGAATTGGCCAGTCGATTGCCGATGATCGCCTGGTAGTCCGGCGAGTCGTACCACTGCCGCGCCGTGGCCAGGTCGGGGAATTCGAGCAGTACCTTGAGCGGATGCTGGCCGGCACTGCCTTCGAGGATCGCGCTGGCCTCGCCCCGGATCAGGTAGCGGCCGTTGTGCGCGGCGATGGTTGCGCCGACTTTTTCCAGATATTCGCCCATCTGTTCGCGGTTGTGGACGGTCAGTTCAACCATGGCGTAGGCGGTCATTGCGTCTCCTCCGTTTCAGAAGCGCGTCAGGCAGCGTAGGACGCTGCGCAGAACTCGCGCAGGGTGCTGTCGGCATCGCCGAACAACTGGTTCAGTACCATCAGGCGTTTGACGTAGTGACCGATATCGAGTTCGTCGGTCATGCCCATGCCGCCGTGGATCTGGATCGCTTCCTCGCCGACCAGCCGCCCGTAGCGGGCAAAGCAGGATTTCATTGCCGCGATGGTCGCGCGCGCGCTGTCTTCGCCCTGCTGGTATTCGCAGATCGCACGATACAGGATCGAGCGCGACTGTTCGGCGGCGATGAGCATATCGACCATGCGGTGCTGCAGGGCCTGGAAACTGCCCAGCGGCGTGCCGAACTGGCTGCGGGTACGACTGTACTCAACGGTTTTTTCGCGCAGGGTATCGATGATCCCGAGCGCTTCGGCGCAGGTCGCGATGCGCGCTTCCTGCAACACCGGTTCCAGCAGCGCCCAACCCTGACCGGGCTCGCCCAGGCAGGCATCGGCCTCAAGCTGCACATCGTTGAGGACCAGATTCGCGGCGCGGCTGCCGTCCATCATCGGCACCGCCGTGCGCTCGAGTCCGGCCGCCGAGCCGTCGACGATAAACAGGCTGATGCCATTGCGGTCCAGGGCCGCACCGGCGCTGCGCGCACTGACTACCAGCACATCGGCGCTGGCGCCGTTCAGCACCAGTGCCTTGCTTCCGCTCAGCACGTAGCCGCCGGCGCGACGCGTCGCAGTGGTTTCGAGCGCGGTAAAATTCTGGCGGCTGTGCCGTTCCAGGGCGGCCAGCGCGCCCTGGCGGCTACCGTCCATCAGCGTCCCCAGCAGCGCGTGCGCACCGCCGCGTTCCAGCAGCCGCCCGGTGAGCATCACGGTCGCGAGGTAAGGCTCCAGGACCAGGGCGCGGCCAAAGCACTCACCGAGCACGGCGCAATCTTCAATCCGCCCGCCGTAGCCCCCTGCCTGTTCGGCAAACGGCACCGCCAGCCAGCCGAACTCGGCGAATCGCGCCCACTGCTCAGCGCTGTAACCACGGTCAGAAGCGGCACTCGCGCGGCGCTGCGCAAAACCATAGTCGTTGCCGAGGTATTTGTTGACGCTGTCGCGCAGCAGCGTCTGCGCTTCGTTCAGTGAAAAATCCATGACATGTCCCTGCTGGCAGGCTGCCGTTGTCAGAGGCCGAGGATGGCCTTGGCGATGATGTTTCTCTGGACCTCGTTAGAGCCGCCGTAAATCGTTGCCGCGCGGCCGTACATGTAACGCTCGCGCGCGCGGTCGCCGAAATCATGCCCGCAGGCATCGCCGTCGGCGAGCACGCTGCCGTACAGTCCGGCAACGTCCATCAGTAAAGTCTGGATCGATTGCTGCACCTCGGTGCCCCGGATCTTCAGGATCGACGACTCGGCACCGGGCGAGCCGCCGGCCGCAACCGTGGCCAGCACCCGCAGTTCGGTATATTCCAGCGCCATAAGCTCGATTTCGATTTCACCCAGGCGGCGCTGGAAGTCGAGATCGGTGAGCAGCGGTCTGCCGTCAAGCAGTTCGCGACCGGCGTGCTCCTTGAGCAACGCCAGTTCGCGTTTGGAATCGGCGACCCCGGCGATCGCGGTGCGCTCGTAAGCGAGCAGCGCCTTGGCGTAGGTCCAGCCGCGATTCTCCTCGCCGACGCAGTTCGCGATCGGCACCCGCACATCCTCGAACACCACTTCGTTGAGACTATGGCGGCCATCGATGCTGATGATGGGGTTGACCGTGATCCCCGGGCTGGTCATGTCGATGAGCAGGAAGCTGATGCCCTGCTGACGGCGCTCGACCAGGCTGTTGGTCCGCACCAGGCAGAATATCCAGTCCGCGAGGTGCGCGTTGGTGGTCCAGATCTTGGCGCCGTTGACTACATATTCATCGCCATCGCGCACCGCCCGTGTCGTCAGCGCGGCCAGATCTGAACCGGCCCCCGGTTCCGAATAACCCTGACACCACCAGTCCTCACTGGCGAGGATGCGCGGCAGAAAAGTCTTTTTCTGGTCATCGGAACCGAAGGTATAGATCACCGGCGCGACCATTTTCAGGCCGAACGGATTGACGCCCGGGATCCCGAACGCGGCGCGCTCGTTGTCGAAAATGAATTTCTCGGTATCGCTCCAGCCGGTGCCACCGTGTTCGACCGGCCAGCCGGGTGCAATCCAGCCCTGGCGATAGAGGATTTTCTGCCACTCGATGAGCGCCGCCTTGTAGGTTGCCGGGGCGCGCAGGCGGGCGTCGAGTTCGGCGCTGAAATTGTTCGCGAAAAAAGCCCGCACTTCGTCACGGAAAGCCCGATCTGCCTCGGAAAATTGCGTTTCCATGTGCGCCCCTCAGCTACCGGCCTCGGCAAACTCGGGCGCGCGCTTTTCCAGACTGGCGGACACCGCTTCGCGCTGATTGCGCGAACCGATCAGTTCCAGTTGCAGGCGTTCCTCGAGGGCCAGGCCATGCGCAGCGTCACTGCGCCAGGCTTCGTTATACAGTCGCTTGCAGGCGCGCACGGCCTCGGGTGAGCGCGCGGCGATATCCGTCGCCAGCGCATGCGCCGCGGCCAGCGGGTCATCGGCGAGGCGCGTCACCAGGCCGAGCGTTTTGGCTTCGACGGCGTCGAACTCACGCGCGCTCAGGGTCAGCTCCAGCGCCACATCCCGGCCCAGCAGTTCGGGCAGGGTCTGGGTGATAGACATATCCGGGATCAGTCCGTAGCGCATTTCCATAATCGAAAAACGCGCGGTCGGCGCGGCGATGCGGATATCGCAACCCATTGCGATCTGAAACCCGCCGCCGAACGCCACGCCGTGGATCGCCGCGATCACCGGCACCGGCGCGGTTTTCCAGGTGTAGGCCACGCGCTGGGCCAGGTTTTCCGGGCCATCGGCGCGACCGAGCAGCTTTTTGGTAACCGCGTTGCCGTCGCCGGCGGTGCCGAGCAGCTTTTTGGTAACCGCGTTGCCGTCGCCGGCGGTGCCGAGCAGGCCGCGCATCAGGCTGAAATCGAGACCGGCGCAGAAGCTCGGGCCGTTGCCGGACAGCACCGCGACGCGCACCGCCGGATGTTCACGCAGTGCCGCACCGGCAGCGGCAATCGCTTCGAACATATCGAGGGTCAGCGAATTGTGTTTATCGGCGCGGTCGAAACGGATCTCGGCGATGCCGTCGGTGACCTCGAAGCTTACCGGTTCGGTACTCATGTTCGGGTGGTCCTCGTTCAGGATTGTTGAATACGCCAGCGCACCAGCTCGACGCGGTCATTGCCGAAATACATATCGTTGCCATCGAGAAACATGGTCGGCGTGCCGTAACCGCCACGCGCGATAACGTCTTCGGTGTTGTGACGGAGCTGGTCTTTGTAGGGCTGGCTGTTGATGGCGCGGAAAAACCCGTCGACGTCAAGGCCGACCGAGGCCACCACCACTGCCAGGACTTCGTCCTCGGAAATATCTTCCAGCTCGCTCCAGTAGCGGCGGAATACCGCTCGCGCATACGGCACCAGACAGTCGTGTTCGAGCGCGACGATGGCGCCACGCATGGCCTTCACGCTGTTGACCGGAAACACCGCCGGCCAGCCGATGGTCAGACCGGCAAAGGCGGCCCAGTCCTGCAGGTCCTTGCGCATGTAGGCGGCCTTGGCCGGCACCGGCGTCTCGCGCGACGCGTACACGCTCGGGTTGACGGTATTGAAGATGCCGCCGACCAGGATCGGTTTCCAGATGATCTCGACATCGAGGTCGGCAAGCGCGGTCTGCACCGATTCGAACGCCAGGTAGGTCCACGGGCTGGAACAATCGAAAAAGAATTCAAGGCGATGGCTCATGCGGGACTCCAGTTAGCGGGACGCGACGCCAGGCTGGCTGCCGCCGCGGAAGACTGGAAAAGGTATCACGATTGCCGCCCGCGGCGCCGCGCCGGCCACCGCTGTCAGCACTCGAGCACGATGCGGCCGATCACCTCGCGCCGTGCAATGGCGTCAAACGCCTCGCGCAGGGCGGTGAACGGCAGACGCGCGTGGATATAGGGGCGCAGGTGATCGCCGTCGGCAACGCCGGCCAGGGCAGCCTGCACGCGACGACCGCCGGCCGGATCGAGGCGGCCGTATTCGCCGGCCCGCACGCCAACTACCGAGATCTGTTTGATCAACGCGTAGTTGACGGCCAGACTCGGAATGCGGCCGCTGGCGAAGCCGATCACGAGCAGGCGGCCGAACGGGGCTATCGCGTGCATCGATTCGTCGAACACGTCGCCGCCGACGGGGTCGTAGATCAGATCAGCGCCGCGACCGTCGGTCAGAGCTTTGACCTGTTGTCGAAAGCTGCCATCGCGGTAATCGATCACCGCGTCGGCGCCGCGTGCCGTGGCGACCGCCAGTTTCTCCGCGCCATTCGCCATCGCGATCACGCGCGCGCCGTGCAGTTTCGCGAGGTCGACCGCGGCCAGACCGACACCACCGCCGGCGCCATGCACCAGCACCGTTTCGCCGGCGCGCATCTGGCCCCGCACGAGAAGCCCGACATACGCGGTTTTGCCGCCAACCAGAAAAGCCGCGCCGGCGACAAAATCCCAGTTCGCCGGCAGGGCCAGGCAATCCTCGGCGCGCGCGATGAACTGCGCGGCCGCCGCGCCTGCGCGCAGGGTGCCCATGATGCGGTCACCGACGGCAAAACCGCTGACCTCCGGCCCACAGGCGATAACTTCGCCGGCGAATTCCGAACATGGCGTGAATGGCAGCGTGGGTTTGTGCTGGTAGCCGCCCTGCACCATCAGCATGTCGGGAAAACCCGGCGCGAAGGCACGGTTGTCGATCAGTAATTCGCCCGCGCCCGGGCCTCGACCAGGCACCGTTTCCAGCCGCAGATCGTGATAATCTCCGAACGCATGGCAGCGCCAGGCGCGATACGACGTCGCCGCAGTTGTCATAATGTCCACTTGGTTATTTCCTTCCGCAGCATGATCGCATACCGCTCACCATGACCATGACCCTGAATGCGGCCAGCGCCATCGCTGAGCTGCTCAAGACCCGCCAGCAGACTGTCGCTGTCGCGGAATCGTCAACCGGCGGCCTGATCTCCGCGGCACTGCTCGCGGTACCGGGGGCCTCGGCCTACTATCTCGGCGGCACGGTGATCTACACCCTGCGCGCGCGCCGTGAGCTGCTCGGACTCAGCAAAGCGACCATCGACGCCCAACAACCGCTGAGCGCGGCCTATGTCGAGCTCTGCGCGGCCAGTATTCAGCAGCGCCTGCGCGCGACCTGGGGCCTGGCCGAGCTCGGCGCCAGCGGCCCGGCCGGCACACCCTACGGGCACCCGCCCGGGATCAGTGCCCTGGCGGTGGTCGGACCGGTGACGATGACGCGAATCATCGAAACCGGGCACGGCGACCGCGAGCGCAATATGGAACAGTTCACCGCCACCGCCTTTGAACTGTTCCTCGCCGCGCTGACCGCCGCGGCTTAAGCGCGGGCAGCTATCGTGGACCAGGCGTTCTGGCTCGATAAGTGGACGGCCAATCAGATCGGCTTCCACGAAGACCGGCCGCATCCGCTGCTGGTCGGTCACTGGGCCACGCTCGGCGTTGCTGCCGGCGCGCGCGTATTTGTGCCCTTGTGCGGGAAATCGCTGGACCTGGTGTGGTTACGCGAGGCGGGTTACGAGCTGGTCGGCATTGAACTCAGCGCCATCGCGGTGGCGGACTTTTTTGCCGAGCGCGCCCTGGTCCCGCAACGACGTACGCTTGCCGGCATGGACTGTTACAGCGCGCCGCAACTACAGTTGCTGTGCGGTGACTTTTTTGCGCTCGACGAAGCGGTACTCGGTCACGTCGACGCGGTTTACGATCGGGCCGCGCTGATCGCGCTCGATCCCGATCAGCGGCGGGCCTACGCCGGCCGCCTGAACACCCTGTGCACCCGGCACCCACATGCTGCTGATCACGGTCGACTACGATCAGAACCGCATTTCGGCGCCACCGTTCGTGGTCACGCAAGCGGAAATCGAAAACCTCTACGGTCACGCCTGGTCGCTGCGCAGGCTTGCCACCAGCAACGCCGAGGTCAAAGGCGAAGCAGCAACAGAAACCGTATTTCAACTGACCAGGAACGCATCCGATGCATAGCGATGACAAACGCAATGCCGTTCAGCGCGGCGGTTTCGACCCCCATACCGTGTTCAGCCGGGTACTGGCCGGCGAACTGCCGGCGGCGTTCGTCTACCGCGACGAACTGGTCTCCGCGTTCATGGATATCCAGCCGATCACCGCTGGTCATGTCCTCGTCATACCCAACGTTGCGGCGAGTTCGCTCGCCGAACTACCGGCCGAGACCGGCGCGCAACTGTTTCGCGTCGGCCAGCGCATCGCCGCGGCAATCCGCCACAGCGATCTCAAATGCGAGGGCATCAACCTGTTTCTGGCCGACGGTGCGGTCGCCGGGCAGACCGTATTCCACGTCCACCTGCACGTTTTCCCCCGCTACAGCGAAGACGGATTTCGCTGGAAACTGCCGGACCGCTATTACACGCCACCCGCCCGAGCCGAACTGGAAGACGCCGCGCTGCGCATCACAACCGCTCTCGAACAGCTCGCGAACTGAAGCAGCCGATCCGCCCGGCGCCGCGTTCACGGCCCGCCGCGGTGACGTAGTCCGCGCAGGTGCATGGCGCGCAGGTAAAGGTTGTTGGCCATCAGGCTGGCAATGACCAGCACCGCGCCGGCGACTTCGACAGCGGCAATCGGATAGCCCTGCACGGCGCGATAGACAAACGTCGACACCGGCATGACGTTGATCAGCAGGGTCGCGTTCATGGCGCCGATACGGCGGGTACCGAAGTTCCACGCCAGCATCGCGAACAACACGCCGATGAAGGTCAGGTAAGCCAGTTCCCAGCCGACGCCGGCGACGGCGGCCGCGCGCGGCATACTGAGCGTGCCGACGCCGATCAACACCACCGTCAGTGCGGTGGTAGCCAGGGCACCGGGGAGCATGGTCAGCACCGTAATACGCCAGATCGACCAGCCACCGAGGCGGCCGATGCCGAGCGTGTATACCACCCAGCAGGCCGCACCCAGTGCCACGATGGCGTCACCGAGCATCTGCCGTGGCGTTTCGCTGAAGCCGAATACCCCGCGCGTCACCACCAGCACCACGCCGATGAACGCGACCACGATGCAGCCCAGGGTGAAGTTCGCCGGTCGTCGCCGGCGCAGCAGCCACAGCGTCAGGGCGGCAATCGCCGGCTGCAGGGTTACGATAACCACCGCATGCTCGGCGCGCGACATCGACATGCCGAGAAAAACCAGCATCGGTGAACCGCACATACCGACCACGCCGAGGGCGGTGGCGGTCAGCGCAAAGCCCTGGTAGGACATCGCCCGCCAACCTTCGCGCCACACCAGTACCGGGATCAGGCACAGCGCGGCGACCAGGAAACGCACCGCGGTGATCGTAAACGGGTCGACGGCAACGAACGCATCCTTGGCCAGCGGTAGCTGTATACCCCACGCCACCGCGGCGATAAACGCGGCGGCCAGACCCAGGGCGAAGCCCGGCACGGCCATCAGCCGGCGTCGGCCGGCAGGCACGGAGGCTGACATGGGCGCCGCTTCAGGCCGCGCCGTGCGGCGCCATGCCGCCGGCGATCGGATGCATCGCCGCCCGTGCCCGCGACAGCAGGAATACGACGATCGAAATATTGAGCAGGTTCCAGCCGACCCCGTTGATGAAAGCCGCGGTGTAAGAACCGGTCCAGTCGAATATCGCACCCGAACCCCAACCGCCGAAAGCCATCCCGACCAGCGTGGCAAGGATGATCACGCCGAGCCGGCCACCGGCCTCGGATTCGGGAAAATATTCGCGCACGATGAGCGCGTAGCACGGCACGATACCGCCCTGGAACAAGCCGAACATCGCCGACACGATATACAGCGAAGTCAGTGAATCGGCCGGCAGGAACATGAGCAACGCGATGCACTGCAGGGACGAACCGATGAGGATGGTGCGCAGGCCGCCGAGGCGGTCGGAGACGAAGCCGAAACCGAGGCGCGAGATGACGCCGAAGCCGAGCATCACCGACAGCATCTGCGCGCCGCGCGCAGCGCCATAACCGCGATCACCACACAGCGACACCAGGTGTACCTGGGGCATGGCCATCGCCATGCAGCAACCGACGCCAGCCACGCATAGCAGGGCCAGCAGGGTGTTCGGTGTCAGGCCGAGCATTTCCGGGGTCCCGGCTGAACCGCCGCTGCCGACGATCTGGTTGTCACCGAGCGGGCGGCGATTAAGCAGCAGCAGTAACGGCATCATCAGCGCAACACTGATCACACCGATTGCCATATAGGTATCGCGCCAGCCGATGTCCTGCATCAAGTCGTGCATCAACGACGGCCACAGCGCGCCGGACACATAGTTGCCGCACGCACAGATCGCCACCGCAAGCCCGCGACGACGGGTAAACCATTTGGAAATATCCGAGATCAGCGGGGCAAACACCGCCGCACAGCCGAAACAGCCGATCTGCGCATGGGCCAGGTTGAACACCAGTACCGAACCGCTGTAGCCGGCCTGCACGTAACTCAAGCCGAGCGCGATGATGCTGATGAATAACGGCTGGACGATGCCGAAGCGGTCGACGACGCGCCCGACCATGATCCCGCCGAGACCGAAACCGGCCATCACCATCGTATACGGCACCGAAGCGCCGCCGCGCGAAATGCCGAAATCGTGCTGGAACTCGGGCAGCGCGACGACCACGACAAACATACCGGCGCTGCCGACCGTGGTCAGGCCCAGGCACGCAGCCAGACGCAGCCAGGCGTAGCCGGAATCGATCGGCGCTGTTCGCATGCTCGTACCCTGTCGCGGAAAGTGGTGCCAGTTCGGTGCGTCCCGGAGCGGCACGCACCGGGCGGGACGATACGCGAATTCGATGCAATTTACATCGCTGTCGGGTTAAGCGCGGTCGCCAGCCGGCTCCTCGAAGCGCCCGTAGCGATACAGCAGGGCCGGCATCAGCAGCAGGTTGAGCAGGGTTGATGACAGCAGGCCGGCGACGATGATCGCCGCCATCGGCCCCATGATTTCGCGCCCCGGGTTGTCGCTGTCGATGGTCAGCGGCAGCATGGCGAGCGCCGTGACGAGGGCCGTCATCAGGATCGCGGGCAGGCGTTCGCGCGCGCCGCGCAGGACGGTGTCGAGGTTCCACCGCGCGCCCTCGACCCGTACCAGGTGATCGTAATGGGAAACCAGCATGATCGAATTGCGCACCGTGATCCCGAACAGGGTGACGAAACCGACGATCGAGCCGACCGAGACGATGCCACCGCTCCACCACACCGCGGCGACCCCCCCGGCCAGCGCGAACGGCACGTTGAACAGGATCAGCGCGAGGTAGCGCGCGCGACCCACGGCCAGGTAGATCAGAACCAGCACCCCGAGTGCGGCGGCCAGCGCGTGGGTGACCAGTTCGGCGCGGGCGCTGGCCTGCTCGACCGCGGCGCCGCTGAACTCGGCGTGCATGCCCGCGCGGAAGT
>CALOBG010000139.1:0-6281 GCA_942490995.1 uncultured Gammaproteobacteria bacterium
ACCGTCAGGGGCAGGGTCTGAACTGGCGCTGCCGTCGCCTTGCTGCTTGCGCCGGCGGGGGTCGACAGTGGGTGCTCAAGCACGGCATCAGTCGGCGTGGCGCTGGCCGATAACGTCGTAAGCGTGTCCAATTGACACTTGCTAACCATTGTCGTCCTGAATAATGCCTACAGCACTTCTATAATCCGCTGCCATGATGAATCGATATCGCTATCCGTCCCGCGCCCGCGTGCTGCTGACCGCCGTGGTGTTCGTCCTGTGGCCGGCCATGGCCGGCGCCGCCGTTGACCGCGAGCGCTCCCAGCGCTTCTACGAGGAGGCCCTGCAGCACTATAAGGACGACGGGCTGCCGGCGGCGGCGATCCAGTTGCGCAACGCGCTGCAGCAGAACCCGAAAAACCTGCCGGCGCGGATCCTGCTCGGGGAAACCCTGCTGCGCGAGGACCAACCCGAAGCGGCGGTCAAGGAACTGGAGATGGCCCTGAGTCTCGGTGGCGACGAGAACCTCATTCTGGTGCCGCTGGCGCGCGCATTCATGGAGTTGGCGCAGCCGGAGCGGGTGATCACCGGTATCGTTCCGAACGGACACGAACCGGCCGTTGACGGTGAACTGCACATCCTGCAGGGCAGCGCCTATGCCATGCTCGGCAATGCCAAGCTGGCCGAACAATCCTATCTCGCCGCCGGCGTGTTGTTGCCGGTCGACCCACGGCCCCTGATCGAGCGCGCCAAGCTCGAACTCGGGCGCGGCAAAAAAGGCAAGGCCGACAAGCTGCTCAACCAGGCGATCGGCCTGGCGCCCGATTCTTTCGATGTGTGGCTGTTCAAGGCGCTTGCCCACCGTGACCTCGGCCAGCCGCGCCCGGCACTGGCGGCATTTGCCAAAGCGCTGGAACTGCGCCCGACTTCGGACCGCGCGCTGGCCGCGCGCGCGGCCCTGTGGATGGACTTGGGTGAGTCCGAGAAAGCCAGGGAAGACCTCGACAAAGCCCGCGATCTCGGTCTCAACTCGCTGGAGACCATCTATCTTCGCACCCTGTTGTTGTTCCGCGAAGGCAAGGCCGAGGAAGGTCGCGAGCTGTTGCGCGAGAGCGCCGATGACATCCGTTCGATCAAGGACGAGGTGCGCCAGAAGCTGACCAACACCGCGTTGATGCTCGGCGTGGTTGCCTATTTCGAAGAAAACTACGAGGAGGCGGTGGCGCAGCTCACGACGTATCTCAAACGCGTGCCCGGCCATCCCGGCGCGATGCGCTACCTGACCGCCTCCTATATCGGGCTCGGTGAGTGGCAACGGGCGATCCGGGTCTACCGTCCGAGTCCGAATACGCCGCTGCCGCGCGATCCCAGCGCCTTGTCCATGCTGGCCGAGGCGTATCGTTCGAAAGGCGATTACAAGTCCGCCGAACGCCATTACGAGGCCGCGTTCGAGGTTGCTCCGAACCTGGCCGGCCTTGGTATACGCCTGGCGATGACCCGCCTCGATGCCGGCAAACCCGAAGAAGCGCTGAAGGAACTGAGCTGGTTCGTGGAGAAATTTCCGTTCCTGCCCGAGGCGCAGATCCAGCTTGCGCGCGTCTACGTCAAGCTCGAACGCATGGACGAGGCGATCAAAACCATCCGCGCTCTGCTCGGTCAGCATGCCGACGATGCCGGGGTGCACAACGTCGCCGGTGCAATCTTTCTCGCCGCCGGCGAAACAGCCGCGGCCCGCGACGAGCTTGGCCTGGCCACCGCCATCGACCCGGAGCTGATCCTGCCACGCCTCAATCTCGCCCGTCTTGACCAGCTCGAAGGCAATACCGCTTCGGCCGAAGTGCAGTATCGCGCGCTGCTTGACATGCATCCGTTTCATGTTGACGCGGGCCTCGAGCTGGCGCAGATCCTGCTGGACCAGGGCGAAAGCCGCGAGGCGGGTGAACGGATCGCCAAAGTCCTCGAGGTCAAGCCGGATTCGTTCGAGGCACACAGTCTCAAGCTGCAGGCCTTTCTCAGCCAGGGCGAGGACCGCGATCGAGTCCGCAACTCGGTTTACGAATTCGTCAAACGTTTCCAGGAGGAGCCGCGGGCCGCCTTTACGGCCGGCAACATTTATGCGGCGCTCGGCGACGTGGACGATGCCAAGGTGCAGTATCGCCACGCTGTCCAGGACGCCCAGTTCGATGCCGATCTGCTCACTTCGGTAGCGCTGGCCCAGCTCGACATCAAGGATCTGAGCGGAGCGCTGTGGTCATTGACGAAGGCCCTGCAGGGTAACCCGGCCAGCCTCAAGGCGGCGATCCTGAAAACGGAAGTGCTGATCCGTCTCGAAGATTTCGACAACGCTCGCTCGATCCTGGAGGCCGCGGTTGCCCGACACGGCGAAACCCCGGCCCTGCAGGTCAAACGCGGTGACCTGCGCATGGCCGAAGGCGCCATCGACGAGGCGGTAGGGCTGTATCGCGAAGCCTACCAGGTGGCGCCGAATTCGCTCACCGCGCGAACCCTGTTCGGCGCCCTGATCGCGAACGATGCCGACGACGAAGGTTTCGCGATGATGAAATCCTGGCTCGACGATCATCCCAGCGACGGGCTGTCAAAAACCCTGTACGCCGAAGCCTTGATGCGCCGCGAACGATTCCGCGATGCCCGTATCGAGTACGAAAGTCTGCGCGCGGCCGGTAACGAAAGCGTGGTTCTGCTGAATAACCTCGCCATGATTTACCTCGCTCTTGGCGACCCGCAGGCGGTCGAGGCGGCCAAGCGTGCCCACGAGCTGGCGCCCGACGCCTGGGGCGTGCTCGATACCTACGGCTGGGTACTGACGCAAAATGAAAAGCCCAAGGAGGGCCTGGCGATGCTGCGCGAGGCGTTTGCGCGTTCGTCGACCAGCCCGGAAGTGCGTTACCACATCGGCGTGGCGCTGATGAAACTTGGCCGCAATGCGGCGGCGCGCGATGAGCTGCAGGCCGCGCTCGATGAAGGGCGGCCGTTTCTCGGCGATGACGATGCGCGCAAACGCATCGACGAGCTGCGCGTACTGCTGGCCGACGGCGGCTGAACGACAGGCGCTGGCCGCAGCGCCAAGAGCGAACAGCGGTAGCTAGTTTACCTGGCGATCTTTGTCCGCCCAGAACGGCTTGCGCAGTTCGGTTTTGAGGACCTTGCCGGCACCTGACAACGGCAGCGGTTCGTCGCGGAAGCTGATCGAGCGCGGGCACTTGTAGTCCGCGATCAGCTTGCGACAGTGGGCCATCAGCGCTTCCGGGGCGGGATTCGCACCAGCCCGCGGCACCACCACGGCGTGCACCTGCTCGCCCCAGCGCTCGTCCGGGATACCGATCACGGCGCACTGACCGACATCGGGGTGCTGGTACATGGCGTTCTCGACTTCGGTCGAGTAGACGTTTTCACCGCCCGAAATGATCATGTCCTTGAGACGGTCGCTGATAAAAATAAAACCGCCTTCGTCCATGTAGGCCGCGTCGCCGGTGTGCAGCCAGCCACCGCGCAGGGTTTCCGCGGTGAGGTCTTCCCGGCCCCAGTAACCGCGCATGATGTTCGGTCCGCGCGCGACGATTTCGCCGACCGTGCCGCGCGGTACCTCACGATCGTTTTCATCGACAATCTTCAGTTCCGTGGCCGGCACCGCGCGTCCGGCCGAGCGCAGACGACCGGCCAGCGGGCCGTCGGTAACGTGATAACGCGAATCGAGCGCGGTCAGCAACGGCGCCGATTCGGTCTGACCGTAAAGCTGGTAGGCGGCGACGTTCGGGAGTTTGTTGATCAGGTCATGGGCGACCGCCTCCGGCATCGGCGAGGCGCCGTAGTACAGGCGTTCGAGACGACCCAGGTCAAAGCTGGCAAACTCCGGCAGCTCGAGCAGCATCTGGATCATGGTCGGCACCAGGATGGTGTCGCTGACGGCATGGTCCTGCAGCGCCGCGGCGCAGGCGCGCGCCTCGAAGCGCGGTATAAAAATGTGCTGCCCGCCGATATGGGTAACGAGATAGATATACAACGCATCGGCGATATGAAACATCGGTGCCGCGTGCAGGTAGACCATCTCCGGGGTCATGCCGATCATGGCGGCGAACTGCAGGGTGTTGCTGACGTGATTGGCGTGGGTCAGCATCACGCCCTTGGAGCGCCCGGTGGTGCCGCCGGTATAAAAAATGCCGGATAAATCGTCCGCGCCATTGACGTACTCTTCAACCGGCTCATTGGCCGCGACCAGCCCTTCGAGCGTCGCGTCGTGGCCATCGAGGGCATCATCGACCGCGATCACCGTCAGGGCGTGGTCGACGAGCGGGCGCAGTTCGGCAACCAGCGGCCAGAACGTGCTGTCGACGAACAGTACACGGGTGCCGGAGTCGTTCAGAGAAAATGCGATCTCGGGCGCCGACCAGCGATAATTCACCGGTACGATCGCGCCACCGGCCCACGGCGTGGCGTAAACCACTTCCATGTAGCGATCGGAATTGAGCGCCACGATGCCGACGCGGTCGCCGCTGGTGAGGCCGAGGCGCCTGAGTCCGCCGGCGAGTCGTGCGATGCGATCGACGAGTTCTGCCCAGGTATGTTGACGCTCGCCGTCGATAGTGGCGATTTGATTGGGGATCTGCTGCAGATTCCGTTGCAGGGGTTGGGTTACACGCATTACAAATTCCAGTTTAAGACTTGGTTACCCGGACTGCCGACCGTGGCACAGCGTCCGCGGGGCGATGGTTTCAGGCCGCCGCGCGGCGCAGTTCGTCGAGCAGGCGCGTCATGATCTCCGCGACCGGTTCAACCGCCGCGATCGCACTGACGGATTCTCCGGCATATAGCGGCGCTGCCTCAAGATCGCCGTCGAAGCCGACCGCCGGCGGATAGACCGCGTAGCGCGGGATACCGACCATCCCGTCGCCGCTGTCGAAGCGGCCGATCTCGTCGCCTTCCCCGGGGCGTTGTCCAGGCGGCGGTTTGCCGGCGTCCTCCCAGGCATTGTAGGTATCGTTGCGGATCACGCGGTGGTTGGCGTCGGGCCAGCCGATGTCATAAAGCTTGGTCATGACGGTGTCTTCGGCAGCGGCGCGGACCAGGCGTTGCTTGTAGTCGCCGAGCGCGCGCGACTCGTGGCTGGCGAGAAAACGGGTGCCGAGCGACACCGCGGCGGCACCCTGGCTCAGCGCTGTTTCGATGCCGGCGCCGCTGGCGATGCCGCCGGCGGCGATGATTGGCAGTTTGCCAAGGCTGGCCCGCGCCGCCGCCAGGGTCTCGCGCAGCGCCGCGCTGGCCTTGACATGGCCGCCGGCTTCGGTGCCCTGGATGATGACCGCGTCGACGCCGGCATCGGCCGCCGCGGCCGCGTCGTCGGCGCCGCCGCATTGCGCAACCACATACATTTTGCGCTTGTGCGCATCAGCGACGTAGGGCTGTACGTCGCCCCAGAACAGCACCAGTGCTTCAACGCGCGCGTCAAAGCAGGCTTCGATGTCACTGCCATCGGACATCGGCAGGATAATATTGGCGCCGATCGAGCCGCCTGGTCAGCCGTCGCGTGGTTTCGATCAGGCTGGTGACCATGGCTGCCGGCATCGCGCCCGTACCGAGTACGCCGAAACCACCCGCGGCGTTGACCGCGGCGACCAGTTCGGCGCCGGCCAGACCGCCACCCATACCGGCGTTCCAGATTGGCAACTTGATGTCGAGGTGATCGATCATGGTACGCATCGGGCTACTCCTGGCACGGGTGGTCAGGGCAGGCTAGTGATTCGCACCCGGCATTGCAATATTCGGATCACACGACGCTGCCTGCGAGGAGTTAAAACTGCGCACGCGCCGCGTGATAGCGGAGGAACGCTTTTTCCGTGCCGGCGGGCGCGAACAGATGCCCCTGGTAGCGATTGCAGCGCAGCCGCGCAAGAAACTCGAACTGCTCGGCGGTTTCCACCCCCTCGGCGATGGTCTGCAACCCGAGGTGCTGGCTCATGGCGATGATCGTCTGGCAGATCACTTCGTTGTTCTGGTCGCGACCGATATCCGCCACGAACGAACGATCGATCTTGAGCTGGTCTATAGGCAGGCGCTTGAGATAGGACAGCGACGAGTACCCGACGCCGAAATCATCGATGGCGAAGCGGATCCCGACCCGCCGCAACCGGGCCATGGTGTCGATCGCGGTTTCGACGTTTTCGATGACGGTACGTTCGGTGATCTCAAAAACCACCCGGTGCGGCGGCATGCGATGGGCAACCAGCAGGCGCTCGACATCGCCGACGAAGTCGTCGGCGCGAAATTGCCGTGAGCTCAGGTTGATC
>CALOBG010000140.1:0-11473 GCA_942490995.1 uncultured Gammaproteobacteria bacterium
ATCGGTTATATCGTCCATACCCGTAACGCTCGGTAACCGGCACGTGATAGCCGTTGAAGACGACACCGATTAATTTTTCTTTACCCAACTTCTCTACAAGATCTTTGACCATCTGTTTTGGCGTAGACCCAAATTTCACAACAATAACTATCCCGTCGATATAGTTCGCCAGCGCGGTCGTCTCAGCCGTCAACTGAGGGGGCGGTGAATCGACAATAATGTAGCGGTCGCTGTAGCGACTCACGGTTTCTTTCAACAATGCTTTCATTGCCTTGCTGGAAAGAATCAACCTGATATCTGCTTGAATCGGGCCTCCCGGTAGAACGTTAGTTTTATCGACCTCGGTTTTTTTGAGCAGTGAAGACAATGGGCGCCCCTTGGCCAAATGATCACTCAGCCCATTGATTTCGCCATTAAATCCGAAGCGTCTATGGATGGTTGATCTTCTCATATCACAATCCAGGAGCAGCACATATTCTTCTATGCCCTGGGCAATGCTGATAGCGAGGTTTGAAGCAACAAAGGATTTTCCATCACCGGGTATCGCACTGGTCACCATGATGGACCGAGGCGGTTTACCAACTTTCGGGAAAGAGGGATGTTGGTCCTCAAAATTCTAAATATTTCCGCCTCTACACTGGATGTGTTACCGTGATAAGCAACCAGGGATGGGTCCAAAAGCACCTTTTCATGTTCCTGCCTATGTTGGGTGATTGCCGCCTTTAGGACAGCATAGTCTGATTTGGTATCTTCACTTTGTGGCGGTTTAGAAGGTTCAATGATTCCCATATCTTTATTTCTCTTGACCTTCTCAAGGGCATCGTGGACTTTTCCCATTAGTTTTCCCTATACTCGGCGTGTTTATAACAAAGTTACAATTATTTTTATATTAGATTTCATATTTATCAGGGTTGTTTTTTAAAAAGTTAATTGGTTGGAAAACTATGTAATTATATGTTTAAGCATACCCATAAAATCTGTTACGCCTTTTAATGCCAACAGCGCAAAAACGGTGGCAACAATCATCGATAAAGCACAGAAGGCAAAAATGCTGTTTTTTCAATCTGCATGAATCGCTTACGTCCGGCATCTATCATTTGCGGTAAAGTGCACAAAACAGGCAGCTTCAATTCTTTCTCAATTTCTTCTGGCCGTTTGAAAGAGGTATCCACGTATTCCAGCATAAAAATAATAATCACCGCCGATACCAAGCCCTGCAGGCTAAGGATAGTAAGAAAATATTTTTTTCAAATTAGGCTGATCGGCTTTTCCGGCAACACAGCCTTGTCCACAACCCCGAACTGTTCCCCTTCTGGCGCCTTTCCATGTTTACAGCGATTTCTGACTCCAACTTTCTTTGTAGCAATGATTGGTATGATTGTTTTAAATTATCGTAATCCCGTTTTATTGACAGCAACTCTTGTTCCCGGCGAGGGGTATCTTCGACACGTATTTTATATTTTTCAATTTGAGCATTGATCTCATCCATCTCACGATTGCGTTGTACCAGGGAGGACTTGAGTTCCTCTAATTGAACCGCCTGAAAATCAATTTGCGGCATATCGAATTCTACATTGAGGCTCTTCAGCCTCTTCTAAGCTGGCGGATTCATTTTGAGCCTGTTTTTCCAGTTCACAGATTCTTTTTTTCAACCTCACAACATCCGGATGTTCCGTTCTGTTAGCGACTAAGGAGGTTTTCTAAATGGTATTTTAGATGATCAATATCGTTGGACTCACTCTGAATATTCTAGTCAAAAATCATTGTGAATTGCTGTTCTTGAAGCAACTGATTGGGCGTATTTTTAAGCGCACAAGCCTTTTTTTGCTTCACCGATAGCGTTGTCTGTAGATCAGTCGTTGGTCTGCATTCGGTCAAGTATACGTAGGTTAGTTATCGAGTTGTTCAGGGAGCTCACCCATGTAGGGTTGTTTGTATAGTTCTTAAGTTGCCTTCCATTTCTTCAAGTCGATGTCCGGTTTTCATGTTTGAAGTTCGATCATCTAGAAAGTCACTCGTTCCAACCGCTTGTGCTTCTCTGAGCTCTTAAGTTCTCATCTATAAAAGTATGACGCCAGTGCATTGGTCACCTTCATCACGGTTTCAGGATTTTTATCCCTGAATGAGATAGAAAATGCATCATTTCCTCCCTGTCTCTTGAAACATTGATATCAATTCCTTTCTCTCAAGGTCTTCAAGCTTATCTTCACGTATGTGTTTTGCCATATCTTCATGTATCTTGGAAAAAGTTTAAATTCATTGATAAGCTTTTCCAGATTGGTTCGGCTCAGCACCTGCTGGGATAACGTCTGATTCGTTCACCGGGATCTGTTGAAACGATTGATCGTACATAATTCTGCGGAACCCGTTGGGGTTGAATCAAAATCAGTGTGCTGGCTTCATAGACTCTTGGAAGCTTGATGGAAATAGATACCCATGATCATCGCCAGGAAAACGGAACCATCACAATCCAGCGCCGCTTGATGACGAGATCGATGATGTATTTGGGATCCATGGGTATGGGGTTGGGAAGACATTTTCCAACTCCTTTAGTTTTAAGGCTGTAGGTTTATCGTTTTAGAACCAGGGCAGAAGTTGAATCCTTAGTTTTTTTTGGTTCATTTGTTTTGCATTCGTTTTATTGGTTAAATTGGTTCAACTGGTTTATCAATCTTTCCTGTTCTGGCCGACAGGTTCGGTTCAACCAACGAACCAATTCAACAAACCAACCAATCAAACCAATCGGTATTCCTTCGCCTTGTTCAGCATCGATTTATAGCTGATGTTCAGAAAGTCCTGCGGCTTTCTTGCAATTTCCGGGGGTCTTGGCCAGGGCCGCTTTCATGATCCGGCCAAGCTGCATGGCATAGCGCTGTTTGGCTTTTTTCAAGGGCAGGTCCCGGTTGTTTTCCAGAAACTGGCGCACATCGTCTTTCACATCGATGGTCGTCGTGCTGGACGGGCGTTTGTGCGTTCCCATCTGAGTTGTGCACCAGGTTGACAGGTTCTCGGTCCAATGGGTCACCTCCGGCGCCAAGGACCGCCTGATGGACCGCTTAAGTTCCGAGACATTGCCCGGCCAGTCATAGTTTCTGAGAAGGGTTGAACCTCGTCGGGCAGTCGAAAAATAGCCCCCCTGTTTTGGATGCTGTATTGGGACGCAAAGAAGTCAGCCAGCAGCGGCACGTCATCCTTGCGATCCCTGAGCGGCGGCAGCGTCATTTTCAACACGCTGAGCCGATGGTACAGGTCTTTCCTGAAACGGCCTTCATGACAAGCCCTTTCCAAATCGGTTCCTGCGAGCGTGATCAACCGAACGGCCTGCCGTGAGCCATTGCGTCGCTGGTTGCCCGAAGGCTTTTCCATTAGGAGCAACAAGTCGGCCTGCTGGTCAATCGTCAGGTTTTCGACGTTTTCGATAACGGTGAAAAGTGCCTTTCCGTCAGCATCAGGATGCGAATGGACGCGTTGGTGCGTTTGGCGAATCCAGCGCCCGGAAATATCCCCAGCATCGAGGCGGGTTTCGACCTGGGCTGCGTTGCGCGCTGCCAGCCCGCCCAGAAAGCGGCTCACGGCGTGCACGCCATGCAGCGGTTTGCTGGCTGCAGCAACCTTGCCGCCACCGTCGCCGATCAGCTCGACCTGCGCGTCCAGCAGCGCGACCATGGTGGCAGGCTCACCGCTGGCCATGGCCACCACGAAGCGTTCCAGCAGTTCGCGTTCGGCCTGAACGCCACGGTTGCGCCAGTCGACCGCACCCAGCCGGTCGCGCGCGCGCTTCGCCCACTGGCGACAGGTCGCGGGTCTGGCGTCGAGGCAGGCCGCGATTTCGTCGAAACTCAGGCCGAATGCCTCACGCAGAATAAACGTCGCGCGTTCCTTGGCGGTGAGATCTTCGAGCATCACCAGCAGTGCGGTTGACAGGGTTTCAGCCAGCGCCAGGTGAGCGGCGCCATCATCGTTGTGCACGGCATCGAGGTCGAGCGGTTCGGGTAGCCACGGCCCGCTGTAGGTTTCGCGCCGGCGCTGTGCGCGACGCAGCGCGTCAATGCTGACACTGGTCACGATGCGCGTCAGGTAGGCGCCGGGGTTGTCGATGTCGGCCGCGCTCTTTTCGCGCCAGCGCAGCCAGCTGTCCTGCAGCACGTCTTCGGCGTCAGCGACGCTGCCGAGCATACGGTAGGCGATACCGAACAGGCGGTGGCGCTGGGCGGCAAACAGTTCGTCTCGATTCATCATGATGGGGATGCCGATGGGCTGGCCGGGTCATTATCCAGGATTGTTATTCAGTCAGACGATCCAGGGTCGCCAAACGTGACGCTATGTCGAGCGGCCGTGGCGTGCAACGGGCTTGATCGGCTGTGCTATTGCGGTCACCCTCGACCGTTATGGTGATCTCCGCATTTCGCGACTTTCTGCGCCTCGAGGCCGCGGCCGGCATCGTTCTGATGGGCGCGGCCGCGGCCGCGCTGGTGTGCTCCAACTCACCGCTGGCGCCTTACTACGACGCACTGCTGGAACTGCGTCTGAGCGTGACTCTCGACGGCCAGGGGATCAACAAACCGTTGCTGCTGTGGATCAACGATGGGCTGATGGCGATCTTCTTCCTTCTCGTCGGGCTCGAAATCAAGCGCGAGATGGTCGTCGGTGAACTCGCCACGCGCGCCCAGATCATGCTGCCAGCGGTAGGGGCAGCGGGTGGCTTCATCGTGCCGGCGCTGGTTTACGCGGCGTTCAACTGGCGCGATCCCCTGGCTCTGGGCGGTTGGGCGATCCCGGCCGCGACCGATATTGCTTTTGCGCTTGGGGTGTTGTCGCTGCTTGGCAGCCGCGTGCCGGTCACCCTCAAGGTGTTCCTGACCTCGCTGGCGATTTTCGACGATCTCGCCGCGGTGGTCGTGATCGCGGTGTGGTATACCGCCGACCTGTCGCCGCCGATGCTGTTCTCCGGGCTGGCCGGACTGGCACTGCTGATCGGCCTGAACCGCGCCGGCGTGCGTTCGATTACGCCCTATGCGCTGATCGGCCTGGTGATCTGGGTGTGCGTACTCAAGTCCGGAGTGCACGCCACCCTGGCCGGGGTCGCGGTGGCGCTATGCGTGCCGTTGCAGGACGATGCCGACGGCCATTCACCGCTCGCCTGGCTGGAACACACCCTGCACCCGTGGGTGGCGTTCCTGGTATTGCCCGTTTTTGCGTTTGCCAATGCCGGCGTGCCGCTGCTCGGCCTCGATGCCGGCATCTTATTCGCGGGCGTGCCGCTCGGCATCGTGTGCGGCCTGTTCTTCGGCAAGCAGTTCGGCGTATTCGTGAGCTGCTGGCTGGCGATCCGCATGGGCTGGGCGCGCCTGCCAGAGGGCGCCAACTGGGCCTCGCTCTACGGTATCGCGGTGTTGTGCGGCATTGGCTTCACGATGAGTCTGTTTATCGGCAACCTGGCCTTTGAGCACGGCGGCTTCAATAATCTTGCCGCGACCCGCGTCGGGGTCCTGGTCGGATCACTGCTGTCGGCCGTGATCGGCAGCGTTATCCTGTATCGGTCAACGGCGCGCGTGTAAGGACGCGCGCTGAATGCGCCGGCGGAGATCCATGGCCGCGCTGGTCGGTGTCGGGAAGATTTGAGAAGATTGCGGGCCCCACACCTCGCGCCGGAGAC
The DNA here is from genome assembly GCA_942490995.1 of uncultured Gammaproteobacteria bacterium. Classification (GTDB taxonomy): domain Bacteria; phylum Pseudomonadota; class Gammaproteobacteria; genus UBA981. The sequence goes on from CALOBG010000140.1 coordinate 5,657, forward strand.
TGAGTGATGCTGCCCGTAGGCTATTTCCCGTGTACCCAGGACCCACCGGATGGCAAGAACATTGCCGGGGTCATCGATGAACTCGTCGAACAGGCCGAACTGTGTGAGGCCGTTGGCTTCGATGGCTTTTTTTTTACCGAGCACCATCAACAGGAAGACGCCTACCTGCCGTCGCCGGTCCTGATGGCCGGCATGATCGGCATGCGCACCAAGCGCATCAAGGTCGGTAGCTGTGTGTTGCTGGCGCCGCTCTACCACCCCATCCGCCTGGCTGAAGATATCGCGGTCGTCGATCAGGCGACTCGCGGCCGCATGGTCGCGGCAGTCGGTATCGGCTACCAACCGCATGATTTCGACGCCTTTGGCGTGCCGGTCAAGCAGCGCGCGCGACGTACCGAGGAATGTGTCGAGATCCTGCGTAAAGCGTGGACCGGCGAACCGTTCAGCTACGACAGCAAGTACCACACCATTGACAACGTGCGCGTCACGCCGAAAGCCTACCAGGATGGCGGACCGCCGATCTGGCTGGCCGGCTGGGTGCCGGCCGGGCTGGACCGCGCCGGGCGTATGGGCGACGGCTGGATCGCCGATCCGATCCAGTCGCTGACGGTCATCAAGGATTACGCTCAACAGTACCGTGCCGAAGCAAAAAAACACGGCCGCAAGCCGTATATCGTGCTCATGCGCGACTGCGTGATCGGCGAAGACTGGGCCGCCTGCGTGGCGAAAAGCGAGCCCACCATGATCACCCACCGCTGGTACTACCACTACGGCGCCTATGTCCAGGACGAACACATCAAAGACATCAGCAAACCCGAGCAGCTGAGCTTCGAGATTGCCGCCCGGGAGCGCCTGATCGCCGGTTCGCCGGAACAATGCCTGGAGCAGCTGCAGATGTGGAAAGAAGCAATCCAGCCTGACTATGTGATGCTGCGTATGCGTCAGCCCGGCGGACCACCGCAGGCCGAAGCGCTGGCCGATATCCGCATGTTCGGCGAACGCGTAATCCCGAAACTCTGAAACAGCGGGATCGTTCCCGGGGAAACCGACTATGGCTTATTTCAATGACAACTCGCTGTCGATTGGCAACACGCCGCTGGTGCGTCTGAACCGCGTGGTGGCCGCGGACAAGGCCACCGTACTGGCCAAGATCGAGGGCCGTAATCCGGCTTACTCGGTTAAATGCCGAATCGGCGCGGCGATGATCTGGGACGCCGAAGAGAAGGGCTTGCTCAAGGCGGGCATCGAGGTGGTCGAGCCGACCAGCGGCAATACCGGTATCGCGCTTGCCTACGTGTGCGCGGCGCGCGGCTACAAGCTGACCCTGACCATGCCGGAATCGATGAGCCTGGAGCGGCGCAAGGTGCTGAAAGCGTTCGGCGCGAAACTGGTGCTGACCGAAGCGGCCAAAGGCATGAAAGGGGCAATCCAGGCGGCCGAGGACATCGTCGCCAGCGATCCCGACCGGTATTACATGCCGCAGCAGTTCGAGAATCCGGCCAATCCCGCTATCCACGAAAAAACCACCGGCCCCGAGATCTGGACCCAGACCGATGGCAACATCGACGTCCTGGTGTCCGGGGTCGGTACCGGCGGTACCATCACCGGCATCACCCGATATATCAAGCACACCTGTGGCAAGGCCATCACCGCGGTCGCGGTCGAACCCACCGCCAGTCCGATCATGACCCAGACCCTGGCCGGCGAAACCCCGCAACCCGCACCGCACAAGATCCAGGGCATCGGCGCCGGTTTTATTCCCGGTGCGCTGGACCTGTCACTGGTCGACCGGGTGGAACTGGTCAGCAATGAAGACGCGGTCACAATGGCGCGTCGGCTGGCAACCGAGGAAGGCATATTGTCCGGCATCTCCTGCGGCGCGGCGGCCGCCGTCGCGGCGCGCCTCAGCGCCGAGCCACAGTTCGCCGGCAAAACCATTGTCGTGATCCTGCCCGATGGCGGCGAACGCTACCTCTCCAGCGTACTGTTCGAAGACATCGAAGCCTGAATCGCGTGTAACTGGGGCTGGCCGGTGAGCACGTAACGCCGCCCCCGGCCTCCGCAGTAGTTTTGCATCGCCCTGCCAAAAAAGAACCCCGGCCATGACCCATGACCGGGGCAACGCCTTGGGAGTGGCGCGGGCGTCCCTGAGGGGAAGACGCCCGAGGGGGAGGATCAGGCCATCTTCATGGTCGTAAAAAATTGCTCGTCGCCGCGTCGGATCAGGAGAATGCTCGGACGCTGTTCGCGCTTCGCCGCCGCCAGGGCCTGCTCGGCGCCACCGGCATCGCTGATTTCGATCTGATCGATCTGGACGATGATGTCGCCGGGACGGATGCCACCGGACTCGGCGGCGCCGCCGGATTTGATCCCCAGCACCAGCGCACCGCTGGCGTCATCGGGGAGGCGCATCTGGCCGCGCGTCGAATCGTTCAACGAGCCCAGGGCGAGGCCGAGACCGAGCGTATCCTCGGTCGCTGCGTTGGTCGGCTGCGCCATCGCGACGGGCGCTTCGCTGTAGCGGTCGATGATCGCCACCAGGCGTTGTTCCTGTCCCTGGCGGATGACGGTCAGCGCGGCCTTGCTGCCGGGCTCGGTACGCGCGACCGCCTTGCTCAGATCGCGCGGTGTCTCGATGACCTCGCCAGCGTAGTGGGTGATGACGTCACCGGCGCGGACTCCGGCCATTTCCGCCGCGCCGTTGTTCACCACTTCAGCGACCAGCGCGCCGTTGCTGTTCGGCAGGCCGAGGGCTTTGGCGACGTCGTCGTTGACGCCCTGGATCTGTACGCCGAGTCGGCCGCGGGTCACCGTACCCTTGGTCTTGAGTTCGGCGATAACCCGCTCCGCCTCCACGGCCGGAATGGCGAACCCGATACCGATATTGCCGCCGTTCGGTGAAAAGATCGCGGTGTTGACCCCGACCACCTTGCCGCCGGCGTCGATGATCGGGCCGCCCGAGTTGCCGCTGTTGATCGGCGCATCGATCTGCAGATAGTCGTCGTACGGCCCGGAGCGGATATCGCGGCCGCGCGCGGAAACGATGCCGGCCGTGACGCTGCCGCCGAATCCGAACGGGCTGCCGATCGCAACCACCCAGTCACCGACCCGCGTGCGGTCGGAATCGCCGAAGCCAATGGTTGGCAGTTGGTCCGCGTCGACCTTGATCAGCGCGAGGTCAGTCTGTTCGTCGCTGCCAACCAGCTTGGCCGGCAGTTCGCGACCGTCGTGCAGGGTGACCGTGATTTCGGCAGCGTCGCTGATGACATGGTTATTGGTCACGATATAGCCTGCGGCATCGATGATGAAGCCGGAGCCGACGCCTTCGGCACGCGGCTGCGGGCCGGGGCCGGGCATCTGGCCGAACCGATCGCGACCGAAGCGACGCATGAATTCCTCAAATGCGCCGCCGCCGAACTGTGGGCCGCTGCCATCGAGCCGGGCGACGTTGGCGACTGCTTTCGATACTGCGATCTGGACCACCGCGGGCTTGGCCGCTTCGATGACATCGGCGAACTGGACACGCTCGAATACCGGGCGCGGTGTTTCAGGGGTGGCCGCCGCCGGCGACGGAACGGCGTTGATTGCCAGCGCGCCGATCGCCAGCGGCAGGGCGACCAGCGCGGCGCGCCTGAGACCGGACTGCTTGAGTGCGATTGCTTTCATGTCGATGGCTCCTGGACGGTGATTGATGAGGCGTAAGCCTAGGCCAGGCGTCATTACCGGATGCTTTCCGCCGGATTAATTTTCTGTAATGGTGGTCGCGAGTACGGTCGCCCTGGTCATAATGCGCCGCGGGGTCGAGTTGGAACGTCGGCGCAAGCGTCGGCTTGCGGGAGGTTTGGGTGCATATACTGGTTATCGAAGACGATCGCGAAACGCGAGAATTCGTACGCAGTGGCCTGGTCCAGGCCGGGCACAGCGTTGACGTCGCCGACAACGGCCGCGACGGCCTGTTGCTCGCCAGCACCGCCGAATTCGATCTCGTTGTCCTCGACCGCATGTTGCCGCAGCTCGACGGACTGGCGGTGGTGCGGACTCTGCGCGGCGCCGATAACCACGTGCCGGTCCTGATCCTGAGCGCGCTCGGCGAAGTCGATCAGCGCGTCGAAGGCCTCCGCGCCGGCGGCGACGATTACCTGGTTAAACCATTTGCTTTCAGCGAACTCGAAGCGCGCATCGAGGCCTTGTCGCGGCGCACGAGCCCGGAAGGGCCGGTCACCAGTCTGCGGGTCGGGGATCTGGAACTGGATCTGATCACGCGCACTGTGCGCCGCGCAGACCAGGCGCTCGACCTGCAGCCGCGCGAGTTCCGCCTGCTCGAATACCTGATGCGTCACGCCGGTCAGGTCGTGACCCGCACGATGCTGCTCGAGCACGTATGGGATTACCATTTCGATCCGCAGACCAATGTCATCGACGTGCACGTCAGCCGTCTGCGCGCAAAAATCGACAAGGGCTTCGAACAACCCTTGCTGCATACCGTTCGCGGCGCCGGTTACCGGTTGGCGGCGGACTGAGTGGCGCAGCAGGCGATGGCAGGTATGCGGACACGACTGGGCGCGCTGGTGCGCACCACGACGTTCCAGTTGACCTTGTCCTACAGCCTGTTGTTTGGTATTTCGCTCAGCCTGCTGACCCTGTTTTTCTACTGGTCGACGATCGGTCTGATCGTGCGCGAGACCGACGCCACGCTGAAATCGGAGATCACCGGGCTGGCCGAGCAATACATCGAGCACGGTCTCGACCGGCTGGTCAATGTCATCGCCCATCGCATCCGCATGGACGACAGCGGCAACATGCTGTACCTGTTCGCGACACCCGACAACCGGCCCCTGGCCGGCAATCTGCGCGTGTGGCCGGACGTCGAGGCTGATGCCGAAGGCTGGATCGAGTTCGTGCACAAGCGCGCTGACGGGCGCACGGTGCCGGCGCGTGGCCGTGTCTACCTGTTGCGCGACGGCCTGCACCTGCTGGTGGGGCGCAACACCGAGCAGATCCGTCAGCTCACCCGGGTCTTCAATCGCGCCATGCTGATCGCACTGGGCCTGACCCTGGTGCTGGCGGCGGTCGGTGGGATCTTCATGAGTACCCGCGTGCTGAACCGCATTTCGGCCTTCACCGCGACCACCGCCGAAATCATCTCAGGCCGTCTCGATCGACGCCTCGCGACCGGTGGCAGCGGCGACGAATTCGACGTCCTCGCCCGGCACGTCAACGCCATGCTCGAGCGGCTGGAGTCGCTGGTCGCGGCAGTACGCCATGTATCGGACAATATCGCCCACGATCTGCGTACGCCGCTGACCCGCCTGCGCAACCGTATCGAACTCACCGCGCGTGCGGCGCCGGACGAACTGCGCGCGGAACTTGAAGGCGGGGTCGCCGAGGCCGACGAACTGCTGGCGACGTTTTCTTCACTGTTGCGCATCGCGCGCATCGAATCGGGCAGCTACAGTCCGCACGTGGAAAGTGTCGATCTGCCGACCGTGGTCGCCGACGCGGTAGAGCTGTATCAGGACATCGACGCGGACAAGAACCTGGTGGTGGTCAGCGACTGCGATCCGGGCCTGCGCCTGACCGGCGATCGCCACCTGCTGTTCCAGGCCCTCGCCAACCTGCTCGACAACGCGGTCAAGTATGCACCGCCCGGCACTTCGATCGCGGTCGATGCACACCGCGTCGGTAACGTCGCGCGGTTGGTGGTGGCCGATTCAGGCCCCGGGATCGCCGCCGCCGATCACAAGCGCGTGACCCAGCGTTTCGCGCGTCTCGACGACAGCCGCTCGCTGCCGGGCAGCGGACTGGGTCTGAGCCTGG
>CALOBG010000141.1:0-10695 GCA_942490995.1 uncultured Gammaproteobacteria bacterium
GTGGCGCGCATGACGCGCGCGGCGTTGCTGGAAGTCCTGCACGAACCTTACCTGCTCGCCGCGCGCGCGCGTGGCTTGAGTGAATGGCGCATCATCGTCCGCCACGCGCTGCCGAATGCGGCCTTACCGTTGGTTACCACGCTCGGTCTGCAGTTCGGCGCCCTGCTCGGTGGCGCGGTGATCACCGAAGCGGTGTTCGGCTGGCCGGGAGTCGGACAACTGGTGGTGGAATCGATCCACCGACGCGACTACCCCATGGTGCAGGCCTGCGTGCTCGTCATCAGTATCACCTACGTGGTGCTGAACGGCGCCATGGAGGTGCTTTATCGCTGCCTCGATCCACGTATCGGCACCAGCCCATGAACGCGACCGGCGTGATCGCGGGCAGCGTGCTGGTTGGCTGGCTGGTGCTCACCGCCGTGGCCGCCGCACTCGGCGCCGATGCCGATACCATCCGCCTGGCGCGTATCCTCCAGCCGCCGGACAGCGTGCACCTGCTCGGCTGCGATGACCTGGGCCGCTCACTGCTCGCGCGCATCGCGACCGGCGCGCAGTTGTCATTTCTGATCGCCGCGGTGGTCGTTACGATCAGCGCCACCGTGGGCACGGCGGTCGGCGTGCTCGCCGGCTGGCTTGGCGGCTGGTTCGACCTGGTGGTGTTGCGCATCATCGATGTTTTCCTGGCCTTTCCGGGCATCCTGCTGGCCATCGCGCTGTCGGGAATGCTCGGCCCCGGCCTGCCCAACCTGGTCATCGCGCTGTCCACGGTCGGTTGGGTTGGATTTGCACGCCTGGCGCGGGCCCAGACCCTGAGCGTACGCCAGCGCGATCACGTCGTGCTTGCCACGGCTCTGGGTGTCAGTCCCCTGCGCATTGTGCGCAGCCACGTCCTGCCGCTGATCGCGGCGCCGCTGATCGTCGAAGCAAGTTTCGCCGTTGCCGGCGTTATCGTTGCCGAGGCCGGGTTGTCATTCCTCGGCCTGGGCGTGCAGCCGCCGGCGCCATCGTGGGGGTCGATGATCCGCGATGGAACCCGCTACATGCTGATTGCGCCGCACGTCGTGTTGATGCCTGGACTGGCGCTGATGAGCGTGGTGATCGCCATCAACGTGCTCGGCGATCGCCTGCTCGATCACTGGCAGGCCCCGGCCGGTCGGCAGCCCGGCACGGACCGTCAGCGTATACTTCGCGCCTGGAACTGAAATTCGGCCCGAGGCCAGCGCCGCGCCGGCAAACCTGATGCTTGGACCATTGATGCTCGACATCGAGGGTGTGACCCTCAGCGCAGAGGACCGCAATCTTCTCGCTCACCCGCTGGTCGGCGGCGTGATCCTGTTTGCCCGCAACTACCAGGACCCCGCCCAGGTGCGAGCGCTGGTCGCGGAAATCCGTGCCCTGCGCGAACCGCGCCTGCTCGTCGCCGTCGACCAGGAGGGCGGGCGCGTGCAGCGTTTTCGTCATGATTTCGTCGAACTGCCGGCGCTGTCGACCCTCGGCGCGTGTTACGACAAGGACCCGGAACTCGCGCTCACCCAGGTCGCCGACCATGCCTGGTTGATGGCCAGCGAACTGCGCGCGGTCGGGATCGATTTCAGTTTCGCCCCGGTGCTCGACTTGCGCACGCCGCACAGTGCCATCATCGGTGATCGTGCCTTCCATGCGGAACCGAGAACCGTCGGTGTGCTGGCGCGCGCCTACATCGCCGCGCTGAATGCCTGCGGCATGGCCGCGGTCGGCAAACATTTCCCCGGGCATGGCTGTGTGGCCGCCGACTCACATATCGAACTGCCGGTCGACAAGCGCGACTTCTACGACATTGAACAGGCCGACCTGCTGCCGTTCCGCATGCTGATTGCCAGCGGACTGCACGGCATCATGATGGCGCACGTGTTGTATCCCGCGGTCGACAACGTGGCGGCTGGCTATTCGCGGGTCTGGATCCGCGAGATCCTGCGCCAGTCGATGCGTTTCGAAGGGGTGGTGTTCAGCGATGACCTGAGTATGGAAGGAGCCGCGGTCAGCGATTCTTACGCCGATCGCGCTCACCACGCCATTGCGGCTGGCTGCGACGTGCTGCTGATCTGCAACCATCGCGCCGCGGCGCTGGAGGTTATCGAGGCGCTCAAAGGTGAGAAGTTTCCCCAGACCCAGGCGCGCCTGATCCCGATGCATGCCCGCGGCCGGGCGCTCGAATTAAGCGCCCTTCAGCAGACGCCGCGCTGGCGCAGCGCCAGCGCCCGGATCGAAGCCATGAACCGCTTTCCCGAACTCGAGCTTGGTGATGACAACCTGCTTGGTTGAGCGCCGGTCGCGGCGTCGCGACGCGCTTGTCGCTGCCATCCTGCTGCTGTTGGCGTGGCCTGGCACGGCTGCCGCCGCGACGCTCGAATGTCCGCCACTGGCGGCGGGCGAGCCAGCCGGCAGCGACATCCGTCATGCTCGAGGGCTGATGTGGCGCCTGCGGGCGCCCGATGGTGCGCGCAGCGTCGTACTCGGCACCATGCACGTCACCGATCCGCGGGTCCTCGCGATCAGCGAAATCGCGCACGATGAACTGATACGCAGCGAACGTTTCGTCATGGAAGTTATCCTCGATGGCGCCGCCGCGCAGGGTCTGCACAAGGCGATGTACTACGGCGACGGCCAGACCCTGCGCGAGACCGTCGGCGCGGCGCTGTACGAGCGCACCGTCGAGGCCATGCAGGGTTACGGCGTACCCGCGACACTGGTCAACGCGATGAAGCCATGGGCGGCATTCATCACGCTGAGCGCACCGGCCGCGAGTGGCGCACGGCCGCTCGACATGATGCTGATGGACGCGGCGCGCGCAAGCGGCAAGACCGTCACCGGCCTTGAGACCGTGGCCGAACAAATCGGCGTGTTCGAGGCGCTCAGCGAACGCGACCAGGTTGAAATGCTGCGGGAAATCGCCTGTCATCACGAGGTTTTCCAGGACGATATCGAAACCATGATCGCGCACTACGTGGCGCGCGATCTGCAAAGCCTGCTGGCGCTTTCACTGCAGCATACCGATGCCAGCCGTGACGCATTCCTCGATGCATTGCTATGGCAGCGTAATCAGCGCATGGTCGAGCGCTTACTGCCGCTGCTTGCTCGCGGTGGTACGTTCGTTGCTATCGGCGCACTGCACCTGGCCGGTCCGCGCGGCCTGCTCGAATTGCTCGAAGCACGCGGTTATCAGGTGGAGGCGATTTACTGAAGGAACCTCTGAACAAGTCCAGCCCGCGCATCGTGCGGCCAAAGTCGGCCGCTTCGGCGTTGCAAAGCTTCGCAATAGCCAGCTATTACGTGCGCTTTGCGCCTTGAATCGACCCACTTTGACTCGCACGCTGCATCACCCAGACTTATTCAGAGGTTCCTGAACCGCTGACCGCGCGCCATCGTGCGCCGGTCGGGTGTGCCGGCCAGCGTGCGTATAATGGCCGCCGCAATTTCCTTATCCCGTTTACCGACTGAGTTTGAATTTCGGATCGATCGTGATGGACAACCCGCACCTACAGGACCTGCTGGAATTTTTTACGCGCGAATTCTGGATCGTGAGAATGTTCCTGGTCGTGCTTGCCGCATTGACCCTGGACCTGACGCAAAAACATCTGCTTGAACGCATTTACCGGCGTCTGAAGAAGAACTCGACGTACTGGGACGACGCCCTGATTGGCGCGCTGCGGGCGCCGGTGCGCGCGTTGATCTGGCTGCTCGGGGTGACCTACGCGATATCCATCGCCGATGCCGAACGGCCGGCAGCGATTTTCGAGGCCGTGGTGCCGCTGCGCGATGTCGGCGTAATCGCGATTTTTGCCTGGTTCCTGGTGCGCTTTATCCGCAATGGCGAGAAAGCCTACCTGCGGCGCTGCGAAGACGAAGGCGAACCGATCGACAAAACGACTTCCGATGCCGTGTCGAAACTGCTGCGCCTGTCGGTGATCATCACCGCGGTGCTGGTGATCGTGCAGAACCTCGGCTACAGCATCTCCGGGGTTCTCGCCATGGGCGGGGTCGGCGGTATCGCGATCGGGTTCGCGGCCAAAGACCTGCTGGCGAATTTTTTTGGCGGCCTGACCATCTATCTCGATCGTCCGTTCAGCGTCGGCGACTGGATCCGGTCGCCGGACCGCGAAATCGAGGGCACGGTGGAAAAAATCGGCTGGCGCCTGAGCGTGATCAGAACGTTCGACAAACGGCCCCTGTATATCCCCAACTCGCTGTTTACCCAGATTGTGGTCGAGAACCCCTCGCGCATGACCAATCGCCGCATCAACGAGGTCATCGGCATCCGTTATGACGATGCCGGACGCATGCGCGCGGTGGTGGACAAGGTCCGGGCCATGCTTGAATCGCACCCCGAAATCGATACCGAAAAGACCCTCATCGTGAACTTCAACAGCTTCGCGCCATCGGCGCTGGAGTTTTTTATCTACACTTTTACGAAAACCACGAAGTGGGTGCGCTTTCACGAAATCAAGCAGGACGTGATGCTCAAGATCATCGACATCATCGAGGCCGAGGGCGCCGAATGCGCGTTTCCGACCTCGACCATACACCTCGCCAGCCAGCCGCCGGTTGCGCCTGAGTCCGAGCGCGAGTCCGAGTCCGCGCGGCAGTGAAGCTGCCGTTCAGCAAAATGCATGGTCTCGGTAACGATTTCATCGTCATCGACCAGCGGCGGCAGGATTACGGTCTCGCTGCGCAGCAGCTCGCCGGCCTTGCCGATCGTCGGCTCGGGATCGGCTGCGACCAGGTCCTGTTTCTCGAACCATCGCGCCGCGCGGACGCCGCCGCGCGCTACCGCGTGGTCAACGCCGATGGCAGTCCTGCTGAGCACTGCGGCAACGGTATTCGCTGTATCGCGCGTTATCTCGAGCGTCGAGGCGAGATCGATACCCATGTCAACATCGAGGTCGGCGACGACGTATTCGAGCTGGTGCTCGGTGATCGAACCGACGTGCGTGTCGATATGGGGCGCCCGCGCTTCTCGCCAGCCGAGATCCCGCTCGCGCTGGCGCCGCAAGGCGACCGCTATCGACTCAGCCTCGGCGAACGCGCCATTGAGTTCGGCGCGGTTTCGATGGGTAACCCGCACGCGGTCATCGAAGTCGAGGCCGTGGAGCAGGCCGATGTCGCCGGTATCGGCGCCGCCGTGCAGCGGGCCAGCGCGTTCCCGGCCAGTGTCAACGTCGGTTTCATGCACATCGTCGATCGCGCGCACATTCAGTTGCGCGTCTACGAACGCGGCGCTGGCGAGACTCAGGCGTGCGGGACGGGCGCTTGCGCAGCGATGGCGATCGGTCGAAGATGGGCGCGGGTTGATGACGTGGTCGAAGTCGGTCTGCGCGGCGGCGTACTCAGTATCGAGTGGGACGGCGACACCGACCATTCGCTGTGGATGACCGGGCCGGCGACCCATGTATTCGAAGGAACCCTGGAATTATGAGTGCACCCGGTAAGCCGGAAGCCAGCCGAGACGCGGCGCAGGCCGAGCAGAACGTGGTCGATTTCCTGCGCAGCAACCCGGCATTTCTCGACCAGCATCCCGATCTGCTGGTCGAGCTGTCGATTCCCCACGCCAGCGGCGAGGCGGTATCGCTGCTGGAGCGGCAACTAAATGTGCTGCGGGAGGAGAACGCGCGCCTCAAGCAGCACTACGAGCGCGTGATCAAAACCGCCCGGCAGAACGAAACGCTGAATGGCAACATCCACGCGCTGGTCCTCGCCCTGATCGACGCCGCCGGCCCGCAGGCGATATTCGAACGGCTCGATCAGCGTCTGCGCAAGGATTTCGGCGCTGACCACGTCGCCGCACGCATATTTGCCGAACCGGCTTATATCGATGACGCCGGCTCGCCGCGTTTTGTCGGCCGCGATGCTGACCTGCGCGGTCCGTTCGAACCGGTACTTGCGGGCGCGGCGGCAGTGTGCGGTGTGCTCGGCGATACCCAGCGCAGCCTGCTGTTCGGTGGGCCTGGCGCGCCGATGTCGGCCGTCACGATGCCGCTCGCGGGTAAGGACTGGGACGGCGTGCTGGTCATCGCGAGCAACGATGCGCAACGCTACCAGGCCAACATGGGCACCGATTTCCTGACCTACCTGAAGGATGTCGTGGTGCTGGTGATCGATCCCTGGGTCAAGCGCAAGGCGGGGGCTTGAGCCGCACGCCGGGCTGCGGACATGGCGCTCGAAACGCAGATCGAGGATTTTCTCGCCGCGGCACAGAATCGTGCGCCGAATACGCGCAATGCCTACCGCCGCGACCTGCGCGAATTCGCCCGCCATCTGACCGAACTCGGCGTTTCCGAGTGGCGTAACATCGACCTCCACACGGTTCGCCATTACATCGCCGAACGGCACCGCCAGGGCCAGCACGGGCGGTCGCTGGCACGCGCCCTGTCAGCACTGCGTGGTCTGTTCGTTTATCTGGCCGGGCGCGGTCTGATCGACGGCAATCCTGCCCACGGCATCCGCGCACCGCGTGCGGAGCGTCGCCTGCCGCGCGCGCTCGACGTCGATCAGATGACCAAACTGCTCGAAGGTCACGGCCAGTCGACGCTCGATGTGCGCGACGCGGCGATGTGGGAACTGCTTTATTCCAGCGGTCTGCGTGTATCCGAGCTGACCGGCCTCGAGCTCGGCGATGTCGATTACGCCAACGCCGAGGCGCGTGTAACCGGCAAAGGTAACAAGCAGCGCGTGGTGCCGATCGGTCGACTCGCGCTGGCCGCACTCAAGGCCTGGTTAAAGCTGCGCGGCGAGTTCGCGGCACCCGACCAGCGGGCGCTGTTCGTGTCGCGTCGCGGAACGCGCCTGTCGACCCGCAATGTACAGCTCCGTCTGCGCGCATGGGCCGCGCGCCACGGCATCGACGAAGGTGTCCATCCGCACATGTTGCGACACGCTTTTGCCAGCCACATGCTCGAATCGTCGGGCGATCTGCGCGCCGTGCAGGAACTGCTCGGCCATGCCAATATCTCAACTACGCAGATCTATACCCACCTCGATTTCCAGCATCTCGCCAAGGTCTACGACCAGGCCCATCCGCGCGCGCGCAAGCGGCGCGGGTAGACGGCCATTACAAAAGTGCCGTGCGCCACCGCCCGGCGGGCGTTCGTGTACAATCCGCGCTTGCTTTCGGGGTCTTCGTAATGGTACTTCACGGCACGACCATCCTGTCCGTACGGCGGGCAGATACTGTTGTTATCGGTGGCGATGGCCAGGTATCGATGGGCGACACCGTGCTCAAGGGAAATGCGCGCAAGGTCCGTCGTCTCTACCAGGATCGGATCCTGGCCGGTTTCGCTGGCGGTACCGCCGATGCGTTCACCCTGTTCGAGCGCTTCGAGGCCAAGCTCGAAGAACATCGTGGCAACCTGCTGCGCGCCGCGGTTGAACTGGCCAAGGACTGGCGTACCGATCGCATGCTGCGGCGGCTGGAAGCGATGCTCGCGGTCGCCGACAACGAGCATTCATTAATCATTTCCGGGACCGGCGATGTCATCGAGCCGGAACACGACATCATCGCCATCGGATCGGGCGGGCCTTACGCGCGTGCGGCGGCGCGTGCGCTGCTCGAGGAGACCACGCTCGACGCCGAAGCGATTGTCAGGCGGGCACTCGGCATCGCCGGCGAGATTTGTGTATACACCAACAACCACCTCACCGTAGAGGTATTACGCAAAGAGGAATAAGGCGCTGTTCATGCCTACCCTGACACCCCAGCAGATCGTTCAGCAGCTCGATAAGCATATCGTCGGTCAAGACGACGCCAAGCGGGCGGTCGCCATTGCGCTGCGCAATCGCTGGCGCCGGTCCGAGGTCGAGGAGAGCCTGCGCAACGAGATCACGCCGAAAAATATTCTGATGATCGGTCCGACCGGTGTTGGCAAGACCGAAATCGCTCGCCGCCTGGCGCGTCTCGCCGGCGCGCCGTTCATCAAGGTCGAGGCCACGAAGTTTACCGAAGTTGGTTACGTCGGCCGCGACGTGGAATCGATCATTCGTGATCTGGCCGACGTCTCGATCAACCTGGTGCGGGAAACGGCCATGGAGCAGGTACGCGAGCAGGCCGAGGATGCCGCCGAGGAACGCATCCTCGACGTGTTGCTGCCGCGGCCGCGTGGCGACGGCGACAGCGGCGACCAATCGGAAACGCGCCAGCGCTTCCGCAAGATGCTGCGCGAAGGAAAACTCGAAGACCGCGAAATCGAGATCGAGGTTACCAGTCCCAGCGTCGGGGTCGAGATCATGGCGCCGCCGGGGATGGAGGAAATGACCAACCAGCTGCAGAACATGTTCCAGAACCTCGGCCAGAGCAAAACCCGCAGTCGCCGCCTCAGTATCGCCAACGCGCGCAAGATGCTCCGCGAGGAAGAGGCCGCAAAGCTGATCAACGAAGACGACGTGCGCGCCCGGGCGCTGGAGAACGCCGAACAGAACGGCATCGTTTTCCTCGATGAAATCGACAAGGTGGCCAGGCGTTCGGAAACCTCGGGTCCGGACGTTTCGCGTGAAGGTGTACAGCGCGACCTGCTGCCGCTGGTCGAAGGTTGTACCGTCACCACCAAGCACGGCATGATCAAAACCGACCATATCCTGTTCATCGCTTCCGGCGCCTTTCACTTCGCCAAGCCGTCGGACTTGATCCCCGAACTACAGGGAAGATTGCCGAACCGGGTCGAGTTGACGCCGCTGAACGTCGAAGATTTCGTCCGCATCCTGACCGAGCCGGATGCCTCTTTATCGCGCCAGTATATTGCCCTGCTGGCGACCGAATCGCTGGCCCTGGAGTTTACCGATGACGGCATACGCCGAATTGCCGAGTGTGCCTTCGAAATCAATCAGCGCAGCGAAAATATCGGCGCCCGGCGCCTGCACACGGTCATGGAGAAGTTGCTCGAAGCGATTTCCTTTACCGCGCCCGATATGGCCGGTCAGCAGGTCACCGTCGACGCCGCCTATGTCGATGCTCATATCGGTCGGCTGGTCGGTGACAACGATCTTGCCAAGTACATTTTGTGACGCCATGGCTTCTGAACGTTATCCGACCGATATCAAACTGCACCAGCAATCGCGCAAGCTGGAACTGGCATTCGACGATGGTCAGCGCTTCGAACTCAGCTGTGAACTGCTGCGGGTGTACTCGCCGTCGGCCGAAGTGCGGGGACACAGCGCCGCCCAGGCGGTGCTGCAGATCGGAAAGGAGACCGTCAATATCTCTGATATCGAGGTGATGGGTAACTACGCGGTAAAGCTCATATTCGATGATGGCCACGACACCGGTCTGTACACCTGGGACTATCTCTACGATCTTGGCAAGCGCCGCGACGAGTACTGGCGGAACTACCTCGCTGCCTTACGCGACGCCGGCCACGAACGCCAGGCCTGAAACGGAAAACGTACGTGAGCGATGACGCCGACACCCAGTTCGGATATGAGCGCGTCGCGCCGGCGGTGAAAACCGCGCGCGTACGCGGCGTGTTCGATTCCGTAGCCGCGCGCTACGATGTCATGAACGATTTAATGTCCGGCGGCCTGCACCGTCTGTGGAAACGCTACGCCGTGGAGTTGCTCGACCTGCGGCCGGGGCTGCGGGTGCTGGATCTGGCCTGCGGCACGGGCGATCTGTCGCGCCTGATCGCGGCGCGCACTGGCCAGCGCGCCGAACTGGTGTGCAGCGACTACAACGCGCAGATGCTGGGGCGCGGGCGTGACCGGCTGACCGACGCCGGGATCGTAAAAAACATCAGCTTCGTACAGGCCAACGCCGAAGCACTGCCGTTCGCCAGCGCCTCGCTGGACCGCGTGATCATCGGTTTCGGACTACGCAATGTAACCGACAAAAGCGCGGCGCTGGGAGAAATGGAGCGCGTGCTGCGGCCCGGCGGGCGCGCCCTGGTACTGGAGTTTTCACAGGTACGCTCGCGCTTTCTGGCCGGGCTCTACGAGCATTATTCGTTCAAGATCCTGCCGCGCATCGGGCGACTCGTGGCCGGGGACGGCGACAGCTATCGCTACCTTGCCGAATCGATCCGCGTGCACCCGGATCAGGAAGCACTGAAAATCATGCTCCAGCGCGCTGGCTTCGCGCGTATCCGTTATTACAATCTGATGGCCGGTGTGGTCGCCGTGCACATAGGGACAAAAGTCTGATGACAGAGTCGCCTGCGACAGCGCGCAGTGACGACCTGGTCTCGACCATCGAGCGCGCGCTGTCGGCCGCCGTTTCGCGTCTGCTGGCGCTCGACGAGGGCGCCGACGCCCGCCTTGCACGCCTCAGGGGGCGGGCGATTGCGTTTGCCCTGCGCGGGCGTAACCTGCGGGTTTTCGCGCTCGTGGACGATAACGGATTGCTTTTGAGCCGAGAGCTCGAACGCGACCCGGATGTGGTGATGACGGGCAAACTTGACGATTTCGTTGCGCTGGTGCGCGCCAACCAGCGCGGTGATTCGATCGCGGCCGGCCGCATTGACATCAGCGGCGATCTGGCCGTGGCGCAGGAAGTACAGGGCCTGCTGAATGAACTCGATATCGATATCGAAGAGCTATTGTCGCGCTACCTCGGTGACGTCGCGGCCTACCGCCTCACCCGCCTGTCGCGCGGCGCCGCGCAGGTCACGCGTGAAAGTTATGCCCGGTTCGAAAGCGATATCGTTTTTTTTTTTTTTTTTTTTTTGATTACCTGCG
>CALOBG010000142.1:0-15684 GCA_942490995.1 uncultured Gammaproteobacteria bacterium
GGCCAGAGTATCTGAGGAAGAAGAGGTCAGAGGAGCCGTGAGGATAGGTGCAGGTGGCGCCGAAAAACCGGAACCAGGTCACTTCACTTGTAGCAGATTGTGAACATCGCTGCGTTTGCGTCCGCGCCGGCAGGCCGCATACCCTTGCCCGATGCCTGGCCTCGAACCACAACAGTCCCTGGTCCGCGCGCGCGCGCTGGGCAAACACTACCCTGGCGCGCACGCCGCGCCCGCAGTCCTGGAAAATCTCGATTTCGACATCGGCGCCGGTGAAATCGTGGTCGTCGCCGGTCGCAGCGGCTCGGGCAAAAGCACCCTGTTGAACCTGATCGGGCAGATGGATACGCCCAGTTCAGGATCGCTGTGGGTCGATGGCGTCTCGACCGCACAGTGGTCGGACGACGAGCGCACCGCGTTTCGCTGCCGTCGCCTCGGCTTCGTTTTCCAGGCTTACAACCTGCTGCCGAGCCTGACCGTGCGCGAAAATATTGCACTGCCCCTGGAACTGAACGCGCTGGCCGACGAAGGACGTGTTCAGCAGCTCCTCGATCGTCTCGGTATCGGCGACCTCGGCGAGCGCTTTCCGGACCAGCTTTCCGGCGGTGAGCAGCAGCGTACCGCCATCGCACGCGCCATCGTCCATCGCCCACAGCTGATCATCGCCGATGAGCCGACCGGGAATCTTGACCATGAGACCGGACGCCAGGTTGTCGACCTGTTCGAACGCAACGTTCGCGAAGCCGGCGCTGCGCTGCTGATGGCCACCCACAGCAGCGAAATGATCGGCCACGCCGATCGCGTCGTCGAACTCATCGACGGTCGACTGCATGAGCTTGCGCGGTGAGCCTGCTGTTCCGCGCCAGCACCCGCTACCTGCTGCGTCACCGCGCACAGTGCGCCCTTGCGGTCAGCGGTATCGCCCTGGGGGTCGCGATCGTGATCGCGATCCAGACCACCCAGCTCAGCGCACGGGCGGCCTTCGAGCACTCGATGACCAGCCTGTTCGGCACCGCTACACACGAGATTGCGGCGGTCGCCGCTCACCTCGACGAACACCATCTGACCCGGGTGCGAAAACTCGTTCCGCACTGGCATCCGGCACCTTACCTGGAAGCGCGCATCGCCCTCGCCGATCGCGCCCCATCGACGATCCTGAACCTGGTCGGTTTCGATCCATTCAGTATGCGTGAGGTGGGCTCCACGGCTGACTTCGATATACGCTCACTGGTGCGCGAACCCGACGCGGCGATCATCAATCGCGCTACCGCGGATCGACTTGGCCTCGAAACCGGCGGCAAATTTGCCGTCGCGTCGGCGACAGGACGCAATGAAGTCACCGTCATTGCAATTGCGGAAGGCGCACAGACCGGTACCCGCTTTCTGGCCGACAATGTCGTGCTGGTCGATATCGCAACCGCCCAGGAGTTGCTGGACCTGCCCGGTCGGCTCAGCCGCATCGAACTCGACGCTCGCGACGACGCGCAGACCGCCGATACGCTGGCGCGGTTGAGAGCGGCATTGCCAGCCACGCTCGCGGTGATCGATCGTGGCCGTGATCGCGCCGGCGCCGCCCAGCTTACCGCAGCGTTTTATACCAACCTTGACGCCCTCAGTCTGCTCGCCCTGCTGGTCGGTGCATTCATGATCTACAACACCATGGCCTTCCTGGTCGTGCAGCGTCAGACCCTGTTCGCGCGCCTACGTGCGCTGGGAGTCAGCCGCGCGGCGATTGCGCGCCAGATCGCCGGCGAAGCCGTGCTGCTCGGCGTGTGCGGCGGCGTGATCGGTAACCTGCTCGGCTACGCCCTGGCGACGGTACTCGCAGGGCCGCTGGCGCGAACCTTGAGCGATCATTACTTCGCCACCTCCGGCACCCGGGTCGCGGTCGATTATGGCCTGGTCTGTGCGGGCCTGCTGCTGGCGGTCGCAAGTGCGCTCGCCGCCACCGCGATCCCGGCCTGGCAGGCGGCGCGCAATGCCCCCGCCGAACTGGCGCGCAGTTCGGCGCAGGAACATTTCGCGCACCGCCTGCTAGCGTGGTGCGCCGCTGGCGGCTGTGTCATCGCCCTGCTCGGCGCTGCGCTGCTCGGCTGGTCGTCGCGCTCGCTTTACGCAGGGTTTGCCGCGCTCGGCTGCATCCTCGTCGCAGCAACCGTGATCAGCCCGTGGCTGGTCAGAATCGCACTCGCCTGGCTCGCTCGCCACGCCCCGCGGCGTGTGCCGCTGCCGGAACGGCTGGCGATAAAAAGCGCCTCGCGCGCCATGGGCAGGATTGGTATGGCAATCGCCGCGTTGATGGCCGCCACCGCAACCAGCGTTGGCGTCGGCCTGATGGTAGCGAGCTTCCGCACCTCGGTCACGGACTGGCTCGATCAGTTGCTGCGTGCCGAGCTGTACGTTTCGCAGATCGCCGCCCAGGCGGCGCAACCGCCGATCGACGAGGCACTGATCGCCAGCCTGCGTGCCGATGCGCGGATTGCCGCCCTGAGTAAAGTCCGGCGCGCGCGGATCCGCACTGACGACGGAGAAATCAATGTCACCGCGTACGCACTACCGCCCGCCGCACGCGCGGGTTTTCGTTTTCTTGATGGCAAGCCGGCGGACATATGGCCGCGCTGGCAGCACGACGCCACGGTGATCGTATCGGAGCCTTTTGCCTGGCGGCGACAGCTCGCGGTCGGCGACACCCTGGCGTTACCGACCCCGGCAGGTCCGCAGCGCATGACCATCACCGGCATCTACGCGGATTATGGCAGTGAGCGTGGTGTCGTTGCGCTGAGCTGGTCCAATTTTATGCGCTACTGGCAGGACCCGCGCGTTCACGGTGTGGGCATCTACCCGCGCGCCGGGGTTGATGTACAGCGCCTGCAGCACGATCTGCAACAGCGCTTTGCCGGGCACGATCAACTCACGGTATTTTCGCGCGCCGAGCTGCAGCAACAGTCCCTGATTGTTTTTGATCGCACGTTTGCGATCACTGATGTTCTGACCCTGTTCGCGGCACTGATCGCCGCGCTTGGCGTATTCAACGCACTGCTCGCCCTCAACCTCGAGCGCGCACGCGAATACGCCGTATTGCGTGCAACCGGCTGCTCGCGAGCATTGATACGGCGCAGCATGTACGCACAGACGGTGATCGTGGCCGGCGCCGCGACCTTGCTCGCGATCCCGCTCGGCGTGGCGATCGCCGTGCTGCTGATCGAGATCATCAATGTCCGTTCGTTCGGCTGGAGCATGGCGCTCAGTTGGCACCCTGCCGCACTGTTCGGCCCCGCTGCGCTGGCCCTGGCATGCGCCTTCGCCGCAACCGTGTACCCCGCCGAACACGCGCTGCGCAGCGCACCGGCGAGCGCCTTGCGTTATGAATAATCATCGCCTCAGCGCCGCGCTGTTCATGCTTGGCGTGAGCGTGGTCAGCATCGTATTGCTCAGCTCGCGAAGCGCGCCGCCCATCGTGCGCAGCGACCCGGCGATGGCCCTGCTATCGGCCGCGGCGGCGCCAGGTTTTATGCGTGCCACCCACCCGCGCGCGCTTGAGTTTCCGCGCGATCACGGCCCACACGCGGACTTCCGCAGCGAGTGGTGGTACTTCACCGGGCATCTCGACAGCGTCGACGAGCCGCGACGCCGCTTCGGTTTCCAGTTGACCCTGTTCCGTTTCGAGCTCGATGCCAGCCACGAACCATCGCCGTCGGCCTGGCGCACGCCGCGCGTCATGCTCGGGCATTTCGCTATCAGCGATCTGGATGGCGGCCGGTTCTTCGCCTACGAGCGGCTGAGCCGGGCTGTGCCTGCAATCGCCGGGGCGACCGTACAGCCGCCGACGGTCTGGCTGGACGAGTGGCGCATCGCCTACGACACCACGGCGCAGCGCTGGCGGCTGCACGCGCGTCATCGTGACAGTGGTCTCACCCTTGAACTCGAAGCGCTGGCTGCGATCGTGCGCCAGGGCGAAGCCGGGTTGTCACGCAAAAGCGCCGCCCCCGGCAATGCTTCGCATTACTACTCGATACCGCGCCTGTCCGCGCACGGCGAAGTGATCGTGGCCGGGACGCCGCGACGGGTTGCGGGCACGGCGTGGCTGGACCGCGAATGGAGCACCAGTGCCCTGGATCCGGCACAAAGCGGTTGGGACTGGTTCGCCCTGCAGTTCGACGACGGCGCGAACCTGATGTTTTACCGGCTGCGCCGCCACGACGGCAGCGACGACCCGCATAGCGCCGGCAGCTATGTCGCAGCCGACGGCGAGGTTACGGCCCTGGCCGCCGGCGATGTCGCGATCAGCGTCGAACGCCGCTGGACCAGTCCGGCCACCGCGATCAGCTATCCGGCGGCGTGGCGGCTGCACATCGAGCGGCTGGGTCTGACGCTGCGAGTGCAATCGAGCCTCGCCGACCAGGAGTGGCGCCAACGGTTCCGATACTGGGAAGGTGCGGTGACGGTCGCAGGCGCGCGCGAAAGTGGCGGCGTGCCGGTGCTGGGGCGGGGTTACGTCGAACTGACCGGCTATTGAGCGCCTGGCGCCGACTCAGTCGACAATCTCGTAGCACGGCCGGTAGTCGCGCATCGACAGATGCATCCGTCCCTGTTGGACAAATTGCCGCAACAGGCGATCCAGGGCGCGCATCAGTTCGAGATCACCGCGCAGACGGAAGGGACCGTGGTTTTCCACCGCGCGGATACCCTCTTCCTTGACGTTACCGGCAACGATGCCGGAAAACGCGCGGCGCAGGTTGGAAGCCAGTTCGTGGGGCGGCAGGTCGCGCGAGATCTGCAGCCCGGCCATGGCCGCGTGGGTGGCTGGAAACGGGACCTGGTAATCGATTTCGATGCGCAGCCGCCAGTTGAAATACCTGGCATCGTGAGTCCGTCCGCGATCGCGCAGCACCTCCTCGACGCCCCGTTCGAGCGCGGCCGCAACCGCGCGCGGGTCATCAATCATGATGCGATAGCGGGCCGCGGCTTCGGCGCCCAGCGCGAGCCGGACGAATTCGTCGAGGGCGGTGAAATACGTTTCGCTGCCGGGCGGGCCGGTGAGGATCACCGGCAGCGGCTGATCGCGATTGTCCGGGTGGGCGAGTACCCCGAGCAGGTAAAGCAGTTCTTCGGCGGTACCGACCCCGCCGGGAAAAATCACGATGCCGTGGGCAAGGCGCAGAAACGCTTCGAGGCGCTTCTCGATGTCGGGCATGATGATCAGCGCATTGACGATCGGGTTCGGCGCCTCGGCGGCGATAATGCCCGGTTCGCTGATGCCGACGTAACGGCCATCGCGCACGCGTTGCTTGGCGTGGGCGATCGTCGCACCCTTCATCGGGCCTTTCATCGCCCCCGGCCCGCACCCGGTACACACGTCGAGTCCGCGCAGGCCGAAGGCATAGCCGACCTCCTTGGTGTAGTCATACTCCTCGCGCCCGATCGCGTGTCCGCCCCAGCACACGGCCAGACCACGCTCGATTTGGGGGTCGAGGATGCCGGCATTGCGCACGATGCGGAACACCACGTCGGTAACCCCCTCGGCACTGCCGAGATCGATATGCTGACCGGAATCGAGCTCCTGGGTGATATAGATGAGGTCGCGCAGCACCGCGAACAGATGTTCGCGTACGCCGCGGATCATATGTGTACCGACAAACGCGGCGGCCGGCGCATTGCGCAGGTCGAGGCGCAGACCGCGGTTCTCCGCCACCAGTTCAATGGAAAAATCCGGGAACCTGGCCAACAGGTCACGTACGTCGTCGACCGCGATGCCACTGCTCAGGACCGCCAGCGCGCAGCGCCGGAAAAGTTCTTTGAGGGACTGCGAATTCTGCCGGCACAGGGCGTTCACCTCGCGCTGGGAAAGCACCGCCAGGGTGGTTTCAGGAGCCACGCGCACGTGCCCGACGACCTCATGTCGAGGGCCGTCGTCGCGAGATCCTTGCTGCGACGCAATATCTTTCATGGTCCGGAGTTACGCAAAGTAGTTGAAGTCGTTTGTAATCATCCTATATTATTTCTCTCGAGATCAGTAGATTAAGCGATCATAGTAAGATCAAATATTAGATAGAGCGCGTAATGCGCTTATTTAGCAGATGATCGGAGGGGGACCACAATGAGAATCGCATCCGTATCAGAAGGCTGGAATGACCTGGTTGCCGAACTCGAGCTACTTGAAGCGTACATCCCGCTGGTCGGCGGCATCGAGGACGAGCGCGAGGAAATCGAGGAAGAAATCGAGGACCTCGAACAGCTCATCGCCGCCGCCGGCGAACCCGAAGACGAACATTCCATGCGTGCGCTGACCTTTCTGCAGACCGAACTGGCAGCCAAGCGCGCGATGCTCGACGAGCTGGACTAGCTAAACCAGCCCGGCGCGGCTGGACCACCACCGCTACGCCACCTACACTCGCGGATCACTGATCGGGCACGACGTCCTGCCCGGGGATGCCTGCCGTGCCGACTCGCCGCGATTTTATTCGATACCTGGCCCTCGCCAGCGGCGCGGCGACCCACACCGCCGTCGCGCAAGCCGCATTGGCCGGCGACAGCGCCGCGCTCGGCTTCACCGCCCTGCCCCACGGCGTGGATGACACGCATCACCTGCCGCCCGGTTATCGGGGCGAGGTCCTGTTGCGCTGGGGTGACGTTGTCAGCGGTCTCGACAGCAGCTGGACACCACCGCTGGAACGCGCCGCCGAGCAGCAACGCCGATTCGGTTACAACAACGACTTTATCGCCTACATGCCTTTACCGCGGGGCAGTCGCAATTCGGACCACGGCCTGCTGTGCGTCAACCACGAATACACCAATACCGCCTTCATGTGGCCCGGACTCAACCCGCTCGCTCCGGGCAGCGCCATGACGCGCGCGCGCACGGCCGTCGAAATCGCCGCGATCGGCCATGCTGTGGTGGAAATAAAACGCAGGGCGGCGGGCTGGGAGAGTTCCGGGCGCCAATACAATCGACGCATCACGGGTGCATCCCCGGTCCTGCTCAGCGGACCTGCCGCCGGACATGCGCGCCTGCGCACCCGTGAGGACGACAGCGGCCGTCAATGCCTGGGCATACTCAACCCGTGCAGCGGCGGTAAAACACCCTGGGGCACGGTGCTGATTGCAGAGGAAAACTTCAACGTTCTGTTTCACGGCCGCAGCGACGACCAGCGCGAACGCCGTAACCACGCCCGCTACGGCGTCGGCCGAAGCCGGGCCTATTCGTGGTGGGCGAAACATTTTCCGCGCTTCGATATCGGCCACGAGCCGCGCGAGGCGAACCGGTTCGGCTGGGTCGTCGAACTCGATCCTTACGACCCCACGGCGGCGCCGGTCAAACGCACCGCGCTCGGTCGCTTCAAGCACGAGGCGGCAACCTGTGCGCTCGATGCCGATGGTCGCGTGGTGGTCTATTCCGGCGACGATGAGGCGTTTGAATACCTTTATCGTTTCGTCAGCCGGGCGGCCCGGGAACCGTTGAGCGAGCAACCCGATCGCGATCTGCTCGACGACGGCGATCTCTACGTCGCGCGCTTCTACGACGATGGGCGCTTGCACTGGCAGCGCCTGCGCCATGGTGACGGTCCATTGACTGCGGCCAACGGTTTTCACGACCAGGCCGACGTGCTCATCGAAACACGGCGCGCCGCCGACCTGCTCGGCGCCACTCGACTCGACCGTCCCGAAGACGTTGAAACGAATCCGAGTGACGGCACGGTTTATGCCCTGCTGACGAATAACAGCCGTCGCCACGCCGACGCGCTCGACGCCGCCAACCCGCGCTCACACAATCGCTACGGACACATCCTGCGTCTGCTGCCGCCCGGCGCACCAGGATTAAAGGTCGCCCACGCGGCCGACGAATTCCGCTGGGAAACCTTCGTCCTCGCCGGCGATCCGGCCGACCCCGACGCGCACGCCCGCTATCCCGGCGCGACGGGCGACAGTGGCTGGTTCGCTAATCCCGACAACTGCGCGTTCGACGCTGCCGGGCGGATCTGGATCGCCACCGACCAGGGCCGCAACTGGCGAAAAACCGGTTTTGCCGATGGCCTGTGGGCCGGCACGCGAAGCGCGGATGGCAGGTTCGAGTTCCGGCGCTTTTTTCGAGCGCCGATCGGCGCTGAAGTATGTGGCCCGGAGTTCACTCCGGACAATCGCACGCTGTTCATCGCCGTCCAGCATCCCGCCGTCGACGGCCTGCGCGGCGGTTATGACAACCCGGCGACACGCTGGCCCGATTTTATCGAGGGCCTGCCACCGCGACCGGCGGTGATCGCCGTCACGCGCGACGACGACGGCGTTATCGGTAGCTGAATCCCGGCGCACGCTGCGCCTCGGCCGACCCGAACCGGATCACTGCATGCGTTGCCGCAGCCACGTCTCAAAGCCGTCACCGACTTCATGGTGCTTGAGCGCATAGTCGACCGTCGCCTGCAGATAACCGAGCTTCGATCCGCAGTCGTAGCGCACGCCCTCGAACTCGTAGGCCAGCACCTGCTGGCGCTCGAGCAGCGTCGCGATCGCATCGGTCAACTGGATCTCGTTGCCGGCGCCGCGCTTGGTGGTTGCGAGGATGCTCATGATCTCGCCGGGCAGGACGTAACGGCCGACGACGCCGAGCTGGCTGGGCGCGACGTCGGGCTTTGGTTTCTCGACGATACTCAGGATCTTCGAGACCCGCTGGTCAAGTTCGCGCACCGCGACGATGCCGTATTTATCGGTATCTTCAGCCGGCACCGGCTGCACGGCAATCACGCCGGAATTGTAATGTTCGTACTGCTCGACCATCTGCGCGAGGCAACCATGCGCGCCGCCGTCGATCAGGTCGTCAGCGAGCAGCACCGCGAACGGTTCATCGCCCACAGCCGGTCGCGCACACAGCACCGCGTGGCCCAGGCCGAGCGGCTCGGCCTGTCGAATGTAAATACAGGCGACATGCGGCGGCACGATATTGCGGACCAGGTCGAGCATGTCCTGCTTGTTGTTTTTCTCCAGCTCAACTTCAAGCTCGTAGGCCTTGTCGAAGTGGTCCGGGATCGAACGCTTGGCACGGCCGGTGACAAAGATCAGTTCCTCGATGCCGGCTGCCACCGCTTCTTCAGCGGCGTACTGGATCAGCGGTTTGTCGACGATCGGCAGCATTTCCTTGGGGTTTGCCTTGGTCGCCGGCAGAAACCGCGTGCCCATGCCGGCGACGGGAAACACCGCCTTTCGAACCAGTTTTTTCATGACGCGCTCCGCTTGATGGTGACGATGTTCTCACCCGACGCGGCGCTCGCCAGCGGCGGCCGCCCGAACGCCGGCACCAGGGTGCGCAGCAACTGCATCACCTGGTCTTCGTCGAACGCCTCGCTGGCGCGCAGCAGGGCGGTAAAAACCCGCGCGAAATGGGCCGCATCGATGTCGGCATGCTGGGCCAGGAGCAATTTCTCGAACGCTGTCGGCGTCGGTTGTTCGTTGTCGTGGAACAGTTCCTCGTTGAGCTTTTCGCCGGCGCGCAGTCCGGTGTAGACGATCGGAATATCGACACCCGGCTCGCGCCCGGACAGTCGGATCATCTGTTCCGCAAGATAAGTAATGCTTACCGGCTCGCCCATATCGAGAACAAATATTTCGCCGCCACGGCCGGTCGCCGCAGCCAGCATGATGAGCTGACTGGCCTCCGGAATGGTCATGAAAAAGCGCCGCGCGTCGGCGTGCGTAACGGTCACCGGCCCGCCGCGCTTGATCTGTTCACGGAACAGCGGCACCACGCTGCCGGTGGAGCCGAGCACGTTACCGAAGCGAACCGTGATAAAACGCGTCGCCGAGTCGCGGCTGCGGGACTCGCATACGAGTTCCGCGACGCGCTTGGTCGCGCCCATGACGCTGCTGGGGCGCACCGCTTTGTCCGTCGAGATCAGCACGAAAGCGCCGCAGCCGAAAGCGTGCGCTGCCTCGGTCATTTCGAACGTGCCGAGTACATTATTTCTGACCGCTTCGCGGACCTGACCCTGCAGAACCGGGACATGTTTGTAGGCCGCCGCGTGAAACACGATCGCCGGTGCATAGCGTTGGAACAGGTTCCGCACCGCAGCACGTTCGCAGACATCGCCGATCACGCTGCGCAGGTTGAGGTGCGGATAGGTTTCACGCAGTTCGCGTTCGATAGTGTAGAGATTGAACTCGCTGCGCTCGAAGACGATCAGCTCCTGGGCGCCGAGCGCGGCAACCTGTCGGCACAGCTCCGAACCAATCGACCCGCCACCGCCGGTGATGAGCACCGACTTGCCGGCGATCTCGGTCTGAATGCGATTCCAGTCGAGTTCGACCTTGTCGCGTCCGAGCAGATCATTGATCGAAACATCGCGTAACGACTGCACGCTGACGCGGCCCGAAACCATGTCGTGCAACTGCGGCAGGGTACGAAAGGGTTTGCCGGTTTTTTCGCACAGATCGACGATGCGGCGCATCAACTGGTTGGAAGATGACGGAATGGCGATCACGATGGTTTCCGCGTCGCGACGTTCCACGACCTCGACCAGCTCGTCGATAGTACCCAGTACCGGCACCCCGTGGATGCGCGACCGCCGCAGCGAGCGGTCGTCGTCAACGATCGCAACCGGCACGAACGAGCGCTCGCGCAGCATATCGCGCACCACCATCTCGCCGCCGCGTCCGCCACCCACCACCACCACCCGCTGGCCGCCGTAGACGGCGCTCAGGTTGAGGGTGTGGTCTTTCCAGACCCGATACAGCAGGCGTGGCCCGCCGAGCAGAAAAACCAGGAAAAACGGATAAAGAACCAGCAGCGAGCGCGGAATGCCGTGCAGGCGGTTGACGATGAACAGGGCCAGCCCGATCAGGACCGTGCCGAGCGCGGCGGCACGAATGATGTTCCACAGATCGGCCAGGCTGGCGAAGCGCCACAGGCCGCGGTACAGACCAAAATGCCACGAAACGCCGGCCTGGATCGCGACCGCGAACGGCAGCGCCGCGATCACCGGGTTGAGGAACTCCTCGGGTGGCGCCTCGAAGTTGAAACGCGCAAATAATGCCACCATCCACGCCATCGCGATCGCGACGAGATCGTGGAAAATTACCTTAAGTCGCGGGCTGATATTCATGGTGGCCGCGAGTTTACCTCAATCGGACAACGCCGTCTGATCGTGAACCACACGGCAACGTTGGCGACGAGCGCCGCAGCGGTGGCCGCAACGCCATGATTGGCGTTGCTCAGGACCCACGCGATCGACGGCGCCGACACCAACCCATGCAGCGCTGCCAGCGCTGCGACCAGGTGCACCGGCGACCAGCCGTTGAGCACCAGTCGCTGATAGGCATGTTCTCTGTGCGGCTGCCACCAGCGCACACCGGCACAGGCGCGCGCGACCAGGGTCAGGGTGGGGTCGACCAGGAACGGCATCAGCACGATCGCCCACAATGCCGCTGAAACCCCGTGATTCGAGCCCACCACGGCCAGTGCGGCGCACTGGAAGCCTAAGAAATAGCTACCGCTATCTCCCATGAACAGGCGTGCGGGGTGCCAGTTCCAGCGCACGAAGCCGAGCGCCGCACCGGCGATCACCAGCGCCATCAATGCCGTGCCCGAGGCCGCTGTCAGTAACAGACCGGCAGCGCCGACCACGCCAACGATGATCATCTGCGCAGGCGCGAACGCATCGGCGCCGTCCATGAAGTTGAAGGCGTTGATGAACCCCACCATCGCTACCAGCGCAAACACCAATAACAGGCCTTGCACCGGCATCGCCGTGAGCGTCGCCGGCGACGGTTCCAGGCTCAACAGGAAGGCGCCGCAGATCACACACTGCGCGACCAGGCGCAGCCGCGCGGAACGCGGTTTGAGGTCGTCGCACCAGCCCAGCAGGGCACAGGCCGCGCCTGCCGACCACCATGCCAGACCCTCGCGCAACGGCAACAGGTGCGCCGCAATCAGCGCCGCCTGGCAGGCCAGGACGGTGATCGCTATCGCCACACCACCGCCGCGGGGCACCGCGCCGACATGCAGCGAGCGTTGATTGGCGTGATCAACGATAGCCGCGCGCAGCAAACGCTGGCGTAAGACGCCGGACAGCCAGGCGCAGACCACGACCGCCAGCAGTGGCAGCAACAACCAACCGCTGCTGACGTTCATGAGGTGCTCGAGTACCAGGCTGCGGTCGCACCCATCGCCGCCGTCGGAGCGATGGCCGGCTGCCAGCCGAGGCGGGTGCGGATGGCCGAGGAATCGACCAGCAGCGAGCCGCTCAGTCGCTGCCATTCGGCGCGGCGACCAGTCGCCGCGCAGATCGCGCCCAGCGCCCGGACCGGCATGCGCAGCAGGCGCGGCCGGACGCCGAGCGCCGTCGCCATGGCCCGGATCAGTGCCGGGGTCGAGAGATCGACATCGGCCAGCGTGTACAGGCCACCGTCGTGACCAGGGGCGGCCGCGAGTTTGATCGCGTCAATCAGGTTATCCACAAACAGCAGACTGCGGCTGTTATCGACCGCGGCGAACGGCAGTGGCCGGCGCGCCGCGACCCAGTGCAACAGCCGGAGCAGATTACCCTTGTTGCCTGGACCGTAGACCAGCGGCGGACGCAGCACGGTCAACTGCATGTGGGTATCGTTGCAGATCGCGCGCAATGCGATTTCTGCTTCGAGTTTGCTGCGCCCG
The DNA here is from genome assembly GCA_942490995.1 of uncultured Gammaproteobacteria bacterium. GTDB lineage: Bacteria > Pseudomonadota > Gammaproteobacteria > UBA981. Next base: position 12,635 of record CALOBG010000142.1, read on the forward strand.
TAGTTATCTTCCGGCCGCGGCGCCGAGACGGGCGAAAAGCGCTGCTCGGCGCGGGCCGGATACGGCGTCCGTTCACCGTTGACCTTGATCGAACTCAAAAACACGAACCGCGCGACGCCGGCCGCGTGCGCCGCGCGCGCAAGGTGGACACTGGCGTCGACGTTGACCGCCCGGTATCGCGCCATCGCTGCGGTGTCGGTGGTATCGGCGCTATGGGTGACCGCAGCGAGGTGGATGACGGTGTCGGCGCCGGCCAGAACCCGGCCCAGATCGGGCTGCGCGGCAAGATCGCCGACCGCAACCCGTTCGCCGCCAGCGCCACCTGTACGCAGCGATCGGACGACGCGTACGACCGTCGCACCGTCGGCTTCGAGGGCCGCCGCCAACGGCTGTCCGATAAACCCGTCCGCCCCGGTAATGACCAATCGACGCTGCTCTGGACCCTGCGCTGCGACCATCGGACATCAAGCCGGTAGGTGGTGCAGTTCAGCATACAAGGCCAGAGTCTGCGCCGCGACCCGCGTTATCGAGAGCTCCGCTTCGACCAGGCGGCGGGCATTACGGCCGAGTTCCTGTGCCCGCGTCGGATCGTCGAGCAGCATCTCTATCGCGGCGACGAGGCCGTCAACATCGCGCGCCGGCACGCTCACCCCGGTGCTGCCGTCAATGCAGATCTCACGGCAACCGGGAACATCGCTCGCGACCAACGGCAGCGCGCAGGCGGCCGCTTCCAGCAGTACCTTGGGCAAACCTTCGCGATAAGACGGCAGGCACACGATCGTTGCGGCGCGGTACAAGGCCGGCATATCCGCGCAGTGTCCACGCCATTCGATCACACCCTCGGCGTGCCAGGCGTCCAGCTCGGCGCTATCGATCGCGCCCGGGTTGTCGGCATCGTGCGCGCCGGCGAGCACGCAGCGGACGTCGCGACCGGCGCTTTTGAGACGCCGCGCCGCGGCGACGAATTCACGCACGCCCTTGTCAGCCAGCGGCCGGGCCGGCAGCAACACCATCGGCGGCTCAACGCGGGGGGCCGACGTCGGTCTGAATACATCCACATCGACACCCGCGCCGCGCACAACTGAACTGCGTTCCGCGCGACCGATTGCGTGCTCCAGCAGCAGCCCGAGGTCGTCGCCGTTCTGCGCCAGGGTCCACACCTGCCGACGCCGCATCAATCCGCGCAGCAAGGCGATCACCGCCGGCCTGATCAACCGTGCGCGGAGGTCACTTGAAGAAAACAGGTAGCCGAGCCCGGTGAACGCCGCGACCGCGCGTATGCCGGGGTAGCCAAGCAATACCAGGCCGCCGATCAGGATCGGCTTGAGGGAAACCAGGTGGACGATGTCAGGCCGTTCGCTGCGGATTAGTCTGTTGACTGCACGCAGCGCGGCCAGGTCTGCCCACGGCGCCCGCAGCGAACGCTCAAAGGGGATCGGCGCGCCGCGCAAGCCAGCCGCTTCGAGCCGTTCGCCATCGTCATTGATCCGGGTACCGATCACCACGTCGTGGCCGGCTGCCACGATGCGCTGCGCGAGGTCGGCGCGATGCGACATGAAGTACCAGTCTTCGGTGACCAGGAACAGGATCTTCATGCGTCGCCGACAGCGCCCGCTCGCTGGTCAGGCATGTTCGCGTGCCTCCGCCTGCCAGGCCTGAAACATCAGCAGCGGCCACAGCCGGTAGTGTTCCGCGCCGTCGCCACGCTGGTGTGCCTGCCATAACGCGCGCACTCGCGGCGCGTTGAAGAACCCTTCTTCATCCAGCCGTCGCTCGTCGAGCAAGGCTTCGCCCCAGTCGCGCAGGGGCCCGCGCAACCACGCCTCGATCGGTACCCCGAAACCCATCTTGGGGCGTTCGAACAGGACCGGCGGCAGGTAGCGCGCCAGCACCTGGCGCAGGAGCCATTTGCCGACGCCGGCGTGGACTTTCAGATCCATGGGCGTGCGCGCACAGAATTCGACCAGGCGATGATCGAGCAGCGGTACGCGCGTCTCGAGGCTCACCGCCATGCTCGCCCGATCGACCTTGACCAGAATATCGTCCGGCAGGTAGCTGACCAGATCGGTATACATCATGCGTTCGGTGCTATCGGGGATGGCCGACAGGGTTGCGGCCAGTGCGGCGAACGGCGGGGCTTCGTGCGCGCCGATCACCAGCGCGTCGGGATCTTCGTTCATCGAGATCAGATCGAGGTACAGCGCCGCGGCGTTCGGCGCGCCCCACACGCCGGCCAGCTTGTGCAGCTTGCGACCGAACTGGCGATCCCGCAGGCGGGCCGGCAGCAGTGGCCACAAACCGCGCACCAGGGCGTCCCAACCGGTCGCGGGCAGGGCACGCAACAGCGCGCCGGCAGCCGCGCGTAACGGCAGCGGCACTCGCGCGATGCGTCGCCACAGGGTCTCACTTAACAGGTAACGATTGTAACCGCCAAACAGTTCGTCACCGCCGTCGCCGGTCAGCGCGACAGTAACATCGCGGCGCGCGAGACGGGCAAGGAGATAAGTCGGGATCTGCGATGAATCGGCGAACGGTTCGTCATAGATCGCGGGCAGCAGCGGGATCACGTCGCGGGCTTCGCCCGGCGTAACATACAGCTCGGGGTGTTGGGTGCCGAGGTGCTCGGCAACCCGCGCCGCGTGGTCGGCTTCGTTGTACGTCGGATCCTCGAAACCGATACTGAAACTGCGCACCGGACGGCCTGAGAGTTGCTGCATGACCGCCGTGACGAGCGACGAATCGATGCCGCCGGACAGGAACGCGCCAACCGGCACATCGGCGAGCATCTGCTCGCCGACGGACTGGCGCAGCAGCGCGTCGAGTTCGTCCGCGGCCCTGGCAGCACTCACCGGCCGGCGTGCCGCCAGCCCCGCCACTACCGTGGCCGACGCCGACCAGTAGCTTTCAAGTCTGCCGCCGTCATCGGCATCTTCGGCGCTGAAGCGGCACACGCTGCCGGGCGGCAGTTTGCGCGCATTCGTATAGATGCAATGCGGCGCCGGTATATACGAATAACGCAGCAGCATGGCCAGGGCATCGCGATCGATTAC
>CALOBG010000143.1:0-21108 GCA_942490995.1 uncultured Gammaproteobacteria bacterium
TGGAGGATCTCACGATCTGATGCTTCGCCGTCGGCGCTGGCCAGCGGCTGACCGTAGTCGAGCGCGACCAGCAACTGGCGATTCCACTGCCAGCGTGCGCCAACCCCGACGCTCGAGATGGTGTCGTTGGGGCGCTGTCCGATCAACGGGTCTTCGAGGACTTTGTGCGCGGCATCAAAAAATCCGATCAGGCGCAGCCCGTGCAGATGCGGCAGCGGCGGCGTCCAGATCTCGACGTTGAGCTGCAGGCCGCTATCGCCCGCGATGGTGCGCTGTTGAAACCCCCGCGCACTGAGCGATCGCCGCCGAAGCCGATTTGCTCGCCCGGGATCAGCGCTTCGGCGCTCCATTGCCCGGTGAGCCGGGCGCTGCCGTGATAGCCGTGCGGCAGCCGTTGGGTAACCAGCGCCGAAACGGGTCGCTTTCCAGCCCGGATCGGCCGGCGCGCGCACCCTTTGGTAGTCAGACAGGCGGTTATGCCCGCCGAAGCTCATGTTCTGGGTGAAATCGAAATAGAAATCGAGACTCGTTGCGGTCCAGTTGTAGCCGCCGTCGTAGCGCAGCGAAATCGGTCGCGTGCGCACCTGGGTACTGATCGCGCGGATCGGTGCGCCGGTCAGTGCGTTGGTGATGCCGGTATCGAACAACCGATCCTGCAGGCCGGCCGTGATGCTGTGCCGGTAGCGGCCAACGCCGATCAGCTCGCGCTTGAAGCTGATGCCGATAAATTCGCCCGAACCGCTGACGTCGAACAGATCCTGTACGTTACCGACATCGACATCGGACTTGACATAGAAACCGGTAAACCAGCCGGCCAGCGCGTACACCGGCACCTGGTAAAACGCACCGTACTGGCGCACGTCGTCGGCGTTGTCCGGCGACATGGTGAACGAGCCGGTGAAGACATCGTCGTGGCCGGTCACGTCGCTGTACTGGCCGCCGACCGCCAGGCGGGTGTGGCCGGTACTGGTATTACCGATATTGTTGAGTCCGGCGAACAGCATCCACGGTTTCTGATCGGTGACTTTGACCGCCGCATCGAGCGCGTCCGGTTCGGTTTCACTGGCGCGGAAATTGAGCTTCAGCTTCTTGGCCGGATGCTGGTTGGCGACAAACAAGGCCCGTGACAGAGCGCGGATTGAGGGACGTTCACCGGCAACCAGGCCGGGCAGCGAGCGGGCCACGGATTCGGCGGAAAAATGTTCGTTACCGGTGATGGTGACAGCGCCGAGACTGAAGGTCACCACATCGAGCGCGACCACCCCACCGGTCAGGGTCTGCGGTGGCAATACCACGCGCCGAAAGGTGTAGCCGGCCAGGCGCAGCTCGCGTTCCAGCGCGTCGCGGGCCGCGAGCAGGCCCTCCATGCCGGCGTGCTCGCCGAGAAAAGGCGCCAGTGCGGCGTCGGTCGCGACAGGGTCGAGCGGGTTGTCGCCGCTGACGGTGAATCGCTCGACGATGAAGCTTGGCGGCGGTGGCGCATCCTGGGCGGTGACGCTGCCGGCGAGTGTTGCCAGAATAACTAGAACGACAAACCGCAAGCGCTTGATCATGCGCGATTCCTGTCCCCCACACCAATCACCCTAGTGTACGTTTATTCCTCATTAAAACGAAGCAGAAATTGTCGCGACGTGGGCCACGAGCATCGTTTGAGCGAGAACCTGCGCACGCCTTGATCGAGATCATCGATCCGCCTCAGCGTACGTTGAGTACGCCGGTCGGGTCCTGCGCCGTGCCGTGACCCGTCATCAGGCCGGGTCGCGCGCTGTAGCGGCTACTTCGGCATCGACCTCGGCATCGAAGTCCTGGTCCTGCAACTGCTCGGAGATGTGCGGATAAAGCCTCGCGAAGTCGGCTTTCATGCGCGCCAGCGGCACATCGACAAACTCGCCGCGATAAGCGAGGTATTCCATGTGCTGGCGGCCATCGAGATCGAACGGTTGATAGATCGAGTCTTCGCGACCGTCGAACTCAAGGGTGTGGATGCGGAATTTTTCGCACAATTCGCGATTGAAGGCCGGCGTTGCCTTGCGCCACCCGCCGCCCAGCCAGATCGCCGTGTAGCCGTGCCAGTAAAACACGTTGGTCCCCATGCTGCGGCGCATGCGCTCGGTCGACAGGTGGTTCTGCACATCGGCATAACCGAGCGCGGCCGGGATCCCGACCACCCGGCAGCACGCCGCCAGCAGCACCGCTTTGCTTACGCACCAGCCGCGCCGGATCGCGAGCGCCTGACTGGCGCTCAGGCCGCGCTCGCTCAGCTCCAGACTGTAAGCGTCGTAGCGGATCTGATCGCGCACCGCGTAATACAGGGCAATGGCCTTTTCGCGATCGTCGGCACCGCTGGCGTGTTCGTGCGCATAGGCGATGACCTCGGGATGGTCGGCATCGACGATCGACGACGGCGCGAGGCAGTGGTGTGGCGCGGGGCTGGCGGGTATATCCATAAGCGACTCGGTCAGAATATTTAGGTTATTTGGAGATTAATAATATAACTTACTGAATATAAATACTAAAATTGTCCCATTCTAGAAATCAGACGAACCCGCGGACAGACCCTCAGCGCAGCCGGTGGGCGAGGCTTTCGTAAAGCCGCGGCAGGCGCTCCAGGCCCCAGTACAGCTCGTCGTCGAGACGCCATGAAGGCACCCCGAACACACCCGCCGCCTCCGCTTCGCGCTGCAGGCGATCGTGTTCGGCGCGTCCGGGACCGGCCGCATAGGCCTCAAAGCCATCGCCAACGGCACCACATTCGTTCATCACCTCGAGCAGTTGCGGCGTCGACTCGAGATCGATTTCGCGGCGCCAGAACCGTTCGAACACGGTGTCGTGGAAGCGCCGGAAATCACCCTGCTCGGCGACCCAGAGGTGAGCGATATGGGCCACGGAACTGTCGAAAATCCGTTTCGGTCCGCGAATGATGAGCCCGCGCCGGCTCGCCTCGCGGCGGCAGTCCATGTACGAATAGCGCACTCGGCGCCACTGGTGGTCGTTGCGCGTACCGACCGTGTCCTTGCCGTTCTCGTCGAGTTCCGCGGCGCCCAGGTATTTCGGGATCTGCAGGGTATAGGGGATCCATTCCAGCTCGACATCGGCCTCCGCGGCCAGTGCCCAGCTCGCCTCCTGGGCGAGGTAGGCATACGGACTTTTGTAGTCGAAATAGTGCTGGACCCGCATCGTGCTCAGCGGCCGGCCTGCTGTTTGACGTAGGTCGCGATGGCCTCGTGGGTTGCGAACCACACGCCTGGCTTGCTTTTCATGTAGGTGATCAGGCGATCGAGCATGGCCATGCGCGAACGGTGCCCGATGACCTGCGGATGCATGGTCAGGATATACAGCGACCCTTCTTCGTAGGCGCCGTCGAACTCTTCTTTCCAGATCGAATAAACGTCCTCGGTATTGCGCAAAGCGACGTGTTTCGACGGCCACGACACCTGGAACAGCGGCCAGTCGTCGAGGATCCATTCCACCGGCAGTTCGATCAGGCCGGTGTCCTTGCCCTGCGACATCAGTACGTAGGGGCGATCATCGGCCATCATCGAGCTTTCGTAGAGGAAACCCATCTCCTTGACGATAGCGATGGTCGATTCGGTCAGATCCCACGCCGCGGAGCGGAACCCGGTCGGTTTCCTGCCGACGTGTTTTTCAAATATCGCCATCGCCTGCGCGTAGATATTGCGCTCTTCGGACGCATTCAGACGCAGCGGGTTTTCGTGCACGTAGGAATGAAAGCCGATTTCGTTGCGTGGATCGGCCTGGATCGCGGGCACCACTTCGGGGTGCAGTTCCATCGACATCGCCGGAATAAAAAACGTCGCCGGGATATCGTGTTTCTTGAGCAGCTTCATGACCCGCGGCATGCCCGAGCGGGCGCCGTATTCGCCGCGCGACATGTAGGAAGGACTGGACTGTTCCTGAAAACCGATCCAGACCGGCTCGGTATCGACGTCGAACGAGAAACTGACCGCAACCTTGTTGCCATCCGGCCAGCTTTTCGGAGTCAGATCGGCGCCTGCGCGCACCAGGGAGACGTGTTTGACGATCTGTTCCGGGGTCCAGGTCCAGATCGGCTGATCCTGTGGCGTACCGCTGTGATCGTGGGCGGCGAGTCCGCCGCCGGCGGTCACGCCCATCGCCATGACCAGCCCCCTCAGGGCATTGCTACGCTTGATCATCATTCCTCCTCGAGTGTCGCACGGTTGTGCGCGCTATGGTGCCATATTTGCCCGGGCGCTGAACCGGTCGTGGCCGGGTACCGGGATCGTCATTCACGCTGCGCGCCGCTTTGCGGAATAATGGCAGACCGGCACGGCACACGAACGCTTCTGAACCGCGACCCATCCTGATGGCAAACAAGAACCTGCGCGCAATCAAGTCCATCGTCGTCGCCACCGATCTCAAGGCCGACGGCCTCGCCGCGTTCAACCACGCCCTGGCACTGAGTCTGATCCTGAAAGCCGAACTGTCGATCGTGCACGTCGCCGAGGACGCCGACGCCGGCGTCGACTGGCACGAATTTCCCGCCGTGCGCGACACCCTGACCCGCTGGCGGCTACTCGAACCGGGCGCCGACAAGGGCCGGATCGCCAGCCGCTACGGGATCACCGTCCGCAAGATCCACACCGTCGGTGACGACCCGGCGCATACCGTGGCCGAGTTTCTCAATCGCCATCCCGCCAATCTGCTGGTCCTCGGCTCGGAAGCGCGCGGTCCGGTCGCGCGCCTGCTGCGGCCGTCAGTGGCGACCGGCATGGCGCGCGCAACGCGCCTGCTGACCTTGTACCTGCCGCGCGCGGTGCGCGGCTTCGTCGACGCCGACAACGGTGCGCTCACGCTCGAACGTATTGTGGTGCCTGTCACCAACAGTCCGGATCCACGTAAGGCGCTCGCGCTCGCCGCCGAACTGGCGTTTGTGCTGGGTGACGGCGCCGTCCCTATCGATGTTGTCCACGCCGGCGCGGCGCGGCCGGGCGGGCTCGAACTGGCCGACGACGATCGCTTCCATCGCTGGCGATTCAGCCTGCTGGCCGGGGAACCGGCCGCCGCGATTGCCGAGGCTGCCGCCGGCGCCGGTCTGATCGTCATGACCAGCGCCGGTCGGGACGGTGTCGTCGACGCCCTGCTCGGCAGTACCGCCGAACGCCTGCTCGGCATGGCGCACTGCCCGCTGCTGACCATCCCCGCCGGCGGCCCCTGAACGAACGTCATGGAGTATTCAACGTGCGCGTCGTAACCACTATCGATCAAGCCAATCTGCGCATCAGCGCGGCCGCCGCGCGCGAGGCCGAAGCGCGCGGGTTCAGCGGCATCACCACGCTGGAGAATCGCCACGACCCGTTCCTGCCACTCGCGGTTGCGGCCACCGCCACCGAGCGCATCCAACTCGCGACCGGGGTCGCCATTGCCTTTCTGCGTTCGCCGATGTCGGCGGCCAATATCGCCTGGGATCTGAACGCAGCTAGCAACGGCCGTTTCGTACTCGGGCTTGGTCCGCAGATCAAAGCGCACAATGAAAAACGCTTCAGCGTGCCGTGGTCGGCGCCGGTACCGCGGTTACGCGAATACGTGAACGCGCTGCGCGCGATCTGGCATGCCTGGCAAAGCGGCGAGCGCCTCAAATTCGAGGGTGAACACTATCGTTTCAGCCTCATGCCGCCGAATTTCGTGCCCGAACCGGTCGCCCACCCGCCGCCGCCGGTAACGCTCGCCGCGGTCGGCCCGGCGATGCTCGCACTGGCCGGAGAAGTCGCCGACGGCGTGTGCCTGCACCCGTTCTGCACGCGCCCCTACATCGAGCAGCGAGTGCTGCCGAATCTTGAACGTGGCTTTGCAAAAAGCGGCCGGCAACGCAAACATTTCGAAATCACCGGCGGCGGTTTCCTGGCTACCGGGCCGACCGACGAGGCGGTCGCAAAAATGGTCGAATGGGTGCGCTACCGGATCGGGTTCTATGCCTCGACGCCGGCCTACTGGCCGGTGCTGGAAACGGTCGGCTACGCCGAGCTCGGTGAAAAACTCAACCACCTGACCAAACAGGGCGCCTGGGATCAACTCGCTGCGGCGGTCCCCGACGAGCTGCTGCACGCCTGCGCCGCGGTCGGCCGTCACGACGAAATCGCCGGCGTTATCGCCAAACGGTTTGGCGGCTTGAGCGACACCGTACAGGCCAGCGCCAGCTACGAACAGCCTTCCGATCTGCCAGCCGAGGTCCTGCAGGACATCATCGCGCTGCCAAGTGCGTTCGCGGGATTCCGAGGCGCCTAAAAGGCGAGTTGGTCGGCGATAGCTTCAAGACCCGCCTTCGCACAGGCGTCGTCGTCTTCGGGGTCGGCGCGCCCGATACCCCGAGTCCGCCGACGACCGCGCCGTTGGAATCAAAGGTGACGGAGGGATTAAATTTTAATCCCTCCGTCACCTTTAAACCCCATAACCTGCGACCGCCGCAGAAATTTGAGAAAAATACTCAGTTATGTTCATTTAGTTTCTCCAAGTTCCCAAACCGAATTCACGTAAGCGCCTAGTTTTTTAGTCGCCGAATCGCGAATAGAGTCGCCACAAGTGCTCGCTGACAACCATTGTTTCAAATGAGTAATTGAGGTAATTCCGCGCAGTAAACTCATACTCCCACTTGAGTAATCTACATACTCCGCTACCACTCTATTCGTTGTCCTATCCACAATTCTCTCGGTTTTCCTCTTTATGCTTAGCGTTACCGGAGTGCCGAAATCGATATCGACTTTAAAGCGTTCGTTTAGCAAGAAACCTCGACTCCCCTTTACTCTACTCTGAGCAGCGTTCAATTTCGTTAGCGATGCGGCAGCATCCGGATTCTGCCTAGTCCATTCATCAACTGTCTGGTAGACGTGAAACCCGGCATCCTGATTGCAGTGGTACTTGAACAGCACCAGCGTTGGGATGTGATCCCAAAAGAGTCCCATGTAGAAAGCAAGGCCCACGAAAGTTCCCGCAATCCAGGGTCGATCACCTCGCTTTCTAGACCAGGCCATCGCGGTTTTGACCGCAATGACGGCGATCAAGAAGTATCCGAAGTATAACGCCAGAAACAATAGGCCTATCATGGGGTCTCCTCAGACGCAGGCGTCTGCCGAATACCTTGAGATTTCGCGTATGCAGCGTGGCGTTTTAGGACAAGCATCGATTGAAACATCCATTTCCACTTTGCAATCATATGATTCCTTTTAGCGAAGATGATGCCTGTCCCAGCTCCGGCGAGTTCGTGAACGAGTAGAGCTGTCGCCATGTCACTACTCCTGGACGATCTCGTGGGTAAATTTAATTACGAAGTCGTGGATTTCTCGCCACTGACCAAGGCGGCTCGCGGGAAACGTGTACCACCCGTAGAACTTGTCGTTCGTAATTAAGTTCACCGTACAGTTGAGGGGGTAAGATTCTTTCCTGCGAGAAATGCAGTAAATGAGATGTTCGCCGCCCTGAGGGTTCGAAAACGATGTATCCTTCGGCACCAGATAACCGCCAGCGTCGGGGTTATTCGGTGAGGGGGTATATAGTTTCAAGCCGAGTTTCGGCAGTGGAACCAATCGCCGCTTGCCTTCGGGGCCCATCAACGCGCTATCTACGAAGCGAAAATTTGCTAGCTCAGCCAGCTTCGCAGGCGTCACAGCGTTGGGCGCACAACCGAGGTAGATATAGAGCGGTCCGTCGGCACCGTCGAGGTCCGTTGGTGACTCGCGTTCGAACTCGTTTATGGGCACAGTAAGAGATAGGTGTTTACCATAGTCCGCCGGTCCGTGCGGTGTAGCTGGGCTTCCACTCGAGATAAGATATCGGGTAGGGACGCGTAAGAGCTTACCCCCGAGATAAGCATCTGCCATTCCATCGAATATATTGTGGTATGGCCGTTCAAGTTCCGCACGCTTAGCTTCTGCCTGTGCCTGGCATATTTCGTCGTCGCTGGGATGTACCGGCGCCGAGCGCGCCTGCGCATTCGTCTCGGGCGCCGGTTCGCATCCGGTGGTCGTAAAAACGATGAACAACGAAAACCAGAAAGCGGATAGCGAGATTCGGTTTATTTTCATAACGCGTGTTACTCGCAGTTGCACCACGTCAGCCGCCTTCGACCTTTGCCCTGAACCGCTTGTGCCCAATCCGGTGTTTTAGGACAGGCATCGATTGAAACATCCATTTCCACTTTGCAATCATATGATTCCTTTTAGCGAAGATGATGCCTGTCCCAGCTCCGGTGTGTCCCAGCCCCGGTGCCAGCTCCGATCGATCTGTTATTGATCTCGTTTTTGTAGGGAGCCTTCAGGGTCAGACTCGATTGAAACTCGAATTTCTACCGCAGTAGTTCCATCGCGTCCGAACCGCGCACCAGGTGGCCGCATTCGGTCGCGCGTGCCAGCGGACCGAGTCTCACCGAGCGCTTTCAAAATCAATGGAGTCTGACCTTTGACGCTCTCGCAAAAGCAAAAGGCAAGACCTGACCCCGCAATCACACCCGGTTAAAACGCGAGTGCGTCGGCGATAGCCTCAAGGCCGGCCTTGGCGCAGGCGTCATCGTCTTCCGGGGTCGGCGCGCCGGACACCCCGAGTGCGCCGACGACCGCGCCGTTGTATTCCACCGGCAGCCCGCCGCCGACCATGAGGATACCGTCAAGCTGGTTGATCGCACGTAGTTCGCTGCGCTTGGGCAGGCTCTGACCGAGTCCCAGGGTCGACTGGCGGAAGCCGGCCGCGGTGCGCGCCTTCAGCAGCGCGATGTCATGGGTGAACGTGCCGGCGAGCTGGTCGCGCAGCGTAACCTGGGCGTGGCCGTCGCGATCGACCACCGCCACCGAAACCTGGAAGTCGCGCGCGCGACAGGCCTGCCGCGTCGCCGTTGCCAGTTCGAGCGCCAGCGCGGGGGTCAGGGTATGGGTACTGAATACCGCTGCGTCGTCGGCGCCAACAGCGCTGGCGGCGAGCACGAGGGCGAGCGTGACTGGGATCGGGAAACGCATGATGGTCCTCCTTCGAACAACGGGGTATACACGATAAACCGTCCCTGACCTGCGGCCGCGGCGCGGACGATCAGACCAGCTTCACGGCCTGATTGGGCGCAATGTCAACGCTGCCATGATCGCCGAGGTACGCGGCGACCACGTCCCAGATCGGTGGTCCGCTGACCGACTCGCTGACCGAGGCCCAGCCGCTGACCACGTAGTCACGCTTGAGATCGATCGGTTTGCCGCTGGCCAGGTGGGTGAGGTTTTCGATGCGCTGGCCGATCGGTGCGCCGGCACGCAACTGGTAGCCGATGCCGCCGACGCGCACCATATCGCCACCCTGCTGATAGTAGGGATCCGGATTGAACAGGTTATCGGCGACGTCCTCGAGGATCGCTTTGAGCTGCTCGCCGGGCATGGTGTTGCGATAAACCTCGGGGTAAGTAATCGCGGTCTGGTTATAGAGATCGTCGACCGTGATGTCCTGCCCCGGCAACAGTGAAGCGCCCCAGCGGAAACCGGGCGACAGCGCAATTTCGGCGTCGCGCTGTTCGAGCATGGCCTGGCAGATCAGATCATCGAAGGTGCCGTTGAGGTTACCGCGCCGATACAGCGTGGTTTCGGTCCTGCCGAGTACCCGGGCGAGTTCCGCCGCGTGTGGCCGGCGAATGGTATCGACCTGCGCCGCCATATCCGGATCGGCCTCGATGGCATCGGCGAAGACCGGGATCAGTCGGTAACGAAAATCGCGCACCCCGTCCGCGCCGATGTCGAGGTCGAGGCGCGACAGGAACTTGCCGTGCGAACCCGACGCCACCAGCAGGGTGTTCTCGACCTGCACCACCGCCGGCAGCGCATCATGGGTATGGCCGGTCAGGATCACATCGATGCCGGCCACCCGTCCGGCGAGCTTGCGGTCGACATCGAAGCCGTTATGACTGAGCAGAACCACCAGTTCGGCGCCATCGGCGCGCGCCGCGTCCACCACGCTGCGCAGCGCCTGCTCGCGGACGCCGAACGACCAGCTCGGGATCTTGTAGCGCGGATTCGCGATCGGGGTGTACGGGAAAGCCTGGCCGATGACCGCAATACGTTTGCCACCGCGCTCGAAAAAGGCCGTCGATTCGAATACCGGTTCGTCCCACTCGGTGTCAAAAACATTGCTCGCCAGAAGCGGAAAATTCAGCGTTTCGATCAGTTCGCTGACGCGCGCGTCACCGTAGGTGAATTCCCAGTGCGCAGTCATGGCGTCGACGCCGAGGGAGTTCATGACGCCGACCATGTCGGCGCCGGCGGAGTGGAGCGCGGTATACGAACCCTGCCAGGTGTCACCGCCGTCGAGCAGCAGGGTGTTGTGCGGCCGCTCGGCGCGGATCGCGCCGACCAGGGTCGCGAGCCGGTCGATGCCCCCGACCCGTCCGTAGCTCGCCGCCAGCGCGGCGAAGTCGTCCGCGGCCAGGGTGTAGGCGAGCGCGCTGCCGGGGGCGATGCCGTAACGTTCGAGATAGGCGCGTCCGGTGATGTGCGGCGGCAGACCGGCAACTTCGCCGACGCCGACGTTCAACGAGGGTTCGCGAAAAAAAACCGGCAGGAGCTGGGCGTGGATGTCGGTGAAATGCAGCAGCGTGACCTGGCCGAGATTGTCGAATTCGAGCAGTTCGGACTGCTGCATGCGCTGTTGCGCCAGGGCCCGCAGGGGGTGAGCAGCGCCGCCTGCGGCGGCGGCCAGCGCCAGTTGCAGAAACTGGCGACGCTCGAACATCAGTTGCGGACCGCCGGCGTCTCCACCGGCAGACCAGCCGCTCGCCAGGCCAGATAAAGTTCGAGATTAACGTACTCATCGGCGCCGGCGGCGTACGGTTCGGCGCGCACGTTGTTGTTGCAGCCACGGATCCGCCGGTGCAGCGAGCCCAAGCTCTGCCACTTCAGACGATAGGTGGGAAAGCCGTTCGACATGCCCTGACTGAGACGCTGCGCGCGCAGCATGCGGCCGTGGTTGAGTTCGTGGCAATGGATACAGGCGAGGTCGAGCTGGCCGCGCCGTTGCAGATAAAACGCCTTGCCGGCCTCAAAAAACGGCGCCGCTTCGCCGTCGATGACCGGGCTGACCGCCATGCCCTGGGACTGGTAGCGAATAAACGCCGTCATCGCCAGCAACGGCTCGGATTCCCATTTCCATTCCGGCGCACCCATCTGGCTGCTACGGCACTGGTTGATACGCTGTTCGAGGTTAATGAGCTTGCCGCGCTCGGCCGAATACACCGGGTAGCGCGCGCCGACGCCGGCCATGCTGGTGGCCGCGTCCTGGTGGCAATCCTGGCACGCGTGCCCGGCTTTACCCTCGGGTTCCTGCCACAGATCGGCGCCACTTTCGACCCACAGGTAGCCCGGGTTCTCAAAGTCATCGTCCTGCATGGCGCGGGTTTCGCTGCTGGCATAGGTATAGCCGCTGCGCTTGTCACCGACCTGGTGCGGGCCCCAGTCTTCGACGTCCGCGGCGATCACCCCTGCGGTAACCAGCGCGAATACGGTCAGCAGGCCGGCGGTGACCGCGCGCCTGGTCATTTGACGGTGAACTTTTTCTTGGTGGTGGCGGTGCTGCCGTCGTCGTCGACCCAGGTGAATTCGAGCTCGCCGCTTTTCTCCGCACGCACATAGAACGCGAAATACGGATTGGCCGAAACCGCCGGATACAGGGTCGCCTTGAACACTTCGGTGCCGTCGAGGGTGCAGGTAAACGCATTGATGATTTTGCGCGGGATCTTTTTGCCGCTGGCCTGGTCGACGCGCTGGCCGGATTCCATTTTGTGCGAGATCAGTGCCTTGACTTCAAACGGCTCACCCTTGGTCACCGACTTGGGCACTTTGACGCGTGGTTTTTCCATCGTTGTTTACCTTACTTGCAGTCGCGCTAGCCGCCGCAGCCGCCGATCGTGACCTTGACCTCGTTGGCAGTGCGCAACACGCGCCCATCTGACAGTTCCGCGATAGCGATGACGCGCCCGGTACGGGCCAGGCGGATGCGGGTCGAATTGCGCGCCCGCCCGCTCATCGCCCCGTAACGGAACGTGACGACCTCGGGGGTCGGGTTTTCTTCGGCGATGATGTGTACGGCCTTGACGTAATTGTCCGCCGTAAACGGTGATTTCACCTCTACCGATATGGGTACCGTATTGCCGTTCTCGGCGATTGCCGGGGTGGTGAGGATAATGCCGCTGTCTTCGACCGCGGCCGAGCCGATAAGCTTTTCGATCAGCACCCGCGCCGCTTCGACCCGTTCGTTGGCAAAGGTCGCGAGCGGCGACAGTGCCGCAGCCACGGTCAGCAGGCGCAACATCATGGCGCGACGGCTGAAGCGGGCAAGCTTGGATGAAGGTTCTGCCACGGCTTTACTCCTTGACGGTTATTCCAGCGTGTTCGCGGGCGCGGTTACTTGAGCGCGCTCAGGTAAGCGACGATATCTTCGATCTGTTGGGCGGTCAGGACCGGCTTGCCGATGAAGTCCTTGCGCACGCGATGCAGTCCCTCGACCTTGTAGTAGGCCGGCATCATCGTCATCGGGTTGAACCGCTTCGGATCGACCAGGCGCAAGCGTAACTGCCCTGGAGTCAGACGCCGGCCCACCCCGGCAAGGTCGGGGCCGGTGGTGCCAAAAAACTCGGCGTCCAGTGGGGCCGCGTGACAGCCGAGGCAATTGCCGCCTTCACGGTCGATCATGACGGCCTGGCCGCGCACCGGATCGCCGGGCTGGTCAGACAGCGGCGCGTTGATGGCGTAATTCTCGACCACGTAGTCGCCACCGTGTGCGAACGTAGTGGCCAGCGCTAAAACAAGCCCGACGAGATAACGGCGGGAGCCGTTGCTCAGTCGGGTTGCCTGTGTCTGTACGCCTTTTTGCATGACTGAAAACTAGCCTGAGTCGCTACATATATCAATATTGAATAAACATATAACCGAATTGAATATAACGATGCCGTCTAAGCGGCCGGCCACCGTTGGACAACCACAGACGCTAAAAAGTCAGTGTCGCGTCAGGTTTCAACCCAACCCGGCGGCGCCCCGCCCGCATCCGGGCCGAGCGGCGGCGGCAGTTTGCGTTTACCGCCGTCGGGCGCCGGTCCGGGATCGCCCGGGATCAGTTGCCCGGCCATGTAACGGATGTGCGCCTGCGGGCGGGCTTCACCGGCGTAAGCCGCTTCAAGACAGGCTTGGGTTTCTTCGGCCGCCTTGGCGCCGGCGGCCAGGATCTCGCGGATCGCGATCGCCGCCTCGTGTTGGTCATAGGCCGGCAGACCATCCGCGCTGCCCGAGCGGGGTGGTCCTTCCGGCACCCGTTCGCGCTGCCGCCGGGCCAGTCGCAGGAGGATGTTCCAGGCGCGTTTATTGGCCGCAATCGGCTCGACCTCGACCTCGCCGCTGGCCTGGAAATCGCGCCACAATTGCTCGCCGCGCGCGGTGCGTATGACCACGATGGTGGCGCGATCGGTACCCACCCCGCCGCAGGCAATGTCGGCCAGCTCGGCGGAAAAGTCGCCGCAATGACGGCATTCCGGGCGCTGGTATTCGTCCATCGCCTCCTGCAGCGGTATGGTCGCGACCTCGCCATCGTGTTTGTAAATCAGCACCTCGCCCTTGACGTTGAACTGGCGCACCTCGCTGAGCGGAATGCCCATGCGTTGCTCAATGCGCTCGGTCATCAGTTCGGGACGAAATACCTCGGTACAGAACAGACCGATACTGACCGCCACGCGTTCGCTGTAGCCGCGCAGGAACTCGCGCTGACGGGCGACGATTTTGGGTTTCTTTTTCGCCGTGACGAGAAATGACGGATCCATATGCTGCATTTTTCTGAGCGGCGTGATCTGACACGGCACACCGACAAACGCCACCTTCTCGAGGCCGCGCTCGGCGACCTCGCGCAAGGCCAGGTTGTTGGCGCAATAGGTGTACCAGCTACCGGCGCTGGCCTTGATCTCGTCGTAGGTCGTGACGACCTTGGGGCTCGGCATACACGGTGCATCGCCCTCGCCCACCGCCGAGACCACCGCGCCGTCGATATGTCCGGCTTCGCGCGCAAAGGCCAGCAGTGCGCTGACCACGCCGCCGTCCTGTCCCGCCTCGGCGAGGTCGGGGCGGGTCGTGCGGGCCACAAAAATATGGCGAAACACGCCGAAGATATCCTCGAAGCCGCGCTCATCGCCAAAAGTCGCATCCTTGAGATGGCTTTCGCGCGGCCACAGGCGCGGGCACACCGTCGCGCAGACATCGCAGCCGGCGCCTTCGCTGACGCCGCAGAAATCGAACGCGGCCGAGGCTTTGGCGGTTTGCTGCGGGATGCCGTCGATGTATTCGATGACGTTATGCGGACAGACCAGCACGCAGGCGCCGCAGGCGCAGCAACTGCCGTAGTCGACGACGTCATTCATCATATCCTTGAAGGTGTTATGGGTGTGTGCGCTCAACGATGGTTCCTTGCCTGGTTGTAAAATGGACCCTGATATTGTCAGTGCGGATCCCGGGTTCGACCCGAGCAGCATACGCTTGATTGGGGCATGGCATTCCGTCGGCGTGGGGTGATCCCCTACACTGCCGGAACCCATGCAACAGGATCACCGTCATGAGCGCCACCATCGAACTGACCGATACCCACGTTGAGTATCTTGCCATCGCCGAGGCCAGGAAACGGTCCGGCCTGCGCCTGGTACTCGGCGCCTATGCCGTGCCGGGTCCGTGGCGCGAAGCCTGCAAGGGCCTGTTTGACGTCAAGGGTATCCCTTACGCCTCGGTCGTGACGGCCAATGCCGATAGTGACGACATGGCCTTCGGCATGCAGGACGCGGACCGTGAGCTGCGCGAATGGACCGGCCAGGCCAGCGCGCCGGTGGCGATCTACAACGACGAACGTCCGCGGGTGAGCTGGATCGATCAGATCAACCTCGCCGAACGGCTTGAACCGCAGCCGGCGCTGGTGCCGACCGCGATCGATGAGCGTACCCGCATGTTCGGTTTGCTCAACGAAATCGCCGGCGAATACGGCCTCGGCTGGAGCAAGCGTCTGTGCATTATCGAAGCCAGCTTGAGCAGCCTCCCACCAGGGGCCGAAGGCCGGGCTTTCTTTGAACATCTCGCGCTCAAGTACGGCTACACCGAAACGCTGGCGGCGCGCGCGCCGGCACACATGGCAACCATCATCAGCACGCTCGACGCCCAGCTCGCCAGTCAGCGGGCGGCGGGCAGCCGCTACCTGATCGGCGCGCAACTGTCGGCACTCGATATCTACTGGGCAACGTTCTGCGCGATGTTTGCACCGCTGCCGCCGGAGCAGTGCCCGATGGGCACCGCGTTTCGCGATTTCTACACCAACCCACACCCTGAGACGCAACGGGCTTTGAGCACGGAACTGCTCGCGCACCGCGATTTCGTCTATACCGAACACCTGCGCCTGCCGATCGTGTTCTGATCGAAACAGCACGCCAGGCGCAGCGCACAGTCACACTTCGAGGTCATCCATCATGAGCGACAGTAAACGCGGCGGACTGAGCCGGCGCGCCTTCATTTACCTCTCCGGACTCGCCGCCCTCGCCGCCGGGCGCGGCCACGCGGCGGACGCCGGCGCGCAAATCGAGAAAGCTGCCAGGGTTTCGGAATGGAACAAGCTGCTCGCCGAGGTCAACGAATTCCCCTTGATGAAAGCGTTGTTTTCGCGGCGTTCGCGCCGCTTCGGCTGGGGCATGGAGATCCCGCACGGTCCGCTGGCGTATAAATCCGAACTGCCACCGACGCCGCTCGACGATTTCGAACGGTCGATGATCATCGCCGCAGGGCTCGGCGTTTCGGGCGCCCACCACGGTATCCCGTTCACCGACGGCCAGCAGGGCCTGTGCGATTACGCGGCGCGCTACACCGGGCGCACGTTCCCGGTCGCGGCCGGGATCGGCAATACCGACATGTTCTACACCCAGGACGACGGCACCTACTACGTCAGCACACGCGACGCCATCGCTGACGGTAACTGGGCGAACAGCCGCCTCAGCGCCGCCGAATCGCTGATCGCAACGGTCGCCGGGCACACCCGCAAGCTGTCCGACCGCCGCATCGACCCGCCGCGCAAAGCGCCGCACTACAGCGCGCACAATTTCTGGAACGGCAATACGCCTGGCTCAACGCTGTTTATTCCGGTCGGCAATGTCTCCGAGCAGCTCATCGATTTCCTCTTCATTGCCGCCGGCTCGGGCTACACCACCTTCGATGACCTCAACGGGCGACCAGCCGGCGACCTCGAACCCTTCCTGCAAAGCGGACTGATCGATATCAACCGGAAGTACCCGCTGTCCTACATGGAGCAGTACCTGTTGTCGACCTGCGCGGTGGAAATGGGCGTGATGGGTCACAACATGTCGCTTGCCCTGCAACCGCTCGGCCTCGGCGGCTGGTTCTATTCGGGCGTCAGCCCGTTCACGGTCATGGGCGCGGCGGCCAAGGCCGACATTCCCGGGCTCGGCTTCACGTTCGAAAAGAAGGACGGCTGGGGGGTCCCCAATCCGCTCGGCATAGAGGGCCTGTACCAGGCCTTTTCACCGCCGTTCTACCCCAGCATGCGCGCCGCCGTCGAAGCGTTCCTGGACATCAAGTTCGCGCCCGGCGGGACCTACGATCCGGCCACGCCGGGACCGTTCCGTGACAACTCCGGGGTCAAGGCCACCGCCGAACGACCGCGCGAGGAACTGGTTGATTGCGTGGTGGCGACAGCGGAATACATCTACGCCACCTATGGCAAGTTTCCCGGCACCGTGCCGAGCATTTTTGTGCGCTACTACACCCAGGCCCATCGCCTCGAAACCGGTTTCTACGACAAATTTTTTGCCCCCGGCAGCTACATCGACACCCACAAACGCAACGTCGCGCGCTGGCTGGCCGCAATCGGTCGTTGAGCGGGATCGATGCGGCGCGGTGCCCTGGTTTTGGGGGGAATAACGGGATGCAAAGGTGACGAAGGATTAATCTCTGACCACTGGTCAGGATCCAACCCCGCCACCACCTTCTGCCGGAAGCAAGCCCGACGGAGCGCAGGACGGGCCTATCTCAAACGACGACGCGTGAGCAGGCCGAATGCGAGCGCGAACAATCCCAGTGCCGAAGGCAGCGGCACCATCGCGTTGGGGACGGTCAGCACCCCGGAGATTGCGTACAGCGGCAGGAAGCCAAATGGACCGACATTGGCGCCAATCATCCACTCTGTGTTGGTCGCGCCGGTATTGCCGATAGTCGACGGGGAAGCCCGGAAGCGATCCGAGCGGGCCGCCGGCGACGCCGGTGGACGTGGTACCGGTCCACACCCAGTTGCCGATAAAGGGACTGTCCACCGCCGCCTCCGTCAGCCGGACTGCCACGAGTAGCGGGACAACGGCGCTGTTCCACAGCGCGGCGTAGGAATTCGCCACGCGGATCCCGTCGAGCCGATAGACGGGAATGCCGCCGGGGTCATCCGTTCCCGGCACCGTCTCGGTGTTGTCTCGGGCGTCGACAGCCGCGGTGGAAACGATGGCCCGCCAATCGTGAGCCGGGATCAACGTTTCACCGAACGGGTCGACGAAGGCGTTGTAGTCGGCGATGTCGGTTGATGCTGGCTGGATGGTGCCGCTGGTTACGAACACCAGGCGATAAGCGTCGCCGGGGGCAAGGTCTGCCGGTACGAGTACCGGAGCCGCGAAGGCCGACGAGACCGCAATCGCCCACAGGGCTGCCACCGCAAGCCAACGCATCGGCCGCGGCAGGCGCTGTTCGCCACCGCCGATCCGCTCAGCCGGGACCACGAAAACGGATCGCGCGCTCAGCCCATCCGTGAGGGCCGTGACCGATGTTCCAATCAATCGGTCCCGTTCCGGACTCGCATCTTCGATTCTGATCATGGTCTGCTCCCAGGGGCTACTCGAGCGTCGCCGCTCCCAAACTGTGTTGCCGTTCCCGGCCGGCGCTACGGCACGTTCGCTGCGCGCGGTATCCGCCAGCACGAGCCGCAGGATCACGCGGAATAGCGCCCGTGTAATGCTATTTATCCCGCTGCGCGCGACCATCGGCCAAAAGGCTGAAAACACCGTCCGGACACGAAGTTTTACCCTTGGCGGACCGACTTGCGTTCTGCTATACCTGAGCTGTGACCACATTCGACCCCACCGGCGGATCAAAGCTCGCCGGCGTACTTCTGAACATGTATTCAGCCGCAGGGCTGGACGATTTTCGAACCCGCACGCTCGAAACGATACACGACCTGTTTGGCGGCGAGCTCGCCTGCCACAACGAGATCAACCTGCTGAATGGCGAGTCGTTGAGCATGCTGAGCGAGCCCATCGATGGTTTCGCGATGCTGCGTCCCGCGTTCTTCGAGCATGTCGAACAACACCCGTCCGTCCAGCATCATCTCGTTGCGGACGGTCGTGACACGCGCGCGGTAAGGATCAGTGATTTCGTCAACCAGCGTCGCTGGCGCGGCACCGGGCTGTACCAGGATTTTTATCGCCCGCTCGCGGACGTGCGTTACCAGCTCACGATCGGCCAGAAAATTGATGACTCGCTGATCTTCGTCGCGGTGAGCCGCAAGCAGTTCGATTTTACCGACCAGGAGCGCGCGTGCATGACGGCGCTCAGGCCACATTTCCTGCAGGCTTATCGAAACGCGAAATGCCGCTCGGAACTCGAGCGTCTGCGCGGCTGCGTCCCGGAGGCAAGTGCTGTGCTTTCGGGCGAAGCGGCGGTGTTCGCGATGATGTCCCGGTTCGGCCTCAGCCGCCGCGAAGCCGAAGTGCTGCTGCTCATTGCGCAGGGGCTGACGAACGGAGAGATCGCCGACTCGCTGCGTATCAGCATCTCGACGGTGAAAACGCGCGTCGAGAACATTTTTCGACAGCTCGAGGTCGAATCGCGTACCGCAGCGGCGCTGCGGGTCCTGCGGCCGCCGGTAGCGCGGATGGCAGCCACAACGCGCGACTGATCGCGGCCTGACCAGGCGGTGTTCTCGCGCGTAATGGCGAGTGTTGCCGTCAGGCGAGTTTCGCCTGCTGCTCGAGTGCGCCGCGCAGGTGTTTCGACGCAAACCAGTAATGCACTGCGCTCCAGATGTTGAAACAGAACGTCACGACGATTGCGTAGCGCAGCGAATCGTTGCCGAAGTTCGGTACCAGGGCGTCGCTGATCGCGCCGACCATGGTCGGTCCAAGACCGAGTCCGATCAGGTTCACGATAAAGAACAGCACGGCGGAGGCCATCGCACGCATACGCGGCTGCACCAGGGCGTGCGTCGTCGCCAGGGTTGGTCCGAGGTAGATGTAGGCGAAGGTCAGCGGGATGACGTACATCGCCAGCGAAAAGTAGAAGTCGCGGCTCAGGATGGCGATCGCTGCGAACGGTATGGTCAGGAGATTGGCGATCGCCGGGATCCACATCGCCCAGCGCGCGTCGCGCGGCGTTGCGCGATCGCTGAGATAGCCGCCGGCGAAATTGCCGAACATGCCGCCAAGGCCGATGATGAAGCCGAGCGGCAAGGCCACGCGACTGATTTCGTCGATGGGAATAGCGAAGCTGCGCACATAGTGGGAGACCAGGAACGCCGCCACGCCGTAACCGACGAAGGCGTGCATCGCAGCGGCCAGCGACAGGTGTACGAAACAGCGGTTGCCGAACAGCTGCCTGACCACCACTGAAATCGGCGGCGGCGCGCGGTCGGCGTGCGCACCGTCGTACTGACCACGGACTGGCTCCGTGACCGTAAAGCGCACCAGCAGCGCCAGCAGGATGCCGGGGACGCCGAGCGCGATGAAGACGATGCGCCAGCCGAAATTGTCGCTGACCCAGGCGCCGAATACGTAGGCGAAAAAAACCCCGAACGTGATCCCGGACGAATAAACCGCGAGCGGCAGGGCGCGTTTCCCGGGCGGAAACAGGTCCGAGATCATCGAGTGCGACGGCGGGCTGCCGCCGGCTTCGCCGATGCCGACACCGATGCGCGCGAGCAGCAGGTGCACAAAGTTCTGCGCCACGCCGCACAGCGCCGTCATTACGCTCCAGGTGCCGACCGCCAGTGCCACCACGTTGCGGCGCACGCCGACATCGGCCCAGCGCGCCAGCGGGATCCCCATCGTCACGTAGAACAGGGCGAAGGTCAGTCCCTGCAGCAGGCCGAGCTGGGTGTCCGAGAGGTTCAGTTCCGCCCGCATCGGCTCCTGCAGCACCGAAATGATCTGACGGTCGATGAAATTGAAAACGTAGACCAGCGTCAGCACCGCGACGACGTACCAGCGTCCCGGCGCTGCGCCCGAATCAATGCCGGTCCCGGACCCGCTGCTCATCAACTCGCCCGGTAATCCGGGGCCGCGCCCGTTATTCGCGCAAAGGGATTCGTCGGTGCATCAGTCATAGATCGACGGTCCTGTGTTCAACGAGCGACCGGGTCTGGCCGGTTTGATGAAAGATCCCCGCGACAGTGTACTTGACCGCAGCGGGTTGCCGGAGCAGATGCGTATACTGTCCTCAGGATCCCCTCATCGCCCCCTTCGAGCGCAAAATCATGCGTCCACCTGCAGTGCACTACGCCTGGGTCGTTGCCGGGATCTCGATGCTGGTTGTGATGGGCGCGCTGGGACTGGCGCGTTTCGCCTTCGGCATGGTCCTGCCGGCGATGGCCTTGGATCTTGCGCTCAGCTATCGGGCCCAGGGGATCCTGGGTGCAAGCTATTTCCTCGGCTATCTCGCCGTCGTCGTGGTGATGCCGTGGCTGGCGCCAAAGCTCGGCTCCCGGCGCCTGTGCAGCGGTGGTCTGGCGATCATCGCGCTCGGGCTGCTGGGTATGGTGCTCGGCCGCAACTACGCGCTGTTGTGCGGCAGTTATTTCGTCGTCGGGCTCGGTAGCGGTGCGGCGTTCGTCGGCGCCATGGCGCTACCCTCGTTCTGGTTTCATCCCTCCCACCGTGCCAGCGGAGCCGGTGTCGCCACGGCTGGCGCGGGCGTTGGGATCCTGTTTTCCGGCTTGCTGGTACCGCAGGTGCCCGCGGCGTTGCGGTTCGCGTCGTGGCAGATGGGATCTGGCTGATCTTTGCCGCTGTTCCACGCGCCCCCGCGCTGCTGAGTAATACGGTAATCAACGCGCGCG
>CALOBG010000144.1:0-5234 GCA_942490995.1 uncultured Gammaproteobacteria bacterium
TATCGTCGCCATCGCACCGGGGCGTGCGGCGCTGGCGGTATGGTCACCGGGCCTCGGCCCGTCCGGCAATTCGGTGGCCGGCACCCGCGCGCTGTGCTGGCTCAGCCGTGAGCTGGGTTTGTCGGTGTTCTGAAAAAGCGCGCGAAAATTTTGTACATGATTGGTGGCGTGCGGGTCGCGCGCCGAACTAGCGTTCGACCGTGCATTCGTGCACGGTCTCGCTGCACCTCGCGCTGCGCTATACCATCCATAGCCCGCTGGCGCTCGGGGCCGCAGCGCGCTGCCGGCCGGCGCCACCGGCACCTGCAAGACTCACATTTCCACACGCTTATTTAGTCGCCAGGTTCGAGAATGATGTCCTGGTAAGAACCGCCGGCCGGGATCATCGGGTAGACGTTCTGCTCGCGGTCAACGATGACATCGAGCAGGTAGGGTTCGTTGGGATCGGCGAGCATGCGTGCGCAGGCCGCCTCGAACTGCGCCATGTCGGTGACCCGCTCGGCGGCAACCCGGTAGCCGGCGGCGATGGTTACGAAGTCCGGGTAGATGTCCTGCTCGCCGGCCGCTTTGACCGCCATCGGATCGCCGAGCGAAGATTCCGCGCGATGACCGCCGTAGATCATGTCCTGCCACTGGCGCACCATGCCCAGCCACTGGTTATTGATGCACACGATTTTTACGCCGATACCGTAGCGGTGGCAGGTCGACAGTTCGTGAATGCTCATGTTCAGGCTGCCGTCGCCGTCGATGTCGATCACCAGCCGCTCCGGACAGCCGACCTTGGCGCCGATCGCGGCCGGCAGGCCATAGCCCATGGTGCCGAAACCGGAACTCGACAGGAACGAACGGCGCCGCGCCACCGCGTAGTGCTGCATGGCCCACATCTGGTGCTGGCCGACGCCGACCGTGACCAGCGCCTCACCGGCGGTCAGTTCGGACAAACGCGCGATAGCACCGGGGCCGTCAAGCCCCTCGCGTTGCTTTGCAATCAGGGGATGCGCGGCCTGCAGCGCTGACAGGTGCGCCCGCCAGTCGGCGTAATCCCCGGGCTCAACCGCTGCCAGCAATTGTTCGACAGCTTCGCCAAGGTCGGCGGTAACGCCGAGCGTGACAACCTTGTTTTTGTTGATCTCGCGGCGATCGATGTCGATATGGATGATCTGGCCGTCGCGAATGAAAGCGTCGACGTTGCCGGTCACGCGATCGTCAAAACGCACGCCGAGTGCGATCACCAGGTCGGCCTCGTTGACCGCGACGTTGGCGGTATAGCTGCCGTGCATACCGAGGACATGCAGCCATAGCGGGTGCCGAGCGGGCACCGCGCCAAGGCCCATGACGGTGGTCGTGATCGGGCAGCCGAGTTTCTCGGCCAGCGCCACCAATTGTGCTTCGGTACCGCTCGCTACGATCCCGCCGCCGGCGTAGATCACCGGCCGTCGGGCTTCGCTGATCATGCGTACACACTGCTTCAACTGCGCGTCGGGGATCGCGCCGATCGGCGCTTCCGGCGCATCGATCACCGCTGGTATGCGTGGTGGTGCGTAGCGGCCGTCAGGGTCGCGCGGGTAATGCTGCTGAATATCCTTGGGCAGATCGATCAGTACCGGGCCCGGTCGGTTGGACCCCGCCAGCGCGAACGCTCGGCGCACGACCTGGGGAATATCCGCCACCCGTTCGACGAGCACGCTGTCTTTCGTGATCGGCGTCGTGATGGCGACGATATCAGCTTCCTGAAAAGCGTTTTTACCCAACAGGTGGCTCGGTACATTGCCGGTGATGGCGACGATCGGGGTGGAATCGCTGTTCGCGTCGGCGAGGCCGGTGACGAGATTACAGGCGCCGGGGCCGGAGGTTGCCAGGCACACCCCGACCTCGCCGGTTGCACGCGCGTAACCCTGCGCAGCGTGTACCGCGCCCTGCTCATGCTCGGTGCGGTAGCAGGCGATACCGGCCGCGGCGAGAACGTCAAAAATCTCGAGATTGGCGCCGCCCGGGTAGCCGAACAGGCGCTCGACACCTTCGGCGCGCAGTGCATCGGCCAGCAGTTCGGCGCCGCGCCGCGCGACGCTGCGATCCTGTTCACGAATTGCCGACAGCGGCGCGCCCGACACGGACGCCACTTCACCGTAAGTGATGTTATCGGCACTCGGCCGCTTGGTTGTCGAGCTCATTCCCGGCTCCACCTGTACTGGACACTGACGCCACCCGGCGCGACGCGCGCTCGATCCAGGCGCGGGCGCACGTGGCACAATAGGGCCGGCACTGTACGCAATCCGCCTCACGCCGTCGAGCAAGGTGATTCGCCTGCGGTGTGCGCGGATCGAGCGGTTACAGCCTGACGGCACACGGAGGGAACCCGATGAAGTTCATGTTTTTCTTTTATCCCGCCATCCCGGCGACGATGGACGAGCGTGAGAAGCTGCGCCCGATCGCGGCGCGCACGGATCGCTTCCAGGACATGCTGTCGGAGATCGTCGAGCTGTCGCAGATGGCCGAGGATCTCGGCTACGCGGCGGTTACGTTTCCCGAACACCACCTGCACACCGAAGGCGGAGAAATGGGTTCCCTGCCGGTGCTGACCCAGCACGTGCTGGCCAACACCAAAACCATCAAGGCCGGCCCCATCGGCTACGTCCTGCCGGGCTGGAATCCGCTGCGCCTGGCGCTCGAGATCGCCTGGATGGATCAGATCAGCAAAGGCCGCACGTTCTGTGGTTTCGCACGCGGCTACCAATCGCGCTGGCTGAACCCGATGGCCCAGCAACTGCACGGGGTGGGCGCGACCAACCCGACCGACGCTTCGGAAAACGACATGGTCAACCGTGAAACGTTTCAGGAGGTTTTCGAGATCCTCAAGCTGGCGTGGAAAGACGAACCGTTCCGCTACAAGGGCAAGTATTACGAATACCCGTTCCCCTACGAAACCGGCACGCCGTGGCCGGCCGCCGACTGGACGCGCCGCTATGGCACCCCAGGGGAAATCGACGACAACGGCAACCTGCAGATGGTCAACATCGTGCCCAAGCCGTACCAGAAACCGCGACCGCTGCTGTTTCAGGCTTTCTCACAGAGCGAATCGACAATCCGCTGGGCAGCCCGCGAAGGGATCATTCCGACCCTGCTGATCTCCGAACTGACCGAGCTTAGAAAATTTGCCGACATCATGGTCGAAGAAGCGGGCAAGCATGGCCGCACTCTCGCCCTGGGTGAAGACCTCGGCGTTTTCCGCGGCGTGTATATGGCCGATAGCCGCGCCCAGGCGCGCGAAATTGCCATGCGCGGCCTGATGGGCACCGGCTGGCCGGGCTGGGCGCACGACTTCGGTTTCACCGACGCCTTCCGCTTGCCGGAAGACGACGTCAATTATCCCAACCACCAGAAGCTGCCGAAATCCGAAGCGACCATGGAACGTTTCGAGCGCACCCATTTCTGCCTTACCGGCAACGCCGACGATGTGCGCCGCGAAATGGACCTGCTGGTCGAAGCGGCCAATCCCGAATGGTTCATCTGGCAGGGCGACCAGGGCTACCTGCCGCTCGACGACGTCAAGCGTATGCTCGAGCGCTTCGCCACCGAGGTCATGCCGCACTACATGTAGGGTTCTGCGTTTGCCGCCGTCACGCGCGCAGGCGGAATTCGGCGCGCGCGATAACGTGCCCGTTGACGCGCGCCTCGAGGACATGGATGCCAGGGTGCAGGGCGCGCGTCGTCCGCGGCACGAGGGCAAAATTTTTGCGCCACTCGCCGTGCTCGCCGGCCGCGAGCTTGATCGCCGTACCCTTGAACACCTTGCGCGAGGTTCCGCCCGGCCGCGCATAATGCATGACCCAATCGAGCAGCAGGCGCTGCGCCGACGCCGCATCGTTATCGAAGCGCAGTACGGCCTGCAGCGAGCCACCGATCGTGACGCGCGCGGGTTTCACCACCAGTTTCGCCGCGGCGACCGCCGGCGCTGCGTAGCCGAGGATCTCCAGCGCCACGGGATCGCCCGCCGCAACCAATGAACGCAGCGCGTGGCGGACGATCCAGCGTGTCGCCGCAGTGTCGATGCGCTGCCAGTCGCGCATCAACGCCAGCAGCCAGGCCGGATCCGCCTTGCCAAGATCATTGAGATGATTGGCGACCGATTTCTGTACGTAACGCGACGGGTCTGACCGCAGCGCGGTCAGGATCGGCAGGACCTGCTCGCGCGGCAGTTCGAGACGGCTTGCCCATGGCAGGCGCGGCCGCGGACCTTCGCTGCACAGCCGCCGCACGTGTTCGTTCGGATCGGCGCTCCACTCAAGCAGGCGCGCCAGGGTCTTTTCAGGTTCCGCTTCGAGCAACGGACGGATGGCGAATTCGGCAGTAAAACACTGCGTCAGGCGGTAGCAGATCTGCATACATTCACGCCAGTGAGGCGGCCCGCTAGCGACCACCAAATCGGACACCGGCCACAGCCAGAAACGTTGCGCCAGCATGCCCTCGGCGCTATCCAGCGGCGCCGGCAGGCTGGCCTCGACCACACGCAGCGCGCGTTTCTCGTCCTTCGGCAAGCGCGCGCGCAGCGCGGCGGCGATATGCCGACTGCGGGCGGTGAACTCGAGCGCGTCGAGACCGCTGGCGGCGGCGGCAATAAATCTTTCGAGGGCGAATTCCGGACACACCGCTCGCACCTGTTCGCCGAGCCGGCGCACCGCGCCGCCATCGAGGTAATCCTTCAGCGCCCCGCTCGTGGGCTTTGTTTCAGCCATGGCGGGCGACATCGCTCATTGGCTCGCACCGGGAACCGCCACGCCGCGCTGCACAAACACTTCGCGCACCGCGCTGAGACCGTTGAGGCTGGCCGGGAAACCGGCGTACACCGCCATCTGCAGCACTACTTCCAGGATCTCCTGCGGCTGGCAGCCGGCATTCAGCGCCGCACCGATATGCGCGATGAGCTGCGGACGCGCGTTGCCGAGTGCGGTCAGGGCGGCAACGGTAACCAGCTCGCGGCTGCGCAGGTCGAGCTGCGGACGCGACACCACGTCGCCGTAGGCGAAATCGATGATCCAGTCGCCGAGTTCGGGGGCGATGTCGGTCAGCTTCGCGATGCGCGCTTCGGGGTCGGTGCCGGTGATGACACCGAGGGTTGCCAGGCCGCGTGCCCGGCGCTCATCGTCCGCGGTATCTGCCTGCAGTGGGGACACCGAGCAGACCAGCGCGGCCAGCGCAACACTAAGCGTTTTCAACATGAAGGTTTTCCTTGTCAG
>CALOBG010000145.1:0-82641 GCA_942490995.1 uncultured Gammaproteobacteria bacterium
TGCCGTATTGCTCTTCAATTCTTTCTGGTGAACGAAAAGACCAGTTTATTCAAAATACATTGGCCCTGATGCGATTAGCCTAACGCCTTCAAACCTTGGAAATGTAGCATTACTTTCAGAGGTAGTTCGTGAAAGAATACTGGAAATGAAAGAAAAGTGCCAAAAAATGAGACCTTGAGGCAATGGAAGAAACCTACGAAATGGTAGAAGGCAAAGAAGTTTTCACAGGGTATTTAGTGAAATACAGTTTCCAAAAAATAGAAAATGGCATGACCACAAGTTACCGTTATGCGATTAAAGCTTCGCCATTTTTGGAAGTTTTGTCGACTGGATTGTATTAAAGTTTTGCAACAAAAGCACCTTCCGACAGAAAAATGTCCGCCAAAATCACTTTTAATCTAGCCAAGGCATGAAGATGCAATCCCTTGCCTAAAGATTGATAATTACCAAAGTTTATTTTTTTAATCAAACTTCCGGCATTCCCCGTTTATGTGTATATCGATAAAAGTCAAAGCAGCACATCTAAAATGAAAATTTTCTTTTCGCAATTCGAATACGCCTTTTTCTAACTTGTTATAGGTCAAATTACCAGGTCTGATCTTTTGATACACTAAATAAATAAACGGATTTATGTATATCGTCGTCACTCAAATAAAACAATGAATTTCATCATCCATTTTGACACAAAAGGTTAAATGGGTTTCGTTAAATACAACAAATTCATTTTTATTCAAATTGCTAAATCGCTGGTAAACAATAAAAAATACAAGTAAGCACAACCAACGTTGATCCAATAAAATACCCATCGTCCTTTAGATAAAAAGACAACAGTACAAGACCAATTATTACAAAAAGCAGCACAACTTCTAAAAGGGAAATTTGAAAACCAGTCGCTGTTGGAAGCCGGTAAATTTTTGAACCCATTGCACGAAGAAAAACATAGCCATTACCAATATCGACAAAGCCCAAGCAATTGCTCCGGAAATAAACGGAATAAATTGAATGGAGATCATTAGAATTCCTGCAATCAAAATGAGATTGGTTAGAGCCATCAATCCTAAATTGCTCAGCAAAAAAGTAATTCGGATATTGATAGCAAAGCAAGCGCAGCGGCAAAGTGAAAACTTGTGCAGACAGAGCAACCGCAGTACCATCCCAAATTAATTTCAGCCAACGATTAGAAAAAACAAAAACTTTGAAATGGTTTTATGAATAATGTTCCAGCATCGCCAAATAGGACAATTGAAAACCTAAGTCAAGTATAGCAATAGCGGATCGTACAACAATAATATCATTGCCGAAGCCATTAAAACATTGATAGAATTATAATTTTTTCCAGATAGTTTAGCGATCGTCAAAAGGCTAAACATTACAAACTTACTAAAACTGAAGGTGAGAAACCAGTAATCAAAGCATACAACCAAATAATTCCCACAATCACAGTCGCTCGATATTTACTAATCCACTTTGGAAAGCGACTCAGAACAAAAATAAGCATGGAAAGGCTAACCCAACATGAAGACCTGAAACAGCCAAAACGTGCATCGCAATCACCTAAAAGTGCGAACGCTTCGCTATCTAAATGACCATGATCTCCTAAGATTAAAGCTTTTGTTCTAATGTTTCAGGACGAAGCTTATTTTCATAAACATTTGGCTTAACATTCTATCCAATCGATTGAACCAACTTATGAGTATATTTTTTCTCTACTTCCAACGGCAAACTCCCCTTCTCTTAGAAACCCAATATGAGTTATACCTTTGGACTTCCAGTATGTTTCTGCATCAAATTCACCAGGATTTCCCTTATTTTTAATTAATGGATGGCTCAATATCAGCTCCATCACCTTTTTCCAGTCCTTCAACATCATTATCAATGAGCAAAGGACTTTCTCATTCAAAGGAAATTTCTCGGCATATCGAAAAAGACATACTTTAATTTTAGAAT
This sequence comes from uncultured Gammaproteobacteria bacterium, assembly GCA_942490995.1. Classification (GTDB taxonomy): domain Bacteria; phylum Pseudomonadota; class Gammaproteobacteria; genus UBA981. The sequence continues at coordinate 1,948 of CALOBG010000145.1, forward strand.
TGCCTTGTTCCACCTCTTACTTTTAAAAGAAATATCAACAATTTTTGCTGTAACGGTCGTCTTGAGAAATATACCGTTCATCAAAATTATCTTTTAAATGTGGAGAAGATTTTTGTTCAACAGATTGATAACCCAATGAAACGAACAGTAAAAATACCAAACTGCCGCCGAAAGGTTGGAGCTTTTGTAAATAAGCAGCATTAAAAGGAAAATCATTGAGAATATTGTGTTCTCAAAATACATTCGAAATCCAGTCGTGGCCAACTATTCCGCTACAAAATCCAGCTGCAATTAATACGAAAATTCGGTTAGGAATAATTTCGACATAAGCGTTGTCTTTTTCAATGACATAACTAAGTTAAATTTCTTATTCTGAAATATGAAAATTTTTCTATTAATTACATCGCTAATCCCATCGAAATAAGGGATAAAAGTGTACGCACCAAAGTTTGAAGAATAAATGATAAAGATTATCCTACCAGATGGCAGCGTTCGTGAGTATCCGAAAGGAACTTCCGCTATGGACGTGGCACTAGTATTTCAGAAGGTTTGGCGCGAAACGCTAAGGGTGCCAAAGTGAACAATGTGGTTCAAGATGCAAACATTCCAATGGAAGCAGATTCCACCTTGAGCTTGTTAACCTGGAATGATGAGGAAGGAAAATCTACCATGTGGCACTCTTCGGCTCACTTAATGGCTGAAGCGATTGAATTTTATTACCCCGGTGGAAATTGGCTATTGGACCTCCTGTTGAAAATGGTTTTTACTATGATGTAGATTGTGGCATGGATCACACCATTCAGAAACCGATTTAGAGAATGAAGATAAATTGATGGAATTGGCACGTGAACCAAAGCTGATTTCTCAAGTGCGTCGCAGAAATTTCTAAATCAGATGCAATATCCAACTTCAAAGTAAGACAAGTAGTCGATATAAATTGGATTACGGATTGAAAACCTGAACGACGGAAAATTACATTTTTATCATTCAAGGCATTGCACGGACTTATGTAGTGGAGCACACATTCCAGTCACACTGGAATTGTAATCCGAAAGAAATAATTGATCGTAAGTTGCGGGCGCATACGGGAGTGCAGACCAAACTAAAACAATGGACGATGTATTTACTGGAATTTCATTTCCTAGAACAAAAAGAATTGCGAGTGAGTTGATTTAGAGTTATTTAGAAAAAGTAGAATTGCCCAAACCACGCGTGATCATGAAAACTGAAGCGAAAGATGGACTTGTTGCACTTTTTTCAACCAGAAAAAGTTAGGTCAAGGGTTTCCTTTACCTTGTGGTTGCCTAGAAAGGAGCCGCATTGCGTTAACGTTTGGAAAATTTCATGAAAAGGGAACTTCTTAAGCACACTTCCGAAAAAAGGAGGTTACGATCAGGTAATTACTCCGCATATTGGAAGTAAAGAACTTTACGTTTGTTCTGGTCACTACGCCAAATATGGAAAAGATTCATTCCAGCCAATAAACACTCCAGATGAGGATGAAGAATTTTTGCTAAAACCAATGAACTGTCCTCACCACTGTGAAATTTACAAATCGTCACCAAAATCTTATAAAGATTTGCCTATTCGTTTTGCAGAATTTGGAACGGTTTACCGATACGAACAAAGTGGTGAATTACATGGTTTAACTCGCGTTAGAGGATTTACTCAAGATGATGCGCATATTTTCTGTACTCAAGATCAGGTAAAAGATGAGTTCAAAAAAGTAATTGACCTTGTTCTTTACATTTTCAAGACATTAGATTTTAAGAATTTCAAGGCTCAGATATCCTTAAGAGATCCTGAAACTCCAGAAAAATATATTGGAGAAGATGCAAATTGGGACAAAGCTGAAAACGCAATTATTGAGGCAGCAGCTGAAAAAGGCTTAAACACAGTTGTTGAATACGGCGAAGCTGCTTTTTATGGTCCCAAGCTAGATTTCATGGTTGAAGACGCTTTAGGAAGAGAATGGCAATTGGGAACAATTCAAGTAGATTACAACCTACCAGAGCGATTCGAATTGGAATATACAGGTTCTGATAATCAAAAACATAGACCAGTAATGATCCACCGAGCACCATTCGGATCAATGGAAAGATTCGTTGCTGTATTGCTTGAGCACTGTGCAGGAGACTTCCCACTTTGGTTAACAACTGACCAAGTCGCAATTTTACCTCTTAGTGAGAATTACAATGAATACGCTGAAAACCTTTTAGAATTGCTAAATAATTACGATATTCGCGGATTCGTTGACGATCGTAACGAAAAGGTAGGTAAGAAAATTAGAGATTCGGAACTCGGGAAAATTCCATTTATGCTGATTGTTGGAGAAAAAGAAGCCGAAAACAATCAAGTGTCTGTGAGACAGCGTGGTGGAGGTGACTTAGGAGCAATGGGTATTGATACTTTCGCCGACTTAATAAACAAATCGATTGAAAACGAACTAGCTTTAAACGTTTAAGAACTTAATGAGAAGACCAAATAACAAAAGAAAATTTGTAAAAAGACAGGAAGAAGATCCCCATAGAATCAATGAAAAGATATTGGTTAGAGAGGTTCGATTAGTAATGGAAGGGCAAGAGCCTCAAGTTATGTCTACAGATGCGGCAATTAAATTGGCAGATGAAGAAGGTTTAGACCTTGTTGAAATTTCACCAAAAGCTGTTCCTCCGGTTTGTAAAATTCTTGATTATAAAAAGTTCTTATACAACCAAAAGCGTAAGCAAAAAGAGCTTAAAGCGAAGCAGAGTAAAGTTGTATTAAAAGAAATTAGATTCGGACCAAATACCGATGATCACGATTTCGATTTTAAACTTGCCCACGCTAAGAAGTTCTTAGAAGATGGAAGCAAATTAAAAGCATATGTTTTCTTTAGAGGACGTACAATTGTTTTTAAAGATAGAGGAGAAATATTATTATTGCGTTTAGCACAAGAACTTGCAGAATACGGAGTTGTTGAGCAAATGCCAAAATTGGAAGGTAAGCGTATGATTATGCTTATTAACCCTAAGAAGAAATGATCAATGAGGAATGCAAAATGTTGAATAATTCATAACTCAACATTTCTAATTCATCATTGCAAAAGAAGCTATATAGAGGTAACTTAAAATTGAAGAGAGATGCCAAAAATGAAAACTAAATCTAGTGCTAAGAAGAGATTCACTATCACTGGAAGCGGTAAAATCAAGAGAAAACACGCTTTTAAAAGTCACATTCTAACGAAGAAGACGAAAAAGCAAAAGCGTAATTTAACGCATGATGGATTAGTATCTAAAGTTGATACTCCAAACATCAAGCAACAATTGTGTATGAAATAGTCATACTCAGGTTTATTTTATTTAACCAAGTAATGAGTAACCAAGCCATCTGAAATAGTGATGCACTCCTTATTAAAAAACAAAAATTTATGCCAAGATCAGTAAATCATGTTGCTTCAAGAGCACGTCGTAAAGAGGTAATGAAGCATGCCAAAGGTTACTTTGGAAGAAGAAAAAACGTTTGGACAGTAGCCAAAATTGCCGTTGAAAAAGGGTGGTTATACGCTTACGAAGGACGTAAACAAAAAGAAAAGAAACTTCCCTGCCACGCCGGCGAGCCGCGTTCGATGTCATACACCATGACCCCTTCGATACGCCCGTAGGCCGGCGCGTCTTCCGGGATCTCACCGATGGTGGTGCTGGCCAGACGCACGTTCTTGAACTTCTTGCCTTCCACCTGCTCGTCGCGCGCGCGGACTTCGACCTGCGCCTTCAAGCGTGTGCCGTTGCGCAGGTATTCGAGTTCCAGGCGGTCGCCGACACGGGCCAGGCCGATCTGGTTACGCAGGTGGGCGGCGCTGGTAATACGCCGTCCATTGACGGCGGTGACCACGTCGCCAGGGCGCAGACCGGCAGCCGCGGCCGGCGAATCGTCGATGATGTTGACCAGCACCGCACCGTCGCTGGCCGGCAGCCCGAAAGCTTCGACCAGCTCGGGGCTGAGGTCCTGGAACTGGGTGCCGAGAAAACCGCGCTGCACTTCGCCGAACTCGATGAGCTGGTTCATGATCTGGCTGGCCATGTTGACCGGGATCGCGAAACCGATGCCGATGTTGCCACCGCTTTGCGAAAAGATCGCGGTATTGATCCCGACCAGCTCGCCGCGCAGATTGACCAGCGCGCCGCCCGAGTTGCCCGGGTTGATCGAAGCATCGGTCTGGATCAGATCCTCGTAGCCGGTGATCCCCAGGCCGGAGCGCGCCAGCGCGCTGATGATCCCCGAGGTCACGGTCTGGCCGAGACCGAAAGGATTGCCGATCGCGACCACAAAATCACCGACGCGCAGGGTTTCCGAATCGGCCAGCGCGATGGCCTTGAGGTTATCGGCCGGGATCCGCACCACCGCGACATCGGTATCGGGATCGCTGCCGACCAGCTCGGCAGTAAAATTGCGCCCGTCGCGCAGATTCACGGTGATCTCGTCGGCGTTGGCGATGACGTGATTATTGGTCATCACCAGGCCGCGCGCGGCGTCGACGATGACGCCCGACCCCAGGCTTTGGGTTTTACGCTGCAGGGGACGCTGCGGCACGTTGAAAAAGCGGCGAAAAAACGGATCGTTGAACAGCGGGTTGCCACGCAACTCGACGTGCCCGGCGGTAGCTATATTGACCACCGCCGGGGTCACCTCCTCGAGCATCGGCGCGAGACTCGGCATAACCTGCCCGTCAACCGCGGCCGGCAGGGCTGCGGGCAGCGGCCCCGCACTGAGACAGCCGATCAGCATGACGGCGATGCGGGGCAGGGAAATAAAGTGCATAACAGCTACACCCAGTAGGCCAGGGTGGTCATCACACGCGCCTGCAGGGCCATCACCCGTGCCACCCAGTTCGGCAGGGGACGCGCGCCGGCGGCGGCCTCGGCGGCGTGGCGGGCCTCGTCGGCGCGCATATGTTCAACCACCGCCCGGCTGCGCAGGTCGTCCGCCGGCAATGCTTCGAGGTGGCCGTCCAGATGACGCACCACCTGGCGCTCGGTTTCTTCGACAAACGCCATGCTCCAGCGGTCTCCGGCCGCCGACGCGGCCAGTCCCAGCACCAGGGCGCCGCCGTACCAGGCCACATTGAGGCGGCTGGGACGGGCATCGAGCTCTTTGAGCCGGGTTTCGCACCAGAACAGGTGATCGCCCTCCTCGGCCGCGGCGCGGCTGAGCGCGTCATAGGTGTTAGCGCTGCGTGCGAGCAGCGACTGGCCGACGTACAGGGCTTGGGCACAGACCTCGCCGCTGTGATTGACCCGCATCAGGCCGGCCGCGTGGCGCCGGGCTGGTGGTGCCAGCAGCGTCACCGCGATATCCGTAGCCGGATAGGGGCGGCGCTGGTGCCTGCCGCTGCCCGCCAACGAACGCAGCAGCCGGTCGAAACGCAGCAGCGCATGGTCGCTCGAGCTCAGCTTACGCATGAGTGGGCCGGGCCTTTTGCGGGCGCTTTGCCCACCCTCGAACAGGGCCGAAATATGGCGAAAATACAGGGTTTTGCATTGACACTCACGGACGGTATCCGTACCATTGCGCCTCTTTTTTCCAGCCCTTTGCTCGAAGTCATGAAAACTTACACTGCGACCCCGGCCACAATCAAACGTGATTGGTACGTCGTCGACGCCAACGACCAGGTGCTTGGCAGGCTTGCGACCGAAGTCGCACGACGCCTGCGCGGCAAGCACAAGCCACAATATACCCCGCACATGGATACCGGTGACTACATTGTTATCGTCAATGCGGACAAGGTCCGCGTCACCGGCAACAAAACCGAAGACAAAATCTATTATCGTCACTCCGGATTTATCGGCGGCCTGAAGACCATCAACTTCGCCAAGCTGCAGGAGAAATCACCGCATACGATTATCGAGCGCGCGGTCAAAGGCATGCTGCCGAAAGGCCCGCTCGGTCGTGCGATGTTCCGCAAACTGAAGATTTATTCCGGCGCTGAACATCAGCACGCCGCCCAGCAGCCGATCCAACTGGAACTCTGATCCCATGGCACAAGAAACTCTTTACAGCACCGGACGACGCAAAACGTCGGCGGCGCGCGTGTTCCTGCAGCGCGGCTCGGGCAATATCCTCGTCAACGGCAAACCGGTCGACGAGTATTTCGGTCGCGAGACCGGCCGTATGATCGTTCGCCAGCCGCTGGAAACGGTCAACATGGCCCACGACTTCGACGTCAATGTCACGGTCATCGGCGGCGGCAACACCGGCCAGGCCGGCGCCATCCGCCACGGCATTACCCGCGCACTGATCGAATACGATGAAACCCTGCGCCGTCCGTTACGCGTAGCCGGCTTCGTCACCCGCGACGACCGCAAGGTCGAACGCAAGAAAGTGGGCCTGCGCAAAGCACGCAAACGTCCGCAGTACTCGAAACGATAACCGCGAGGCCGCGCTAGTACGGGGTCCCGAAAACCGTCCCCTGGGGGATCGTCTAACGGTAGGACAGCGGACTCTGACTCCGCCAGTCTAGGTTCGAATCCTAGTCCCCCAGCCAACTCAGAGAAAAGAGCCCACCGGGCTCTTTTTTTGAGTTGGCTGGGGGGACCGGCCCTGATTCGAACCTATCGTTCGACTGATTTGCAAAAGCAAATCAGGACGCCGGAGCAAAGCGACGGCGCCCCGCAGGGGTGAGCATGCGCCTAAGCGCATGCGAATCAATCCCTAGTCCCCTCAACCCACTCGAGGCCAAAAAACCTTCCAGGGCTCTTTTTTTTGAGTTGGCTGGGGAACTGAACCTGATTCGAACCTATCGTTCGACTGATTTGCGAAAGCAAATCAGGACGCCGGAGCACAGCGACGGCGCCCTGCAGGGTGAGCATGCGCCTAAGCGCATGCGAATCAATCCGACTGCCTCGGTGATCGCCTGCTTCTGCGCAACCGCGTTAGCGTCGAGCGTGGCCTTCAGGTTCTGGATTTCCGCATCCTTCGTTGCCGCGGTCCGCTGCAGCTCCTATGAGAACCTTGCCTCGGCTACGTTGGAAGCGGCCTGGCTGGCATGCTTCAGTTGTGATGGTTCGTTGGCCAGCGCGTCGCGCTCTTTTTCAACGGTGTTCAGGGCGTCGATCACGGCAAGTTTCCGCTCGACCTCGCCGGCATCGAGCCTGGCCTTCAACTCCTGTATCTCGGCGTCCCTCGCTGCGGCCGCCTTCTGCATTTCACTGCTCAGCTCGCTCCTGGCGAGTTTGACGGCGGTTTGCTTATCCTGCGCGGCCAGGTCCAGCCGCTCATGCAACTGCTTCTCAAAATCGCTGTCGCGGACCTGCTTCAGTATGTCTGCATACCCGGCTTCATCGATCTTGAACGCCTTTCCGCGGTGCGCGGCAGATGATTTCATGCATGGCTACTAATTCTCCAATCTGCCGAAGATCCGGATAAGCGTAAATACGCGGATAAGAAAATGGTGTCAGATTTATTTGGCGGTTCGATAAAACGAACGAAACACCTTTCCATCTTGTAACGCTTGGATCCGAGGATAGTCCAACTAATACGGAATGATGCGGTGATGTCGAATTATGTGCCGTCCGAATTAAGTAAACTGTCCCTGGAATACACCCCTGCTCAGCTCGCTCCTGGCGAGTTTGACGGCGGTTTGCTTATCCTGCGCGGCCAGGTCCAGCCGCTCATGCAACTGCTTCTCAAAATCGCTGTCGCGGACCTGCTTCAGTATGTCTGCATACCCGGCTTCATCGATCTTGAACGCCTTTCCGCGGTGCGCGGCAGATGATTTCATGCATGGCTACTAATTCTCCAATCTGCCGAAGATCCGGATAAGCGTAAATACGCGGATAAGAAAATGGTGTCAGATTTATTTGGCGGTTCGATAAAACGAACGAAACACCTTTCCATCTTGTAACGCTTGGATCCGAGGATAGTCCAACTAATACGGAATGATGCGGTGATGTCGAATTATGTGCCGTCCGAATTAAGTAAACTGTCCCTGGAATACACCCCTAACGCGTTATTCCGCAGCAACATTCCCAAACTCTCAGGTAACAGCGCCGCAATGCCTCGCGCCGCTTTCAATGCTCTGGCTCAATGGCTTAGATTAACCACCGCCTGAAGCTCGCTGACAAGGATTCTGACAATGAGAAACTTTTCATACTTTATTGTCCTCTCGATGGCGCTTGCAGCGAACAGTTATGCCGGGCGTAACTATGGTTTTTGGGACCCCTACGGTCTGGACAATCGTCTGGCAACAAAGTGGCGACAGAAACTTGACCCACAATCGCGCCCGTGGCCTGACGTGCTCGCCACTTCGCTCGCAGGTCGGGATGAACCAGCCGTCGATGCATCGGAAACGGTGTGGAGCGCGCGTGAACGCGAACGCTATGCATCATTATTGAAAGAGGCGCAATACGATATCTTGATCGTGCCTGTTCAGGTCCAGCATTTCGCGATCGACGAAATCGGACGCTCACTCATGAGCGCCGATCTCGCCACGGCCCTGGCGTCAGCTACCCGTGCAAAGATCCCCGATCCGATGTTTGTCGCTCGGGCCCTCGGACAACACAAGCGAACGTTCACACATTCTGATTATTTCAAACTCGCCACGGATCTTGGCGTCAGGAAGTTCGTAGTCGTCCATGCCGGACATAACCGCAATCAGCAGATGCATGTAACGCTAAAAATATTCATGCGGGACGCGAACTCAGTCTCATTCACGTCGGAATCCGCGCAGTTTGAGTGGCCCGATATTTCTTTCTCTGACGAGGACCTGCCTAGTTCTGCGTTTCATCGGATCGTGCCTGAGATTGTGGGTCGAATCGCGGGAAACTTTGCTGCAGTTCCGCTGGGCAAACCAGGCCCGATATCCGGCAGTTTGGAGATGCTGGGTGGCCCTGCGGATATTCTTCGCGAGCCGGATGCCAGCGTAGTTGACCGGGCCAATCGCATAGCGCTCCTTGGCACCCTATCCCCCTCGGATCCGAGAGAGGCGTCCGAAAGCGCCTTTGTCCGGGTCATTACCCTCTTGAATCAACTGGAAAGCAACAGCGACACGCGCCGCCTCAAAGCGCGTGCGCTGTTTAAGCTACATCGACGCCCTGCGGCGTTAGCCATGTTGGAGGGCGATCACGAGCCTGCCGCGAACGCATTGCGCGCGATTCTGAATGGAAATCTGCAGCTGGCATGGGAAGAAACCTCCAAGGTCGAATCGGAGATCGAGCAATTGATGCTTGCGATCGACATCGGCGACCTGTCCTTCGCCTACCGCGATCGAATCGAAGAAGCCTTCATCCCCGCCAAACTGATCGGTCGTCTGTCACGCCCCTGGTCGGTTTTGATTAACACCAGACTGCATGAACATGATCTATGGTCGTCGACGACAAATGCAGACATAAAGAGCCTTCTCGATGACGAATTTCCTGTTGCAGGGTACTCTCTAAAACAGCTACTGCTGGGGCAAAAAGTTATTGGAGAGACTGACGGCCGCAGTGCGCTAATCGCGCTATCGCCCGCCAGGCACATTCAAAAACTGTTCAGCGACGGTTTTGCACCGCCTTGCTGTACGCTCTCCAGCGGGCCTGATGACCAATGGCAATATCTGTTGACCCTCGAAGCCTTGAGTACGACAAACGTCGCGAAAGATATTGCGCGACTGCTCTACGCCAAAGGTTTAGTCAACGCCGCGCAGGAACTGTTGGATCAGTATGAAGTGATCTACGCCGGACATCCGCAGTTCGACTTCTATCAGTCAGCCATCAGCCTGAAGATGGCACAGGAAACTCCTCCAGAAGAAGCGAAGAAGTATGCCGAAGAAAGCGTGGCCGCTGCTATCCGATCCGCCCATTCGGAACAGGGGCAAACGACCTGGTCCAAGTATGCGCTGATCAATCTCGGCGTTTCGTCTTCTAACTCCGCACCTTTTGAAGACGCCTACATCAGGGACTTTCCTATGCGTCCTTATTGGCGCCCATACGAGTCGGCCGTCAGGTCTGGAGGCCAGTCGGAAGCGGAAAATCTGCTGGCTGCGATTCGCTACAGCACGGCTGATTTTTCACCCGTACAGCACCTGCTGCAACTGGATTTGGCTGCCGACGGGCCGAACGATATCCAACGCCTGCTGCAAGGGCGTTTCATGGACCACCCCGAAGCGCTCGCCGCAAGTGCGGAGATCAAACGACGACACGGAGACGAGGATGGCGTGATTTCGGTTTACCGCGACGCCATCAGGCAGCGCCCAGGTGACTGGCCGCATTACTTTGAACTCGGCTCCTTCCTGGTTGCGCAGAAAGGTGATTATGATGCCGCCGCGGAAGTATTTCTCAGTTATCCCGGTTTCGCGGCGGGTTCAAACGAGAATTCCGTTGGACTGTCGAACCAGGCTCTCAATGCGGGGTCGCTGTTTTTCTGGCGCGGCGCAACGCGCCACGCTGTTGCACTGGACCGTATCGCCGCATCGTTCAAAAACGGGTCCGAAGCCTCCATGGTTGCCGCCTACCGCCTGGCAATCCTGGACCGCAGTTTCGATAGCGCAGCGCGGCTGGCCCTGGAGCGCGCACGGCGCTATGACAATGTCTACGGGTATCGCGACTATTTGTCCCTCCTGCACGTGATGGGTTATAGCGACGAATCGTGGTTGGGCTTCAATCAGCTTCTATCGCGGTTCGAGAACCCGCAGGTGTGGGCGTCTGCTTATGTCGGTAATCGATTGCAAGGTCAAACCAACCAGGAATTCATCGAGTGGGCGACGCAAAGCGACAAAAAAAACGCCGCTTTCAATATGCGTCGATACATCACCGGGTTCGCGCTCTTGATGGGTGTGATTGACCGGCTTCCGAAAAAAAACCTGGCCTCGATTATGGCCGAGCTCGATGGGGAATCGACACATTTTATCGATACCGATGGTCGGCTGACCTTGCGTCAATTAAGCGAAACGCCGGTACGTTACAGCGCGCTTTTTCCTTCAGAATTTCGAGCAGATGAACGGCCGAAGCTCGCACCCGGCACCAAGGTAGAGCCCGGGTTGGTCATGTTCGCGGATGCCTACGCTAAACTGCGGCGCGGTGAACTGGAAGCGGCGCTCGCTCGGTTCGACGGGATTGCGGCGCGCTATCGCATCAATTCCGATGAGATGGGTTTTTCGCTGCCTTACTTTGCCTTTACCAGTGCCAAACTTGCCGACCCTTTGCAGCTCGAGCCGTTCGTCGACGGATTACTGGTGGACGACCCCGACTTTGATATTTTACTGGCGAAAGCGTTTTTTCTTGGGCTCCGTGGTCTGCACGACGAGGCTGAGCAGTTTCTGACCCGGGCGTTTAATGTCAGACCACATACGGATACGCGTCCGATATTTACGGAATACCAGTTTGCGGAAGCTTGCGTATGGCTCTTCGAAGCGACCAAACACCAGCGCTATCTGGAGAAAGCGCTCGACTGGGCGCGAAAACACCAGCAGATCCGGCCCACCCAGGCATGGGCCTACGCGCTGGAAGCGGCCTACGCGCCAGCGGGCGATGCACGTCGGCGGGCCATCGCCTTAACGATCTACCTGGATCCGTTATCGGAATGGCTAAAAAGGGTGCCCGAAGTGGAACGCAGCGCCGCGCGGGAATGGCTGCAGACCAACCACCCGTTCAAAACCGCGCCCCAGGACAGCGCTCCGACCAATGCCGCACGCGAGGAGGCATAGGTCGCTATTGCGCCGCCCGCGCCGGCCGGCCGATCAAAATTCCACCATGGCGCTACAATCGGCACTACGAAGGCAGGTGATTGATGGCGTTACGATCGGCAACTCCGCAACGGGGCGGCGCGTCGCCACCATGGCTCGATATTGTTATCGAGATCCCGCGTGGTGGGCTGCTCAAGCGCGGACCCGACGGCGCCCTCGACTTTGTCTCACTTGAGGGTTGGTACAACCCTCATCGCCGACACTCGTCTTTGGGGTACTTGTCACCGGTCAATTATGAAAGGAGACTACTCGCCACAGAAACCGCTCGAATTTGGACAACCAACCGTCCACTGAAGCGGGGCAAGTCCAAGACTTCAATCGTGCGCGAAACTTGCTCGGAGGTGCATTGCAAAAAGTTCGATGTGCGTCCACGAAGGGCAGCCAACTCAGAGAAAAGAGCCCACCGGGCTCTTTTTTTAAGTTGGCTGGGGGAGCGGCCCGAAACACGCCCCATGCCGTGGGCAAACCGATCCTGGCCCCGGCAGAAGCGCGGGAAGCCCAATTTCGAGCGAATAAACATCCGCGCACATCGCGAATGAAATAGAGGGTCGTGTGCCCCAATGTCCGGTTCCGCTCCGGATCTGGCGCATACGACACCGTCTGCCGTCTTGCCCTTGTAGCACGCTAGTGCTACAAGGAGGTTTTGACGCAGAGTGGAAAACCATGTCGACAACCACGATCCGGCTGCCGGACGATCTCAAGTCGCGGGTTGCCGCCGCTGCCGAGCGTGCCGGAACGACAGCCCATGCCTTCATTCTGGAGGCCATCGCAGACAAGGCGGATCAAGCAGAAAGGCGCGCGAACTTTTATGACCTTGCGGAGAAGCGCTATGCCGATCTGGCGGCTTCCGGCAAGACGATCCCGTGGGAAAAAATGCGCAAGTATCTTGAAGATCGCGTCGCCGGGAAGTCCGTCGCTCGCCCGAGGACCCGGAAACTGGCTCGCTGAGGATGGCCAGGGTCGAATTGGTTCCAGAGGTCCAGGACGACTTCGATCGCATCCTCGATCATCTCTCTGACCATACCGTCGAAGATGCGCCTCGCCGTATCAGCGACGTCATTCAGGCCATCGACGTGCTGCAACACAATCCGCACATTGGCAGACCCGTATCCGCGGACATGAGGGAGCTGGTTATAGGACACAGGGCTCGCGGCTACGTAGCCTTGTACCGTTACATCGAAGAAATCGACACGGTCTTCGTGCTCGCAATTCGCAGCCAGCGGGAAGACGGATACGGCAGTTCGCAGCCGTAGCGCCCGCGTATCAATCCCTGGCCTCCGCAGCAGCCACTAAACCGCGCACGGTCTGCGGATCGAGCCTGCTGTGCGTCACCTCCACCCCCCACGGCCGTAGGGCATCTTCCACCGCCGCCATCAGCACCGTGCTGGTGGCGATGCAGCCATCCTCGCCACCACCTTTCGCACCGGTACGCGTGACCGGCGACGGTGAGCACAGGTGTTCGATGTGAATATCCGGCGCTGTCCATACTGTCGGCATACCGTAATCCTTGAGCGTGCGGGCCAGCGGCACGCCGGCCTCGTCGTACGCGAGTGATTCGTAGATGGTGCCGCCGATCTGCTGCACCACCGCGCCGCGCGTCTGCCCGTCCAGGAGCAGCGGGTTGAGAACCACGCCGTGATCGGACACCACCCACACGTCGAGCACTTCGACCCGCCCGGTTTCCGGATCGACTTCCACCAGCGCCGCCTGGCTGCCGGTGGCATGTCCCGGGTAGAGCTGGACCCGGCCCTGTGCGTCCGGCTGCCAATTGATGTGTGGATTACGAAACGTGCTGGTGGTCTCCAGCACCGGCGCGTCAGCCTCGGCCAGCACGATCTCGGCGCCCACACCGACATACACGGCCTGGGCGATGTCGCGGAACGAAACCGAGGCGTCGTAGCCGTGGCGCCAGACCCGCCCGTTGGCGATCTCGAGTTCCTCGCGCGCACACTCGAGCAATACGGCAGCGCCACAGATCAGCCGCGCGCGCAGGGTGTCCGCGGCCTGCACGATAGCGCCAACGGCGAACATGGCACCGCGGCTCGCGTAGGTTCCCGAGCCCATCGGCATCGCGCTGGTGTCGCCCCAGCTCACCGTGACGTCGGCAATGTCACAGTCGAGCGCATCCGCGGTGGCCTGAGCATAGGCCGTCTCGATGCCCTGCCCGATATTCTGGATCGCAGTCAGCACGTGCACCGAGCCGTCGGCAGCCAGCCGCAGCGTGGCAGACTCGAAATTCTGGTAGACACTGGCCGGGAACGCCACGCCGCACGGCTCGATGTAGTTGGCGACGCCGATGCCCAAGTACCGTCCCGCGGCGCGCGCCTGGTCCTGACGCGCGCGCAGCGCCGGCAGATCCATCAGCGCCGCGAGCCGCGCCTGTGATTCCCGCAGACTGCCGTTCTCGATGATCGGTCCGGTCACGAGTTGGAACGGATAGGTGTCCAACAGATTGCGCCGGCGGATCTCGAGCGGGTCGATATCGAGACGCACGGCGGCCCGGTCGAGCAGGCGTTCGATGATCAGATTGGCGATGTCCTTGCCGTAGCCGCGGTAGGCGCCGTACGGCCCTTTATTGGTGACCGCGCAGCGCACCCGAGTGCGATAGTTGGCGACCCGGTAGGGTCCCGGTGCGTAGACCCCGCCGTTGATCGGCATGCCGATGCCGCAGGCACGCTCGGCGCCGTCACAACCCATGTCGGCGAGGATGTCGGTGCAGAGCGCAAGCAGGCGACCATCGGTATCGAACGCAGCCCGACAACGGGCTTCGAAATCACGCGCGCCGGGACCGGCGTGCAGCCAGTCCGTGCGGGTTTCGATCCATTTCACCGGCCGGCCGAGACGCAACGCCGCCAGCACCGGCAGGTATTCACCGTCGACCCCGAGCTTGGCGCCGAAACCGCCACCGACGTCTCCGGCCAGCACCTGGATGCGACTCTCGGGCAGTTCGAACACCTGGCTCAGAAACATGCGCAACTGGTGCGGCACCTGGGTAGATGCGCGCACCGTGAGCGTGCCATCGCGCGGATCAAACTGGGCGCGGGTAGCGCGAGTCTCGAGCGGCATGGCGCCGAACCGATGCGAGCTGATGGTCTGTTCGATCACGAGTTCGGCATTGTCAAGGGTGGCGTCGACCGCACCGAATTCGAGCGCGAATTCGGTCTGCAGATTCGTGCCCCATTCGGGATAGACCAGCGGCGCATCGGACAGGAGCGCGGCGTGCATGTCGATTACCGGCGGCAGCGGCGCGTAATCCACCCGCACCAGCGCCGCGGCGTCTTCAGCGGCTTCCGGCGTGTCGGCCACGACGATGGCGACCGGCTCGCCGTAAAACGCGACCTCATCGATAGCCATTGCGTAACGCCGCGGCAGGCGGATGCTTTCGCCCACCGAAGTCGGCGCGATGGGCTGCCAGTATTCACGCGCTTCGGCGCCGGTCATGACCAGCGCCACGGCTGAGGCTGCGCGCGCGGCCGTGACGTCGATGCCCGTGATCCGGGCCCGCGCGTGCGTCGCCCGGACCACGGCGAGATGCAGATCCGCCGCGTCACCATAAGCATCCACGTAGCGTCCACCGCCGGCCACCAGTCGCGGGTCTTCTCGCCGCGCCAGCGCACGACCCACCCAGGATCCCGTGCGCGGGGCATCGGCGCGTTCGGCGCTCGCGACGCCCTCGCCGGCGGCAAGCGCTACCGCCTGGCGAATGCCGGTGTAGCCGGTGCAGCGACACAAATTGCCCGTCAGCGCGAGTCGCAGTGCCTCGTCGTCCAGCGGGCCGGGCGGGCGCGTGCGCAGGAAGTGCTCGGCACTCATCACCATGCCGGCGGTGCAATAGCCGCACTGCGCCGCGTTACAGTTGACGAACGCCTGTTGTACCGGCGCCAGCGCCTCGCGCGTGGCCAGACCATCGGCGGTGCTGACCTGCTGGCCGTCGGCCTGGACCGCCAGTACCAGGCACGATTTCACGGTCGTGCCATCGATCTGAACCGTGCACGCGCCGCAAGCCCCTTCCTCGCAACCGAAGCGCGGACCGGTGACGCCGGCGTGCCGGCGCAGGAAATCGATCAGCAAGGTGCGACCTTCCACTGCGGCATGAACTTCGCGACCGTTCACGCCGATACTGATCGTATGGCGCCGCATCTTTCCCCCGTTCATGCTGCCGGTTCCAAACAGTCGCGCAACGCGCGCTCGATGATCACGCCGGCGAGGTGATAACGATAATCGGCGTCGGCGTGCGCATCGGTGAACGGCGCGGCATCGACGGCCGCCAGCGCTTCGCTGATCCGCACCGGTGTCGCGGCCGCCAGTCCCTCTTCGGCGAGTACGTTTTCCAGAGGCCGCAGGCGCACCGGTACCGCGGCGACCCCACCGACCGCAATGCGGAAATGGTCGGCCTGCGGGTCGCACACGACGCAGCAGTTCACCAGCGCGAGGTCCTGGCGTTGGCGCGAAAATTCCAGATAACGACCGCGCGGCGCTCGCGCGGGCACATCGAGGCGCAGGCTGATGGCGAGGCGACCCGCCAGCGCCGTGCGGCGAAAACCGGTGAAGAAGTCCGTGATTGCGACCGCGACCGGCGCCTCGGGCGTATCCGCCGCGGCGACCAGCACCACACCGTCCATGGCCGCACAGGCGACGACGAGGTTGGCCCGCGGGTCCGCCCAGCACAGGTTGCCCAAGACGGTGCCGCGATGACGGACCTGGACGTCGCCGGTCGCAAGCGCGGCCTCGGCAAGCCAGGGACAATGGCGCGCGATTACCGGGTCCGCGGCGAGCGCCGCGTGCGTAACCCGTGCACCGATGTGCAAGCCATTGCCGTCGAGCCGGATGGCGTCGTCGAATTCGGCGATCGCCGCGAGGTCCACGACGGTTGCCGGCGTGGCATCGCGCAGCCGCAGCGCCGGCAGGAGTGACTGCCCGCCGGCCAGCGGCACCGCGCCGTCGGCCATGGCCGCCAGCGCCTCGGCCAGGGTCGCGGGACGCAGGTATTCGAAAGGGGCAGGACGCATGGGAACTCCTGGATCTACGCTGCCGCCGCCTTTAACGACTCGTTGCACGGCAGGGCGAACGGCAAGATAACCCCTTTCTCTGTTGCTTGCTCCGTTTGAATCACGCCCACGAGCGCATCAGGACGCCCCGGCCACGCGGTAGCGCCCTGCTGATTTCAATCAGCCCGGTACGATATTCAACGCGGTACGACCCTTGAGGTCGACCTCGATACGCGCGCAGCCGTGTTCGTCAGCGCTGAACTCGAGTGCGGCGTCGCCCGTGCAGACGTAAGCCCGACCGGGTTTCAGCCGCTCGAGACCGAGACTCTGGCGACCCTCGCCGCGGCCCGGATAGAGCACGAGCTCGAGGTCCTCGCCGTGGCTGAAAGCCTTGGCGACGAGCACGTTCGGATAGGCGGCGTCGGCCAGCAGCGGCCCTTCGAAAACCGATTTGGGCGGTCCGTTGACGAACGAATTACGGAAATCCCCGGACCCCCATCAGGCGGCCCTCGACCGCCCAAACGTTGGCCAGGCAGGAAGCTTTTTCGTAGCGCAGGACGCCGTCTTCGACCACCCGGCCGCAGTCTTCGTCCATCGAACGCAGCGCGGCCTCGGCGAGATCGTTATCGCCGAATTCGTGGCCGCAGATCGCGACCGCCGCGTACGGAAACAGCAGGCCCGGCCGATAGTTGCCCGGATCGATGGTGTCGATGAACGACAAGGCTTCGCGCGGGATCGACAGGCGCGGCTGGCCGGCTTCGTTTTCGGCGATGCAGAACGCAAGCTCCTTGCGCCCGATAGCCCACAGGCGGCGCGCCAGCCTGGTGGAGAAGACGTTGGCAAAAAACGCGAAGCCGGCCTCGCCGGCGTAGAACGGCATCTCGATGCCGGTCCAGTAGGAACGCAGCCCCACGATCGAGCCTTTGCCGTCGGTGAATTCGCTTTCAAGCATGTCCATCCACTGCGGCAGAGAAGCACGCACATGACTGGAATCGAACACCGCGTCGTGGGCGGCGAGGGAACTCATGCCGTACATATTGCAGATCGGATAAACCCAGTTCGGCTCACACGGATACAGGCAGAAATCGGAACGGGCAAAATTGCTGCTGACCGATTCGGCGATGGTATGCGCATCGTGTTCGAACGCGGTGCGCTCGTTGAGGCGGAAGGTCAGCGAGCCGGGCTCGGCGTAGCGACGATCACCGGAATTCAGCATGTACTGGTTGACCTGCATGCCGTACCAGCCGGTCAACATGATGTTGTCCTTCGCCGCCGGGTCGAAATCGGTAAAGTTGAAATGTCCCCACATCGATTCGAGGACCCAGTAGTCCCAGACTTTCGGATCGCGGTAAGTGTCGATGAGATTGCGCTGTGCCTGGCCAAGATAACCGCTGAAGCTCGGCGTGTAATGGCCCTGCATCAGGCCAAGCGCGAAACCCATGTGATTGATCTGGTAACGCAATGCCGCGGGCTGAAACTGATCGATGATGGTGTAGCCCGCGTACTCACCAACCGGCTGCAGCGCGCGATCGAGTACGTAGCGGACCGCCATCAGCTGCTCGGGGGTAAGTTCGCGACTACCCGGTTCGGGTTCGCCCAGGACGCGTTCGTTGACTTCCGCCCGCGAGGGTTCAAAAAACGTCTGCCGCGCGCTGTAGCGTTCGCGATCCAGCGCACGCCGTTTAAACCCGCGGTACTGGAAAAACGCAAACACGGCGGCGGCGGCGCTCGGCGCAAGCCAGGCTGCCGGGCCCCAGATTGCGGGTCCGGCCATCGCGCCGGCCAGCGCTGCCGATCCCAGCCACACCGTCAGTGGCGCAACGACCATGCCGGCCCAGAACCAGGCCACGATCGAAAACCAGAACACAAAAAGCGTCAGCGGCAACAGCAGCACCGCCCAGCCGCCGACCGCGATGAAGCCTGCCCCGGGCAGGAACAGCCCGAGTCCGGCGGCCTGCCAGCCGGCGCCGGCCTCGAGCCACAAGGGCGTCAGCGCGAGCACCGACAGCGCGGCATAAACCAGCGCGTTGCGGCGGTGGCGTGAAGCCGTTACCGGACCTTTCGCGCCGCTGGGAAATTCGACGCGGGGTTTGAGAACGTCACTTTCCAGGGTTGCCATGTGTGGCCTCCTTGATCCGCGCGCTCAAAAGGCACCGCGGGAATATTGAAAAAATCATAGGTTTCGAGCGTGCGCGTGTTGCGATAACAACATCAAAACGCGCTCGTCAAAGCAGACCATCGCGTTGTTCAACGCGGCACAGGTCGAGGGCAAAACCGCTGACGTTAAATACCACCGCGCTCACCTCGTTGCGCAGGTGATGGCGGTGTTCGTAAGCGAGCGCCCCGGCGGCGGCGCCTTCGATGGCGAGGATGGCGAGCAGCGCGAACTGCAGCCACGGCTTGCGCAGTGCGGCGACAACGCCACGCCCGAGCCGGCGATGGATCGCCGCGTCGGCCGGCGCATTCGCACCGACACCCAGAAACGCGCGCATGCGGCGCACGCCCTCGATCATCTGGTAGATCAGCATCAGCGCGACGACGCAGCAACTCATGAGTGCTCGCCCGCGCCGGGTTGCACTCCCGCCAACGACCTCAGGAGTGTCGTCGGGCGCGCTTCAATGCCGGTTATGGCGGCCTGTTTCATGCCAGGACATACCGTCCATACAGATTGACTAGACAGCATGTATACTCTAATCTCCACAGCGGATCAAGCAAATCAGCGAACAACCCGGCTGTACCGACACTCAGTCAATCAGCACAAGGACAGCAATGGTCAGCGTAACCAGACGAACCCGCGGCACGACCGACGTCGACGTCACCAATGCCATGGAAGAACGCCTGCTGGCGGCGCTCGAAAGCCGCCTCGACGACGGCGAAGGCTTCACTGCGCTGTCGGTCGAGCGCCTGGCCACGGCGGCCGGGATCTCGCGGGCCACGTTTTATCTGCATTTTCGCGACAAGAGCGACCTCATCGCCCGCCTGCTCGCGCGTGTCGAGGACGAAGTTGTGAACGCCGGTGGGCTGTGGTTCGAAAACGCGGAACGCGCGCGCTACGCGGACCTGCGCGCGGTCATGAAAAGTTTTCTCACCGTCTATCGTAAACACCACGCTATCCTGCGCGCCGCGGCAGAAACCGCCGCCTACGATCCGGAGGTCGAACGCCTCTACCAGCGCATGATCGGACGCTTCCGCACCGAGAGCACCCGCGCGGTTACGCGTATCGCCCGCGCCGGGCGCGCCCATCCGCACCTGCCGCCGATGCTCGCCGACGTGCTGTCGTGGTCGACCGACTATTGCTACGTCAATTTCGGCACAACCATGGACGATAAAGCGCTGGAACGCCTGCTCGATGCCATGACCCATGTGGTGTGGTATTCGATTTTCGCCGAGGCGCCCGGCACTGAGGAACCCGTCGAGCGCGCGCCAGGCTAGAGCGATTGCCAGCAAGCCACCCGTGCCGCGTGGCGCCACTGCCAACAGATACTGTAGTCACAAATTTAATCAGGGGAGACCATTGATGCAGGATATCGGCAAACTGCTCGCCACCGACGAGCAGCTCAATCATCAGATCGTCGATTCGTTCGCGACCGTGTCACAGTCCGATTTGTCGTGGACGGAAAAGCTGTGGATGCCGTGTTCGCGCAAGGATGGCAGCCTGCAACTGGACTGCGGCATGGGGCGCTATCAGAACCGCGATGTGATCGACGCGTTTGCCGGCATGTCGCGCGGTAAGGAACAGTGGACCGTGCGCACCAGCCGCGAGCTGTCGCCCGATCCACTCAGCACCGCGGTTGGTGCGATCAGCTACGAGGTCATCGAGCCGCTGCAGAAAATCCGCTGGCGCCTCGATCACAACGAGGTCGCGCCGCTGCGCTTCGATATCACCTTCGATGCCGCGCTGCCGGCGTTCTTCGAGGACCGCCACATCCAGCGCGACGAACAAGGGTTCCGTATCGTCTCGAACGTCGTGCGTTATCACCAGGCCGGCACGCCGAGCGGGTGGTACGAAATCGACGGTAAACGAGAAGTCATTACTCCGGACGAATGGTTCTGCTGGCGTGACCACTCCTGGGGCGTGCGCCTCGACGTCGGCGCCCCGCCCACCGATCTGCGTCCGGCGCGCGACTTCGGCGAGCGCGCGTTCGAAGACTCCAAATTTCTCCTCAACTGGTCGCCGCTGATGCTTGAGAAGCCGGACGGCACGCGCTACGAATACCATTACTACCTGCAGATCCGCGACGACGAAGTGGTCTATTTTTCCGGCTACCGCAACCACGCCGACGGCCGCCAGGAACGCATCGCCCGGGCGCGGCCGGAACTGCGCTATGTCGACGAAACCCGCCGTCTGCTCGGCGGCCGTATTCATTTCGACATGCTGTCGGGGGAAACCGCAACGGTCGACATCGAGGTCCAGGGCGAGTCCGGCTTTTACCTCGGGCCGGCGCTGTATCTCGGCTTCGACGGTAAAAAGCACGGCAACTGGCGCGGCGACCTGAATACCGACGGCGAAATGATCCCGGACATGACCGCCCCTGAAGTGAGAAAACGCATGGGCTCGGCGGTCCGCGACACCATCGTGCGGGCCCGCGAGGGCGACGCCAGCGGTTACGGGCTGCTCGAACCGATCATGCTCGGCGAATGGCCGGAAATGGAACTGTACGGAAACAAGGCGTAGCACCGCTATGGCTCGCGATCTTGAACGGATGCTCAGTGGCCTGCGCGATTATCTCGACGACGGTGACAAGCTGACCGCCATCGTGCCGGTTTCGACCGGGCACTCGAACGAAACCTACCTGCTCGAAGGCGTCGACCGCGTGCTGCGCATGCCGCCGTCGGAAGAAGGTCTGCTGCCGCCGTATGACATGGCTGCGCAGCACCGCGTGCTCGCCGCACTCAGCACGGCGGCGGGCGCGCCGCCGGTGCCGCGGGTGTACGAACTGTGTACCGATGCAACGCTGATCGGCGACGCGTTTTTTGTCATGCAGCGGCTGCGCGGTGAAGCATTTGAATATGCCGTTCCCGAGTGGCTGAGTGGCGGCGGCGCGGAGCTACCCGCACACCTGTGTTCGCAGTGGATCGGTGCCGTAACGGCGCTGCACGCCATGCCCGCAGCGATGATGCCAGCGGCCGCACGCAGCGTGGTTGAAGAAGGCCGGCACTGGCTTGCCGTCGCCGAACAGGCCGAAGCGCCGCGCGCGCTGATCGAGGTGCTGGCCGATCTGGTCGCCAACCCGCCGCGCGCCTCGGGCGCGGTAACACCGATCCACGGCGATCCCAAGCACGGTAACTGCCTGTGGGATCAGCACGGCACGCTGCTGGCGCTGCTCGACTGGGAAATGGCCGGGGTTGGCGAGCCGCTGCTCGATCTCGGCTACATCATGCAGTTCTACGACCAGGGCGAAAACAAGCTCGGCTCCGCCGGCTACGAACTGCCCGGCTGGTGGTCAAAGCAGGCGGTGATTGACGAATGGCAACGCGCGACCGGTCGTACGGCCGTCGATCTGGATCGCTACGAGGCCCTCGAAGTCGGCAAAATCGGCGCCATCATCGCACTCGGTTACCACCTGTTTGTTTCAGGTCGTTCGCGCGACGCGCGGTTCGAGGCTTTCAAGCTCGTCATCCCGGATTACGTCGCGATGGCGACCCGCCTGGCGGCGGCTTGACCAACGCCGATCGAACCCCGCATCAGCGCGGCTGCGGATCCTCGCGTCTGGCTATCGGGCCGCGAGGAGGTCGCGGATCTCGGTAAGCAGCTTCGCTTCGGCAGAAGGTTCCGGCGGCGCTGCGGGTTCAGCCTCGGCCTCGGCTTCTCGAGCCTGTTTCATGCTGTTCATGGCCTTGATGGCGATGAATATCGCAAATGCCACGATCAGAAAATCGATCACGGTCTGAATGAATACCCCGTAGTTGATCGTGACCGCGGCTACTTCTCCCTGCGCGGCCTGCAGCACCACGGCGAGATCGGAAAAGTCGGCACCGCCCATGGCCAGCCCGATTGGCGGCATGAGGATATCCTTGACGAAAGACGAAACGATTTTGCCGAAGGCGGCGCCGATAATGATGCCGACGGCCATATCCATGACGTTGCCCTTGACGGCAAATTCCTTGAACTCCGAGATCATACTCATGCGACAGGTCCCCTTTTGCGGATGGTTGCTCAGGTTGGTGTTGTAGCGGTCGCCGCGACAAAT
This sequence comes from uncultured Gammaproteobacteria bacterium, assembly GCA_942490995.1. Lineage (GTDB taxonomy): Bacteria > Pseudomonadota > Gammaproteobacteria > UBA981. Next base: position 24,825 of record CALOBG010000145.1, read on the forward strand.
GACGTCGCTGCGACCAATCATCTTCGATGGCCATGGTAACGATGGGCGCGGCGTGCGCTTCACCACCAAACCCTGAATCGGCATGCGCCAAAAGCGGATAATCGGGGACATTCCCCCAATACAAAAGTATCCACAGCGCGTAGGTGTATTTGCGAAATTCGACCGCGTTTAGGGCGCTATGGAGCAAAAAAACGAGGAATGTCCCCATTCGAGAGTTGTGCACAGCCTGGATGGGGTGGAGGGACGCTGGCGCTCGATGTGTCGGTGCTTCTAGCGTTTACCATGGCGCGATGGGCAGCCCTGCATCGCGCACCGGGACGATCAATCGTCGCCATTACCTGGCCGGCTGGGTGCTGGTGTGTACGCTCGGCACGCTGCACATCCTGCCCGAGCTGGCTAATCCGGTCTGGCAGGACGAGGCGGCAACCCTGATGGCTTTCGCCAATCGCGGTTTCCTCGAGGCATTCAGTGATTACTCGATGCCGAACAATCACCTGTTGTTCAGCGCCAGCCAGGCGCTGGTGTGGTCACCGGGTGATGGCGGTATCCGTTTGCGGCTGCTGCCGCTGTTGAGCTGGGCGGTTACCCTGGCCCTGTTTGCGGGCGCTCTGCCGCGCTACTCCCGTGGTGCACGCCTGTGCGCCATCGCCTTGTTCTCGGCCAGCGCGGTTACCGCGGCATTCGCCCTGCAGCTGCGCGGCTACGCGTTTTCCTGGCCGTTCGCGCTGCTCGCCTGCGCCACCGCGCCGGCGTTCGTCAGCGACGGCAGACCGGGCGCCGCATTAGGTTTTGTTGTGTCGAGCGTAGCGCTGGTCGCGATCCTGCCAAGCAATGCCATGGTCGCGTCGACCTGTGCGCTGTGGGCCTGCGCCATCGTCGTCAGTCAACGGGCGCTGAACCCCGCCAGCATCACCCGCGCCGCGACGGCGCTGACCATCCCGGTGCTCGCCCTGGGTCTGTACTGGCCATACCTGGACGAGCTGCGCGCGCACGCCAGCGGCGGCTGGAGCCGTTGGCAGGACGCCGAACTGGTGGGTCACTGGCTGCTCGCTTCACTGGCTCAATACGCGGCCCTGGCGCCGGCTCTGCTGCTGGGGATCTACGCGATCGTCCGCGGTGACGGCAACGGCGCGGACGGCAGCGATCGTCACGCCGGCCTGCTCTTCGTGACTATCGCCGTCACCATCGTGACGGTTGTCGTCGTCGTGCCGACCGCCCTGTTTCCGCGCGCACTCGTGCCCTTGCTGCCGTTATGGTGTCTGGCCCTCGGCGCGTTGCTGTACCGCGCCTGGGGCGTGCTTCGCACGCGCGGCCTGCGACCATCCGTCGGCCTCACCGGCCTGGCATTGGTATTGGTGTTCGTGATCCCTTACCTGACACCGGCCTGCGCTGGCTTCGACCAGCCGACTGCCCGCGGCGCCGATCTCTGCCAGCAGTATTATCGCGCTGACTATCAACCGGCCGCCGCCCTGGGGTTCCTCGAACTACAGCCGAGGATCGACGGCGAGGCCATCATGCTCGACACCGAAGCCGCCTGGGCGCTCGGCTTCCTGGCCTGGAACCGTGGCGCCAACACCTTGAGCCTGGTCGAGTACCGCGCCTGGCGCGGTCGCCGCAACGGCGCCGCACGCCCGCGCCTGGTTGTGCTGCAGGCTGGCGAAAGCGTCGATCGACTGCTCGACCACGCCGGCCTTGGCCGACCGACTACACGGATCCGGGAATTTGCCGACGGCGGCTTTGAAGTCTGGCGGCTGAACTGGGATACGAACGCCGATCGGCGCGCCGGCACTGCCCCCTGATCCGAAATTCAGGGCCGCTTGAGGCGGGCCAGGATCGCGACCGGCGCGAGCAGGCTGGCCGGGTTGCGAAACACGTCGACAATCTCGAGTTCGTCCGCCACCCGCTCGTAAGGATAGTAGCCCTCGGGGAAGGTCGGGCTGTGTCCCTGGGTCATGAAAACATACTCGCAGCGGCTGGCGCGCAGCGCCCTAACGAGCTGTTCGCGCGGCGCGGGCCGCGGCATGGCGTAGGCGATCCGGCCGAGATAAAAGCTCGTGACCGAAGGCTTGATCGCGAGCATGCACGCCGGCGCGGGAAGCAGCCCGCGTGCGCGAATATCGGCCAGCGCCTCGATCACACCACGCTGATAGCCAACGGTTCTGACCGCGGTCGCCGGATCGGCAAGAAACCACGCCGTGGTGCGACGATAAGGGCCGTAACCGGGCGCATCGAGCGGCGCACTGATCCGCGCAATGAACAGCACCAGGAACGACAATTGCGCGGCCACGATGATGGCGAGGAACAGCGGCAATGCGGCGCGCTCGACGCCGGGGCCGGTTGCCTGTCGAGCGAAATGCCGGACTGCTACGCCGCCCTGCGCAAACAATACCGGCAGCAGCGGGTAGTAGAACCGCTCGTATTCCGCCGGGTAGGGCCACAACGCGATCAAACCCAGCGCCGCGATCACGTAGTAACCATCGAAATGGTGGCGATACGCGCGCAGCACTGCGCCGCCAACTGCCGCGAGCGCGATGATTGCGGGCAGCAGCGCGTCGAACGAAGACTGCTCCGGCTGCGCGAAACACCAGCTCCATTTTCGCCACATCCATTCCAGGTTCGTAACCAGGCGATTACCGATGCCGGCGTCGCGATACAGTTCAAGCATCGCCGCCACGTAGCGATCGTCGCCGGACGACCAGGCGATCCAGCCACCCACCGGCAGCAGCACGATGACCAGTGCAAGCCACCTACCAGGCCAACGCTGCTGCAGCACGGTAACGATGAACGCGAGTACCAATGCGATGCCGAAACTGCGCGTCAGGTACGCTGCGCCGACGCACAGCGCCGCGGCGTACAGGGAACGGCGCGATACGGATGCAGCGGCCAGCAGCCACATCGCCAGCAGCGACATCAGCAGGTAAAGGTGCTCGCTATGCAGCTGGATGGTTTCGAGCAGCGTAATCCGGGTGGTGGCGAAACACGCGACCACAACCGTTGCGCTTATCACGCCGAGTCCGAACCGGCGGCACAACACGAAGGCGACGGCCAGCGCGATCACGACCAGCAGCGCGCTGACCGCGTGCGCGACCAGGACTGAATCGCCACCGCCGGTAACAGCCAGGAACAGCGGATAAAGCGGCGGATAAACCGAGCGCGCGGCAAAGTGCGCCGCCACGTCCGAAGGCGCAGCCCACGGCGACCAATGCCGTGCGGTTAACCAGTACACGGCGTTATCGCCGGAGAAATCCGCCAGCATCGAACTCCAGCCCCACACCAGCAACGCGCCGCCCACCGCGAGCAGCACCGTCAGGCTGGCGAGCAGTTCAAGCCGCTGGCGCATCGCGTTCACGGTCGTTGCGACACACGCGGTGCACCATCGATACGCATGCCGCGGTCAGCCGAGGGTATTGCGTGCTGAGGGAAACTTGTTGATGCCAAGCGCGGCACGGAAATCTTCGCTCTGCGCCACGAAATCACCCTCCAGCGGAATGCCGATCGCATTGGCGATGCGGTCATTACGACTGAAGTTTGACGCGATCGACGCAGCGCCGAGTAATCCGGCCGCGCCGAGTTCGCCAAGCACGGCCTCGCGCGCGTCGGCAAGTCGTTGTTCGTCATTACCGATCACCGCGTCGGCGAACGCGACCAGGATCGCTGCGCCGGCTATGCCGATATCGATATCCGCATCGACGATGCCACGCAGATCGACGCTCACCCCGTCCGCTTCGGCGCTCGCACGGAGCACCACGCTATGCGAGGTCGTTCAGTAAAAACAGGCGTGCCGGGCTGAGATCCGCCCGGCAACAACTTCGACCTGCGGCCGGCTCAAGCCTGGAAACAGCGAGTAAGTAAAGTCGAAAAACTTGTCGAGTCCAAGATACTGCACGTTGCCCGCCGCGATAATACGCCGCGCTTCGGCCGGCACCAGGCTGACGGCGCGGTATATGAACGGCATCATGCCGCCACCGTATATCGCCTGCGCATCCTCACCACCCTGCTCGCCACCCGGCACGGTCGCCACCCAGGCGCCTTCCATAACCGCACTGCGCGGCCGTTCGTAATCGGGTTCGCCGGCCCGCGGCGCGGGCAGTGCCCGCGGCAGCAGCCCCAGGCCGCGCGCAAAAATATCCAGATTGACGATCCGCGCGACCAGCGCGACCACTTCGACGTATTCGGTTTCGCTGGTCCTTACCGCGGCAGCCCGTTGCCAGGTTTCGATGGTCAGGGTGTCGGCGCGCAGCGCCAGTGTTTCGATCAGCGCCAGCAGCGCGCCCGGCAGTACCGCCGCCGCTTCGATGCGAACATCGGCCGGCTGCGCCGCCTGCACGCCAGCCGCGACCCTCACGGCGCGGGCATGCGCGACCACCGCGCTGCGTTCCTCGCCGGTCAGCCAACTGCCGGGGGCGGCAAAGCTCGCCAGTTCCTCGCCGTGCACCACGGCGATGCTGGCGGGCACCGGCGTTGCGCTGTCGTCGTATAGGGCCATTACGCTGTCCTCGATCATCGTGTGCGTATTTGCACGCGAGGCATACAGTCTCAAAGTTACACCGGTTTGGCCACACCGGCGCGGTGAATAACATTGCGACGGCGCGTGCTTTAAGCTGATAGTCGGTTGCCGATGCAAACTCCGGTAATCGGGTTACGCTGACAAACTCGAACCGCGGACGCCACCGGAACACGTTGTGAACTCAGTACTGATAATCGTCGCGGTTACGGTCGCCCTGCTGGCGGCCGCACCGCTGCGCCGACGCCTGACAGCCTGGCGCCGGCGCCGCATCGAGCAGGCACCGCTGCCGATCGCCTGGCGCGCGATCCTCGAACGCGACGTGGCAATCTACCGCCGCCTGCCGGAACAACTGCGCGGACAGCTCGAAAACGACATCAAAGTTTTTCTCGCCGAAAAAAAATTCTACGGCCAGCACGACCTCGCGATCACGGACACGATGCGCGTGTTCATCGCCGCCCAGGCGTGCATGCTGCAGCTCAACCAGGCCGCGCGCTGCTTCCCGAACTTCACCTCGATCATCGTCTACCCCGGCGCGTGGGTGGCACACGATGTCGATCATGACGGGATGCTCGAGACCAGCCGCGAAGACGTCCGTGCCGGTGAATCCTGGTCAGGCGGCCCGGTGGTGCTGTCGTGGCAGGATGTCGAGCAGGACCTGCGCGAGCCCGAAGCCGGGCGCAATGTCGTGATGCACGAATTTGCGCACAAGCTCGATGAATTCGACGGCCTGATGGACGGCGCCCCGGTGCTGGCACGGGGACAAACGCGTAGCTGGCCAGCGGTATTCCTGCGCGAGTACGAACGCCTGCGCGAAGCACTCGAACGCGGTCGTCACACCCTCCTCGACCCCTATGCGGCGTCCGCGCCGGCGGAATTTTTTGCGGTCGCGGTGGAAACGTTTTTCACCGATTCAGCGGCCCTGAAGGCCGAACACCCGGAGCTTTACGGTGAACTCGCACGGTATTTTGCCCTCGATCCCGCATCCTGGAGCGGCGCGGGGACGTTCAAGGCATGAATGTTGCGCCGCCACGGCGTTACGCTTTCGCCGCGCCGGTAAACCGGCGAGAATCACTGCAACTACTTTGCACCTGGAGACAGCAACGATGCATATCCGCAAATTCGATTTCGAATACAGCCGCCGCATGTTCATGGAGAAGACCGCGCTCGGTGTTGGCGGCGCCGGCCTGCTCACGGCGCTGTGGCCTGAGATCCTGCGCGCCGGCGACGCCAGCGGCGCCTACCCCGACGAAGTGCTCGACATCGAGGCCTTTACCAAAGGCCAGGTCAAAATCGGCGACACCATCGATGCCGATAACGTGTTCCTGGTGCAGGACATCATCGATCCGATCACCTATCAGGAAGTCCTGCAGGACCGGCGCACGTTTTTTATTCAGCCGACTATCAACGAAGTCGAGACCATGTACCCGCCGTTTTTTCTCGACGCTACGCTGCGTAACCAGGGCCAGGCCAAGTTCGATGCCGACGGCAATGTGTACACCCAGGACGGCCAGCCGTGGATCGGCGGACTGCCTTTCCCGGAGGTCAACAATGCCGATGAGGCAATCGCGAATATCACCTTGAGCTGGGGTCGCCACGATTCTGCCATGTACGCCATCCCGGCGGTGACCGTCAATCCTGAAGGTGTCGTGCAGTTCGAGTACGACTGGATCTGGGCCGAGCAGCAGTGCACCGGTCTCGTGCATCCCAACGCCGGCGGACCCTACCTCCCCGGGCATGAAGACAAGACCCGCATGCAGTGCATCTGGTTCACGCATACCAACGACGTCAAGGGCCACGCCTTCCTCAGCCACTGGCATTACGACCAGCGCGAGATGCCGTCGCTATGGGGCTATCTGCCCAACCTGAAACGCGTGCGGCGCTTTCCCGCCAACCAGCGTTTCGAGCCGTATATGCCGGGTATGAACCTGTTCCTGTCCGACGCCTGGTCATCCGGCGATCCGATGCTGACCTGGGGCAACTGGAAAATCATTCACCGTGGCCCTTTCCTCGGCTCGACCCATTCGCAGTGGCTGCCGAACAACGACAACTGGATGCCGCCACTGGTCGGCGGCAACGAAGGCGTGAGTTACTACAACGTCGGCAAATCGCTGATCCCCGAGGTCATCGTGTTCGAGGGCGAGCCGGTCGGTTTCCCCAACGCGCCGGTCAGCAAGCGCCGCATTTTTCTTGACGTGCGCAACATGGCGCCGATGCAATCGATCACCTTCGATCGCAACGGTGAAGTCTGGAAAGGTCTCGAGGGCGGCGGCGGCCAGCGCCTTGCCGACGGCCACGAAATGCTCACTTCAGACGGGCGTCCGGAATGGACCTGGTGCTGGGCGATCAGCCATGACGTGCAGAAAAACAACGTCACCCGTTTCCACCACGGCAAAACCTGCCGCGGCAACTGGGGTTCGGCCCTCGACCCGCAGGACGTCAACCTGATTGACGAGTATATGACCCAGCAGGCCCTGCGCCGGCTGGGGATCTGAAGGTGCCGTGCGCGGCATCGGCCTCGCGCGGATAACGCTAAATAGGGGTGCGGAATATTGTGGCCCGAGGGCGCTAGTGGCGTGCGGGTCGCGCGTCAGGCGGCCTCGAGCGCAAGCGGGCCAGACGCACGCTCAGACCTATTCGCGGCGGCACCAGCAACTGATTGGGTGCAGTTCAAGACGCGAGGAGTGAAGTTTACTTGCCGTAAATGAGTGACGAGCAACGCCGAAATGCGCCCAATCAGTCGCTGGCCCTGCGGGTTGGGCCAAAAAAGCCCGCCTGCTTCGTTACAGCGCTTGGCAATAGAACCACTATTCCCTGCGCACTGCGCCTTGCAGACGAACTTTTTTGGCGCCAATGCCGCCGCGAATAGGTCTGAGCGTGCGTCCAGCGCAGCGCGAGGGCAGTGAGACCGTGCATGGACGCACGGTCGAACGCTAGCCGGACGCGCGACCCGCACGCCACGAATCGTGTACGAAGTTTTCGCACACTTAATTAGTTGCGGAAACTGGCATCCTTGCGGTCGAGCATGCGCAGCAGCGCTGGCCACGCGAGCTGGTCGAGTTCGCCGGAGGCCATCAGCAGCTTGCCCTGCTGACGCGACGTTGCCACCGATTCAGCCGAGGGCTGGTGAAAGCGGCCGCTGGCCATCGCCCGCACCTGCATCGAGCACGCCCGCTCGAGGGTGTAAAGCATCAAAAAACAATCCGACACCGTGGCGCCCACGGCGAGGGTGCCGTGGTTGCGCAGGATCATGAGCTTCTTGTCGCCGATGTCCCGCACCAGGCGTTCCCGTTCACCGAGATCGAGCGCCACGCCTTCGTATTCGTGGTAGGCGATTTCGTCGTGGATCACCATCGCGGTCTGCGTGATCGGCAGCAAGCCGTCGGCCATCGCCGCCACCGCCACGCCATCGTCGGTATGGACATGCATGACCGCGCGCGCGTCTTCGCGCGACATGTGGATCGCACTGTGGATACAGAACCCGGCCGGGTTCACGTCGTAGCCGTTGGCCATGACGATATTGCCGTCGAGATCGATTTTGACCAGGTTCGAGGCCGTGACCTCGTCGAACATCATGCCGTAAGGGTTGATCAGAAAATGATGCTCCGGCCCTGGCACCCGCGCCGACAAATGGGTGAAAATCATGTCGGTCCAGCCGTAATGATCGACCAGGCGGTAAGCGGCGGCGAGGTCGACCCGCAACTGCCATTCCTCGCTGCTGACCTGGGTGCGAACGTCGTCGGCGGCGTGTAATGCCTGAACCATGCCTGTCTCCTGTGCCGGATGCCTGAAGGCCCGCGATCATAACGCGCCGGCGACGCGAGGTCAGCCCATCGGCGCCACGTTGTCGAAACCGAGGTGGGTTTTACCCAGCAATTCGTAGGCGATTTCGCTGACCATCAGGTGCTGCGCGGCGACGTTGATGTCGCGCAGGCAGCGCTGCATCACGCTGTTCTCGAAAATCGCCGCCGCGCCGGCATGGCGAAACGCCTGGCTGATGATATCGGTCGCTACTTCGGTGCAGAAACACGCGCTGGCACGCAGCTCGAGGGCGAGCTGCGTGCTGGGGACGCCGCCACCATCTACGATTTCCATGGCCTGCTGATTCAGATCGATGACCAGCAGGCGCGCCGCGCGCAGGCGCAGATCGCCATGTCCGATCAGGCGTTGCACCACCGCCCGGTCGGCGACACCAACCGCGTTCGGACCGTAGCCGCGTTTCTTCTCGATCGCGATTCCACGCAGCGTATCCAGCGCCGTGCGCGCCAGGCCCGTTGCAAACGCCGCGTGTTCATAGGCGACGAACGCCGGAATGCCGAGCCGATACAACCCCTCGCCGCGCCGCGGCGTCTGCTCGACGACGTTCCAGCTCAGCTCGCGCGGCACAAAAATGTCGTCGACAGAAATATCGGTACTGCCGGTACCGCGCAGACCCAGCACCTGCCAGTTGTTGTGAAGATGAATGACGCTGCGCGGAAATACCATCATATGCAGCGCCGGGGCGGCAGCCTCGTCCATGCGCACCATGGCGTGGGCGGCGATCCATTCGGCATGCTGTACGCCGCTGGCGAACGCCCAGCGACCGCTGAGCCGGTAGCCACCCTCGACCGGCGTCGCCTTACCGGTCGGCATGATCAGGATTGCGCCGCGCGGCATGCGGCCGGCGGCGAACATCTGCTCAATACCGGCATCGGGCAGGAACGCGCCGGGCATGCCGAGGCTGGTCGCCCCGACCATGGCACACCAGGCGGCGGCGGGACTGATGCGGGCAACGGCCTCGAGGACTTCGAACTGGGTTACCAGGTCGGCTTCCGCACCACCGAGGACGGCGGGTACTTTCATACTCAGGATCCCGGCCTGGTGCAGCGCGTCCGAACTCGCGCGCGACAGCTGGGCCTCGCGCTCTTCGCTTTCGATCGCAGCCGCCAGGGTCGGCGCAATCGCGGCGACGTTGGCCAGTAGTTCCGCTCTGACGGTGGCGCGGTCACGCCGTTGGACTGCGGCCATAGGCTGCTCCGAGTAGTTGGTGGGCGGTGATGCTCAGGCTATCGTAGCGTCCGCACGACGCGGGCGTCGATAGCAACCCGCTTGCTCGCTGTTCGCTGCATCGCGACAATGCCGAGGACGTTCAACACAACCAGCAGCCCCATGCTTGCATACCGCCACCTGTTTCACGCCGGCAGCGCGGCGGACGTCTTCAAACACGTCATCCTGACCCGCCTGCTCGACCATCTGTGTGCCAATCCAAAGCCATGGTGTTACCTCGATACCCATGCCGGTATCGCGGACTATGATCTGGAACATGAATGGGCACGCAAAAATGCCGAGTACCGTGACGGTATCGTGCGCCTGCTCGCCGCCGGCGATCCCCCGCCGGCAATCGCCGCCTATCTGGACCTCGTGCGCGCCGCCAATGCCGGACCGGCACTGCGCCATTACCCGGGCTCGCCGGCGCTGGCGCGCTGTTTCCTGCGCGCCGGCGACCGCATGGTATTGGGCGAACTCAATCCCGAGGACCACGCCATCCTTGCCGCCCGCTTCCGTCGTGATCGCGCGGTTGAGGTCCATGAGATCGATGCCTACCGAGGGTTGAAAGCGTTCCTCCCGCCAGCCGAACGGCGCGGCCTGGTCCTGATCGACCCGCCCTTCGACCGCGCGCAGGAATTCGAACACCTGGCGAGCGCCATCGGCATCGCGCACAAACGCTGGGCCAGCGGCATGTATGCGATCTGGTACCCGCTCATGGGAAGGTCTGAAATCGAACGTTTCGAGCGCAGCGTGCAGGCTACCGGCATCCGCAAGATCCTGCGCCTGGAACTGGCGCTGCGGCCCCACGACTGGACCAGCAGTCTGCGCGGCAGCGCGCTGCTCATCATCAACCCGCCCTGGCGCCTTGACGAACAGGCGCCGGCGCTGCTGGCGTGGCTGTGGCAGACCTTGTCGCCGAACGCCGCCGGTGGTTGGCGGGTCGAGTGGCTGGTGCCTGAATAGCGCGGCGACGCCCGTTATACTGGCTGCCACCCGCATACTGAAAGATCATCCACTGCGCGAGCGGAACTGGTCATGCACTACTGGCTGCTCAAAACTGAACCCGCGACCTTTTCATGGCAGGATCTGGTGGCGCGCGGCGCCAGGGGCGAACCCTGGGACGGCGTGCGTAATCACCAGGCGGCAGGTTTCCTGCGCGCCATGGCGGTCGGCGACCAGGCCTACATCTACCACTCCGGCAAGGCGCGCAGCGTGGTCGGCACCGCGCTCATTACGCGCAGCGCATACCCCGATCCCGGCGATGCCAGCGGCCGTTTCGTGGCCGTCACGGTCCGTGCTCTCGAGGCACTGCCGCGCGCAGTGACCCTGGCCGAAATCAAAGCCGATCAGAAGCTCGAAGACCTGCTGCTGGTGCGCCACTCGCGACTGTCGGTGATGCCGGTCAATGCCGCGGCGTGGCGGCGTATCCTGCGGCTCGCCGAGCAATGACCGCGGGCGATCCGCTGGCCCGCGCCAAGCCCTGCCTCGATGTCGGCTTTTTCACCGCTGCGCCGAAACCGATGCTGGCGTTCTGGCGCGACGAAATCGGGCTCGAGTGTGAACCGCCGGTGGCGTTCAACGACGGCCTCACGCAATACCGTCACGCCTGCGGCGAATCGGTTATCAAGATCAACACCGCGCGCGACGGCGTGTCACCAGCACCCGGCGCTTACGGCGAGCTGTTACTCGCGCTGCCGACGGTCACGACGCCGCGCGCCTTGCGTGACCCCGATGGCAACGCCGTGACCCTGGTGCCGCCGGGGCACCTCGGGATCCAGGGCCTGGCGGTGCGCGTAGCGGTCAGCGACCGCGAACGACAAGCGCGGTTTTATACTGAGATCATGGGCTTCGAACAGCGTGCACCGACGGTGTTCGGGAACGGTAGTTCGCTGCTGCTGCTCGAAGAAGATCACCACACGCGGCCGGCGGCGCACTGGGTTAACGCCGGCCTGCGCTACCTGACCGTGCACGTCATGCGCGTCGATGACGCGTTTGAACACATGATCGCGGCCGGCGCCGAAGTCGGCGAGGCCCCTTATTCGATCGGCCGCATCGCGCGCATTTCGTTTGTGCGTGACGGCGATGGCAAATGGATCGAGGTCGCGCAGCGCGCCGCGCTGGCCGGCCCCTGGTGGCAGGACGATTGAGTCCCGGCGACGCGTGAAAGCGGTGCCCGCCACCCTTCCTATAATGGACTTTACACAGCTGTGACCGGATCTGAGCGCAAGTACCCATGAGTGAGTTCGAATACCTGTCCGGATTCGGCAACGAATTCGAAAGCGAAGCCGTGGCCGGCAGCCTGCCGCGAGGACAGTTCTCCCCGCAGCGCGTCGCGCACGGCCTGTACGCAGAAAAATTCAGCAATACCGCTTTCACCGCGCCGCGCGCGAGCAATCGCCGCACCTGGTTTTATCGCATCCGCCCGTCGGTCGTGCACGGCGCTTTCGAACCTTACGCCCAGGCGGCGCTGCGCACCGCCCCGCTCAGCGAAGACGCCCCGCCGCCCGAGGCGCTGCGCTGGGACCCGCCGGCTCTGCCCGCTGCCGGCCACGATTTTATCGACGGCCTGGTCACCGTCGCCGCCAACGGTGACGCCGGCCACCAGTTCGGCATGGCGGCACACCTGTACGCCGCCGCCGACGGCATGCCGCGACGCTGTTTCATGGATGCCGACGGCGAACTGTTGCTGGTACCGCAGCACGGCGCGCTGCGGGTGCGCACCGAGTGCGGCGTGCTAGAACTCGGTCCAGGTGAAATCGTTGTCATCCCGCGTGGGATGAAATTTTCCATCGATCCGATCGCCGGTCCGATCAACGGCTATGTCTGCGAAAACTACGGCCATGCGCTTACCCTGCCCGAGCGCGGCCCGGTCGGCTCGGACGGCTTTGCCAACACGCGCGATTTTTTAAGCCCGCGCGCCGCTTACCTGGACGAGGAGGGCGACTACGAAATCATCTGCAAATTCGGCGGCCGCTGTTACCGCGCCGCGCTCGGCCATAACCCTTTCGATGTCGTCGCCTGGATCGGCACCGCGGTGCCCTATAAATACGACCTGCGGCGTTTCAACGTCATCGGCTCGATCAGCTACGACCATCCGGACCCGTCGATATTCACGGTGCTCAGCGCGCCGTCCGACACCGCGGGCGTGGCCAACGTCGATTTTGTGATTTTCCCGCCGCGCTGGCTGGTTGCGGAACATACCTTCCGGCCGCCGTGGTTCCATCGCAATGTCATGAGTGAATTCATGGGCCTCGTATACGGTCAGTACGACGCCAAGCAGGGCGGCTTCGAACCCGGCGGTATGAGCCTGCACAATGCCCTTGTCGCGCACGGACCGGACGCCGCGGTGTTTGCCGCCGCCAGCAGCGCCGCAGCCGCGCCGAAGCGCCTCGACGACACCCTGGCGTTCATGTTCGAGACCCGCTACGTCCTGAAATTGACCCGCTGGGCGCGCGAATCCCCGGCCCTGCAGCAAGACTATCGCGCGTGCTGGCAGGGTCTTGCCAGGCACTTCACGCCACCGTCCTCGTAACTTGGCAGGGCGACGACTACCATAGCGACGGGATTGGGAGACAACACCGATGATCGAACGGCTGCTGGCCGCTGACCTGCGCGGTCGCCTGCTGGCACTGGCCGTGCTCGTGGTCTTAAGCGTACTGGCCGGGCTCAAACTACCGGATCTGAAAATTGATCGCAGTGACGATCGCTTGATCAGCACCGACGACCCGGGCTGGCCGGCCTTCGCCCGCATGCAGTCGCAGTTTGGCGCCGAACAATCGGTCATCATCTACCTGCGCGCGCGGGACCTGTGGACCGAAGCGCGTCTCAAGCAGCTCCAGGACCTGACCTACGCCCTCGAAGACACGCCCGAGATCCTGAGCGTGACGAGCCTGCTCACGGCAACCAATATCCGCGACAAGGGCGATTATGTCGACGCCGGGCCGCTGGCGACGATCGTGCCCAAGGACCAGCAGCGCATCGATGAACTGCGCAGCGATGCGCAGTACTCGCCGATCATGCGCCGCAACTATATCTCCGCCGATGGCCTGGCAACGGCGATCAACCTGAGTTACGCGCCGTCCGCGGACGATCCCAGGTACGACCTGCACATGTTCGAGTTGATCGAATCGCACCTCGAACCGCTGCGCGACGACTTCGATAGCGTATTTCAGCTCGGCCAGCCGCGCCTCAATGTCGAGATCGACCGCGGCCTGGGCAAGGACCTGCGCGATCTGACCCCGATCTCGCTGGCCATACTGGTCATCGTGATCACGATTTTCCTGCGCTCGTTGCGGGTCATACCGATCCCCTTGATCACGGCCGGCATCAGCGTGCTGTGGACGCTCGGCTTCATGGCAGCGGTGGATATACCCATCACCCTGCTGACGGCGATGATCCCGGCGCTGATCATCGTCATTGGTTCGGTCGAGGACGTGCACCTGATCGCGTCCTATCTCGAAGGCCTGGACGACGACCCGGTCGAGCGCCGCAGGCGCGCGGTCAGACATATGGCGCGCCATGTCGGACTGCCGGTATTGATCACCTCATTGACCACCGCGATAGGCTTCGCCGCCAACGTGATCACGGAAATCCCGCTGATTTTCGAATTCGCCATCGCCAGCGCCTTCGCCATGATCGCCAACCTGGTCGTGACCGTACTCGCGGTACCGATCCTGCTGCACCTGCTGGGACCACAAAAAAGTCCGATCGCGGTGCACTCCGGCATGCCCGGCGGGGTGATCGGGATGGTCGTGCGCACGGTCGAGTTCGCCGGCGAAAAAGCACCGCGGGTGGTCCTCGCCGGAACGGCCGTGATCCTGGTCTGGTTCGGATCCTACGCGTTCGATATCTATGTCAACAACGATCCGCTGTCCTACTTTCCGCCGGATCACGGTTTCGTGCGCGACGCTCACACCGTGCACGACGACCTCGCCGGCCTGCAGGTATTCAGCGTCACGCTGACCGCGCGCGAAAAAGACTATTTCCGCACTTCCGCCGGCCTGAAGAAGGTCAGCGCCGTGCAGTCCCTGCTCGACAACCAGGGCCTCTACGACAAAACCATTTCCCTAGCGACACTGATGTCGCTCATGCACCAGGAGTTCAACGCCGGCAACCAGCGTTTTTACCGGATCACCGACGAGCAGGATGAACTCGATCTGTACCTGATGACGCTTACGCGTGACGACCTGAAGTCGTTCGTGACCGATGATTACCGCACCGCACGGATCACGGTGCGCCACAACGTCACCGATTCGGTGCGCCTGAACGACGCCGTTGACGAAATGCGCGAGCTGCTGCCCACGGTTGTCGGCGACGCCGTGGAGATCGCGTTTACCGGCAAGAACCTGATGGCCAATCGCGCCGCGGCCTCGCTGATGGGCGGACAGGTTTCGTCGCTGATCCTGATCCTGACGATCATCTTCATTTTGTTTTCGGTGCTGTATACCTCGTGGCTCGCCGGGCTGCTGGCGCTGGTTCCGAACCTGATCCCGATCGGTCTCAACTTCGGCCTGATGGGATTCCTTGGCGTGCCGCTCAATCCGGGCACGGCGATGGTCGCCGCGATCGCTATCGGCGTTGCGGTCGATGACACCATCCACCTCATGACCCGCTTCGGCACCGAAAGCAAACGCCACGTCGATGAACTCGATGCCGTGCGGGCGACGGTGCGCGGCGAAGCGATCCCGATCGTGTCGACCTCGATCGCACTCGCGCTCGGCTTTGGCGCCCTGGCGTGGTCGAACTTCAGTATCGTCGCGCAGTTCGGCCTGCTCGCCGCGACCACCATGCTCTACGCCGCGGTCGCCGATCTGCTGATCATGCCGATCCTGCTGCGCCACCTGCGCCTGGCCACCGTCTGGGACATCGTTGCCCTGCAGCTCGACCGCGACGTGCTGGTGAAATGCCCGTTGTTTCAGGGCATGTCGCAGTTCGACGTAAAAAAGGTCGTGGTGCTGTCCGACATCGAAGAGTTCGAACCTGGCGCCACCATCATCGAACAGGGCACGGTGTCACGCGGCATGTACGTGGTGCTCAAGGGTTATGGTGACGTCAGCATCCAGCGCGACGATCTCAACCTCAATATCGATGAGATCGGCCCTGGCGACATCGTCGGTGAAATCGGCTTCTCCGGGATCGGTGTCGAGCGCACCGCGACGGTGACGGCGCGCGAACCGATGGCGGTGGTGCGCCTGGATGCCGACGGCGCGCGCAAGGGCCTGCGCTTCTATCCGCGCATCGCCGCGCGTCTGCACCAGAACATCAGCAATATTCTCGGCGCCCGGCTGCTGGAATCACACCAGCGGCTGATGGACTCGGTGCGCATGAGCATTGAGTAACGCCATGGCTGAACTCGCCCGATCACGAAATTTCACATTCCTGTCAGCTTTGATTTGTTACAGTGCGCCACGGAGGGACACATGACGCAACTTGCCCACGACGACCGCCGGCGCTGCTACCGCGAGCAGCCCGACCAGGTCATGGAACCAATCCTGAATCTGATCCACGACGGCTCGCGCACGCTGGTGGAAGACGTTGTCGATATCAACCTGCGCGGCACGCGCGTCGCCTTCGAGCGCAACCGCGCGCCGCGGCTGAGTCCGGGGCAGGACCTGACCGCCTCGATCCAGGCGCCGGGTCTCGACGGGTGCCTCAATATCTCCTCGCGGGTGGTGTTCAATGCCAGCCAGGGTGAGCGCCAGTTGATCGCGCTGGTGTTCACCGAGCTGCCGGATATCACCGACCGCACCGACGCCAGCTTCTTCAGCGTGTTCAACCGGCGGCGCAACGAACGCGAGGCCGAACCGCCGGCACTGACCGCGGTCCTGCTCGGCGATGCGCCCGAGGATACCGATTGCACCGGCATCCAGCTCAACATTCTGAACCACAGTACCAAGGGCATCGCCTTCGTCGTCGACGAACAGCTCGATAGCCTGATCCGTAGCCGCGAGAATATCGAACTCGCCATCGAAGCCGGTGACGGTACGCCGGCCCGGCGCGAGCGCGCGCGTATCGCTCGTCGCGTCATACGCGGCGACGAAATATTTTACGGTTGCATGTTCGACGAGGCAGGCAGCGCCTGAGGGAGTGTGTTACAAGGTAGCATTCCGTTACTACGGAGCGCTGCCAGTATGTACGCCCGGCCCCACCGACTATTGCTCCTGTTCATGCTGCTGGCGGCCGCCTGTGGCGCGAGCGCGGATCCGCCCGCCGGTCGCACGGTTGCCATCAACGGGATCGATCTCTACTACGAAATCCACGGCAGCGGGCCGCCACTGGTGCTTATCCACGGCGGTCTCGGGCACAGCGGCTACTGGCATCAGCAGTTCGACGCGCTCGGACAGCACTACCAGCTCATCGCGCTCGACAGCCGCGGTCACGGCCGTTCGGGATTCGATGCCGAGCCGATCGGCTACCGCCTCATGACCCGCGATGTCCTCGCCCTGCTCGATCACCTGGGCATTGCGCGCGCCCACATCCTGGGCTGGAGCGACGGCGGCATCATCGGCCTGGAGCTGGCCATCCACCATCCCTCGCGGGTCAATAAGATCATCGCCTACGGCGCCAACTACCGGCCCGAAGGCGTACGCAAGGACGTCGCCGATAATGCCCGCTTCAATGCCTTTATCGCGCAGGCCGCCAGCGACTACCAGTCGATCTCGCCGGCCCCGGAACGCTGGCAGGAATTCCTCGATAATATCGGTGGCATGTGGGCGCGCGAACCGAATTACAGCGACGAACAACTGCGCGGGATCGCGGTGCCGATGCTGATCCTGGGCGGACTCGAAGAGGAAGCCATCGAAATCGATCACATCCGCGCCACCGCGGCGCTGATCCCGGGCAGCAAACTGCAGTTCATGGCCGGCACCGGGCATTTCGCGATGTGGGACAAACCCGAAGAATTCAATCGCATCGTGCTCGAGTTTCTGGCCGGCGCCGCGGCGCCCTGAGTCGCGATCGGCGGTGAATACGCTGCAACGTCTGGCCGTACTGCATCCCGGCGCGATGGGCGCCAGCGTTGGCGCGGCGGCCCGCGAAGCAGGCTTGAACGTGGGCTGGCTCGACCTCGGACGCAGCGCCGCGACGCGCAGCCGTGCTCGACAGGCGGGCCTCACCGCCTACGCCGACCTCGCCACGCTACTCAACGAATGCGAATGCCTGATCGTGCTGTGTCCGCCATCGGCGGCGCTGGAAATCGCCACCAGCGTGGCCGCGATCGGTTTCGGCGGCCTGTATGTCGATGCCAACGCGGTGGCCGCCCGGACCGCGGCGAGGATTGCGGAAACGGTCACCGCGGCCGGCGCCGAGTATGTCGACGGCGGGGTTATCGGACCGCCGCCTACGGCACCCGGCACAACCCGTCTGTACCTGTCCGGACCGGCCGCGGCACGGGTCGCGGCGTGTTTCGCCGGCAGCCGCCTCGAGGCCGTCGATATCGGCGCCGAGCGCTACGCGGCGTCAAACCTGAAGATGTGTTACGCAGCCTGGAGCAAAGGTTCGTCCGCACTGCTGCTGGCCGTGGCGGCGCTGGCCGAAAGCAGCGGCGTAGCGACCGCGCTCGGCAGCGAATGGCGTCGTTCGCAGCCCGGACTGCTCGAACGGGTGGCGCGCGACAGCGCCGCCAGTGCGCCCAAAGCCTGGCGCTTCATCGCCGAAATGGAAGAAATTGCGGCCACCTTCGCGGACCACGGTCTGCCCGCAGGTTTTCATCGCGGCGCGGCGGACCTGTACGCCGCGGTGGCCGCGGTCGAAGCCGCGGGACTGGACGATACAAACGATCTGATCGCGCAACTCGCCGCCACCAGCGCGCGCTGATCAGGCGCGCACGATGCGCTGTTCGATGGCACCGAATATCGACGCGCCGGCAGCGTCGAACATTTCGATGCGCACGACGTCGCCGAAACGCAGGAACGGGGTGCGTGCTTCACCCGAGGTGAGCGCTTCATCGCTGCGCGCTTCGGCGATGCAGCCATAGCCGGCCGCCGGATCGCGATTCGAAACCGTGCCCGCGCCGATGATGGTGCCGGCCGCCAGGGCACGAGTGCGCGCGGCGTGGGCGATCAACTGGCAGTAATCGAAGTACATGTCCAGGCCGGCGTCGGGCTGGCCGAGGCGCTGGCCGTTGATACTCGACACCAACGCGCCGCTCAGCTTGCTGCCGTCCCAGGCGGCGCCGAGTTCGTCCGGGGTGACCGCGACCGGTGAAAATGCGCTGGCCGGTTTGGACTGGACAAAACCGAACCCGCGTGGCACCTCGACCCGGGTCAGGGCGCGCAGTGACCAGTCATTGACCAGCATTACGAGCTTGATATGCGCCGCGGCCTGCGCCGTCGATGTGCCGAGGGGGACATCGTCGGTGACCACCGCGATCTCCGCCTCGAGGTCGATCTCGAGCTCCTCGTCAACCATCGCGACCGCCTCGCGCGGCGCGTAGTAGCGGTCGGACATCCCCTGGTACATCAAGGGCATGGTGGTGTGGTTGGCGGGCATGTCGGCGCCGCGCGCCCGGCGCGCCTTCTCCATGTGCGACAGGTAGACCGAGCCATCGAGGAACTGGTAGCTGCGCGGCAGCGGACTGGCGAGTTCGTCGCTGTTGAACTCGAACGCGGCGGTGAGTTCTCCGCGCTCCAGCGCCTGCGCGGTCTGTTCGAGCTCTGGTCGCACCTGCGCCCAGTTTTCCAGCGCCTGCTGCAGGCTGGTCGCGATTGCGGGCACCAGCACCGCGCGGTCGAGGCCGCGATTGACGACGACCAGGCTGCCGTCACGCCCACCGCGTTTCAAGCTTGCAAGTTTCATGACTGGTTCCCACCCTCGTGTCCGGTTCGGCAGCGCGCATGATAGCCGAGCACGCGGGCGCCGACCGACAACGCCCGGATCCGGTAAGCTCACGACCATGCATCCCTACAAGTGCCTGCTTTTCGATCTGTTCAATACCGTCGCGCTATGGCGTCCGGAACGGATGCCGCGCCTGACGATCGACGGCGAATCGCGGCCCTCGACCCTCGGTGAACTGTACAAAATCCTCGCTGCGCACCACAGCGGCGTCGATTTCGAAGCGTTTCACAGCGCCCTGACCACGGCCAACGCCGAACTGGCCGCCGAGCGCGCCCGCAGCCAGCGTGAAATCCCTTCCGCGCAGCGCTTTGAACGCGCGCTGCTCGTCGCCGGACTCGAGCGCGGCGCCGGCACCCGCGCGCTGGCCGCTGCGCTGTCGCTGCGGCACATGGCCATCCTGGCCGGCGCCAGCGCGATCCCCGCCGCGCACCTCGAAACCCTGAAGCATTTTGCCGCCGAGCTGCCGCTGGCCCTGGTGTCGAACTTCGACCACGGCCCGACCGCGCGTGCGATTGTCGAACGCGATGGCGCAACGGCCTGTTTTCAGCACCTCGTGGTGTCCGATGACCACGGCTGGCGGAAACCGCATCGGCGCATTTTCGACGACACCCTGGCGCTGCTCGATTGCCGCGCCGAGGAGGCCCTGTTTATCGGCGACTCGATCGACGACGATGTCCATGGCGGCCACGGCGCCGGCCTCGACGTGGCCTGGATCAACCCACGTGGAGCCCCCCTGCCCGGCGACGCGCCGACGCCGCGCTACGTGCTGAACGACATCACCGAACTGCCCGGCGCACTCGCGGGCGACCCGGCGCCATGACCCGGGTGACAGTCGCCGCGCGACTTCGCTATGCTCGCCGCCGCGCCCCCACCCTGCCAACGGAACTCTGCATATGACACAACTCTGGTTAATCCCGACCCTGGCCAGCCTGCTGGCGAGCGCATCCGTCATGGCCGCGGACGTCGAGGGCGAACAGCTGTTGTTCGTAACGCCGCCGAAATGGGTCGAGGTTTACAACGGCCGAGAGGAAAACCTGTCGACCACGGAATACATTCCGCAGAGCGACGACCCCGAACAGTGGAACGAAATGCTGACCATCCAGGTCGTGCTCGGCATGCCTGACGCCAATCCGGAAACCGTGCTCGCCAACGTTGCCGTGTCGCTGGCCGAGGAATGTTACGAGTTCGACGCCAAACCCATTCAGCTCGCGGGCGCCGGCGATCTCCCGACGCTGGGCTTGATGCTGCTCTGCGGTACCCACAGCGAAAGCGGGCGTGGCGAGTTTTCCCTGCTGCGCGGCATCGCCGGCAAACAGAATTTTTACCTGCTGCGCAAAACCTGGCGTACCGATACTTATGTCACCAGCGAGGATCCACCGGTGTCCTTGAACGACCGTAAATTCTGGCTCGGTTACCTCGCCTACCTGCGCGTTTGCGATCCCGCCGCCGGCGACTGCCCGACGGCGGCGGACGACGCCGAGTGACGGCCGCGCTGTGGCGATGGATCTGAGCGCCGCGACGGCCGGCGATTTCGTGCTGGCCGAGGTCGGCCGTGATTTCGCCCTCGACCCCTACCCCGGCTTCCGCATCCTGCGCGATCACGCGCCGATTTGCCGCCAGCCCGATGGATCTTTCGTCATCAGCCGCTACGCCGATGTCCTCACCACCTTCGGTGACCCGCAGCTGTTCAGCTCCGACAAGCGCGTCGATTTCAAACCACGTTTCGGCGACAGCCCGCTGTACGAACACCATACAACCTCGATCGTGTTCAACGACCCGCCCTATCACACGCGCGTGCGACGCCTGCTGGCGCCGTTTTTCGCCGCGCGCGTGCTGCGCCAGATGGAACACAGCATCGGCGCCATGGTCGACAGCCTGCTCGACCGCGCAGCCGCGCGTGGCACCATCGATATCGTCGAAGAATTCGCCAATGTCATACCGCTCAACCTGATCGGCGACCTGCTCGGCGTTCCGTATGACGAACGCCAACCCCTGCGCGGCTGGGCCAAAACCATACTCGGCGCACTGGAACCGGTGCGCAGCGCCGCGCAGCTCGCCGAAGGCAACCAGGCAGTCGAAGACTTCAAGGCGTATCTGCGCGACCTCATCGCGCGCAAACGGGCCGCGCCACCGGGCCCTGACAATATGGACGTGTTGTGGGCGCTGGTCGAAGCCAGCGATGCCGGCGAAGGTCTGAGCGAGCTGGAGATCCTGCACAACGCGATTTTTATGCTCAACGCCGGCCATGACACCACCGGCAGCCTGATTGCCAACGGCGTCGACCTGCTGCTGCGTTATCCCGACCAGATGCAGCGCCTGCTCGAACAGCCGACCCTGATCAAATCCGCAATCGAGGAGATGCTGCGCTTCGAAAGCCCGCTCCAGATCGGCAACCGGCGCACCCGCGCGGACACTCGACTGGGTGGCGTCGATATACCCGCCGGTACGTTTCTCCATCTGCTGATTGCCGCCGCCGATCGCGACGAGCGTCAGTTCCCGCATGCCGAGCAGTTCGATGTCGGCCGCACCCCGAACAAACACCTCGCTTTCGCGCACGGCATTCACACCTGCGCGGGCAATTCGGTTGCTCGTATCGAAGCCGCGATCGCGTTCGGCAAACTCCTGCAGCGCTTCCCGCGCCTGCGCCGCGCCGCGCCGACCGTGCGCCCGGCGCGCTCGCGGTTCCGCATCGTCGAGCAGTTGCTGGTCGAACTCCAACCCTAGCAGGGTGGTGAATAACTACTGCGGAGGTCGTGCGCGGCGTTGCGGGTTCGCCCGCGCCTTGCGCCCGACCTTCCTCGCGACGTTTTTCACCACCCTGCTGCAGGCCGGGTGAAGAGCTACTGCGGACGCCATTCGTGGCGAGCGGGTTTGCTATACCATGGCCGGCAAAGTTGGCGAGCCTGAGCAGTGTGCCGCCGGCAGCAGCAACAGGAGCGCAAATGAACGTTCAACAGGACTTCGTATGACCGACACCGCGACACTGACCCTGGGTATCCCCGGCTTCACCTACGCGGACCTGTACGAACCGCATGCACTGGCTCGCCTCGGCGCCGTATTCGACGATTTCCTGGCCGAGTCCGACGGCGATCTGGCGGCGCGCTTTTTTGCCTACCGCGAAAGCGCCGGCGCGGACCTGCCGGCCGAGGCTATTTCCGCCATCCTGACCGAGACCGCGCCGCACCTCGGCAGCTTCGTCGCGCGGGTATTCCAGGTCGAGCAGGCATGGCGTGACCAGGGTGCGCTGATCGTCGACGAAGACGCCATCGTGTTCGGCTTTCGCAACCAGTTCATTGCGCCGCTGGCAAAGCGCTACAAAGGTCAGGACCCTGCCAGTTTCGACCGCGAAGAGCTGGTCCTCGCCGCCGCCGCGCTGCGCGCCGCCGCTGCCGAAGGCGCGCGCCTGGCTGATGACGATGAGTACCTGAGCGCGCGGGCCGCGGCTATTGTCAGTGGACAGATTGCCACGCCGGCGGGTTTCCCTGACCGGCTGCGCGCCGCTCACGATGCCTGGTCGGGGCTCGACGACGACGCCCTGCTCGCCGCTGCCTGCACGGCCCTGGAACAATGGTGTCTGTGCGTGCAGCAGGACCCGGATTTCGCGCCGTTTGCCGCCAACTCCTGGGTCAGTTTCAAACAGCCGGCGCGCACCGACTTCGGCCACCTGGTGCATTTCGGCGAGCGCGATCACGGCGGCTACAAAGCCTGGGCAGCAGGCAGCGCCGAGCGGCGGCGGCGCGACGGCTTTGCGCTTACCGATCATCGCTTCGGTTTACGGCGGGTGCTGTACGAAGTCGATCATTGCATCTACTGCCATGACCGCGACAACGATACCTGCTCGAAAGGCATGCCGGACAAGAAAAGCGGCGGCTTCAAGACCAATGCCCTTGGGGTCGCCGTCATCGGCTGCCCGTTGGGCGAAAAGATCTCCGAGATGCACGTCGTCAAACGCGGCGGCGACAACATCGGCGCGCTGGCCTTGATTGTGATCGACAACCCGATGTGTCCCGGCACCGGCCACCGGATCTGCAACGACTGCATGAAGGGCTGCATCTACCAGAAAACCGAACCGGTCAATATTCCGCAGATCGAAACGAACGTACTCACCGATGTCCTCAAGCTGCCGTGGGGCTTCGAAATCTATGCGCTGTTAACGCGCTGGAACCCGCTCAATATCAAGCGCCCGCACCGCCTGCCCTACAACGGCAAAAAGATCCTCGTCGCCGGGCTCGGGCCGGCCGGGTACACCCTCGCGCACTACCTGCTTAACGAAGGGTTCGCGGTGGTCGGTATCGACGCCCTCAAGCTCGAGCCGTTACCGGCCAAGTTGACCGGCAGCCTGAGCGCGCCACCGGAGCCGGTGCGCGATTTTGCCTCGCTTTACGAGGATCTCGACAAACGTACCGTCAATGGCTTTGGCGGCGTCGCCGAATACGGCATCACGGTGCGCTGGGACAAAAATTTTCTCAAAGTGATCTACCTGACCCTGCTCAGGCAGCGCACATTTCGCGCCTTCGGCGGCGTGCGCTTTGGTGGCAGCATCACCCTCGACGACGCCTGGTCGCTGGGCTTCGACCACGTCGCACTCGCGACCGGCGCCGGCAAACCGTCGATCATCGGGCTGAAAAACAACCTCATCCGCGGCATCCGCAAAGCCTCGGATTTCCTCATGGGTCTGCAGCTCACCGGCGCCGCCAAGGACAACTCGCTGGCCAACCTGCAGGTGCGCCTGCCGGCCGGCGTCATCGGCGGCGGCCTGACCGCAATCGATACCGCCACCGAAGTGCTGGCCTATTACCCGCGCCAGGTCGAAAAAGTCCTGCGCCGTTACGAACGCCTCGCCGCTGACCTCGGCGCCGAGACCGTTCGCGCCCGTTACGATGCCGAAGAACTCGCGATCCTCGACGAGGCCCTGAGTCACGGTCACGCCGTGCGCCGCGAACGCGAGCGGGCGACGCTGGCCGGCGAGCAGCCGGATTTCACCTCCCTGGTACTCGGCTGGGGCGGGGTGACACTGTTCTACCGCAAATCGCTGCAGGACTCGCCTGCTTATCGACAGAACCACGAGGAAGTCAACGAAGCGCTTTCGGAAGGGATCGAAATCGCTGCCAATATGAATCCGCTCGAGGCCATCGCCGACGAGCACGGGGCCTTGTGCGCGGTACGCTTTGAAAGCACCGGTGCGGACAGTGTCAGCGAACTCGAAGTGCCGTTGCGCAGCCTGTTTGTCGCGGCCGGAACCTCGCCGAATATCATCTACGAGCAGGAACACCCGGGAACGTTCGAACTGGACGGCAAGTTTTTCCGCCGCTTCGAACCGGACGCCGAGCATCTCGAGCCGATCGCGGCCGACGCCACCACCACGCCCAAACTCGCCAGCGCCTCGCCGCTGACCTCTTATCGCGACGGCGCGCGCCGGGTCAGCTTCTATGGCGACAACCATCCGGTTTATGCCGGCAACGTGGTCAAGGCCATGGCCAGCGCGAAGGACGGTTATCCCTACATCGTGGATCTGTTCAGCGAGGCCATCGCCAGCCTCGACAGCGCCGGACAGGCGCAGCGCGAAGTACAGCTACGACGCTTCATGCAGCGCCTCGAAGAGGACCTGGTCGCAACCGTGGTCGCGGTCAACCGCCTGACCCCGACCATCATCGAGGTTATCGTGCACGCGCCAGCGGCGGCCGCCAAGTTCGAACCCGGCCAGTTTTACCGCGTGCAGAACCCGGAAGCCTTCGCGCCGCGCGCCGAGGATACCGTGCTGTCGCCGGAAGGGCTGGCGCTGACCGGCGCCTGGGTCGACAAGGAACAAGGTCTGATTTCGCTGATCGCACTGGAGATGGGCGCCTCGTCGCGCCTGCTGGCGCGCTGCCGGCCCGGTGATCCGCTGATCGTGATGGGCGTCACCGGCACGCCGACGAATATTCCCCCCGGCGGCACGGTTATGCTGATCGGTGGCGGTCTCGGCAATGCGGTGCTGTTTTCGATCGGCAAGGCGCTGCGCGCGGCCGGCTGCCGCGTGCTGTATTTCGCCGGTTACAAACGCGCCCAGGACGTATTCAAGATGGCCGATATCGAAGCCGCGGCAGACCTCGTGATCTGGGCCGTCGACCCGGGCCCCGGCGTGACACCGGTGCCGACCGGCCGCGGCCAGGACCGCAGCTACATCGGCAATGTCGTGAAAGCCATGGTGGCTTATGCCGAAGGTCAACTCGGCCCGACCGATATCCCGCTCAATGAAGTCGACGAATTGATCGTGATCGGCTCGGACCTGATGATGGCAGCCGTCAAACAGGCCCGCCACGACGTACTCGCGCCGTACCTGAAGAAGGATCACGTCGCGATCGGTTCGATCAACTCACCCATGCAGTGCATGATGAAAGGCGTATGTGCGCAGTGCCTGTGTAAACACGTCGATCCGGTCAGCGGCGAGATCTCGTTCGTGTATTCCTGCTACAACCAGGACCAGCCACTCGACCGGGTCGACTTCCCCAACCTGCGCGCGCGCCTGCGCCAGAACTCAGTGCAGGAAAAACTTTCCAACCTGTGGCTCGATCACCTGCTCAATCGCGGCACTAATTAGCGCCAGGGCCTGTTCAGTCGGCGAGCCCGGGGCTGCTCAGCAGGCGGCGCAGATTGCGTGAGATCGCGTTCGGGCCGAGCCATTGTTCGAGCAGCGCCTGCATCAGGCCGAAGCCGGGGTCATTCAGGATCACCTCGTCGTTGAGTCGCACTTCGGTACCGGTTCCGGGCACGAACCCGAACTGCAACTCATCGCCGGCGCCGGCGGCACGGAACGCGGACTTCATGCGTTTGAACATTTCACCATTCAGTTCATCGCTCAGCGTCTCGCGCCAGCGCGCCGGCATGTCGTCGGGCAGGTTGTCGATCAGCACCGTAACGCGGATAACCTTGGCGGTCCGTTGGTCGACGATCCGCGCGCGATCACTGCTCGTTTCGGGCAAATACAGTGCGCAGCGATACACATCTGTCCACAGGATCTCGCGTTCGCCGTAGCCGTTGAGGTGCAGGCTGAGGCCGCGATATTCGATCTGCGGCGCAACCGCGGCAGGCGCTGGCGCGGCACAAACGAGCGTGAAAAAAAACAGCGCCAAGCTGGGCCGAAAAAGGGTTCCGCGATCCATGATTTATTCACCTGCGAGGAACACGAAGCCTATCATGCAGCGCCGCGTGCGGGGCGCGCTATGATGCTGGCAGGGTCGATAGCGGCTCGCTTCGGTCACCATTCGTTGCGCGAAGCTTCGTGAAGCCATAGCGCGAATATTGCTAATATTTCGATCCCAATGTGTTCGCTGACGACGGAACCCGCAGCTGCGAGAGGCGCCCTCGAGCCATGACAACGACGACCGATCACGGCACGGCCACGCCGCCACTGCGCCGCACGCCGCTGTACGCCCTGCACCAGCAGCTCGGCGGGCGACTGGTCGAGTTCGGCGGCTATGCGATGCCGCTCCAGTACGGCGACAGCATTCGCGAGGAACACCTGCATACGCGCGCCCATGCCGGCCTGTTCGATGTGTCGCACATGGGCCAGATCAACGTCGCGGGGCCGCCGGCGGCGCTGGAAAACCTGGTCACCGGCGATATCGACGGGCTCGCCGATTATCAGCAACGCTACACGCTGCTGACCAACGACAACGGCGGCATCATCGACGACCTGATGGTCACGCGGCTGCCGGATCGCCTGCACCTGGTCGTCAACGCGGCTTACCGGGACAGCGATCTGCACCACCTCGAAACCGGACTGGCCGGCTTGTGTACAGTCAGCGCGCAAGCCGAGCGGGCCCTGCTCGCGCTGCAGGGACCGCAGGCCGCCGAGGTCATCGCGGCGTTCGAACCCGCACTGGCCACGATCGCGTTCATGTCGAGCCTGGCCTGCCGCCTGGACGGCATACCCTGTCTGGTGAGCCGTTCCGGCTACTGTGGCGAGGACGGCTACGAAATTTCGCTTCCCGGCGACGCCGCTGAAACCCTGGCGCGCGCGCTGCTCGACGACGCGCGCGTGAAACCGATCGGGCTCGGCGCGCGCGATTCGCTGCGCCTCGAAGCCGGTTTGTGCCTGGCCGGCAGCGACATTACCGCGCAGACCAGCCCCGCCGAAGCCGGCCTCGGCTGGACGATTGCAAAAAAATATCGCGACCTGCCGGCGGTCGCCGCGCGGTTCCCCGGCGCCACCCGTATCCTCGCCGAATTGCGTAGTGGGCCGGCGCGCAAGCGCGTCGGCCTGCGACCAAAATCAGGCGTCCCGCTGCGCGCGGAAATGATCCTGCACGATCACGACGGCCGCGAAGTCGGCGCGGTCAGCTCCGGCAGTTTCGGCGCAACGCTCGGCCATCCGGTCGCGATGGGCTATGTCCTGAGTGACCTTGCCGCGCCCGGTACCCGGCTCGGCGTGACCATCCGCGCCCGCAGCCACACTGTCGACGTGGTCGCCTTGCCATTTGTCCGGCACCGCTACTTCCGTTGACCGTCGTATAGCCGGCATCGCACAAGCACCCATGCACAATCACACCCACTACGGAGTAACCAGATGAGCACCCTCAAATTCACGCGCGAACATGAGTGGCTGCGCCTCGAGGACGACGGCAGCGTTGTGATCGGGATCACTGACTACGCTCAGGAGCAGCTCGGCGATATCGTTTACGTCGAACTGCCGGACGCCGGTCAGCACCTCGATCAATCCGCCCAGCTCGCGGTGATTGAATCGGTCAAGGCGGTCGGCGAAATCAACATGCCGCTGGCCGGCACCGTCAACGCGATCAACGCCACCCTTGCCGACACACCGGAACTGGTCAACAGTGCACCGCTCGGCGAGGGCTGGCTGCTGCGCATCATGCCGGATGACGCCAGCGGCCTCGATGCCTACATGGATGACGCCGCCTACCAGGCTTACCTCGGCGAGCTGTGAGGACGGGGGTCGGACCCTGGCCGGCCGGAGATCGGACATGAAACTTCGCGATTTCGAAATGCGCGGCGATTTTATCCGCCGCCACATCGGCCCCGATCGCAATCAGATCCGGGCCATGCTCGACACCCTCGGCCTCGACGCGCTGGAAGACATCGTCGCGCGGGCGGTGCCCGACGACATCGTCTCCACCGCGCCGCTGGCGCTCACCGAAACGATCAGCGAACAGGCCGTGCTCAGCCACCTGCGTGCTATGCGCGCACGCAACCGGGTCAACGTGTCGATGATCGGCATGGGCTATTACGGCACCGTCATGCCGGAAGTGATCAAGCGCAACGTGCTCGAGAACCCGGGCTGGTACACGGCTTACACGCCCTACCAGGCCGAGATCAGCCAGGGCCGGCTCGAAGCCTTACTCAACTACCAGCAGATGATCGTCGATCTGACCGGCATGGAGATCGCCAACGCCTCGCTGCTCGACGAGGCGACCGCCGCGGCCGAAGCCATGGCCATGGCGCGGCGGGTCGGCAAATCGAAATCGATGCGTTTCCTGGTCGATGCCGATTGTCATCCGCAGACCCTGGCGGTGGTCCAGACCCGGGCGCGCTATTTCGGTTTCGAGGTCGTTGTGGGCGATGTCGAAACGTTGCTCGATGGCGGTGAGTGTTTCGGCGTGCTCCTGCAGTATCCCGGCTCCAGCGGCGCGGTCCGCGACCACAGCGCAGTCATTGCCGCCGCTCACGCGCAGGACGCACTGGTCACCGTGGCCAGCGATCCGCTCAGCCTGGTGCTGCTCAAGCCGCCCGGCGCGATGGGCGCCGACATCGTTGTCGGCAGCGTTCAGCGTTTTGGCGTGGCGATGGGCTACGGCGGCCCGCACGCGGCGTTTTTTGCCACTCGCGAACCCTACGTGCGCGCCATGCCCGGGCGCATCATCGGCGTGTCGCGCGATCGCGACGGCCAGCCGGCGCTGCGCATGGCGCTGCAGACCCGCGAGCAGCATATACGTCGCGAGAAGGCGACCAGTAACATCTGTACCGCCCAGGTCCTGCTCGCGATCATCGCCGGGTTCTACGCCGTGTATCACGGCCCGGCAGGGCTTGCGCTGATTGCCAACCGCGTTCACCGCCAGGCTCTGATCCTCGCGACCGCGCTCAAAAAAAGCGGTTACGAAGTCGTCACCGAGGTGTTTTTCGACACCCTCACCGTGCGCGTGCCCCGGCGCGCGCGACACTACGCGGCGCGCGCCCGCGAAGCCGGTATCAACCTGCGGGTAATCGATGCCGACCATCTCGGCATCGCCTTCGACGAAACCATCAATCGCGCCGTGTTGCGCAGCCTGTGGAACGTGTTTTCGCGCGACGCCGATGAGGAACTCAACGTCCGCGTCGTGGACGAGGCGGTGGTCGAGTGCCTGCCGTCGACGCTGCGCCGTGACGAACCCATCCTCACCCACCCGGTGTTCGAGCTCTACCACTCGGAAACCGAAATGATGCGCTACATGCGTCGTCTGGCGCGCCGCGATATCGCGCTTGACCGCGCCATGATCCCGCTCGGTTCGTGCACCATGAAACTCAATGCCGCGACCGAGCTGCAGGCGCTCTCCTATCGCGAGTTCGCCGACCTGCATCCCTTCGTGCCGCTCGACCAGGCGCAGGGTTACCAGCAGATGTTCGAAGAACTGGAGAACATGCTGTGCGACCTGAGCGGCTTCGCGGCGTTTTCGCTGCAGCCCAACGCCGGCTCGCAGGGTGAGTACGCCGGCCTGCTGGTGATCCGCAAGTTTCACGAAGTACGCGGCGAACTGCAGCGCGACATCTGCCTGATCCCGGCTTCGGCGCACGGCACCAATCCGGCCAGTGCGGTCATGGCAGGGCTGAAAGTGGTGGTGGTGGCCTGCGACGACGATGGCAATGTCGACGTCGGCGACCTGAAAACCAAGGCCGAACAACACGCAGCGCGGCTCGCCGCGTTGATGATCACCTACCCTTCGACGCATGGTGTCTTCGAAGCATCGATACGCGAAGTCTGCGCCATCGTCCACCACTACGGCGGGCAGGTCTACATGGACGGCGCCAACCTGAACGCACTGGTCGGGATCTGCCGGCCGGCCGAAATCGGCGCCGATGTCATGCATATCAACCTGCACAAAACCTTCGCCATCCCGCATGGCGGCGGCGGGCCGGGCATGGGACCGATCGGCGTGCTGCCGCACCTCATGCCGTTCCTGCCGGACCACCCCGTCGTCGATGGCGTCAACCCGGCAGCCGGCGCCGCCGGCACCATCGGCACGATTTCCGCCGCGCCGTGGGGCTCGGCCAGTATCCTGACGATTTCGTGGGCCTATATCGCGATGATGGGCGCCGAGGGGTTGCGGCGCGCTACGATGGTCGCAATTCTGGCCGCCAACTACGTCGCCGCGCGTCTTAAAGATCATTACCCGGTGCTGTACACCGGCAAGAACGGCATGGTAGCGCACGAATGCATCATCGACATGCGCGAACTGAAAGCGGCGACCGGGATCGGCGTCGACGATATCGCCAAGCGCCTCGTCGATTACGGGTTTCATGCCCCGACCATGTCGTTCCCGGTCGCCGAGACGCTGATGATCGAACCGACGGAAAGCGAAAACAAACGCGAACTCGACCGTTTCTGTGATGCCATGATCGCGATCCGCGCGGAGATCGCCGCGGTTGAGGCCGGGCACAGCGCGCGGGACAATAACGTATTGCGCAACGCACCCCACACCCACCGCCTGCTGCTCGAGCCGTCGTGGGACCGGCCGTACTCAAAAAATTCGGCGTTTTTCCCACCGGGCACACCGCCGGACGACAAGTACTGGCCGCCGGTCGCACGGATCGACAACGTGCATGGCGACAAGCACCTGTTCTGCGGCTGCCCGCCGCTGTCGAGCTACAGCGACGACGCCTGAGCACCTTCCGACGCCAGACGCGGGCTACTCCGCAACGCCGGGCACGACCTCCGTAGTAGTTTTTCGCCAGCCTGCTAGACTTGCGCGCCATGAGCTGTTGTCCCCCCGGTGATCCCCCGGCTGCCCCCGCTGTATCTTCCACCAGCAGTTGCAGCGGCGGCTCGGCTGCAGGTCGCGATCGTCTGCTGATTGGCAGCGCCACGATCATCATTATCGGCTACGGCCTGCACCTTGCCTTTGCCGCCGCTGACCTTCATCCGGCGCTGATCGGCGGCTTCAGCCACGGTATTTTCGACGTCATCAACACCATCTGGTGGGGCATCGTGCTGGGGGTGGTGATGGTCGGCGCGCTGTCGAAAGTGCCGCGCGAATTTGTCATCGCAACACTCGGCCCGCCGGGTGCCGGCGGCATCATGCGCGCGGCGGTCGCAGGCGTGCTGCTGGATCTGTGCAGCCACGGCATCCTGATGGTTGCGGCCAAACTGTATGAGCGCGGTGCGTCGACCGGCCAGGTCATCGCCTTTCTTATCGCCAGTCCGTGGAACTCGCTGTCGCTGACCCTGATCCTGGTCGCCTTGCTGGGATTACCGTGGACCCTGCTGTTTATCGCCCTGTCGATGGTCATCGCGGTCATCACCGGCTTCGCTTTTGAAGCCCTGGTCGGCGCCGGCCGCCTGCCATCCAACCCCAACCAGCGCGACCTGCCGCAGGACTTCCGTTTCTGGCCGGAAGCGCGCACGGCGCTCGCCGGCGCAAGCTGTACGCCAACCGCACTGGCGGGCATGCTGCGCGCCGGCGTCAGCGACTCACGCATGGTCATGCGCTGGATCCTGTTCGGCGTGGTGCTGGCCGCGCTGGTTCGCGCGGTTTTTGATCCGAGCACGTTCGCGGCCTGGTTCGGACCGACCCTCGGCGGACTGGCGTTGACCGTACTGGGTGCGACCATCATCGAAGTCTGTTCCGAGGGTTCGGCGCCGATCGCCGGCGATCTGTTCGCGCGGGCCGGCGCGCCCGGCAATGCGTTCGCATTCCTGATGGCCGGCGTGTCTACCGATTACACCGAGATCCTGGTTCTGCGCGAGATGGCCGGGTCGTGGAAGTTTGCCCTCTTCCTGCCCCTGCTCAGCCTGCCGCAGATCGTAGTGCTCGGCTGGCTGCTGAACGAGGTCCCGGTCTGACCGCGCTGCCCGTGTTAGCCGTATTGCTGGCGGTGTCGCTCGAGGCGGCCGGCGCGGCGCCGGATGCAGTGACGGTCAGTGTTCCGGTGGCTGTCGATCACCGTGTCGTGCAGCGCGCCCTGGCAGCGTCGCTATTCACCGGCGCGGAAGCTACCCTGCCGCTGCTCGCCGATCGTAGCGGCTGCAACTCCGTCACGCTGTCGAAGCCCATGCTCGACGATGGCGAAGACGGCTTGCTGCGGGTGTCGACCACCGTCGTGGCCAGGATCGCGACCCCGCTCGGCAAGCGCTGTCTGCTGCCGATCGTGTGGCATGGCAGGCTCGATTTGCTCGAACGCATCGCGGTCGCGGCGGATGGCGAATCGCTGAGTTTTTCCATCACCGACTCGAAACTGCTCAACGCCGACGGCGAGCGCCGCGGCGTACCAGGACTGGTCTGGGACTGGGTCAAGCGCTATGCCCACCCGCGCTTCGAGTCGTTCACATTCGATCTCACACCATTGATGAGGCCGGCCCGCGATCTCGTCAGCGCAGCGCTCGCCGACGCCGCAAACGCCGCGGCGGTCGCGACCGGTTCCCTGCGCCTCGAGGATCCCCGCTCCCATGCGCAGCGCATGACCGTGAACCTGGCGTTTGAGATCCCACCTGCCGAGATCACCGCGGCGCGCGACGCTGCGCCCCTCGACGCCGCCGAGCTGGAGGCCTGGGACCAGGCGTGGCAGGCCTGGGATGCGTTCGCGACCTGGACGATCAAGACGCTGAACGCCACCGCGCCAGCGGAGCTGCAGGCCGGGCTGCTGGAAACGCTGCTCGAAGCGCGCTACGAACTGCGCGCCGCGCTGGTCGAACATGATACCGGCGCCGATCCGGTGCGGCGCCTGTTCGTCGATACATGGACGCGTCTGGTGCCCCTGCTGCAACAAATGCAACTCGCAGGTCGCGACCGCGAAACCCTCGCTTACATCGCATTTATCGGCGCCGGTGACGCGCTCAAGGCACTCGACACCATCATGCCCCGCTTCGGCTTCAGTATCGACGCCGACAGCCTGCGTAACCTGGCCCGAACCCTGTCGCCACAGGTAACGCCGGACGATCTCCGCTATTCAACCGAAGTAGACCCGGCACTGCGCGAAGCATTCGGGTTCCCCGCCGAGCTTGAAAACGAGCTTGAGATCGAATTGGAGATCGAGGACAGAACCTCACCTGGTAGCTGGCTCGATTGGTTGATCACGCCCAGCCAGGCTGCAGCATTCGACCAACAGCGACTCAACGAATGGGTGCCGGGGCGAAAAGATCTGGATACCTATCTCACCGTCATGGACGCCCTGCTCGGCGCGATCGCGCATCACGAAAAAGCACGCGGCAAGATCCCCGCGGCCTTCGCCAGCGTATATCCGCCGCTGCTGCGCGCAACCGCATGGCAGGAAACCTGCTGGCGCCAGTTCGTCAAACAAAAGGATCGCATCGAAGTGATCCGCTCACCAGCCGGATCGGTCGGGCTCATGCAGATCAATACGCACGTCTGGCGGGGGGTCTATGATCTGAATCTGCTCGAAACCGACGTCGGCTATAACGCCAGCGCCGGCAATGAGATCCTGACCCACTACCTGGTCGATTACGCGATCCGCAAAAAAGAGCACGAAGAAAGCGCCGGCATCGACGGCCTCGCCCGTGCCACGTACGCCGCCTACAACGGCGGCCCCGCCCAGCTCAAGCGTTACCGCGAAACGCCGCCACGGCGATCAACCCGGGCCATCGACGAAGCGTTCTGGAAAAAATACCAGACCATGGTCACCACCGGCGCCAGCGCCGTGCGCCAATGCTACAGCTCCTAGCCGCACAACACTCCGAAGTTGTGGATAAATAAAGAATGGGGACATTCTTCGTTTCCGGCGAAACCACGGCTGCAACTCGATCTCGACCAATCTGAGGCGCCGGCTTGTGAATAATTTCAGGAGCGCGACTGTTCCCCCGCGGCCGCAGACTGGCGGCGGCGACTGGCGACAACGGCCAGACCGCCCGCCAGCAGCCACACGGCCCCTGGCACGGGTACCATCGTAGCGGGTTGATATAGCCAGAACCCGACGATGGCCGGATTTTCCTGGTCGATGTCGGACCGATCGTCGGTCTGTAACTTGTCAAAGGTCGGCGTGTTGACGATGCGACCGAGATAGGCACCAGTCGCCGGATCGGGGTCCTTGTCGCGAGTCCAGCCCAGCACGTTCTCGTCGACCCCGGAGAACAGCGCTGTCATATTGAAAACGCCGGTGTCGGGGCCGACGCCGTCGTTGTCGATCAGCTGCGGCGCCCAGGTGCTGTTCGGGATCTCATATTCCTGGGGATCGGCCGTATTGAAGCCGCTGCCACCGGAGAACTCGTTGAACAGATCGTTGACGGTGGCGACGTTGGCCCACTGCCAGCCATTGAAATCAACACCGCTCAGACTTCCCGCGCAGCTTCCGCTATCGACGTCGCATACAGTGAGCACGTCGAACCAGGTGAATCCGAGGGTGTCGCTGACCTGGCGCCAGGTCCTGCCTGCATTGTCGATGTAGGCCACTTCGGCGCCGGCCATCGAGGGCAGCAGGGCGGTCAGTAGCATCAGGAAGCCGAACATTCTTTTCATGAGTAGTCCCCGCTTGCAGTGCATGCACGATAGTCTCTGGCGCCCGGCTGAATCCCTTGTCGTACTGGCGACCCCAATGGGAACGTTAGCCCCGACCTCCCGCACTAACGTTGATCCTGATCATGGCCTCTCAACGACGCGTAGGTCGCGAAACAAGATGTAACGTTTGCCGCGAACCCGCTGACACACCCGCCTTTTGAGGGCTTGTTTGCGCGAATGAATGTGGATATCTGCGAAAAGGAGAATGTCCCCGATCTGCTAGACAAACATACGTCCAAGTTCGGGCACTGCGAGCAGGAGCAGGCACAGCAGCAGCATCAGCGCCGTGAACGGCAAGGCGCCGATAAAAATATCGTTGAGGGAGATGCGCTGGTCATCGAGCGCCGATTTAATCGCGAACACGCTCAACCCAAGCGGTGGGGTGAGCAGCCCGATCTCGACGCCGATCACGGTGATGATGCCGAACCAGATCGGATCGCCGCCCAGCGCAGTGACGGTCGGCAGCGCCAGCGGGACCATAATCAACAGGATTGAAGTCGAGTCGAGAACCATGCCGAGCATGATCAGCAGCACGAGGTAGATCAGCACGTAACCGTTCAGCCCCAGTCCCGCCGCGGCGACCAGCTCGCCGACCTGCTGCGGGATGCTCGACAGGGTCAGCATCATGCCGAACGCCGACGCGGCCACGATCAGAAACAGGACCGAGGCGGACGTCGTTGCGCACTCGAACAGCAGGCGCGCGAGCTGCGCAAGGCCGAAACGCCGCATGGTCAGCGCGATAAGGACCGCGAGGCCGCTGCCCACCGCTCCGGCCTCTGTGGGGGTGAACAGCCCGCCATAAATGCCGCCCAGCACCGCTGCGATCAACAGCCCCACGGGCAGGAGTTTTTTGAACGCGGTGGCGGCGCCGAATGCTGGCGGCGCGGTCAACGCCGGCACGGCTGAGATCGCAAAAGCCGGCTTCAACCACGCCACCGCGATGACCGCGCAGGCGAACAGTGCGGTCAGCAGCAGGCCAGGCACCACGGCGGCGATGAACAGCGCGTTGATCGACACTTCCGCGACAATGCCGTAGATGATCAAAAGCAGGCTCGGCGGGATCAGCATGCCGAGCACCGAGGAACCGGCCACCAGGCCACAGGCGAAACGTGCGCTGAAACCCTGTTCGATCAGCGGCGGCACGGCGACCTTGCTGAAAATCGCCGCCGAGGCGATCGAAATGCCGGTTATGGCGGCAAAAATCGCATTGGCCAGCACCGTGGCCACGCCCAGGCCACCACTGACCCGACGCAGCAACCAGTGCGCCGCCTGCAGCGAATCGCGCCCGATGTCGGCGCGCCCCATCACCAGTCCCATGAGGATAAACAACGGCACCGCGCCGAATACGTACGACGAAATCGCGCCACCGGCGGCGAGCCCGAGACTGTCCACCGCGATCAGAACGCTGCCCTTGATGGCGCCGATACCGAGTGCGGCGGCGGCCAGCAGGGCAAACGCCACCGGCAGGCCGGCGTAGAGCAGGACAAACATCACGGCAATCGAAAGTGCGCCGATCGCGGCGCGGCTATCGACGCAGAGGTACAGCAGCGGCAGCGTGGCGAGCAGCAGCGGCGGCCATCCACAGGCCGATGGCCGGTGTCGCCACAGGCGGCGAAATCCCTGCCACGCGTAAGCGCCGGCATAACCGGCGAGCAGGGTTGCGCCGAGACATACCGCCAGCATCGCCGGCCACGAGGCCACGGTGAATTCCCCCTCGACGCCGAGAAACTCGCCGTCACGCCAGGCCCGCCACAGCCACGGCCACGTGGCAACCGCGATCGCGCCGGCCAGTATCACGGCACATAAATCAAAGGCCACTTCGAGCACCATGCCGGTGGTGGTGGTGCGCGGGTCGAACAGGCGCGCCAGCAGTCCGGCGCGGATCAAACCGCCGGACAGGCGCGACCAGGCCAGCACCAGGAAAACCGTCATCGGCATCGAGATCGAAATGATTTCGCTGACGCCGCGCAGCGGCGCATCGAACACCGTGCGACTGATAATGTCGGCGTTGATCAGTACGCCGAGCGCGGCAATCACGACCGCCGCGGCCACCGCCAGGGCGGCCGCCAGACGTCGCGCGGCACGTGTGCCGCGATCAGCGAGCGCGCGGCTCGAACCCTGCGGTGAGCTAGTCAATGATGTCGTGATCCCAGTTGCGTAACGGGCTGACCCCGGCCGCGCGCAACCCATCCATCAGCGCGCGGAGTACCTCGCCGGCCGGCAGCGCGCGCCGTTCGAGACGCTGCACCCAGTCGCGGGCGAGATCCGGCAGGGCGTTGATCCAGCGCTGTTTCTCGCTGGCCGGCAGGGTCGCAACGATAGCGCCCTCGGCCGCCAGGGTCGCCAGCGCATGGTCATAGCGAGCAACCACGTCGGCCGCCGCCAGGTTCGAGTACTCGTGGCCAAGGTCGGCAAGGATGGCCTGCGCCTCGACCGGCAGCCGCCGCCAGACATCGAGGTTGGCGGTCAGGGCCCCGGTACATTGGGCGCCGATGCCGACCAGCGTCACATGCGGCGCCACCTCGTGGATGCGGAACGGCAGCGCGCCGGTCAGAATGGTCAGCACACCGTCGGCAACGCCAGTTTTGATCTGGGTGTAGTAGCTGGTCAGCGCACCGTCGACGGCGGTCGCGCCGGTACCTTTCAGCCACACCGCCGAGGCGCCGGGGGCCAGGATCTTTCGGCCCTTGAGGTCGTCCAGCGAGGTAACCGGAAACGTGGTCAGCAGGTGATAGGTATCAACCCCGCTGACCCCCAGGAAATGAACGTTGTAGCGCTGCCAGCTTTCGCGCAGTACCGGCAGCTCGTCGTGCATCGCGTTCAACACCCGCAACAGGGCCGGCAGGTCGTCGGTAATGAACGGCAGCGCGTAGGTGATGTTCTGCAATGGCAGTCGCGAGGACTCCCACAGGCTGCCGACCCAGCCGATATCGGCAAGCCCGATCTCGACCCCGAGCAGACTGTCCTGCCACTTGTACAGCGTGCCCCAGGCCGGGGTCCAGCGGACCTCGAGGTCCGGGCGGCGGGCGGCGAGGCGTTGATTGAACTGCGGGATCACGTGATCGCGGATCACCGACACCCACGGCAGGCTCGGCGGATGGGTGGTTGCGATGGTGAAATCGAGCCGCGCCGGGTCGGCGCCGGCAAAGGCGCCCGCGACCAGCGCGTACATCGCTACCCACAATCGAATGCTGCGCATGCCCTCCCCCACGACCCGCCCGGCGGTCAGCCATTGTCGCGGATCGGGGCGCAAAACACAGTCGCTCGGGCGCTGGCGGCGCAAGGCGCGGGGCGGTATTTGACAAGCCCGCCGTGGTCCGGATAAATGGTCCGGATCCCGCATCTACGTAGCCCGAACTGACAAGGAGCCCAGCATGGCGACGCCTTCCGCCGCGCCGAACAAGCAACGTTATCGCGCTTCGCAGGGGCGTTACCTGGAGGACTTCACGCGCGGCGATATCTACGAACATCGTCCCGGGCGGACCATCAGTGAAGCCGACAATACCTGGTTTACCCTGCTGACCATGAACCAGCATCCGGTCCATTTCGACCACGAATACGCGCGCCACAGCGAATTCGGTCAACCCCTGGTCAACAGCGCCCTGACCCTGTCGATCGTGGTCGGCATGAGTGTCGCGGACACCAGCCACAAGGCCATTGCGAATCTCGGCTGGACCGATATCGTCATGCCGGCACCGGTGTTCCACGGCGACACCTTGTACGCCGAATCCGAAGTTATCGACACCCGCGAATCGAAATCCCGCCCTACCCAGGGCATTGTTACCATCGAAACGCGCGCGCACAACCAGAATCGTGTGCTGGTGATGAAATACCGGCGCAGCATGCTGATCCCCAAGCGCGGCCATGGCGTCGAAGACCTGATCGCCGCCGCCGAACGAGCCGGAGCAAACCACCATGGCTAACCAGGCAGCCGACCACGACGCGACCACTGAAATCCAGATCCTTGATGCCATCGGGCGCTGGCTGGAGCGCGACGTCAAGGACCAGGTGCTGGAACTCGAACACGGCGATATCTATCCGCAGGCGATGGTCGACCAGATGATCGAATTCGGCCTGTTCGGCGCCATGATCCCGGAACAGTACGGCGGCCTGGGCCTGAGTTCGTCGACCTACGCCCGCATCGTCAGCACCATTGCCGAAGTGTGGATGTCCCTGACCGGGATCTTCAATTCCCACCTGATCATGGCCTCGGCGGTCAATCGTTTCGGCACCGACTGGCAGAAAGAGCACTACCTGCCGCGCTTCGCCTCGGGCGAGATCCGCGGCGGCCTGGCCCTTACCGAACCTGATTGCGGCACCGACCTGCAGGCCGTACGCGTGAAAGCGGTACGTGACGGCGATGATTATGTGATCAACGGCACCAAAACCTGGATCACGAACGGCATCCACGGCAGTTGCTTCGCCGTACTGGTCAAAACCGACACCAACATCACGCCGCGCTACAAAGGCACCTCGCTGTTTCTGTGCGAAAAAGGCCCGGGCTTTCGCGTCAGCCGCAAACTCGAAAAACTCGGTTACAAGGGCATCGACACCGCCGAATTGATTTTCGAAGACTACCGGGTGCCGGCCCGCAATCTCATCGGTGGCGTGGAAGGCCATGGTTTTCATCACGCCGTCGGCGGTCTCGAGCTGGGGCGGATCAACGTCGCCGCGCGCGGGGTCGGCGTCGCCAGCGCCGCGCTGAACGCAGCGGTCGCCTATTCGCAGGTGCGCCAGACGATGGGTAAACCGATCTGCCAGCACCAGGCCATCCAGCTCAAGCTCGGCGACATGACCACCCGCGTCGAGGCGGCGCGCCTGCTCGTCGAACAGGCCGCGCGAAAATACGACGCCGGCGAGCGTTGCGACATGGAGGCCGCCATCGCCAAGCTGTTCGCCTCCGAGGCGGCGATGGAAAACGCCGCCGAGGCGATGCGCATCCACGGCGCCTACGGATATTCCAAGGAATATCACGTTGAGCGTTATTACCGCGATGCGCCGTTGATGTGCATCGGCGAAGGCACCAACGAAATCCAGCGCATCATCATTGCCAGACAGATGATCGGGCGCAACCCGGTGTGAAAAAACCGCGGCATGGTTTGCGCTTGCGGGATAGCGATCTCCTCGCTACCGCGACCGGGACAAATAGTGCGCGGCGGAGTCTCGAATTATTGCACCGGCGCGAGGAAAATTTTTAAGCCCGACCATCAAACTGTAAAACCAAAGTACCGGGTTCCATGCCCGGTTCGAGGAGCCTGCACAATGAAATTTCACTGGTTTAACCTGATGCCGTGGCCGCATCTGCCGGACGACTTCACTGAAAAGCACCGCAGCGTGTGGGTCGATGTCGACTCGCGACTGTTCGACCCGGTCAAGGCCAATCGCATATACAACGATTATCTCGACCTGCTCGAACTGGCCGAAGATGCCGGTTACGACGGCCTCGGTATCAACGAGCACCATCAGAACGCCTACGGCCTGATGCCCTCGCCGCAGCTGATGGCCTCGACCCTGGCCCGGCGCACCCACAAGGCCGCCATCCTCCTGCTCGGCCAGTCGATGGCGCTGTATGACCCGCCGACGCGGGTGGCGGAAGAAATGGCCATGATCGACTGCATTTCCGGCGGTCGCCTGATTTCCGGTTTCCCGGTCGGCAGTTCGATGGACGATAACTATGCCTGCGGGGTCAACCCGGCAACCCTGCGCGAGAAATATCACGAAGCCCACGACCTCGTGCGCCGCGCGTGGTCGGACCCGGACGTGTTCGCGTGGAACGGCAAACACTACAAGCTGCGCTACGTGAACCTGTGGCCGCGGCCGATCCAGGATCCGCCGCCGATCTGGATCCCGGGCGGCGGTTCGGTCGAGACCTGGGATTTCTGTGCCGAAAATGACTACAACTACAGCTACCTGTCATTCTCCGGCTACGTGCGCGGCGCGCAGCAGATGAACGGCTTCTGGCAGCGCATGGAGGAACTCGGTCACGACTTCAATCCCTACCAGGGCGCGTTTGCCCAGCAGATCTGTATCGCCGAAACCGATGCCGAAGCCAAGCGCCTGTACGAGAAACACGCGCGCTATTTCTTCTCGCGTTGTCTGCACGTCCATCCCGGCTTCGCCGATGCGCCGGGCTACCGAACCGAAGCCACTATCCGTGCCGGTCTGGCGACGCAGATGGCCGGCCAGTCGTCGGCCCTCAATCAGGCCGCCAGCGCTGTCGTGGGAAGAAATGATCGAGAAAGGTTTCATCGTCGCCGGCAGCCCGGACTCGGTGATGGAGCAGATCGACCGCGTCGCCGAATCGCTCAAGGTCGGCCACCTCGTGTGCCTGCTGCACTTCGGCGACATGCCGAACGAGCTGTGCCAGTACTCGACGCGGCTGTTCGCCGAGAAGGTGATCCCGCAGATGCGCGGCATGTGGAAGCGACTACGAGGACCACTGGTCTCCGAAGCCGATGCCGGCCGCCGAGGATCGTGCGATTCCGCGCACCGTCACGCCACCGGCCAGCGCCGCCGAGCCGCGCGATCCGTCTGCAGGAGGCAGGCTGATGGATCTCAAGACGATCAAGGTCGGACCGGCTGAACGTCCGGTCCATTACTACCGCGCCGGCAGCGGCGAACCCCTGCTTTACCTGCACCACCTGCTCGGCCTGGTCGGCTTCGAGGCGGCGTTGGCACGTCTGGCCGAATCCTTCGATGTCATCGCGCCCTACGCCCCGGGTTGGGGACCGGCCAAGGATCAGCTACCCGATATCGACGAAGGACCGCTCGATCTGACCCTCCATCACGGCGATCTCCTCGATGCCCTCGAGGTGGGTTCCGCAAACGTGGTCGGCATCAGTATCGGCGCGTGGATGGGCGCCGAGCTGGCCGCAATCGCGCCACAGCGGGTCGACCGCCTGGTGCTGGTCAACCCGATCGGCTTGTGGCTCGAAAATGCCGGCGGCGAAGATCCTTTCGCCCAGCATCCGGGTTTCCCCTCGAGCCCGTTATTTGCCGATCCGGACGGCCGCAAAACGCATCTGTTTGCCAACCGCGACAAGATGGACGCACACATCGACGAACTGCTGAGCCTGCGCGCCAGCGCCAAGTTCCTGTGGCCGATCCCGGACACCGGCATCGCGCGGCGGCTGCCGCGGGTCAAGGCCCCGACCCTGGTCGTCACCAGCGACAAGGACGTGGTTGTGCCGGCCGTCTATGGGCCCGCCTGGCAGGCCGCGATCGCGGGTTCACGCTTGACGACGCTGGCCGATGCAGGGCATCTTGCCGAACTCGACCAACCCGACGCGTTCGCGCGCGTGGTCAGCGAGTTCCTGCTTAACGAGACGATTTCGGCCGTAGCGTAACAGCAACCTGAAACTATGCGGCCGGCAGCACCGGCCTGAATTGCAAAGGAATGAACATGAGCGAAACACATAAGGGTGGCTGCTTCTGCGGCGCCGTCGAAGTCGAAGTCAGCGGCACCCCCGCGGCGATGGGCTATTGCCATTGCGAATCATGCCGCCACTGGTCGGCCGGGCCGATCAACGCGTTTTCGTTGTGGGCGCCGGACGGGGTCAAGGTGACCAAAGGCGCAGATCAGATCGATACCTATGCCAAAACCGCGGCGAGCGAGCGCAAGTGGTGCAAGAAGTGTGGCGGCCACATCATGACCAACCACCCGGCCATGGGCCTGGTCGACGTCTACGCCGCGATCCTGCCGAGCCTCGACTTCCAGCCGATGCTGCACGTGTTCTATGCCGAGAAAGTCGTCAGCATCAAAGACGGCCTGCCGAAGATGAAAGACGTGCCGGCCGAAATGGGCGGCTCGGGCGAAACCCTGCCCGAATAATTACCGGCCTCGCGTGGTGCCGGGACCAACCCCGGCCGGCACTGCGCGACAGTTTCTCGAAGGCCTGCTACACCCCGCCCATGATGCCGCCATCGACCGGGATCACCGCGCCGGTGATGTAAGCCGAGGCCCGCGAGGCGAGGAAAATCGCCACCCCCGCGGCGTCGTCCTGGCCACCCATGCGTTTCAGCGGCACGTTGTGGAGGATCGTGTCCTCACCCATGCTGTCGACCATAGGCTGCATCATGTCGGTCAGAAAGGGTCCCGGTGCGAGCACGTTGACGCTGATGTGGCGGCCGGCAAGATGGGCCGCGAGCATACGCGACAGGTGATGCAGCGCCGCCTTGGACGGTGCGTAGGAAAAATTTTCGAAGATCGGCGTATGCATGCCGTCGACCGAGCCAACATTGATCACCCGTGCAGGGTCGTCCGGGCGCGCTGCCTGGTCGAGCAGCGGCAGCAGCTTCTGCATAAGAAAAAACGGCGACTTCAGGTTCAGTTCCATAACCTTGTCCCAGCCTTTCTCGGGAAACTCATCGATACTCGCGCCCCAGCTCGTGCCGGCATTGTTGACCAGCACATGCAGGGCCGCTTCGCGTTCGCGCATGATTGCCGCTACGCGCTCGACTTCGGCCATTTCGGCGAGATCGGCGGGTACGGAAATGCATTCGCCCAGCTCGGACAATTCCGCCGCCGCTGCGTCGCAGACCTGCGCCTTGCGCGACGAAATATAGACCCGCGCACCGGACTCGACATAACCACGGGCGATCATCAGCCCGATACCGCGTGAGCCGCCGCTGATGAACGCGACCTTGCCTTTGATATCAAACAGGTGTTGAGTCATGAGTTGTTCCTTCGCCCTGGCTTCGCATCGTCAGGTCTGGTGGTTAGCACGCGCGGCGTGCCCGCGCTGAAAAAGTGTGCGAAAACTTCGTGCGTTGTCCGTGGCGTGCAGGTCGCGCGTCCGGCTGGCGTCCGACCTGCACACCACCAGCGCCGTCCTGTCGCCCGATTTCGCTCACAAATTCAGCAGAGGGTGAACGTGCCCGCTGTTCAGGTTCCGGCCGCGCATTGCCCGCCGCAGAAGCTGTCGAGGATGGCGTCCGACTGCATACGCATGACGGCTTCTGAAAATAGCGGGATGCCGTAGCGTGGTGTGCCATCGGCTTCGACGGCGGTGACACAGGCCTCGGCAAAGCTGCCGGCGCGCGGCGGGCCGAAATTGGCTGGCTGCAGGGCATCCGGGGCGAACGCGATCATGCGCCAGATCATACGATCGACCAGCGGTACGATCAGTTCGTAACAGAAACCAACGTGAACCTTGATGAGATTGGCGTCGTGAATGGACTGGCGCGAATTCAGCTTGGGCTCGGCGCTGCGGTACATGAGGTTGTCGTTGGGAATGACCTCGGTGCCGAATGCGGCGTGGTCGGCGAACGACGCCTCGTTGGGATTGACCAGCGTGATGCGCACCAGGTTGTTGGTCAGCATGTCGCGCACGCGCTGGCGAGCGCACTTGACCTGGTCAAGGTTGAACGGCCTGGTGGTTGAGCGATCGGCGGCCATCTCGGCTTCCGAGCGGGTGTCATCGAATGTAAACGTGCTGGTACAGGTGCCGCCGTTATCCACCACATAGGGACTGGTATACAGCGGCGCCATGGAACGCGCGAACGCCAGTTCCATGGCCCACATGCGCGCGTTGTTCAGCGAGCCGGCGCGGGTGGTTTCGAACGCAGCGTAGTTGAGCGTGATCTTGGCGTGGTAAATCAGCGCGAATTGCAGGGTGCCGAGGATCAGCATCAACAGCGCCATCAGCACAATCACGAATTCGACCATCGCCTGTCCGCGTACGGCGCTATTCGGTCTCATGCTCGGCATTGCTGTTGTCCATGGTTTCCGTCCCCGCGGCAGGCGATGCGATCTCCGCAGGCGAAGATACCGGCGCCGTGTCGGCGGCCGGTGCGGTAGCCGGGGGCAGGGTTTCGACCTGCAGTTGCTCGGCCGCCACCGGCGCCGCGCTGCTCGCCGCGCGCTCGTCGGGTTCGCCAAGCACTTCCATAATCATG
The DNA here is from genome assembly GCA_942490995.1 of uncultured Gammaproteobacteria bacterium. Classification (GTDB taxonomy): domain Bacteria; phylum Pseudomonadota; class Gammaproteobacteria; genus UBA981. Next base: position 69,786 of record CALOBG010000145.1, read on the forward strand.
GTATAGGCGCGTTTACCCTGCTCGGCGAGTGGATCACCGGGGTCGACGTGCAGATCCATCTTGAGGAAGCTGTTGGCCGCCTGGCGGAGCTGTACGACGCCCATATTGAACCAGATCTTGCCGTCGGCGGCGTTGCGCACCACGGCCTCCCGGTAGGCGGCGACAGCGGCATCCGGGCGTTCGGTGCGTGCGTAGACATTACCGAGGCGAAACCAGAAGGCGCCATCCTGGGGCAGCTCGCGGACCAGTGTTTCGTAATGCGGGCGCGCTGCTTCCCAGTCGCCGGCGGCATAAGCCTCGTCGGCCTGAGCGCGCACGGCGCCGAGATCATGATCGCTGTGAGTCGGTTCTTCGGACTTGTTCGGTGCGGACTGGCAGGCAGCGAGTACCAGCGCCGCCGCGATGAGGGTGGCGTTTTTCAGCACGGCTGCGGCAGCGCCGTCACATCGTACCCTCGGACATGAACTTCATCACGATCGGGAACGCCAGGACGATAAACGTAACCGGGAAAATAAACAGCACGAGCGGGCCGACCAGTTTGATCGGCGCTTCCATGGCGAGCTTTTCGGCGCGCTGGAATCGCTCGTTGCGGCGTTGATCGGCCTGCACTCGAAGCACCGTTGCGAGGCTCGCGCCCATCCGCTCCGCCTGCACGATGGCGCTGACGAAACTCGTGACTTCGGTCACATCGAGCCGGTCGGCCATACGTCGCAGCGCATCGGCGCGGGTCAACCCGGAACGCAGGTCGCGCAGCACGATGGCAAACTCGTTGCGCAGCGGACCGGGCGGCGCCTTTTCCATCGCCTGGGCGAGTGCGCCGGACAGGTTCAGACCGGCCTCGACGCACATGGTGATGAAATCCAGGTACACCGGCATGCTGCGCACAACGGCGATTTCGCGGCGTTTGCGCGTATCCGACAGCCACACGTTGGGAAACAGAAAGCCCAGCAGCGGCGCGACGATAATCGCCAGGGGGAAGGATTCACCGAGCGCGGTCAGGCAGACCCATACGATCAGCGGCAGTACGATAGCGGTAAAAATCTGCAGCGCGACGAATTGTTCGGCGGTCAGCAGATAGCTGACGCCGGTGCGCTGCAGACGCTTTTCCGTCTGCTCCATGAACTCGTAGGGTAGAAAGGCGCAGCCGAAGTTGGCGATGATCTGGATGAACGGCCAGATCAGTTTGAGCATCGGCGGCAGCGGATCCATGTACTCCCGATCTTCTTCGATGATCAGGGTATTGAGCCAGAACACGAGCAGCATGAAACAGGCGCCGCTGGCCGTCCAGGCGGCCATGATCACCCAGGGCATCGGCCCGTCGAGCAAACCTTCCATTCAGATGCGCTCCACGCCGTTCATACGTCGATCGAGGTGATCTTCTTGATCATGAAATAACCGAGCAATTCCATCACGATAATGATCGACAGGACCGTCCAGCCGACCCCGGTCGTCCACAGCTTGCTCATCGCCGCCGGCTCGAGAAAATTCAGCAGCAGGCCAAGCAGCACCGGCAAGCCGGTCATCACCACGCCCTGCAACTTACCTTGCGCGGTCAGACTTTCGATTTTGCCTTCCATGGTTGACTTGCGGCGCAGCGTGTCGGCGAGCGACTCGACGGTTTCGGCGAGATTGCCGCCGACTTCGCGATTGATCCTGAGCGCTGTGGTGAGCATGCGAAAGTCCTGCAGCGGAATGCGCGCCTCCATGTTAGCCAGCGAGACATCGAAATCGACGCCCAGGCGCTGCTCCTGGGTGAGGATCTCGAACTCCTGGCTGAGCGGCGCGGGCTGTTCGTTGACGAGATTATCGAGCGCGATATTCAGGCTTGCACCGGCCCGCAACGAGCCGCCGACCATGGTCAGCGCGTCCGGCAGTTGTTCTTCGATGCGGCGCAGGCGCTTGGCGCGCATGCGGCGGTAGAAAAACGACGGCAGGATCAGGATCAGACCGAACACGCCGATGGTGCTGACCAGGTCGCCGAGTAACAGCCACGTCAGGATCGGCAGCACGATCAGCGCGATGATGTTCATCCGGAACAGCTGGTTCGGATCGACGAACATGAACATGTCGGCCATGTTGGCCGATGCGGACGAGGTGAAGTCGGCGCGGTAGTGCGCGAGCTTGGCCTGTGCCTTCACCGAGATCAGGACCCAGGCCAGTGTCGTCGCGGCAAATACCGCGAGGATCGTCGCCGGAAAGGCAAACGTGCTGACCAGGGCGTAAAAAGTTCCAAGCACGACCGTGTTCCTGAATGCGCTGCGGTTACCGGCCGCTTATTTGCCGAAAATACTCATATCGACCTTCAGTCCGCGCTTGCGCAGGTCTTCGTAAAATTCCGGCACGCGCCCGGTCGATTTGAAATTACCGACCACTTTACCCTTGTCGTTGAAGCCGGTCTGTTCGTAGACAAAGATATCCTGCATCTGGATGGTGCCGTTCTCGACGCCGGTGATCTCGGTAATGTTGATCACACGCCGCGAACCGTCCGAAAAGCGCGTCTGCTGCACGACCATGTCGACCGCGGACGCGACCTGCTCGCGGATCGCCTGCACCGGCAGGTCCATCCCCGACATCATGACCATCACTTCGAGACGCGAGACCAGGTCGCGCGGCGTGTTGGCGTGCGCGGTGGTCAGCGAGCCGTCGTGGCCGGTGTTCATGGCCTGCAGCATGTCGAGCGCCTCGCCGCCGCGGCACTCGCCGACCACGATGCGGTCGGGGCGCATGCGCAGGCAGTTCTTGACGAGGTCGCGGATGGTCACCTGGCCCTTGCCTTCGAGGTTGGGCGGGCGCGCTTCGAGGCTGACGAGGTGCGGCTGCCCCAGCTGCAAGCTCGGCCGCGTCTTCGACCGTGACGATGCGTTCGTCGGGCGGGATGAAGTTCGACAGCACGTTGAGCAGGGTCGTTTTACCGGAACCGGTACCGCCGGAGATGACGATGTTCAGGCGTTGCTCAACGGCGACCTGCAGAAACTTGACCATGTTCTCGTTGATCGCGCCGAAACGGATCAGGTCGTTGTGGGTAAGCTTTTCCTTTGAGAATTTCCGGATCGTGATGCACGGTCCGCGCAGGGCGAGCGGGGGAATGATGGCATTGACGCGTGAGCCGTCTTTCAGGCGCGCATCGACGTAAGGAGAGCTTTCGTCGATGCGCCGGCCGAGCGGCGAGACGATGCGCTCGATGGCGGACATGACCGCGTCGTCACTGGAAAACGTCACCTCCGATCGCGTCAACGTACCTTCGCGCTCGACATAGATATCGTCGAACTTGTTGACCATGATTTCGCTGACCGAGTCGTCTTCGAGCAGGTCTTCGAGCGGTCCCAGGCCGACCGCCTCGTCCAGCACCTGCTTGGCCAGGCGCGCGCGATCGACGTCCTCGGGGATCTTGGTGCCGAGCCCGTCGATGATTTCCTTGATCAGATTCTTGACGTGCTTGCGCAGGTCTTCTTCGTTCATCGAGCTGATGTCGGTACGACGCAGATCCATCGCCGCCAGCAGCTCTTCATGAACGCGGTTGCGCCACTTGAACTTGTCCTTGTGACGCAGGTTGAGCAGGGTCTTCGACAGCTCCTGCGATTCCTCGATGGCCGCGTGCCGCGGCACGCCGATGACGGTTTTCAGGTGTTCTTCGTCGTCGTCGCCATCATCGTTGCTGGTGGCCAGTGCGGCCAACGCGTCCTTGTTCGTCGGCGCGGCGTCGGCGCGCTTCTTTTTCATCTCACCGACCTGCAGGAAATAGCCGGCGATGTGGATCTGATCGGCGGTATGCAGGGGACCGTGATGGGTGACGGCGTCGCCGTTGACCTCGACGCTGGCTTTCGGTGAGGTGCTTTCGACGAACAGGCCTTCGGAGGTGCGATGGATCTCGGCATGCAGCGGCGCGACTTTCCAGCCGCGTAACTGGATCAGGTTGCTGCGCGATTTGCCGATCGTGCAGACATCGACCGGGCATTCGACGGTCGTCAGTACGTCGCCTTTGCCGTTTTTTACGATGACGTTAAACATGCTGCGTCGCTGCCTTATTCGACGAGTTGAAACGTGGATTTGCGCATAGTGTCGACGAACTCGCCGACCCGCTGTTGCTCACGCGCGATCGCTTCGAGGTTTTGCTGATGGCCGGCCGCATAAACCACCGGGGTGACAAAAATGACCAGGTCGGTTTTCGAATCACGGAATGCTCGCGAGCGGAACAGCGCGCCCAGGATCGGGATCGAGCTGAGGCCCTTGAGGCCGGTGGTGTCGCGGCCGAGTTCGCGGTCGACCAGCCCCGACATGACCAGGGTTTCGCCCGAGCGCAGCAGAATGTCGGCCGTCGTACGGCGGGTCAGGAAGCCCGGCGTATTGCCGACCGACACGGATTGATCGACGGCGCTGATTTCGGTTTCGACACTGGCGCGGATATTGTCCTCGCGATCGACCTCGGGCTTGATATTCAGCAGGATACCGAACTGTTTGAATTCGATGGCGGCGCTGGTCGGAGTCACGATTTCGATCGGTACCTCGCCGCCGGCAAGGAAGCTCGCTTCACCGCCGCTGCGCGCGACCAGGCGCGGTTCGGCGAGGATCAGGGCGTCGCCGGAACCGACCGCAAGATTGATGCGCGAGGTGATCTCGGTCGCGATACCGAAATAGCCGAACGACTTTTCGGTGCCGACCGGATCGATACCCGATAGCTGGGCCGGCGAATTGGCCCCGCCGAGGACGGTGTTACCGGCGGTGCGCGCGCCGCCGAATCCGGTTTCGGCGGCGAATGCGGCGGCCGGACCGGCAAAGTTCGAACTCCAGTTGATGCCGAGGTTATCCGTTGCGCTCTTGTTGAACTCCGTGATCTTGATATGCATCAGGACCATCTTGTCGTCCGGCAGCTCGGTTTCTTCCTTGCGCGTGAGGTCCATGATTTCCGAATACTTGGCCTGCACCGTGCTGACCGCCTCACCATAGCTTTCGTCGATCGTGCCGCTGAGTACGAAGTGGTTGCCGACCAGACGCATATCGAGCTCGGGAATGTGGCCGAGAATTTCCTGCACTTCGGCGAAGCGCGTGGACAACGTGAGGTCGAGGATCTCCGGATAGACGCCTTTGACCGAGGCCAGCAGGGCCGCATGCGAGCCGTCGTACTCGCCGGTGAGCACAATCTTGTCACCGACCACCGCCATCTCGAGTCCGTTGACATCGGCGAGCAGTTGTTTCACGTAGCCGAGCTTCTGGCGCAGTACGCCGCTGTTCACGGCCAGTGCGTATTCCGATTCCTCGACCGTGAATTCAAGGTTGCTTTCCTGGCCGTTGCGCAGCCACAGGTGCATGGTGGTGACGCCGGGCGCCTCGCCGAATACCAGCAGCTGGCCGTTTTTCAGCAATGAAGAGGAAATAATCTCGGCATCGCCGACCGCAACGCGTTCAATATCGCCCGGCCGCAGGATGCGCATTTCGCCCACTTTCAGATTGATTGCAGCGGCGTCGAATGCCACGCCGATCAGCAGCACGGCCATCAGCAGCAGGCGCAGAACCGCTCGATGTCGATTAACCGCGTGTGCTTGCCCCGAATTCGGCATCATGAGTTCGTCCTCTGTCATCGCTTTGTACTTCGCGTCAATCCAGTACCGGCAGCGAACCGACGCGCGCGGCGCCATCGGTACTGTTGCCACCGGTGATGAGTTCAACCGCCGGGCCGTCTTTGCCCGTGCGGCGCGGTTGCTCGCTCGTCGGCGTGATGATCTGCGGGCCGTCGCTCGCCCCCGGCGGCGCGGCTTCGGCCGCGGTCTTGTCGACCTCGTCGGCCGCCGTCAGCCACGCCGGCGCCAGCGCCAATGCCAACGCAAGCACCAGCGCGCCTGGCATGGCGGTCGCCACCATCATTCAGTCGCCTTCAGCGAGGTCGATTTGGCCACGCCATCGGTGCTCGCGCCGCCGATGATGAGGTCGATCTTCTTCGATTCCCCGGTCACCAGCTGTCCTTCCGCGGTCAGCTCCAGCGAGTTCGGGTCGATGACCCGACCGTCGCGATCGACAATTTCACCGCGTTCGTTAACGCTGAGCCCGGCCGCGGCGAGCAGTTTCTGATCGATGATTTTGCCGTTCACGTCAGTGACGATGGTGTTCGGATCAACGACCTTGCCGCTGGCATCGACAATCTCGCCGCGCTCGTTGACGCGCAGACCCGCAGCCGCGAGCTGTTCGGTGTTGAGCACGTCGCCGTTCGCGGAGACCACCAGCGAGTCAGGGTCGACGATGTTGCCGTTGGCATCGACGAGGTTGCCATCGGCGTCCACGCTGAGACCGGCTGCCGCCAGGCTTTCCGAGCTGAGTATGCGGCCGTCGGCGGTGGTGACGAGTTCGGCCGGGTCGACCACGCGGCCGCTGCTGTCTACGATCTCACCGTTTTCATTGACGCTGAGTCCGGCCGCCGCGAGTTGCTGCTTGGTCAGCACGCGACCGTCCGCGCCGACGACGAGGTCGTCCGCGTCGACGATGTTGCCGTTGGCATCGACGATCTGGCCGCTGGCGTTGACGCTGAATCCGCTGCCCTCGAGATCCTTCTTGCTCACCACCCGTCCGTCGGCGGTCACGAGCAGGTCATTCGGATCGACGACGTTGCCGTCTTTGTCCACCAGTTCGCCCTTGTCGTTGACGGTCAGGCCAGCCGCTTCGAGCTGTTCGCGGTTCATCAGGGTCTTGCCATCGGCGTCGACCAGGTTGCCGCGTTCGTCGACACCGGCAGCACTCGCTACCCGCGCGCGCTGCGCACTGGCCGCTTCGGCCATGGCGAAGGCGTTGCTGAACAGGTCCTGGGCCGACAGCGTAGAGAAATCGGCCTTGCTGTCGTCGTCACGGTTACGCAGGATGGCGAGCAGCTCACCCTTGTCCAGGGCGGCGGTGATCAAAGCCGCGTCGCGCGGGCTGACGTCGAGGGTGACCGAGCTGAAGGTGCGCTCGGCGCGCGGCTGCGGGTAGCGCAGGGCATCGAGCTGTTCGCGGTAGGGATCGCGCCCGGTTGCCAATACGCGGACATTCTGCAGCACGGGCAGGATCACGTCCTTGGGCAGGGCGTTGGCGACGAGCTGCTGGATATCGGAATCGTCGGTACTCGCGGCGCCGGCGGCGTCGAGCAGCGCCGGCGGAATGGCGTTGCGCAACTCGGCCGGGATCTGGTCGACCAGGTCGGCGGTAATGAAACCGGCGGAAAACCCCGAGAAACCGGACGGAATATTGACGAACAGATCGATGTGGTTGCCGGGGCGGATAAATCCCGCCACCGAATTGACGTCGTCGACCTGCACGGTCAGCGCACGCCGACCGACCGGGATGGTGTCGGAAAAATCGACCGGGAAACCGTCGTCGAGAAAACTTTTTAGCAGCGGCTTGCCGGCCGCCAGGTCGACCTCGATCGTACGCCCGATGTATTGCTCGAAGTCGCGCGCCGGAATGGCATCGGAATGCGCGTAATCGCCGGGGATCTTGCGTTGCGAGAGGACTTCCCGGCGCAGGATCGCGCCTTTGCGCAGGTTCTGCGCGGCCACCAGCACGGTCACCGGCCGGCCCTCGCGCCCGGCATATTTTTCGATCAGCGCGGCCTCTTCGCTTTTAAGGTAAATGTATGACAGCACTGCCGCTGCCAGGCCGAAACCGATCGCACCGATCAGCAACGGGATCCCAAACGCACTTTTGCTTTCGCCTACGTCCGCCATGCGAATCGTACCCTCCCTGCGCTCCCTCGCTTATTGCTTGTGGAGCAGGTTGTTATCAGTGTTCTGAGCACCTTCAGCAACGCCCGGTATCCCCCCCGGTTATGCGCGCCGTGAGCACCCTGCTCAAAATGGAGAAATGGCGTCCTGCAACATTTCCGAAGCCAGGTCACCCAGATCCGGAAGATCGTTCAACAGATCCGAGATGTCGTTAAACGCCGATGCTGCACTCGCGAAGGGTTGCAACGCCGCGGTGACATTTTCCTGCACCGGATCCACGGTCAGTCGTGCGAGGGTTTCGTCGTCGATGGCGGGGTCGAGATTGAGGCCGATAATGTAGGTCTCGAGTTGTGGCCCGGTATCGAAATCGGGCAGCGGGGACATCGACATGGAATAGGAATAACCACGGTACTTGTTCTGCACCACGGCGAGCAGATCCTTGATCACATCGCCGCCTGGTCCCATCAGCATCATGACGCCGAACGCGAGGATGACGACGTATTCGACCATACCCTGGCCGTACGTGCGCCTTCGACGATAAATCGTCTTGTTATTATGGCTTTGCGTGGATGACTTCATAGCAGATCGTGCTTGATCGAGTTTAGCACTATATGGGAGCCGTCTGAAGTCCCCTGGATGGTCACGATGACCTGCTCGCGGCCGCGGCGAAAACTCAACGCGTGCAGCGAATTGTTGCCCATCGGCTGGTCGATATCGACGCGCCAGCCGGTATAGCGGCTGCGGTAGAAATTAACGTTGCTGGCCACCGAGTAATCGTTGCTCAACATCGCCGTTTGCGCATCCTTGCCGGCATCATCGGACAGCACGTTCGAGAGTACGCGACTGCCGTCCATGGCCGGCGGTGGCGGCAGCTCAATGGGGCCGTCGCCGGGATCGGGCAGGCGCCCGGTAGCGAGATAGCCGTAACTGCCGTTGACGGCATGCGGCTGCACCTGCACGGTCATGACATAGCCGTCCTCGACCCGCGTCAGCAACTGCCACGGCGCGATGGCGTCGGGTTCATAAGCGAAGCCGGGCGCGTTCGGCACCGGTGGTTCGGCCCACAATTCTTGGTAGAACTCGACCACGGTTTCGACGTCATCGTCGCTGATGAACGCCCGCACCGACATGTTGCGGCCCTGCACGGTCATGTTGTTCGACACCACGCTGACTTTGGCGTCGTCGGGCGCGGGGAACTTCGGCGGCCGCGCCTCGACCCGCACCACCGCGCCGAGCAGCGCGGCGGCGAGCAGCAGGCGCGGCAGGGCGGTCGGGGTATTCATAAGGTGCACGGCGAATGCGACATCGGCGGATCGAGGGCCTGTACGGTGTCGTCCCATACACAGCGTCCGCTGTCGTCACAGGCGTGCGTACCGAGGCGATCCGCGGGGTCTTCGCCGAGCACTGACAGGCGGTCGGGGTGGACCACGTCGCCATCGACATAGCCGAGCCATAAATGGCCCTGCGGCGCAGCCAGCGGCGATTTGATCAGCGGGTCCGGCGGCGTACCGGGGCCGCCCGGGTCGCAGCGTGAAAGCTCCGGCGCAATAAAACTGATCAGATCCCAGATCTGGCTCAGGCCGGGCAGGTTGAGCAGCTCATTGACCAGTGTCGACGGCGTCGCGCCACCGACCTGCAGGTAGGTGTGGGCGGTGCCACCGGCATTCCAGCCGTCGGCCAGCACGCCGGCCTTGGCCGCGAAGCCAAGCTGTCGGGTTGCGGTATTGCCGCCGGCAGCGTTGAGTTCGTCGCTCATGCGCATGCCGACACCATTGCGATAGACCGTCGCCAGCAGGTCGAAATCGACGTGCGTGTAGCCGTCGGTGTTGAGCGCCCCGAAGCCGGGTGAACCGGCAAACGGCTCGCCAGCGCCGGGTAGCGTGCTGCCGTCGGCCTGGTTCTGGCTGGAAAACGAATCGATGATGTTGATGATCGCGCTGACCGCGTCGAAACCGAACGAGACCACGTCGACGAGGGTGTTGATCCATGAACCTACGTTGACCCCGAAGATGGAGATGGTCGGGGTGTCGTCGTCGGTGACCGCTTCGTTGATCGACTGGCCGGCGTAGATCGGCAGCCCGCGGTAGTCCTTCCACAGGTCGTTCTGCTGATACGCGGTGCCGGCATCGTCAAAAATAATCGGCCGGATGGCGCCGGGTTCGACCGCCGAGGGGGTGTCGGGGCTGAAGGTGCCGACCGTGCTCATGGTGCGGATGGTCGCCTCGTTGCGGGTCTGCGCGAGGGTTTTTTCCGGCATCCAGAAACTCGGATCGCCGGAATTGAAATTGTCGAGGATGTCGCGATCGTCGATGTCGTTGTACCACACCGTGTATTCCCAGGCCTGGTAGCGCGCCGACTGGATCGCGGCATGTTTGAAATCGATGTACTTGCCGAGCATCGGGATAAACACGAACAGCGGCATCAGCACGAACGCCGCGGCGATCACGAACTCGGTCATGGCCTGACCGCACTGGGGAGTTTTTCCGGGCGGAGCGCTGCGCATGTTCAGAAACCCAAAGCGTTGGAGATCCAGGTCACCAGGCCATCGAGTTCCGGCGGGAAATCGATGCCCTGGGCGAGGACGCCGTGCTGTAACAATAGCGCGATCACGCGATCGGCGTGACTGGTTTCGACCAGGCGCGCCTGCCAGTAGGGGTTGAAGGTGCTGCCGTGCTCGACGTAGCCGTCGCCGCGCGCGAAATAATCGATGTCCAGCGGGCGTTTGAAATGGACTTCCGCTTTCGACACCGCCGACATCGAGCCCCAGGCGAATTCTTCGTCGAGCGCAAAGCGGTCGCCGACCGGGCGCGAGCCGGCATGATCGTCATAGTGTTCCTCGTCGAAATCGTCCTCGTCGAGGGTCAGGCCGACGATATAGAACGGGCCGCCGGTTTTGTACAGCGGCTCGGCGCCGGTGGTATCGATGTACTTCGGCAAACCCTTGTACGAGGAGCCGACGTTGCGGTCAGGAAACACCGAGGGCTGCCACATGATGCCGGAGGCCGGCAGGCTCGGCGGGTAATACCAGGCGATCATGCGCTGCGCGGCGTTGCCGTAGGCGTCGCCCGGGATCGGTCCCTCTGGCGCGCCGGGAAAATCGAGCTGCGTCGCCATATGCTGCGGCGCCGCGGTCAGGGCGTTCTTTTTGGCGCCGGTGGTTTTGCCGGTATAAGTCAGGGCCGCACCGAGCGGCGCCGAGGTCGGGAAGGAACCGTCGTAGATGACTACGTCGGCGTCGTCTTCCACGGATTCGCATTCCGGCTCGTCGTCGTCATTGTCCGGGTCATCGTCGAGCGTGGGATCGGTACAGCCTTCGCCGCTGCCGCCAAATGCGACGCCGATGAACATACGCTCGTCGGCGACCTGCATCAGCACGTCGGCGCTGATGAGGTCGATTTTGCCGATGAAAGGGATCTTGATCCAGGCGTCGAAACCGCCGCCACCGCGAAAGCCGAGGTCGAAATTGGTGGCGTCAGCGCTTGACCAGGAAAACAGATCGCCCGAAGCCTTGTCCTTGTCAGAACCGGCGATGGGGATGGTAACGCGGAGCTCACTGCCGCCTTCGCGCAGCATGCGCATGCGCAATTGAATAAAAAAATTGATGTCGGCGCCGATGACGCCGAAATCGACCCCGGCGCCGACTTCGAAGCCGAGCCAGCCGCCCGTATACACGCCGAACTCGCCGTAACCGCTGAGCGGACCGGCATTGAAGCCGAGTCGCTGCGGGCGCGGCATGAGTCCCGCGTCGGCCATCATTTCGAAAAAATTGATGATCCAGCCGCGCCCGGTCAGGTCGGGGTCGGTATGGTCGGGCGGGTTGTGGTGGCCCTTGGTGAACGGGTCGCCGGAGTTGTGGATCAGGGCCGCCAGGCGGCCATAGCCGCCGGCGTCGGTTTCGCCGGCGGTATCCGCCTGCCATTCGGCTTTCGGCGTAGCCGGCGCGGCCGGGTTGTAGGACTGGGTAAATTTTTCCGTGACCGGTATCGGCAGACCGCCGTAGGTGGCAAGGTGGGCGAGCAGCATGAGCACGCCATAACCGGACATGTGCGCGCCATCCGGAGCATTGGCTTTGATCGACTCGTCGAGCAGGCCGAGCGAATTGATAATACTGGCGAGGTGGTAAATCTGCTGCGAGATACCGTAGGCCTTGTTGACGTTGTGGTTGACCGCGGTCATGGCCTTGGCATAGCCGCGCATGATGGTCACGAAAATCCCGCCGGGGACCTGGAACGCGGTCGCCAGCGGCGGCAGCACCGCGTTGGATATACCGAGCGTCGGGCCGGTCAGGAACTTGTTGTATTCAAGCAGGAAGTCGCCGATCGACTTCCAGTGGTAGGCCCACGAAGCCATGCCGATGGCCTGGCCGATAGCGACTTCGTTGGCGACGATGGCGCGATTGGTGTAGGCGGCGAAATTCAGATCGCGGGCTTCGACGGTCGAGACGCTGAAGGCCAGTGCATCGGCCGCGTTCTGCAGTTCCATCTTGTCGGACGTCAGACGCCCGGTACGGAACAGGGACAAGGCCGCGACCACCAGCACCGCGGCAAAAATGTAGGTCATGACCGCCGCCTGGCCGCGCTGACGACGGCAGGAGGCGGCGCGCGCCGGTGTCACGCCGCGATAGCCGCCAGGGGGTGCTGGCGGTTTCATGTGGCGCAACACCCGCGGGTCTGGCTTAGGTCGGATTACTGGGTCGGCGCGGCGTAGTTACTCAGTGTGCCGGCCGCATCGTCAGCGGTGGTATCCGGATCGGCGATGTTACCGGTCGCCGCGGTGCCGGCGAGTTCTTCAGTCATAACGCCCATCTGGCCTTTGATGGTGTCGCCGAAAATGCCGTAGATGGTGATCGCCGCGATCGCGATCAGGGCAACGATAATGATGTACTCGGTCATGCCCTGGCCGAGTTGTTTGATTTTCTGCTTGAGCATCGAAATTTCTCCAGTTTCCGTCTTGGTCGGGACGCGACGGCATTGTCACCAGTCAGCTGCAATAGACAATATACGAAGCGCGCCCTTTAGCCAATCGTTGAATTGAGCACTTTTACCGCCCGCCTCAATGACATGGGCGATCTGCTTGAAGCGCTTTGCCGCAATCAGTGCACTATCCGTTAGCAGGCCGGTGAAAAACTACTGCGGGCGCAATCTGCGGCGTTGCGCACTCGCCTACGGTCC
>CALOBG010000146.1:0-11245 GCA_942490995.1 uncultured Gammaproteobacteria bacterium
TACGTGCATCTGACCGACGCGCTGGCGCTGTCCGAACTCGCGTACGGCCGTATCCAGACGGTGTTCAGCGCCGGCGCGCTGCTCGGCAGTCTCGCCTACCCGGCCTATTGCCGACGTTTCCCGCCCGGCCAACTTGTACATGCCGCGATCGCGACCGGCGTGATCACGAACCTGGTTTACCTGACCATCGTCGACGAGACCTCCGGCCAGGTGGCGGCGTTCGTCAGCGGCTTTGCCTATATGACCGGCACCATGATCCAGCTCGATATCGCCGCGCGCCGCGCACCACTGCTCGCGGCGGCGACGGTGTTCGCCTGCCTGATGGCGCTGAGCAATCTCGCCGCGTCGATTTCAGAAGCCTGCGGCGGCTGGCTCTACGAGGCCCTGCTGCCGACACAAACCGCCGCCGGCGCCTACTTCTGGGTCGTGATCGTGAGTGCCGCGGCGCCCGCGCTGTGCTGGATACTGTTGCCGCGGCTGAAGCGCGAGCTGCCGGCCTGGTTCGAAACGGCCCGGCACGACTGACCTGTCCGGTGTGGCGAGCGCGGTCTGATCGCCATCAACCGGCGTGGCTCAAGCTGCCGCAGTACTGAGCGCTTATACTTGTCGGCAGCGATGAAACCGAGTGCCCGCGAGACACGGTTTCACATCCGTAATACATCTTGACCAGCGCAGCGACCGCTTCGGCGCCGCGTTCGCCACGAGTCATCTGCTGCGGTGACCGACCCGCGCCGCCATCACTATTCAAGATCACCGATGACAGAAAACACCCGCACCGCCGAAGTCAATTACACGGTCTATACCGGCCCCAGCCCGTGGGCGCTGTTTCCATCGGTGGTTGGTGAATTCGTTGACCCGCTGCAGGCGCCGCTGCCGAGCACCGCGCTGGCCGCCCTGTTGCCAGAGGCGCTATTTCGGGATCTCGACATCACGGCTTCGACGGTTTCTTTCGCGGATGCCAGTGCACGGCTGGCCCAGGCCCTGCTGGACCTCGCCGGTCCGTCCGATCTGAAAGTGCTTCAAGTCCCCGCCAGCGACGCCCTCACCCGCCTGGTGGTCGGATTCCACGATCCGCAGGCCAGCATCCTGGCGTGCAATACCGCACTGCGCATCGTGCACGCAGCGTGCTTCACGGAGACCCTCGACAGCGCGGCGGTCGAGAACGCTTTGACCCACGCCGAACAGGTACTCGGCGCGCGTCATCCTGACTATATCGCGCGCGCCATGCTGCGCGCGGCGCGTCGCCGCTCGATCCCGGCCTACGCCGTGACGCCCGGTTCGCGGGTGTGGCGATTCGGCCAGGGCAGCGCCGGGCTGAGCTTTTTCGAGGCCGCCAACGAACACGACTCGATGATCGGCGCGCGCCTGGCACGCGACAAGTTCCAGTCCAACCTGCTGGTCACCCGCCTCGGCCTGCCGGGAGTCAAACATGCGGTGACGCGGGATAAAAACATCGCCAGACAGATTGCCGAGGATCTCGGCTTTCCGGTCGTCGTCAAACCCGTCGACCGTGGCAAGGGCCTGGCCGTGACCACGCATATCGAATCGCCGGACGAATTATCGCGTGCCTTTGATCGCGCCCTTGAAGCCTCCGCGCTCGGCGTCATCGTCGAGCGTCAGGTCGCCGGCGACGACCATCGCCTGGCGGTATTCGGCGGCAAACTGCAATGGGCGGTGCGACGCATGGCGCCGCGAGTGACCGGCGACGGGCGCCGTTCCGTGACCGAACTGATCGCGGCGGAGAATGCAGCGCGCGGTGATGCCGACGTGGTCGCCGGCTACGTCACGCGGCTGGTGTTCGACGAAGACATGCGCGTGGTGCTCGCCAAGCAGGGTCTGACCGTGGACGACGTTCCGCAACCCAACCGACTGGTGCGCCTGCGGCACATTGCCAACACCGCGACCGGCGGCACCATCGATGACTGTTCAGACCGCGTCCATCCGGATAACCGCGAAATGGCCGAGACCATCGCGCGCGGCTTCCGGCTCGACGCGCTGGGCATCGATTTCATGACCAGTGACATCGCTAAATCGTGGCGCGAAGGCGGCTGCGCGGTAATCGAAGTCAACCTCACGCCGGGTTTCTCGTCCGACGGCCGCGCCGAAATCATCCTCGCGGAAAAGTTCGCCGCCGGCAGCGATGGTCGGATTCCGAGCATCGTCCTCATCGATGCCGATGAGGCGCTGTTCGAGAGGATCGTCAGCAGCGTCGGTGAAGGCGTTGCGCGCGTCGGCTGTACGCGCGCGCACCATACCCGTCTGAACACCTTTGCCCGCGGCGCGTATCACGATCCGTTGCCGGTTCGCCTCGCCTCGCTGATCCTCGATCCCGGCTGCGACGCCCTGGTTATCGGCGTCGACACCAGCGAACTCGGCGCCCACGGCTTTCCGCTCGATCGCTGTGACCTGGTGTTGCTCGCAAATACCACCACGCTCACTGCAGCGCTGCGCGAGGTCGTCGATGCCTGCGCGCTCGAGCTTTTCGACGCCGCCGAACACCGCGATTTCGGCAACGAACTGCTGCCGGCCATCAGGCGCACAATCGCGCGTTATCAGGCGCCGTCGCAGCCATGAATTACGAGGACATTTTCGCCGCGCGTGGCGATAGCTATCACGCCGCCATGCAACGTTGGCCCGACGCACGTCGCGATGACTTTCTGCTGCCGCTGCAATGGCTGGCGCCGGTTCCGGGCGAGACCCTCATTGACGTGCCGGCGGGCGGTGGCTACATGCGCGGCTATCTGCCTGAACAGTGCGACTGGCACGGGCACGAGCCGTGTGCAAGTTTCGCCGCAAATGATGCCGGCCTCACCCAGGCCCTGCTGCCGCTGCCCTTCATTGACCGCTGCGCGGACTGCGCGATCAGCATTGCCGGCGTCCACCACCTTGACGACAAGGGCGCCTTGTTCAAAGAAATTTTCCGGGCCCTGAAACCCGGCGGGCGATTTCTGCTCGCCGATGTGCACCGCGATTCTGCCGTCGCCGGCTTTCTTGACGACTTCGTCGGACAGCATACATCGACCGGTCACCGCGGCGACTATCTCGGACCACATACCCTGGAGGAAATGCGCGCGAGCGGATTTTCGATCCTGCGCGCCGAACGCGTCCGTTACGCCTGGTGGTTCAGCGGCCGTGAGGACATGGATGCCTTCTGCAGCCTGTTGTTTGCACTCCAGCCGGGTTCCGTAGGCGCGGTGGCGGATGCCGTCGAGCGCCGCCTCGGCACGCGCCACGAAGGTGGCGAGATCGGCATGAACTGGGAGCTTTATTTCGTCCTCGCAACGCGCAACGACGAGCACGGTATGTCCGGTTCGTAGCGCCAGGAGCCTGTCCTAAGGACACCGCCACTGCAGCAGCGTAAAGGGCGGGTCGGCCGCCGCGTGGTGTTCGAACACCGCGCTGACCTCGGCCCCGATCACCAGCGGCTGGGCCGGATCGCCGAGCAGGTTACCGACCAGGCGCACGTCGTCGGCGTGCGCCAGCTGCACCAGCACAATGATGTAGGGCCCCTGCGTGCGCAAAGCCGGATGGACCGGGTGCCACACGCGTTGGTGCGAATAAATGCGGCCCTGCGCTTCAACTTCCATGTATTCGAGGTCCGGATTCAGGCAGCGATGGCAGATCCACTCCGGCCCCCATTGAAAGCGCGCGCAGCGCCGACAGCGCTGCAGCAGCAGCACTTCGCGGCGCAGGCCGTCCCAATAGGGCTGGTCGAGCGCACTCGGCGCCGGCGCCGGCAACCCCGCGTGCAGATAGCTGGCGCTCACAGGGTCGCCTCGCTGCCGAAGATGCAGCTACTGACCGGCGTCACCATCGGTCCGGAGATCACCATCGAGACTTCGGCGTGCGGCACCTGGGCGGTCGAAGTTCGCCGGATCTGACGGACAGCCTCGATATTCAAGCCGAGGCCGTGCATGTAGCACTCGGCGAGATTGCCGCCGCTGGTATTCAGGGGCAGCTGCCCGTCGGGCGCGACGAGGTTGTCGGTGACAAAAAATTCGTTCGCTTCCTCGGCCTTGCAGAAACCGTGTTCGACGATACTCATCAACACGCCGCCGGTAAAATTTTCATAGCTCTGCAGGACATCGATGTCGGCCGGCCCGAGGCGCGCCATCTGGTAGAGTCGAGGAGCGACGGTTTTGAAGCTCGAGGTCGCGTAGTCAGGGGTATTGTGCACCGGTGCGCCGGCCCGATACTGGCTGCCGGCGACCGCGCCAAGCAGGTAGCACGGCAGGTGCGGAAAGTCGCGCGCACGTTCGGCCGTGACCAGGACCAGTGCGGCCGCGCCATCGTTTTCCAGGCAGCAATCGTAGAGATGCCAGGGTTCGACGATCCAGCGTGATGCGTCGTAAGTGGCGGCATCGAGCGGCCGTCCGTACATCACCGCGCGCGGATTGGACTGCGCATGTTCATAACTGGCCAGGGCAATCGCACGCTGGGCGGCCTGCTCGACGCCGAAGTCGTGGGCGAAGCGCTGGTACTTCATCGCGAACATGTGCGCCGGCGACAGCAGGCCGTAGGGTACCGTGTGGGCGAGGTTGCCGCTGACGGTGGCGACCTCGGCGCCCTGCCCGAAGCGCCCGAACTGGCCCTGGGCGAGCGCCCGGAATACAACCACACATTCGGCCATGCCGCTCATGATCGCGGCCGCGGCGTTGGCGATGGCGGCCGAACCGCCGCCGCCACCGCCGCCCCACTGCATGTTCGCGAATCGCAGCTCGCGACAGCCCAGCGCCGCGGCAAGCTGCGAGGGATCGCTGCGGTCGTTGCTGAACGAGGCAAAACCGTCGATTTCGCGCGGATGGATGCCGGCGTCATCGCAGGCCGCGATGATCGCATCGAGGGCGAGTTTGAATTCCGCGTGCGGCGACTGGCCACGCTTGTAATACGTGGTCTCGCCGATCCCGACGACCGCGCTGCGTCCGTGCAGACTACGTTGAGTCATGGCCTGACGCGCCCCGGCACGCGCATGTTCATGCCTGATTCAGGCAGCACAGCGGACGGGCGAACAGGCGCTTGAGATAGGCGGACAGATGCTCGAAGCCATCCAGTTGCCCCATGCGTCGACCCCAGTTCACGGTCCAGCCGACCACGATATCGGTGACCGAGAAGCGATCCTCGACCAGGAACGAGGTTCCGTTCAGAACATCGTTCAGGACCGCGGCGCCGGCGCGGAATTCTTCGTTATTGCTCGCGACCACCGCCGACACGCGTTTGGCTTCGGGATAAAAATTCGTGTGCTTGGCGTTGCTCCACAGCCATGCCTCCATCTCGGTAAGCGCAAACGCCGTCCATTGCTCATGCAGGGCGCGGGCGCGGCTGCCAGCGGCGCCGATCAGCCCGCGTTCCGGCGCGAGATCGCAAAGATGGGTACAGATAGCCGCCGATTCGAACAGCGGCTGGCCGTCGATCACGGCCGCCGGGAACTTGGCCTGAGGGTGGAATTTGCGCAGCGCGTCCGTGCCGATCAGCGCGCGGTCGTCGACATCTTCGAAATCGAGACCGAGTTCCAGCAGCGTCCACTTGCAGCGTGCCGAACGCGTGGGGCCGAAGCCGTAAAGGGTGATCTGGTGGGTCATGAGCTCTCCTGGCGGCAGGCCGCGACGCGTGTGGCGCGTATCGTCGTACGGATATCGGCACAGTGCAAATAGCGGTTTTGACCTGCGCCGGGCACAACCCTGGGCGCTGCCCTTGCGGCCATGCACGAACCCACCGGGCGGGCCGCCGCCGGGCGCGCGGATCGGCTACCATAGCGGGCCAGCGACGCCACCCTGGTCGACCCGGCGCGCATTGCTTCAGGCCATACCAAAGAGCCCACTGTGACCCTCAAATACCTGAACGTCATCGACGACGCCACGGTCACCGGCCGTCGCGAGCTGGCGCGCTTCGGCATTGCTCTCAGTTTCATTGTCGGCATCATGTTCTTTGCCGGTGCACGCTTCGGCGACGTCAGTTTCATGCTCGTCATCGCCGGCATCATCGGCGGCTATATGGCGATGAACATCGGCGCCAATGACGTCGCCAATAACGTCGGACCGGCGGTCGGGGCGCGCGCATTGACCATGGTCGGCGCGATCCTCATCGCCGCGATATTCGAGGCCGCGGGCGCGCTCATTGCCGGCGGTAACGTGGTCTCGACAATCAAAAGCGGCATCATCGATCCGAGTGCATTCGACAGCTCGACGGTGTTTGTGTGGCTGATGATGGCGGCCATGCTGGCCGCCGCCCTGTGGCTGAACATCGCGACCGCCTTCAGCTGCCCGATCTCGACCACCCACTCGATCGTCGGCGGCGTCCTCGGCGCCGGGATCGCGGCCGGCGGACTCGAGGTGACAAACTGGAGCACGGTTGGCGCAATTGCCGCAAGCTGGGTGATCTCACCGGTACTCGGCGGCCTGATTGCCGCGCTTTTCCTGCTCCTGATCAAACGTACCATCACTTACCAGCGTGACATGATCCGCGCGGCGCAGAAGATCGTGCCGCTGCTGGTTGCGGCCATGGCCTGGGCATTCGGCACCTACCTGGTGCTCAAGGGTCTCAAACAGGTGCTCAGCGTGTCGTTCATTACCGCCGCGATGACCGGTTTCGCCATCGCGGTGGTCGTTTATGTCGTCACTGTTATGGGATCCGCGACGCCGCCCAGGCTCTGCCGAACGAGAAGGCCAGCGTCAACAAGCTGTTTACCATTCCCCTGATTTGCGCCGCCGCGCTGCTCAGCTTTTCGCATGGCGCCAACGATGTTGCCAATGCGGTCGGGCCACTGGCGGCGATCAACGACGCGGTCATGTCCGGCGGGATTTCGAGCAAGGCGGCGATCCCGCTGTGGGTGATGCTGATCGGCGCGCTGGGTATCGCGATTGGCCTGGCCCTGTACGGACCGCGCCTGATCCGCACGGTCGGCAGCGAGATCACCGACATGGACCAGATGCGTGCCTTCAGCATCGCCATGGCTGCCGCGCTGACCGTGATCCTGGCTTCCCAGCTCGGCCTGCCGGTCAGTTCAACCCATATCGCGGTCGGCGGCGTGTTCGGCGTAGGTTTCCTGCGCGAATACATCAAGTCCAGCCACGCCAATATGCTGGCCGAAATCAAACACCACCACCAGGGCGCCGACCAGATCGTGGTCGAGGCCTACCTGGCCGAGTACGACAACGCCAACCTCGATACCAAGGCGGTGATGCTGCGTGAGCTGAAACAGAAATCGGCGGTCGCGCAATTCAGCCGCGAAGAGCGCAAGATGCTCAAGAAGGCTTACCGCAAGGCGCTGGTCAAACGCACTGCGCTGCTCAAGATCGTGATGGCGTGGTTTATTACCGTGCCGGTCAGCGCGATGCTCGCCGCACTGCTGTACTTCACCATCCGGGGCATGATGCTTTAGCAGACCGGCGAAAAGCTACTGCGGATACCGTGGGCTGCGTTGTGCACTCGCCTGCGGTCCTCATTTACACCAGTAAACTCCGGCCCTCGTCTCGCGCACGCCTTGCCCACGGTATTCCTCGCTACGCTTTTCGCCGGTCTGCACCGGCTGAAAAATAACGAGTGCGGACACCGTTTACGGCGTTGCGCACTCGGCAGCAAGCCTCATTTACATCAGTAAACTCCGGTCCTCGTCTCGCGCGCGCCTTGTAACCGGTGTTCCTCGCTACGTTTTTCAACACCCCGCTCGCAGACCGGCGAAAAGCTACTGCGGATACCGTGGGCGGGATTGTGTTGGAGACTAGCGGTAAGAAAGCGTCAGCCGCGCGCAATCACCGGCAGCAGCAGGTGCGAGGGGTGTTCGGCGTCGTGCAGGATTTCGTTGGTGGCGGTGCGAAAATCGACCTCGCTTTCGCTGGCGATCACGCCGCCGGTATTGGTATTGCGATCAAAGCGCGGAAAGTTGCTGCTCGATACCTCGAGGCGGATACGATGCCCGGCGCGGAACACGTTGGCGGTTGCCACCAGGTCGAGTTCGAGTCGATAAACCGTGCCCGGCCGCATCAGTTCGGGTCGCTCGAAGCCGTTGCGATAGCGCGCGCGCAGGATACCGTCGGTCAGGAGCATGGCCCGACCGTCGGGATACACGTCGACGAGCTTGCCGGTGAAGTCCGTATCGAGCGCCGATGAACGTATAAAAAGCACCAGCGTGACCGGGCCGGTGACCTCGGTGTCGTGCGCCAGCGGCGCGGTGCTGTAACACAGGACGTCGGCGCGCTGTTCGACGCCGGACTGGTCACGCGGACCGGCATTGGCGGCGATGAACAAACCGGGCAGAAACGTGGCGCCGCCGACGGTCGGCGCCGGGTTACGCGGATCGTACAGGTAGGTATCAACCGGCTCCTCGATCGGCGCCTCGGTCGACAGGGTACCGGCGTTAACGCTCGCGCGGCCGTCGCTGTGCAGGTAGAACTGCTGCCAATCGGTGTCCGGTAACGGCCAGTCGTCCTCCTCGCGCCAGACGTCCGGGCCCATGATGAACAGCCTGACGGGTTTGTCCTGCTCGACGCCATTGTCCTCGCCTTTCAGCCAGCGATCGAACCAGCGGATCTGTTGGGCGGTAACGTCAGCGACGGCATCGTGCGCGAGCATGCCGAAGTTGCGTTCCGGGTAGACGCCGCCGTTATAACCGTGCACCCACGGTCCGATCACCAGCTTCTGCTGAATACGTTCTTTCATCGCGACATAATTGGCCAGCGTGCCACCGAGGAACAGGTCGTACCAGCCACCGAAGTTCAACGCCGGCGCCGTGATCGCGCTGTAGTGTTCGCACGGTGCGGCGGCTTTCCAGTAGTCATCGTAGTCGGGATGCGCGAGCCAGTCGGCAAAATAGGGGGTCAGATCGGCAAGCTCGGGTAACTCGGTCAGCGGCGTGTGCCAGTACCGTTCAGCAACCGCGTCGGCGTGGGCGAACGCGGTGAACAGGTCGGCCGCAGTTGCCGCGCCGTGTCCGAGACGACGCACGACTTCGCCAACCGCAAAGGTGCTCGTCGCCCACTGCAGCATGAAACCGAGCTGAAAAGCGCCACCCTGGCAGGTCCACTTCTCGTAGTACTGATCGGTGGTGATAAACGGCGCCATCGCCTTCAGCGCCGGCGGTTGCCGGGTCGCAGCCAGCCACTGGGTGGCGCCATAATACGATGCGCCCATGGTGCCGACGCTGCCATCGCACCAAGGCTGCTCGACGCACCAGGCGATCGCGTCCGCACCGTCGTCGGCTTCCTGGAAATAGGGATTGAACTTGCCCTCGGACTTAAACGTCCCGCGGCAGTCCTGGACCACCACCGCATAGCCGGCCTGGGCGATGCGCAGGATGTCGCCGGACAGAAACAGCAGCGCCGGCACCTCCTTGCTGTAGGGCAAACGCAGCAGCACGGTTGGATAGCGCGCCTCCGCGGCCGGGCGGTACACATCTGTTGCCAGCAGCGTGCCATCGCGCATGCGCGCCGACAAATTCTTGTCTATCGTCAACTGCATGTTTCGTCCCTCGAAACCGCTAGGGTACCGCCGCAACCTACGCCTGGTTCACAACGCTGGATACCGCGCATTCCCGCCAGGTTTGGCCAGCGCGCTTCAGGCCCCGCCCAGCCACGGGTAGCGGGCGGCATCCTGGTTGGCGTAATCGGGATCGAGATAGATGAACAGGCGCTGGATTTTTCCGCCGCGGATCTCGAACACATCGCAGAAGCGGCCCGCGCCCCACTTGGGCTGGTCGGCGGTCCACGCGCCATCGCGGTGCTGGCCATGGCTGGTGCCTTCGCAAACCACCATATCGGTACCCGAAAACACCCAGTTGAAATCCGCGTAGTGGTGCTTGATGGACTTGAGGATCTCACCGACCGCGCCGTACATTTCCATGATCTCCAGCTTGCCGTCGGCGATCCCCCATTTCGGAAAGTAGGCCTGCGCGTCGTCGGCAAACAGATCGAACAACCCGGTGCCGTCGGCCGCGGTCCCGCCGGCATCAAGGGCTTTGAAGTAGGTCAGAACGACGGCTTTACGCTGCTCGTCGTTCATAGCGTCGGTGCTCAGAGTCATGGCGGTGTCCTGTCGTCATTGCAGACAAACAGTATCCAAGCGCGGCCGACGGCGCAACGCGCAAGCGACCGCGCTTCAGCGCTCGACGCGGGCAGGCACCACTGAACGTCGCGTGGCGACCAGCACCAGCGCGCTCAGAAACATCAGCAGCGTCGCCGGCTCAGGCACGGCCTTGGGCGTGATGCGCAGGGTATCGAGCAGAAAGTTACCGAACAGGCCGTCGGACCCGGTAAATGCCAGGCCGTCAACATCAAGGTCGATCGGAGAGCCGTTGGCGTTGAGGTCGGCAACGAAATCAAAGCCGGTAAACGTGCCGTTGAAAAACAGCAGGGTTGGAAAAATGTCGCCGATGTAATCGATGTCATTGCTCTCGACCAGGGTCACCAGACCGAGGTTTAAGCTCAGCATCGCGCCGAAGGCGTTGCCGGCCTGACCAGCTTCCACGACGCCGTTCCCGAGCGCCGCGATCACCGCGTCGTCGAACATGGCGGTGGCGATGACGGTGTCACCGGCACTCAGGCCGTAGATATTGCCAAGGTCGACCCCGTTGACCGTGCCCGAGATAACAAAGTTGACCGGTACCGCCGCGGCGATCGAACTCGCGAGGAGAAGTAGCGTCAGCGTTGCTGACCTGATCACGTTCCGTTGCATCACTTGAGTGTCCTGATAGTTGGCGAACGCAGCCGGGAGGGCTGCACAACAAACTTTCAAGATCACGAAGCAAATACTGGGCCAGAAATAATTATCCTTATTTACATAGGCTTATATTCGTCTGCCTGCGATCGGGCCGATAATGTGTCGCCAAATACGCCGGCGCCGTTCAAGCGGTCGCGGCAAAGCGGGCCAGGTAGCGCCGCGCCAGCGGCACGCTGGCCCGCGTAAAGGGCTGCCCGAGTTCACGCGCCAGATCGGTTTCGGAGTGCGAACCAATCCAGGCCACGATCGCCAGGCGCCGCAGCATCAGGAAGGTCGGGACTTCGGCAACCTCAGCGTCGGCAAGCGGCGCCTCGGAGCGGTAGCCGGCGACCCAGGCCGCGATCAGCTCGTCGAGATCGGCGCGGTCTTCCATGAAGCTGAGCGCGGTGGCGATGTCATACAGAAACCAGCCGAGTCCGGCGTCGTCGAAATCGATCACGCGGGTGTCATTATCGACTTCCAGCAGGTTGGCGAGACGCAGGTCGGCGTGGATCAGACCGAATCGATCCGCACCCTGACCAAAGCGCTCGAGGCG